>NZ_LT629783.1:3122500-3772401 GCF_900105835.1 Pseudomonas fragi
ATCTACGCATTTCACCGCTACACAGGAAATTCCACTACCCTCTACCATACTCTAGCTTGCCAGTTTTGGATGCAGTTCCCAGGTTGAGCCCGGGGATTTCACATTCAACTTAACAAACCACCTACGCGCGCTTTACGCCCAGTAATTCCGATTAACGCTTGCACCCTCTGTATTACCGCGGCTGCTGGCACAGAGTTAGCCGGTGCTTATTCTGTCGGTAACGTCAAGACACCAACGTATTAGGTTAATGCCCTTCCTCCCAACTTAAAGTGCTTTACAATCCGAAGACCTTCTTCACACACGCGGCATGGCTGGATCAGGCTTTCGCCCATTGTCCAATATTCCCCACTGCTGCCTCCCGTAGGAGTCTGGACCGTGTCTCAGTTCCAGTGTGACTGATCATCCTCTCAGACCAGTTACGGATCGTAGCCTTGGTGAGCCATTACCTCACCAACTAGCTAATCCGACCTAGGCTCATCTGATAGCGCAAGGCCCGAAGGTCCCCTGCTTTCTCCCGTAGGACGTATGCGGTATTAGCGTCCGTTTCCGAACGTTATCCCCCACTATCAGGCAGATTCCTAGGTATTACTCACCCGTCCGCCGCTCTCAAGAGAAGCAAGCTTCTCTCTACCGCTCGACTTGCATGTGTTAGGCCTGCCGCCAGCGTTCAATCTGAGCCATGATCAAACTCTTCAGTTCAAACATCTTTGGGTTTTTAAGAAACCCTAAACTTGGCTCAGCAATCGTTGGTTACATCTTTGATTTCTCGCGGAGTAACTTGTGATGCTGATAATCTTGTTGACTATCAGTCTGACTCCACAAGCACCCACACGAATTGCTTGATTCAGTTGTTAAAGAGCGGTTGGTTTAGCTTTCGCTGTACCGAGGCGCGCATTCTACAGCAGCCTCTGTTGCTGTCAAGCGGTTATTTTAAGATGTTTTCAAAGTTTCCTCTGTAACATCAACCACTTGCGCTTTCGATCTCTCGTTAGCGGGAGGCGAATTCTACAGCGTTACACGCTGCTGTCAACACCTCATTTCCTGCTTCGATGACTTGAAGCTGGCACCGCCGAAAACTCATCCAACTCATTGAAACTCAAGGAGTTTTCCGTTTCGACTGCGCCGGAAGTGGGGCGAATTATAGACAGTTACAAACCTGAGTCAAGGACTAATTGAGCTGCTCTATCACTTAACCCGAAAACGCCTTTAACACAGCTATATAGAGGGGGCTGACGCCCCCTCTATATAGCTACAGCACACCCGACTGCCGCAAAGCCTCTACCGCATCCGCGTGCAACCCCAGCACCTGCTCCAACACCTGCCGGGTATGCTCACCCAGCAAAGGAGGGGCATTACGGTACTCCACCGGGGTTTCGGACAACCGGATAGGGCTCGCCACTTGCGGCACCAACCCCGCCAGGGCATGGGGCAACTGCATCGCCAAGCCTCGAGCCTGAACCTGCGGATCAGCAAACACCTGCGCCAAGTCATTGATGGGCCCGCAGGGCACACCAACCGCCTCCAGCTGGGTCACCCACTCGGCTGTCGTCTTGAACACCGTTGCCTGCCGCAGAAGCGGCACCAACACTGACCGGTTTGCAACACGCAGCGTGTTGGTAGCAAAGCGTGGATCGTCCGCCCACTCGGGCCTTCCAGCCACTTCAGCAAACTTGCGGAACTGGCTGTCATTTCCCACAGTCAGGATGAAGTCACCATCTGCCGTCGGAAAATCCTGATAAGGCACGATATTCGGATGTGCATTACCCAAGCGTTGCGGAGCCACACCCGTGGTCAGGTAGTTCATCGCCTGATTTGCCAGACAAGCAACCTGCACGTCCAGCAACGCCATATCAATATGCTGACCACCGCCATCATGCTGACGATGAGCAAGTGCCGCCAGAATCGCGACCGTCGAGTAGAGCCCAGTCAGTATGTCGGTCAGCGCCACGCCCACCTTTACCGGCCCCGCACCCTCCTCACCTTCAGGCCGCCCGGTAAGGCTCATCAGCCCACCCAGCCCCTGGACCATAAAGTCATAGCCCGCCCGCTTGGCATAGGGACCGGTTTGACCGAACCCCGTGATCGAGCAATAGATCAGATCAGGGTTCAACGCCTTGAGCGACGCATAGTCCAGGCCATACGCCTCCAGACCACCCACCTTGAAGTTCTCGATCAGGATGTCGGACTTGGCGGCCAGCGCTCGAACCAGTTGCTGGCCTTGTGGCTTGGTGAAATCGATAGTGACCGATTGTTTGTTGCGGTTGGCCGACAAATAGTAAGCCGCCTCCCCCGTGCTCTCACCATAAGCATCCTTAAGGAAGGGCGGCCCCCAGGCCCGGGTGTCATCACCATTGCCCGGGCGCTCAACCTTGATCACCTCGGCACCCAGGTCAGCCAGTATCTGCCCCGCCCACGGCCCCGCCAGCACACGAGACAAATCCAGCACCCGCAAATGCGATAAAGCACCCATGAGCCGAGCTCCTGTTAATAGAATGCCTGCAGGCCGGTTTGCGCACGCCCAAGGATCAAGGCATGCACGTCGTGCGTGCCTTCATAGGTGTTCACCACTTCCAGGTTGACCAGATGACGCGCCACGCCGAATTCATCGGAGATCCCGTTGCCACCCAGCATGTCGCGCGCCATGCGTGCGATATCCAGCGACTTGCCACACGAGTTGCGCTTCATGATCGAGGTAATTTCAACGGCCGCAGTGCCTTCATCCTTCATCCGCCCCAGACGCAGGCAACCCTGCAGGGCCAATGTAATTTCGGTCTGCATATCTGCGAGTTTTTTCTGGATCAACTGAGTCGCCGCCAAAGGCCGACCAAACTGGTGACGATCCAGGGTGTACTGGCGCGCGGTATGCCAGCAGAACTCGGCCGCACCCAATGCCCCCCAGGAGATGCCATAGCGCGCAGAGTTAAGGCAGGTAAAAGGGCCTTTCAAGCCGCGCACATCCGGGAAGATGTTCTCTTGCGGCACAAATACGTTGTCCATGACGATTTCGCCGGTAATGGACGCACGCAAGCCGACCTTGCCGTGAATCGCAGGCGTAGTCAGGCCTTTCCAGCCTTTTTCCAGAACAAAGCCACGAATGTCGCCTTCATCGTCCTTCGCCCACACCACAAACACATCGGCGATGGGGCTGTTGGTGATCCACATTTTGCTGCCCGTCAGGCTGTAGCCGCCATCCACCGACCGCGCACGGGTAATCATCGCGCCAGGGTCGGAGCCGTGGTTAGGCTCGGTAAGACCGAAGCAGCCAATCCATTCGCCCGACGCCAGCTTGGGCAGGTACTTCTGTTTCTGCGCTTCGGTACCGAACTCATTGATCGGCACCATGACCAGGGAAGACTGCACACTCATCATCGAGCGGTAGCCCGAGTCCACCCGCTCCACTTCGCGGGCAATCAGCCCGTAGCTGACGTAATTGAGGCCACTGCCACCGTACTGCTCAGGGATCATCGCGCCCAGCAAACCGGTCTCACCCATCTCACGAAAAATCGCAGGGTCGGTCTTCTCATTGCGGAAAGCCTCAAGCACACGCGGCGCCAGCTTGTCCTGAGCAAATTGCTCGGCACTGTCGCGCACCATGCGCTCTTCTTCAGTGAGCTGTTGATCCAGCAACAGTGGATCAATCCAGTTGAAGCTTGCCTTACCCGCCATGAGAGAACCCTCGCGTAATAGATCAAATGTCGTGAGCCGATCCTAGGCCCCTTCTATATAGAAGGACAAACGAGGATTCGGCACCATGTTGTGATAATTTCTCACTCCGTGAACCGCAAGAAAGCCATTTCTGACTGTATTTAGTGAGGAAGCCGTACATGCGCCGCAAGATCCCCAGCACAACCGCCCTGATCAGCTTTGAAGCGGCTGCGCGCCATGAAAGCTTTACCAAGGCCGCACAAGAGCTTTCCCTCACTCAAGGGGCCATTTGCCGACAGATCGCCAGCCTGGAAGAGTTTTTGAGTGTAGAACTGTTCCGACGCTCCAAGCGCGGGGTAAAGCTGACCGAAGCAGGCATCTCCTACAGCCGGCGCATTGCGACCCAACTGGATGCTGTAGAACGGGACACGTTGTCCGTCATGGGCCAACAAGGTGCCAATGTGATCGAGCTGGCCGTAGTACCCACCTTCGGCACGCAATGGCTACTGCCCCGCCTCAAGGACTTCCAGCAACTGCACCCGGACGTCACGGTCAACCTGACCAACCGCACACGGCCTTTCCTGTTCGCAGATACCGACTTCGATGCAGCCATCTACTTCGGGGATGCTGACTGGTCCGGCACTTCGTCCTACCGCCTGATGGGCGAAAACCCGGTCCCCGTGTGCAGCCCTGCACTACTGCGTTCGCACAAATGCCTCTCCCCGCACACCCTTGCCGAACTGCCCCTGCTGCAGCAAACCACTCGCCCCTACGCCTGGCGCCAATGGTTCAACGCCCAGGACATGAATGTGCCCCGCGACATGACCGGCCCACGCTACGAGCTGTTTTCGATGCTGGCCCAGGCCGCCATGCATGAAATGGGCGTTGCGCTGATCCCGCCCTTCCTGATTCAGCGCGAATTGGCCGAAAAGCGCCTGGTGATCGCCAATGACCGCAGCCTGCCCAGTACCAAGGCTTACTACCTGATGATCCCCGAACGCAAAATTGAGTCTGCCTCACTGCAGGCCTTCCGCGACTGGCTGATCAAGCAGGCCGAGGGCTACAGCCTGATTTAAAGGACCGCATCGTCCGTACAAACTATGTAGCGCACTACAAAAAAGCACTACATATATAAGTAAATGTCGCGTTTAAATACCCTGTACTTTGGTCTAGCTGGACAAACCTGCAAGCCAGTAACCACGCGGGCTACAGGGTATTTCTCAAAGTTATGCAGCGATAACCAAAAGAAATCTGAAAAAAACTCAAAAAACCTGCAAATCCCCTGAAAGCCATGTGTTTAAAGGGATGCAGCCGAGCGTTGCGACATTCGGTCACTGCATGACTTGTAGTTTGTATCTCGTCATCCTCCATAAGTCCTTGAAGGGCAAAAAAATTGCCAGCAGAATGCCCCGCCCCACCCATACTTTGGTGGGATCGTGCTGATCGGCCGCCCCAGTCGCACCATCCGTAGTGCGCTGGCTTTCTTATAAAAGATCACGCAGGAGATATGACGTGCACATTGGTGTTCCTCTCGAGACCCATACGGGTGAAACGCGGGTTGCTGCAACCCCGGAAACCATCAAGAAGCTGATCGGCCAAGGCCATAAAGTGACTGTCCAAAGCGGCGCCGGCGTTAATGCCAGCGTTATCGACAGTGCTTATGAAGCCGCCGGCGCAACTATTGGCAACGCTACAGATGCTTTCGGCGCAGAGCTGATTCTCAAGGTTGTCGCCCCCAGCGACAGCGAACTGGCCCTGATCAAAACCGGCACCGTGCTCATTGGCATGCTCAACCCGTTCAGCAATGAAACCATTGCCAAACTGGCCGAGCGTGGGATCACCGCCTTCTCTCTTGAAGCCGCCCCCCGCACTTCTCGTGCGCAAAGTCTTGATGTGCTGTCATCCCAGGCCAACATTGCCGGTTATAAAGCCGTCCTGATTGCTGCTCACCACTATCCGCGCTTTATGCCGATGCTGATGACCGCCGCCGGGACCGTTAAGGCCGCTCGGGTACTGATTCTGGGTGCCGGTGTTGCCGGTTTGCAGGCCATTGCCACTGCCAAGCGTCTGGGTGCGGTAATCGAGGCGTCCGATGTGCGCCCTGCGGTTAAAGAGCAGATCGAATCGCTGGGTGCCAAGTTTGTCGACGTGCCTTACGAAACCGACGAAGAGCGCGAATGCGCCGTTGGCGTAGGCGGCTATGCACGCCCGATGCCTGCCAGCTGGATGCAGCGCCAGGCCCTGGCCGTTCATGAGCGCGCCAAGCAGGCGGATATCGTGATCACCACAGCCCTGATTCCCGGCCGTAAAGCACCCGTTCTGCTCAGCGCAGAAACCGTAGCGCAGATGAAACCGGGCTCGGTGGTCATCGACCTGGCTGCAGCCCAGGGCGGCAACTGCCCGCTGACCGTTGCCGACCAGGTCGTGGTCGAGCATGGTGTCACCATCGTTGGCCACACCAATCTGCCTGCAATGGTTGCCGCAGACGCTTCGGCGCTCTACGCCCGCAACCTGCTGGACTTCCTCAAGCTGGTCTTCACCCCCGAAGGGCAGTTCCAGATCAACCTTGAAGACGACATCGTCGCCGCGTGCCTGATGTGCCGCGACGGTCAAGTCGTGCGCAAAAACGGCTGAGGATAAAAACAATGGAAGAACTCATCTCCCCCGGTATCTACAACCTGATCATCTTCGTGCTGGCCATTTATGTGGGCTATCACGTGGTCTGGAACGTAACCCCGGCACTGCACACTCCGTTGATGGCCGTCACCAACGCCATTTCCGCGATCGTGATTGTGGGCGCCATGCTCGCAGCCGCACTGACTGTCACCCCGCTGGGTAAAACCATGGGCACCCTGGCAGTCGCGCTGGCCGCCGTAAACGTATTCGGTGGTTTTTTGGTCACCCGGCGCATGCTGGAAATGTTCAAGAAGAAAGCACCTAAAGCCAAAGAAGAGGTGCGCAAGCCATGAGCATGAACCTGGTCACTGTTCTGTATCTGGTTGCGTCAATCTGCTTCATTCAAGCCCTCAAGGGCCTGTCGCACCCCACCACTTCGCGTCGCGGCAACCTGTTCGGCATGCTCGGCATGGGCCTGGCGATCATTACTACGGTCGGCCTGATTTATAAACTGGGCGCCGAAATTGCCACCGCCGGTATCGGCTATGTCATTGTCGGCCTGCTGGTCGGTGGCACAGCTGGCTCGATCATGGCCAAGCGCGTCGAAATGACCAAAATGCCTGAGCTGGTCGCCTTCATGCACAGCATGATCGGCCTCGCAGCCGTGTTCATTGCCATTGCCGCCGTCGTTGAGCCGCAATCGCTGGGCATCGTCAAACACCTGGGCGACGCCATTCCTGCGGGCAACCGTCTGGAGCTGTTCCTTGGCGCGGCCATTGGTGCAATCACCTTCTCCGGTTCGGTAATCGCCTTCGGCAAACTCTCGGGCAAGTACAAGTTCCGTCTGTTCCAGGGCGCGCCGGTACAGTTCGGCGGCCAGCACAAGCTGAACCTGGTGCTGGGCCTGGCCACGCTGGCCCTGGGCATCACCTTTATGCTCACCGGCAACCTCAATGCCTTCGCGCTGATGCTGGCTCTGGCATTCGTGCTGGGTGTGCTGATCATCATCCCGATTGGCGGCGCCGACATGCCGGTGGTGGTGTCGATGCTTAATAGCTATTCGGGCTGGGCGGCAGCCGGTATCGGTTTCTCGCTGAACAACTCGATGCTGATCATTGCCGGTTCGCTGGTAGGTTCTTCGGGTGCGATCCTGTCGTACATCATGTGCAAGGCGATGAACCGTTCGTTCTTCAACGTGATCCTCGGCGGCTTTGGCGGTGCGGTAGACGCGGGTGGTCCGGCAGGTGCGCAAGAAGCTCGCCCGGTGAAATCCGGTTCGGCCGACGATGCCACGTTCCTGTTGATGAACGCCGATACCGTGATCATCGTTCCGGGTTACGGCCTGGCGGTGGCACGGGCGCAGCACGCACTTAAAGAGCTGACTGAAAAGCTGACTCACCGCGGCGTGACCGTGAAGTATGCGATCCACCCGGTGGCTGGCCGCATGCCAGGCCATATGAACGTACTGCTCGCCGAGGCCGAAGTGCCTTACGACCAGGTGTTCGAGATGGAAGACATCAACTCCGAGTTCGGCCAGGCCGACGTGGTGCTCGTACTGGGCGCCAACGACGTGGTCAACCCGGCGGCCAAGAACGATCCAAAATCGCCGATTGCCGGCATGCCGATCCTCGAAGCCTATAAAGCCAAGACTGTCATCGTGAACAAGCGCTCAATGGCCAGCGGCTATGCCGGCCTGGATAACGAATTGTTTTATCTGGATAAAACCATGATGGTCTTCGGCGACGCCAAGAAAGTTATTGAAGATATGGTTAAAGCGGTCGAGTAACATCCTGCCCCACAGCAATAACGAGAACCCCGGCGCTGTATTGGCCGGGGTTTTTCTTTTTCCAAGGAACCCGACCAAAGGCTCTAAATCGGCCGCTGGCATTCGACCATGGTAGCGGGACGAAAGGCTCTGAAAATGAATAGACTGCGCCTCTTGCTTCCGTTGCCCGAGATAACAATCCATGTACCGTGAACGTATTCGCCTGAACTCCCTGCACGATAAGGTCATGAGCGCCGAAGAAGCCGCCGCCCTTATCCAAGACGGCATGACCGTCGGCATGAGCGGTTTTACCCGTGCCGGTGAAGCCAAAGCCGTGCCCCAGGCCCTGGCCGAGCGGGCCAAGAAGTCGCCGCTGAAAATCACCCTGATGACCGGCGCCAGCCTGGGCAACGATCTGGACAAGCAACTGACCGAAGCCGGCGTACTGGCTCGTCGCATGCCGTTCCAGGTAGACAGCACCCTGCGCAAGGCGATCAACGCCGGCGAAGTGATGTTTATCGACCAGCATTTGTCCGAAACCGTTGAGCAACTGCGCAACAACCAGCTCAAGCTGCCGGACATTGCAGTTATTGAAGCAGTGGCCATTACCGAGCAAGGTCATATCGTTCCGACGACCTCCGTGGGCAACTCCGCCAGCTTCGCGATTTTCGCCAAGCAAGTGATCGTCGAGATCAACCTGGCGCACAACCCGAACCTGGAAGGTCTGCACGACATCTATATCCCGACCTACCGTCCGACGCGTACGCCGATCCCGCTGGTGAAAGTCGATGACCGTATCGGCAGCACCGCGATCCCGATTCCGGCGGAAAAAATCGTCGCCATCGTGATCACCAACAAGCCGGACTCGCCGTCCACCGTGTCCGAGCCAGACAGCGAAACCGACGGTATCGCCTTCCACCTGATCAACTTCCTTAAAGCCGAAGTTGAAGCAGGCCGCATGACCAACAAGCTCGGCCCGCTGCAAGCCGGTATCGGCAACATCGCCAACGCGGTGATGTGCGGCCTGATCGACTCGCCGTTCGAAGACCTGACCATGTACTCCGAAGTACTGCAGGATTCGACCTTCGACCTGATCGACGCAGGCAAGATGAGCTTCGCGTCGGGCAGCTCCATCACGTTGTCGGAACGTCGCAATTCGGACGTGTTCGGCAACCTGGAGCGCTACAAGGACAAACTGGTGCTGCGCCCGCAAGAGATCTCCAACCACCCTGAAGTGGTTCGTCGCCTGGGCATCATCGGGATCAATACCGCCCTGGAATTCGACATCTACGGCAACGTCAACTCCACCCACGTGTGCGGCACGCGGATGATGAACGGTATCGGCGGTTCGGGCGACTTCGCCCGCAACGCACACTTGGCGATTTTTGTGACCAAGTCGATTGCCAAGGCGGGCGCGATTTCCAGCGTAGTGCCAATGGTCAGCCACGTTGACCACACCGAGCACGACGTCGACATCCTGGTGACCGAGCAAGGCCTGGCCGACCTGCGCGGCCTGGCCCCGCGTGAGCGTGCACGCGTGATCATCGACAACTGTGTACACCCGGACTTCCGTGACGCCCTCAATGACTATTACGCCAGGGCCTGTGCGATTGGCGGCCACACGCCGCACATCCTGCGCGAAGCGTTGAGCTGGCATATCAACCTGGAAGAAACCGGGAAAATGCTGCCGTAACCCGCACGCTAGACAGCCGCTGACGTAAACACTGTTTCGTCAGCGGCTTTTTTATGACTGTATTTTAAAAAACTGTACTACTGTACTGGTCATTTCCCGCCTGCAACACCCACTCGCCCTACCGATTTGGCCAATTTCGCACCATTTAAGTGCGGACAGGTACAGTTGTGCGCATTAATGCCCGTACAGCGGGCATAAACAGTTAACTGGCCCATTGCAATACAGATGAACTGTATCTAGAGACCCTCGACAAAGAGGAGGATCATTGGCATCAGTTAAACCACTAGCCAATGCCGCCACAAGCGGAAGGATGTCACCATGGAACGTACACTCAGTTCCGAACTGTTCAGCGAAAGCAACACTGTAAACACCCAGGCTTCCATGCCTTTGCGCGTACTGGCCAACCTGGTGTTGTGGCAGCGCCGCATCTCCAGCCGCCATCAACTGGCTCGCCTGGACTCGCGTCTTCTGGCTGATGCCGGGATTAGCGAAGCACAGCGTTACGAAGAGCTGAGCAAGCCGTTCTGGCGCTGATTAGCGCTCGCTGGCCCTGACCACCGGTCCACCGCCAGCAACCCGAATTGAAAAAACAGAACCCGTCGCGGGTAACCGCTGACGGGTTTTGTCGTTTATGGCAGCGGGTTTTACCCACTTGCAAAGCGACAGGTACAGTTCTAAATTTACCTAAAACATACAAGTACAGTTAAGCAAATACCTGATCCAGAGCATTCTGGCGGTGACAACAGGTAAAACATCCTTTGCCTGATGCCCCCCTGAGCCTACTATTCGGCCCATAACCGTCTACTTTCATAAGTTCATGTTCAGGAGTATTACCATGTCCACACTTCGCCTACTTAGTGCAGCGGCTTTGCTGGCCGTTGCTGCCAGCGCCAACGCCACAAGCTTCATCGCGACCACCGATGGCATCGTGGGCACCCTCAAGGCCACCACAGACCTGACATCGGATGCCACCGGTTCGTTTCGCGATAACAAGATCGTGCGTGCGGCCCGCGACGACGCAGCCAGCTTCGTGGCCAGCGAAGGCGCCATCCGTGGCGTGAAACTGGAAAGTGCCTTCGAGGCCATCCGCCAGCAAGCGCCACAGCTGCAGGCAACTGATGCACAACTGGCTCAGGCCATCCTGACGATCTGATCGGGGACTCTGTGGGAGCGGGCTTGCTCGCGATTCAGGCGCCCTGGTTTCTCAGGTAAACCGCGCCGATACAATCGCGAGCAAGCCCGCTCCCACAAGTACGGTGCCTGCATGAAGAAATTTTTCAGCAACGCCCCCAAGCTGGCCCTGCCCCGGCCATTACGCTAGCCTTGGCGCTCATTCAAACAGCCTCGAGACCCATGCGTTTTTCCTTATTAGCCCTGCTTGCACTCTGCTGGACTCAATCAGCCAACGCCTTCGACCTGACCACCCAAAATGTGGTGCTCAGTGGTTACGTCACCAGTAAAGTGACGTCTGCGCCGTTCGATCACAAACTCATACGTGCCGCCCGGGATGATGCCGCCGTCTTTATCGCCAGTGATGGCCAGACGAGAGGCGTACAGCTGGAGTCTGCCCTGGGTTATTTGCGCCAACACTCGCCAAAATTGAATGCCAGCGACCTTGAACTGGCGCAGTCAATTCTCGTCCAATAAATACCCGCTTTATCTGGAGAAGTTTCATGCGTAGCCCCCTGATTGTCGCCACCCTTGGCCTGTTGCTGCTGGCCGATGTGGCTCAGGCACAAACCGTCGTGCAAACCAGTAACATCATCGTGCGTGCTTTTGGCCGCACCATCGACTTTACGTCCGACACCACCACCTCGATCCGTGACTCCAAAGTCGTGCGCGAAGCCCACGACGACGCCGCCACTTTCGTCGCCAGCCAGGGCGACATTCGCGGTGTGCAGCTGGAAGCCGCTTTCAGCACCCTGCGCGATCGCGTGCCTGAAGCGCGCAACGCCAGCGATCATGACCTCGCTGAAGCCATCCTCGCACTGTGAAGCCACTCACGCGCTGGCTTGCCACCTGTGGCCTGCTGCTACTCGCCAGCAGCGCCCAGGCTGCGCTGCATCTGCAACTCAAGACCGAGGGCCTGAGCCCGGCTGAACAACAGGCCAGCCAAGCCCTGCTTGATGAAGCAATGCAGAGCCTGCCACCGCGTTTTATTGAACAACTGGACCGGCAGATTCTGGTGGGCTGGACCGATGACATGCCCGCCAACGCCTACGGCCAGGCGTCGCTGACCTCCGAGCTGGACCTCAACCGCAAGCTGCTGGCCGCACTCACCGACGGCTCGGCGGCCACCCAACAGACCCACCGCCCCCACGGCACTGTGCGCAGGGAAATGCTCGCCACCGTGCTGCACGAGCTGACGCACATTTATGACCGCGCCCGCCTCTGGCCCGCCGCCGAACGCACACTGATCCGTCGCTGCGCCCGGCAAAGCAGCAACGCAGGGCTGATTGGCCTGCCCGATCAGTGCCGCGGGCAGACCGAGCGCCGCTTTACCCTTAGCGATGACCCGCGCCTGCTCGACCTCGCTGGCTGGCAGCAATATGTGGGCCGGCGGGGCGAACGCGAGCAGGACAACCACCAGATCGTGCGCAGCCCGGATCTGTACGAAGTCAGCAGCCCCAAGGAATTTGTCGCGGTCAATATGGAGTACTTCCTCCTCGACCCGGCCTACGCCTGCCGCCGCCCGGCGCTGTATCGCTACTACCAGCAACATTTCGGCTGGGCGCCTGCCGCCAAGGATGAATGCCCCAAGGGCTTTGCCTTCCTCAATGCCGGCAACGATTTCGCCAAGCAGCCGCTGGGGACCGTGGACCCGGAGCGGGTGTACGCCGTCGACTACCTGCTGGCCGAAGCCAACCAGGAATGGGCCAGCCGCTGGGGGCACAGCATGTTGCGCCTGGTGATCTGTGCGCCCGGTCGCCCACGCGGGCCAGACTGCCGACTCGACCTGCAGGAGCATCTGGTGTTGTCCTACCGGGCGTTCGTCAATGACGTACAACTCTCCAGTTGGGACGGCCTGACCGGCGCCTACCCTTCACGACTGTTTGTATTGCCGCTGGCCCAGGTGATCGACGAATACACCAAGACCGAACTGCGCAGCCTGGCGTCGGTGCCGCTCAAGCTCAGCCGAGCGGAAATCGAGGAAGTGGTCGAGCATGCCGCCGAAATGCACTGGAGCTATGACGGCAACTACTATTTCATCTCCAATAACTGCGCGGTCGAAACCCTGAAGCTGCTGCGCAGCGGCAGCGACAATGCCCGGCTCAAGGGCCTGGACAGCATCATGCCCAACGGCCTGCTGGACGTGCTCAAGGCTCGCGGGCTGGCCGATACCAGCGTGCTGGACGATCCCAAGGAAGCGTTGCGCCTGGGGTATCGCTTTGATTCCTACCGCGACCGTTACCAGGCGATGTTCGACGTGCTCAAGACCCGCTTGCCAATCAAGCAGACCACGGTCGAAGACTGGCTGGCCCTGGATGCCGTGCAACGCCGGCCGTGGATCGAGCAGGCCGACCTGCGCGCCAGCGCAGCTTTGTTGCTGCTGGAGCAGGCCAGCTTTCGCCGGCAACTGCTGCTGGCCCAGGACGAGGTCAAACAGAAGTACCTGGGCGCGCGCGCGCTCAAGGATGGCGGCATGGACAAGGCCAACAAGACCCTGCAAGAGATTCTCGCCAGCAGCGGCTTCCTGAGTCGCCCGGCTGAATTGCTCGGTAGCGGCGGCTACGGCCTGCCGCAAGCCAAGGAATGGGAAATGCTCGAGTCCGAAAGCAGCCAGCGCCAGCAGCAACTACTGCGCCTGACCACCGACCTGGACAAGGAAGTGCGCAGCCTGCTGGAACCGGCGCGAGCGGCCGAGATTGCCGCTACTGAAGCCAACGTCAAACAGATCGGTGAACGTTTGCGGGCCATTCACAAGGCCTCGGGTGGGTTGCAGTTGCCTTGATGCACACATGACCTGTGGGAGCGGGCTTGCTCGCGATGCAGACGGCGCGGTCGCTCGGTCAAACCGCATCGATTCCATCGCGAGCAAGCCCGCTCCCACAAGAGCAGCTCACGCACCCGGCACAAAATGCTTTTGCGCCGTGCCGTGGGCGATCAGCCGCGACAGGTAATTCATTTTGTCGGCATCCTGGTCGACAAAGCGGAAGGTCAGTTGCAGCCAGGCGCTGTCCGGTTTTGGCTCGAATGCCACGATGGCATGCAGGTAACCGTTCAATCGCGCCACCTCGGCGCTCTCGCCCTGCTCAAGGTCCAGCACGGCGCTGTCCAGTACCTGAGGCAGCACTTCGCCTCGACGCACCACCAGCAGCGCCTCCTTGAGGCTCAATGCCTTGATCACGCACGCCTGGGTGCCGCTGGGCAAACGCAGTTGCCCCTGGCCACGGCTGGTCAGTGCCGGCGCCGCCGCAGGGGCCGGGCGCGGAGTCGGGGCAACAGGCGCGGGGGCTGCCGCCGTGGCCGTCACGACCTGGGCCTTGCCGCCGGTCAACGCATTCAGTGAATCATTGCCAAACGCCGAGCTAGCCCGCGCCGGGGTGCTGGCCATCACGGCGCTCAACAATCCCGCCTTGGTGAACGCCTTCTTCACCTTCGACAGCAACTGCTCATTGGTGAAGGGCTTGCTGACGAAATCCGAAACCCCGGCCTGGATGGCCTGGATCACGTTCTCTTTGTCACCGCGGCTGGTGACCATGATAAACGGCAGCGTTTTCAGCCGGTATTGCTCACGGCACCAGGTCAACAGCTCAAGACCGGACATCTCCGGCATTTCCCAGTCGCACAGCACTAGATCGAAGGCTTCACGCGACAGCAAGGCCTGGGCTTTACGGCCGTTGACCGCGTCTTCGATCCTGATGCCCGGGAAGTAGTTACGCAGGCAATTTTTAACCAGATCACGAATAAACGACGCGTCATCTACCACCAGCACACTAACCTTGCTCATCGACTGCTCCTTGGATATGAACGCCCGAAAACCAAAACGCCCGGCATTGAGCCGGGCGTTTTTTAGATCGGGCTGTCCTATTTATCGTCAGGCGACGGCGCAACATTAGCGTTATCGCCACCCGTACCCTGAACTTCTTCGCGCATGCGCTTGAGGCCCATGTGCCGCACGTCCGTGCCGCGCACCAGATAAATCACCAGTTCCGAGATATTGCGGGCGTGGTCGCCGATTCGTTCCAGCGAACGCAGTACCCAGATAATGCTCAGCACGCGTGAGATAGAACGCGGATCTTCCATCATGTAAGTGGCCAGTTCGCGCAGCGCGGTCTTGTACTCGCGGTCGATGATTTTGTCGTATTGCGCCACCGACAGGGCCAGGTCGGCGTCGAAGCGGGCAAACGCATCCAGTGCATCACGCACCATGTTGCGTACCTGGTCGCCAATGTGACGCACCTCAACGTAGCCGCGCGGCGCCTCACCCTCTTCGCACAACTGGATGGCCCGGCGGGCGATCTTGGTCGCTTCGTCACCGATGCGTTCAAGGTCGATCACCGACTTGGAGATGCTGATGATCAAGCGCAGGTCAGAGGCCGCTGGCTGACGACGGGCCAGAATGCGCAGGCATTCCTCGTCGATATTGCGCTCCATCTGGTTGATCTGCTCATCGATCTCGCGCACCTGTTGCGCCAGCCCCGAGTCAGCCTCGATCAGTGCGGTGACTGCATCGTTGACCTGCTTCTCGACCAGGCCGCCCATCGCCAGCAGGTGGCTGCGCACGTCTTCGAGTTCCGCGTTGAACTGCGCGGAAATGTGATGGGTGAGGCCATCCTTTGAAATCATGGTTCTGCTCCGCAAAAGCTGTGAGCTGCGCGCTGTAAGCGGCCAGCCGAATTATCGTGACATCGAACGGGCAATGCCGCTCAGACTAGCCATAGCGCCCGGTGATGTAGTCTTCGGTCTGCTTTTTGGCCGGGTTGGTGAACAGCGTGTCAGTGTCGCCGTACTCGACCATCTTGCCCATGTACATGAACGCCGTGTAATCCGAAACCCGGGCCGCCTGTTGCATGTTGTGGGTCACGATGACGATGGTGAACTTGGACTTGAGTTCGTAGATCAGCTCTTCGACTTTCAGCGTCGAGATCGGGTCGAGTGCCGAGCACGGTTCATCGAGCAGCAACACTTCGGGCTCGACCGCGATGGTACGCGCAATCACCAGACGCTGTTGCTGGCCGCCGGACAGGCCCAGTGCCGAGTCGTGCAGGCGGTCTTTGACTTCGTCCCACAACGCCGCGCCCTTGAGGGCCCATTCAACCGCTTCGTCGAGCACGCGTTTTTTGTTGATGCCCTGAATGCGCAGGCCATACACCACGTTTTCGTAGATGGTCTTTGGAAACGGGTTGGGCTTCTGGAACACCATGCCGACGCGACGACGCAGCTCGGCCACATCCTCGCCCTTGCGGTAGATGTTGTTGCCGTACAGGTTGATCTCGCCTTCGACGCGGCAGCCGTCCACCAGGTCGTTCATGCGGTTGAAGGTGCGCAGCAGCGTGGACTTGCCACAGCCGGACGGACCGATAAACGCCGTTACCCGTTGCTTCGGGATATTCAGGCTGACGTCGTACAGTGCCTGTTTTTCACCGTAGAAAAGATTCAGGCCGGGTACTTCAATGGCCACTTCTTCGTTGGCCAGGTTCAAGCTTTGTTTGGTGCGACCCAAGGCGGACATGTTGATGCCGTGGGCTGAGGATTCATGCTGCATGGGTTGCTCCATACGCTAAAAATTCGTTTCGGTTTTTCAGTCACCGGGTTTCTTCTGTGGGAGCGGGCTTGCTCGCGATTCAGGCACCTCGGTTTCACGTTGAAACCTTACCGATACCATCGCGGGCAAGCCCGCTCCCACAGGTCTTGTGTCTATCAGCTATCCAGCGCCTTGTACTTCTCGCGCAGGTGGTTACGAATCCATACGGCCGACAGGTTCAGGGTCGCGATCACCAGTACCAGCAGCAGCGCCGTGGCGTATACCAGCGGTCGGGCCGCTTCGACGTTGGGGCTCTGGAAGCCGACGTCATAAATATGGAAGCCCAGGTGCATGATCTTCTGGTCAAGGTGCAGGTACGGGTAGTTGCCGTCCAGCGGCAGCGACGGCGCCAGCTTGACCACACCGACCAGCATCAGCGGTGCCACTTCACCCGCAGCACGGGCCACGGCGAGGATCATGCCGGTCATCATGGCCGGGCTGGCCATCGGCAACACGATTTTCCACAGGGTTTCCGATTTGGTTGCACCCAGCGCCAGCGAGCCTTCGCGCACTGTACGCGGGATCCGCGCCAGCCCTTCTTCGGTGGCCACAATCACCACCGGCACAGCCAGCAACGCCAGAGTCAGCGAAGCCCACATCAGGCCCGGCGTACCAAAGGTCGGCGCAGGCAAGGCTTCAGCGAAGAACAGACGGTCAACCGAGCCGCCCAGCACATACACAAAGAAGCCCAGACCAAATACGCCGTACACAATGGCCGGTACACCCGCCAGGTTGTTCACCGCGATCCGGATAACCCGGGTCAGGGTGTTTTGCTTGGCATATTCACGCAGGTAAACCGCCGCCAGCACGCCAAACGGCGTCACGATCACCGCCATGATCAGGGTCATCATCACGGTACCGAAAATAGCCGGGAAGATCCCGCCCTCGGTGTTGGCTTCACGCGGGTCCTGGCTCAGGAATTCCCAGATATTGCTGAAGTACATCGCCAGTTTCTGCCAGCTGTTCATCGCGTTCGGCTGGTAGACCTTGACCACTTTGCCGATGCCGATTTCCAGCTCTTTACCGTTGGCATCGCGGGCCGTGAGGCTGTCGCGGTTGAACTGTGCATGCAACTCGCCCAGGCGGTCTTCGATGGCCTTGTAGCGTGCATTCAGCTCGGCGCGCTCGGCTTCCATGTCGGCCTGTGCCTGCGGCGTCAGCTTGCCTTCCAGTTCCAGCTTGCGACCGTGCAGGCGGATGCGCTCCAGCCCATAGTTGATCGCACCGATATCTTTCTTCTCAAGCTGGCTCAGTTGCGAGGCCAGGTCATTGACCCGCTTGACCCGCGCTTGCAGCTCCGGCCAGGCCGCAGCGCCTTCTGCCACCACCTTGCCGTTTTCCTTGACGTTGACCAGGTAGCCGTAGAAGTTGCCCCACTCGCGGCGCTCAATGGCCATCAACTCGGGTGGCGTGCTCTGGTTGGTCAGCCACTCGCCGACCACCCAGGTAAAGTCATTGCCGTTCAAGTCACGGTTGCCGACCTTGATCAGCTCACGGGTCATGAACTCCGGGCCTTGTTCCGGTACCGGCAGGCCCGCGCTTTTCAGACGCTCGCGGGGCACTTCTTCCTTTTGCACCACTTCGCCGATGACCAGGTGATTGGCATCACCCGGTACGTTGTATTCAGCGTGGATCAGGTCGGCCGGCC
This sequence comes from Pseudomonas fragi, assembly GCF_900105835.1. Taxonomy (NCBI): domain Bacteria; kingdom Pseudomonadati; phylum Pseudomonadota; class Gammaproteobacteria; order Pseudomonadales; family Pseudomonadaceae; genus Pseudomonas; species Pseudomonas fragi. Next base: position 3,140,616 of record NZ_LT629783.1, read on the forward strand.
AGAAGTGACCCAGGCCACGCACGGCGATCACCGACAGCAGGCCGATGGTCATGATGACGGCGATAGACACTGCACCACCGCTGATCCAGACGCCTGGCGCGCCGCTCTTGAACCAGCCTTTGAGGGAATTCTGTTTCACAGACTTCTACCTTCCTTAAAGCGACGAATATTTCTTGCGCAGACGCTGACGGATCAGCTCGGCAAGAGTGTTCATGATGAAGGTGAACAGCAGCAGCACCAACGCCGAGAGGAACAGCACACGGTAATGACTGCCGCCCACTTCCGACTCCGGCATTTCCACCGCCACGTTCGCCGCCAGGGTACGCAGGCCTTCGAACAGGTTCATTTCCATGACCGGGGTGTTACCGGTGGCCATCAACACAATCATCGTCTCGCCGACCGCACGGCCCATACCAATCATCAGTGCCGAGAAGATCCCCGGGCTGGCGGTCAGGATGACCACGCGGGTCATGGTCTGCCACGGCGTGGCACCCAGCGCCAGCGAACCCAGGGTCAGGCCGCGAGGCACGCTGAACACGGCGTCTTCAGCAATGGAGTAGATGTTGGGGATCACCGCGAAACCCATCGCCAGGCCGACCACCAGGGCGTTGCGCTGATCGTAGGTGATGCCCAGGTCGTGGGAGATCCACAGGCGCATGTCGCCACCGAAGAACCAGGCTTCCATAAACGGGCTCATGTACAGCGACAGGCCACACACAAACAGGATCACCGGGATCAGGATCAGGCTTTCCCAGCCCTCCGGCACACGCAGGCGGATCGACTCGGGCAGGCGGCTCCAGCTGAAGCCCGCCACCAGAATGCCGATCGGCATCAGCACCAGCAGGCTGAAAATACCCGGCAAGTGGCCTTCCACATACGGCGCCAGAAACAGGCCGGCGAAGAAACCGAGGATCACCGTCGGCATCGCTTCCATCAGTTCGATCACCGGCTTGACCTTGCGGCGCAGGGTCGGTGCCATGAAGTAAGCGGTGTAGATCGCTGCAGCAACGGCCAGCGGAGCCGCCAGTAACATCGCGTAGAACGCAGCTTTCAAGGTACCGAAGGTCAATGGCGCAAGGCTCATCTTCGGTTCGAAGTCAGTGTTGGCGGCTGTCGATTGCCAGACGTATTTAGGCTCGTCGTAGTTCTCGTACCAGACCTTGCTCCACAGCGCGCTCCAGGACACTTCCGGGTGCGGGTTTTTCAAGGTCAGTGGCAGCAGCTTGCCGCCCTCTTCCACGATGATGCGGTTGGCACGCGGCGACAACGCCATGATGCCAGGGCCTTCGGCAACCTTCTCGACCAGCAGGGTGCGGTGTGCAGTGCTGTGGAACACACCGATTTCGCCGGCCGCATCCAGGGCCAGGAAGCCCTTGCGGCGTTGCTCGGCGGTGATTTCAACAATCGGCGAAGTGCCCATCTGGAAGCTGCGGATATGCTTGAAGCGCTGCTCGCCATCCGGGTCGCGGGCCATGAACCACTGGCTCAGGCCACCCTTGGAATCGCCAAAGATCAGCGAGATACCGCCCACCAGCTGGGTGCTGGCGGTGATCTCGGTGGTTGCGTCATCCACCAGCTTGTAGCGACCGTTGAGGCTTTTGTCGCGCAGGCTGAACACATCGGCCTGGGCGCGATCATTGATCACATACAACCACTGCTGACGCGGGTCGATATACAGCGCTTTGACCTTCGCGGTCATCTGCGGCAGGTCGATACGAGTCTCGGTGTTGGTGACCTCATCGGTCATCATGTTTTCTTCGCGGGCCAGTGACAGCACATTCAGTTTCGAGCCCGTGGAGCCGGCCAGCACCAGCGTTGAATCGTTGACGCTGAGGTTGACGTGATCCAGTGCACCACCCTGCGGGTCGAGCACGATTGGCGTTTCGCCATACGGGTACTCAATCGCCGGGGTGATGGTCTTCTTGCCATCGGGGTAGCTGACTTTATAGCTGTGACGGAACACCAGCGCCTGACCGTTGGACAGGCCCAGTACCACCACCGGGTTACCCGGCTGGTCTTCGCCCAGCGAAGTCACTTGTGTACCGGCCGGCAACGGCAGGTTGACCCGCGACAACTCTTCGCCGTTCTTCGCGTTGAAGAACAACACCATGCCCTTGTCGGAGACCCGCATGCCGACCTGGTTTTGCTCCTCGACGGAGATCATCAGCGGCTTGCCGGCGTCCTGCATCCATACGGGCGTGATCGCCTGCTTGGCGTTCAGGTCGGCGCCCTGGAACAGCGGGTAAACCACATAGCCCAGGAAGAAGAAAATCAGGGTAATTGCGCCGAGCACGGCAAGCCCGCCGATAAATACATACCAGCGGGTCAGGTGGTCTTTAAGCGCGCGGATACGGCGCTTGCGCTGCAGTTCAGGCGTATTGAAATCAATGCGCTTGGGAGCGGATGTCGTAGTCATTGGGGAATTGGCCAGATCATTCATGCGCACACCCTAGCGGTCCTGTATGACAGAAAGATGACAAAGCAGTGACGCAAAAAATCCGCCGCCCGACGGTGCTGGCAGCGGAATGGAAAATTTGGTGAAGCGGTTGCGTGGCAACCCTGTGGGAGCGGGCTTGCTCGCGATGGCATCAACTCAACAGGCCTGATGTACCGCGTTGCCTGAATCGCGAGCAAGCCCGCTCCCACATGGCGTCTACTTATGCGCCTTCTTTCAGACCCAGGTCAGCCAATGCTTTGGCAGCGACCTTGGCTGGCAGCGGGATGTAGCCATCCTTCACGACCACTTCTTGACCTTGCTTGGACAGCACCAGCTTGATGAACTCGGCTTCCAGCGGGTTCAGCGGCTTGTTCGGCGCCTTGTTCACGTACACGTAGAGGAAACGCGACAGCGGGTATTTGCCGTTCAGTGCGTTTTCTTCGGTGTCTTCGATGAACTCGGTGCTGCCTTTTTTAGCCAAAGGCACGGTCTTCACGCTGGCGGTTTTGTAACCGATGCCCGAGTAACCGACGCCGTTGAGCGAGCTGCTGATCGACTGCACAACCGAAGCCGAACCTGGCTGTTCGTTCACGTTAGGCTTGTAGTCGCCTTTGCACAGGGCTTCTTCCTTGAAGTAGCCGTAAGTGCCGGATACCGAGTTACGACCGAACAGTTGAACCGGCTTGTTGGCCAGGTCGCCGGTCACACCCAGGTCGCCCCAGGTTTTAACGTCGGCTTTGGCGCCGCACAGACGGGTCGAAGAGAAGATCGCATCAACCTGTTCCATGGTCAGGTGCTTGATCGGGTTGTCCTTGTGCACGAACACGGCCAGGGCATCCACGGCTACCGGGATAGCGGTAGGCTTGTAGCCGTACTTCTGCTCGAAGGCAGCCAGTTCGTTGTCTTTCATTTTGCGGCTCATCGGGCCCAGGTTGGCGGTGCCTTCAGTAATCGCAGGCGGCGCGGTCGAAGAACCGGCAGCTTGAATCTGGATGTTTACGTTTGGATATTCTTTTTTGTACGCCTCGGCCCACAAGGTCATCAGGTTCGCCAGGGTGTCAGAACCAACGCTGGACAGGTTGCCCGACACACCAGTGGTCTTCACGTAGGGCTGAATAGCCGGGTCAACACCAGCGGCAACCGCATTGGCAGTTGCAACGCCTGCGGCGACAAAAGTCAGGGCCGCCATCACACGCTTCAGTTTCATGCCTTACTCCTAGCAAACGGGGTTAGATGAATCGGGGACCAGTATCTGCAGGCCATGTGACTACTCTATGAACCGATTGTGACAATTAGATGAAAGGCCATCATTCGTTACAAATGATGGCCTTCGGGGAGAGGCGGATGAGGTGTTGCGGCGGATCAGGCCTGGATCAGCGGCCCTTTTTCCACAGATAAGCGCCGACCACCAGGCCCATCGTGCAAATGATTGCCACGTAATACGCCGGGCCCATCGGGCTTTCCTTGAGCAACAGGGTCACGGCCATCGGGGTCAGGCCGCCAAAAATGGCGTAGGCCAGGTTGTAGGAAAACGACAGACCGCTGAAACGCACCACTGGCGGGAAGGCCTTAACCATTACATAAGGCACCGCGCCGATGGTGCCTACAAACAGGCCGCTCAAGGCGTACAGCGGGAACAGCCAGTCCGGGTGTTGCAGCAGGCTGTGGTAGAAGGTCCACGATGTAATCAGCAACCCGGCGCAACCGATCACAAACACCTTGCCCGCCCCAAAGCGGTCAGCCAGTGCGCCCGAGGCGATGCAACCCAGGCTCAGGAAGACGATTGCCAGGCTGTTGGCCTGCAACGAGGTGGTCGCTGAAAAACCATAAATGGTTTGCAACACCGTGGGCGTCATCAGAATGACCACGATGATCCCGGCAGACAGCAACCAGGTCAGCAGCATGGAGACCACAATCGCCCCGCGATGGTCGCGCAGCACGGTCTTGAGCGGGACTTCCGCCGCCAGCGCCTTGCGCAGCTGCAACTCGGCAAAGACCGGTGTCTCGTGCAACCAGCGACGCAGGTACACCGAGAACAGGCCGAACACGCCACCCATCAGGAACGGAATCCGCCAGGCAAAGTCAGACACTTCAGCCGGTGTATAGATCGTGTTGATCGCCGTAGCCATCAACGAACCCAGCAAGATGCCCGCCGTCAGCCCGCAAGTCAGGGTGCCACAGGCGTAGCCCACATGCCGTGGCGGTACATGCTCGGCCACGAACACCCAGGCCCCGGGCACCTCACCGCCAATGGCCGCGCCCTGGATCACGCGCATCAGCAGCAACAGAATCGGTGCCCACATGCCAATCTGCGCATAGGTAGGCAGCAAGCCCATGATCAAGGTCGGTACGGCCATCATGAAGATGCTCAGGGTGAACATCTTTTTGCGCCCCAGCAGATCGCCAAAGTGCGCCATGACAATGCCGCCCAAAGGACGCGCCAGGTAACCCGCGGCAAAAATGCCGAAGGTTTGCATCAGGCGTAGCCACTCGGGCATGTCTGCCGGGAAGAACAGTTTCCCGACCACGGTGGCGAAAAACACAAAAATAATGAAATCGTAAAACTCCAGCGCACCACCCAAGGCAGACAGCGACAAGGTTTTATAGTCATTACGGGTTAACGGCCGCGAAGGCGGTGCAGCACTGGAAGGCTCTGTGATCATGGGGTATTGCTTCTCTTATTAGGCGCGGCAAAAAGCTGCAACTTCGCCGGCAAGGGCTGGGCAGGTTTTGAAAGATAACAAATTGTTTGCAAAAGCACAGAGCTAGACGTGCAGCGCACCCAAAAAGCAGAATCCGGAGGTCGTCGGCCAGGCTGTCGCCCGATATACTCACGCTGTAAGAAACACTTGGTAACTTCTGAGGTTGCTGTGCGAAAACGCCCGCTGGACACTTCAGCCGATTTCGCAGAGTTTTCCCTTGGTGCGGCTTATGAAGAACGTGACGAACGTAGTATGTTCGGGCTGAATCGTTTTTCTAAAGACGCTTTTTCACCCGCAGTACTTATGATGAATCACGGGTCAGAGGCCCTTAGGCATGCTAGAGCTCGAACAAGAAGATCCAATCCCGCAAGGCGACCTGGCCTTGCAAATCACCGCCCTGCCGCGCGAGACCAATGGTTTCGGCGATATTTTTGGCGGCTGGCTGGTCTCCCAAATGGACCTGGCCGGTACCGCAATGGCCAGCAAGGTTGCCGGTGGCCGCGTAGCCACTGTCGCGATTGATCGTATGGCGTTTCTGGTACCGGTGGCGGTGGGCGCACAATTGTCGTTCTATACCCAGGCACTGGAGATCGGCCGCAGCTCGATCCAGATGATGGTTGAAGTGTGGAGTGACGACCCGTTGTCCAGCGAATGGCGCAAAGTGACCGAAGCGGTCTTTGTATTTGTCGCCATTGATGGCAGCGGCCGCACCCGCTCCGTTCCGCCACGCCGTTAAACCTATCAATAGAGAACCTGCCATGCACCACATTGAGTCAGTCACCCTGGATGAACTGGAGTGCTGGCACTTCCAGCATGGCCATGCACAACTGCTGGTCGCCAAGCAAGGCGCGCAGGTTCTCAGTTATCAGGTGGGTGATGAGCCGCCAATCATCTGGCTCAACGAAAAAGCCCAGTTCAAGCAAGGCCACGGCATCCGCACCGGCGTACCGGTGTGTTGGCCCTGGTTCGGCAACCTGGCGATGAACCCGCAGAGCGTGCAGGCCATGCGCCACAGCGATGAGCCTGCCACGGCCCACGGCTTGGTGCGTACACGCGAATGGGAAATGCTGGAGATCGATGACGCCGGTGAAGCGCTGCATATTGAGCTGGGCTTGCCCCGCATCGAAGGCGGCCTTCCCGGCTGGCCCCACGACGTGGCGCTGACCCTGAGCATCCGCCTCGACACCCAGCTGCATATCAGCCTCACCAGCCATAACCGCAGTGACATTCCGGTGAACATCAGCCAGGCGCTGCACAGCTATTTCGCGGTCAGCGACGTGCGCAAGGTTCAGGTCAAAGGCGTCGAGGGCCTGACCTATATCGACACCCTCAAAGACTGGAAACGGGTTGAGCAAGCGGGCGAGTTGACCTTCAGCGGCGAAACCGACCGTATCTACCTCGATACCCCGCAGCAGTTGAGCATTGTCGACCCGGACTGGTCGCGCACCCTTGAGCTGACCAGCCGTGGGTCGCGCTCGGCAGTGATCTGGAATCCGTGGATCGACAAGACCGCCACGCTCGGCGATATGGCCGCAGATGGCTGGCAGCGCATGCTGTGCATCGAAACCGCCAATGTGATGGAAGACATTATCACCCTGGCGCCGGGCGCCAGCCATACGTTGGGTGTGAGTATTGCAAGCAAACGCATGAGCGCCTGATACGCACTAAACCTCTGCAAGCAGGCTTGCCTGCGATGCTGGCGCTGCGGTCTGTCAGGTGAACCGCGCTGCTGCCATCGCGAGCAAGCCCGCTCCCACAAGGACCAGGGCAAACATCACGCTATCAAAGCAGCACAAACCTGTGGGAGCGGGCTTGCTCGCGATTCAGTCGCTGCGGTCTATCAGGCAAACCGCGCTGCTGCCATCGCGAGCAAGCCCGCTCCCACATCGTTCAGGGCGCTACAGGTCTTCCTCAACCACCACCCGCACCTTGCTGGCATCCAGCGCATAGGCCGCATCGGCCAGGTCATTGCTAACCTTCTCGACCTTCAGCGTGCCCATCACCCACAGCGGCGTGTAGATGTCGTCCAGCTTCAGGCCTTTGGGGTAGCGCACCAACACCAACTGATTGGGCGGCGGAGGCGGTACATGAATGCAGGCGCCCGGGTACGGCACCAGGAAAAACAGCGTGCTGCGCCCCTTGGCGTCTGTTTCCAGAGGCACGGGGTAGCCACCCAAACGGATATTCTTGCCGTTCATGCTGGCCACTGTCTTGCTCGAATACATCACCGCGGGCAGGCCCTTGCTCTGCTTCAATCCGCCCTTGTCGGTAAACGTACCGTTGGCCTCGGGCGAGTCATGGTCAATTTCGGGCATTTGCTCAAGGGCTACTTGATCCGACTTGGGCATCAGTTCCAGCCAGTCGGTTTCGGGCAATTCTGCCGCGTGTGCCAGGCCTGAGCCCAGCAAAAGAAAAGTCAGGAGAAGACGGCGCATGCAAAACTCGACAGGTGAGAAATCAACGCGCACATCTTAGCCCTCTCTGCGGCTGGCGCAGAGAGAACCAAAGCGTTTAATCAGGACTTTTTCGACACCAGGCCGTAGATCACCAGCAAGATCACGGCGCCAACCACTGCACCGATAAAGCCGGCACCCTCGCCTGCCTTGTAGATACCAATCGCCTGACCACCATAGGTCGCCGCCAGCGAGCCGCCGATACCCAGCAGGATGGTCATGATCCAGCCCATGCTGTCGTCACCCGGTTTCAGGAAACGAGCCAGCAGGCCAACGATCAAGCCGATAAAAATGGTTCCGATGATGCCCATGGACGCGTCCTCTTGATTGATGGCGTTTTACCAAAGCCTAGTCAGCACTTTGGCATCACGCCATCAGAGGGTAGCGGCAACCCAATGGTTCCGTGCAAAGCGATTTACGCTTCGTCGATCAGGGCTTCAACCTTGAGGATTTGCGCTTGCAGGGTCGCCATGTCGGCGCAGCGCAGGTTGGCATGACCGACCTTGCGGCCGACCTTGAACGCCTTGCCGTAGTGATGCAGATGGCAGTCGGCAATCGCAATCACCTTCTCAACCGGCGGCACGCTGCCGATAAAGTTGAGCATGGCGCTTTCGCCCACCTTGGCCGTCGAACCCAGCGGCAGGCCAGCAATGGCGCGCAAGTGGTTTTCGAACTGGCTGCACTCGGCGCCTTCAGTGGTCCAGTGCCCGGAGTTATGCACACGCGGGGCGATTTCGTTGGCCTTGAGGCCACCGTCGACTTCAAAGAACTCGAACGCCATCACGCCGACATAATCCAGCTGCTTGAGCACACGGCTGGAGTAATCTTCAGCCAGGGCCTGCAGCGGGTGATTGGTGCTGGCAACCGACAGCTTGAGAATGCCGCTGTCGTGGGTGTTGTGTACCAACGGGTAGAACTGCGTTTCGCCATCGCGACCGCGCACGGCAATCAACGACACTTCGCCAGTGAAAGGTACAAAACCTTCCAGCAGGCACGCCACACTGCCCAGCTCGGCAAACGTATCCACTACATCAGCAGCGGTGCGCAGCACTTTCTGGCCCTTGCCGTCATAGCCCAGGGTGCGGGTCTTGAGCACGGCAGGCAGGCCGATGGTGGCCACTGCTGCGTCCAGGTCTGCCTGGGACTGGATGTCGGCAAATGCCGGCGTCGGAATGCCAAGGTCCTTGAACATGCTTTTTTCGAACCAGCGGTCGCGAGCAATGCGCAGCGCTTCGGCACTCGGGTACACCGGGACGAATTGCGACAGGAAAGCCACGGTTTCAGCCGGAACGCTTTCGAACTCGAATGTTACCAGGTCGACTTCGTCAGCCAACTGGCGCAAATGGTCCGGGTCGCTGTAGTCCGCACGCAAGTGCTCGCCCAACGAGGCGGCGCAGGCATCGGGTGCCGGGTCCAGGAAAGCGAAGTTCATGCCCAGCGGAGTACCCGCCAGGGCCAGCATGCGGCCCAGTTGGCCGCCACCGATTACACCGATTTTCATCGTCAGAAACCTCAGGCTACGCGCGGGTCTGGATTGTCCAGCACGCTGTCTGTCTGTTCAGCACGGAATGCTTTCAAAACGGTATGGAACTGCGGGTGCTTGGCGCCCAGGATGCTCGCCGACAGCAGCGCCGCGTTGATCGCGCCCGCCTTGCCGATGGCCAGGGTGGCAACCGGAATGCCCGCAGGCATCTGCACGATCGACAGCAGCGAATCGACGCCCGACAGCATGGCCGATTGCACTGGCACGCCCAGTACTGGCAAATGGGTCTTGGCGGCACACATGCCTGGCAGGTGGGCTGCGCCACCGGCACCGGCGATGATGACCTCGATCCCGCGGCCTTCGGCCTCTTCGGCATACTGGAACAGCAGATCCGGAGTGCGGTGGGCAGAGACCACTTTCACTTCGTAGGGAATGCCGAGTTTTTCCAGCATATCGGCGGTGTGGCTGAGGGTGGACCAATCGGACTTGGAGCCCATGATCACGCCTACCAGTGCACTCATCGTCGCGCCTCTTCTCTTGGGCGCCCGCAGGCGCGTCAAAAAACAACAAGCCACGTGGAGGATCCGACGTGGCTTGTTATAGGAATTAAGGCCGGTCAAGCCAGCCGAAGGCCGCGCAGTATACCCCAAACATGTGCCTTGAAAGCACCTTTGGCGACCATCTGTCTTGACCGGCAAAAACCGCCCGGACGCCCGGTTTTATTGACTCTTAGGTCAGGGTAAAAAATCGGTTCAGGTGGGCACTGGTGCCTGGCCGGTCGGGTTCTCCAGCTTGCGCCACAACAACCGCACGTTGGCCTTGCGCACCAGGGCACAGCGGTACAGGCGAATCTCCAGCGGCACATGCCATTGCGGTCCACCGCACACCACCAGCTCGCCCCGCGCCAGCTCGGCACGCACGCTCAAATGTGGCACCCAGGCGATGCCCAACCCTTCGAGCGCCATGCTTTTAAGGCTGTCGGCCATCGCGGTCTCATAGATAGTGGTAAAACGCAGGCTACGCTGGCGCAGCAGCAAATTCACCGAGCGACCCAAAAATGCCCCGGCGCTATAGGCCAGCAACGGCACACTGGCATCGCCTTCCAGATCGAACAACGGCTTGCCGTCGGCATCGGCCGCGCACACCGGGAGCATTTCGGTATTACCCAGGTGCAGGGACGGGAAAATTTCCGGATCCATCTGCAAGGCCGCATCAGGATCGTAAAAAGCCAGCATCAAATCGCAGCCGCCTTCGCGCAAAGCATGCACGGCGTCTCCGACGTTAGTCGCAACCAGCCGTGTGGCGATGTTCAGCCCTTCATTGCGCAATTGGGCGATCCAGCGCGGGAAAAATCCCAGTGCCAGGGAGTGCGCCGCAGCCACTTGCATGACCTCGCCCTGCCCGCCTTCGAGGTGATGCAGGTGACGCAACACCTCACCCAACTGCTCGACCACGGTGCGCGCCGTGACCAAAAACAGCTGACCGGCCGCAGTCAACTCCACCGGGGTGCGGGAACGATTCACCAAGGTCAGCCCCAGCGCCGCTTCCAGGCTGCGAATACGCCGGCTGAAAGCCGGCTGAGTGACGAAGCGGCGCTCTGCTGCCTGGGAAAAACTGCGGGTCGCAGCCAAGGCACTGAAGTCCTCCAACCATTTACTTTCGAGATTCATCGAGTCCTCCCGGACGCGCACCAAAATGGGTCACACGCTCGACGCGCCTGCCGCGTCACGTCGCTATTATGCCGTTTATGCATAGGATAGTGTTTAAAGGCATTGGCCCAAAATAGACTGCAGGCCTAGGATTCGCAGCGTTCCGGCCCAGACCGGGTTCATATCGAGATGATTTCTATCATGTCCTCCGCTGCATCTTTCCGTACCGAAAAAGACCTGCTTGGCGTACTCGAAGTACCCGCTCAAGCGTATTACGGCATCCAGACCCTGCGAGCGGTGAACAACTTCCGTCTCTCGGGCGTTCCGATTTCGCATTACCCGAAGCTGGTTGTGGGCCTGGCCATGGTGAAACAGGCCGCTGCTGACGCCAACCGTGAGTTGGGTCATCTCAGCGATGCCAAGCACGCAGCCATCAGCGAAGCCTGTGCACGTCTGATCCGCGGCGATTTCCACGAAGAGTTCGTGGTGGACATGATTCAAGGCGGCGCTGGCACTTCAACCAACATGAATGCCAACGAAGTCATCGCCAACATCGCGCTGGAGGCCATGGGCCATCAGAAGGGCGAATACCAATACCTGCACCCGAACAACGACGTCAACATGGCGCAGTCGACCAACGACGCCTACCCGACGGCCATCCGTCTGGGCCTGTTGCTGGGTCACGACGCACTGCTGGCCAGCCTCGACAGCCTGATCCAGTCGTTCGCGGCCAAAGGCGTCGAGTTCAGCCACGTCCTGAAAATGGGCCGTACCCAGCTGCAAGACGCCGTGCCGATGACCCTGGGTCAAGAGTTCCGCGCCTTCGCCACGACATTGAGTGAAGACCTGGCCCGCCTGAAAACCCTGGCGCCAGAGCTGCTGACTGAAGTGAACCTGGGTGGCACCGCCATCGGTACTGGCATCAACGCCGACCCGCGCTACCAGATGCTGGCCGTGAACCGCCTGGCGACCATCAGCGGTCACCCGCTGGTACCGGCTGCCGACCTGATCGAAGCCACTTCCGACATGGGCGCCTTCGTACTGTTCTCCGGCATGCTCAAGCGTACCGCGGTCAAGCTGTCGAAGATCTGCAACGACTTGCGCCTGCTGTCCAGCGGCCCACGCACTGGCATCAACGAAATCAACCTGCCAGCACGTCAGCCAGGCAGCTCGATCATGCCAGGCAAGGTCAACCCGGTTATCCCGGAAGCCGTCAACCAGGTGGCGTTCCAGATCATCGGTAACGACCTGGCCCTGACCATCGCCGCCGAAGGTGGCCAGCTGCAACTGAACGTGATGGAGCCGCTGATCGCATTCAAGATCTTCGACTCGATCCGCCTGCTGCAACGCGCCATGGACATGCTGCGCGAGCACTGCATCACCGGCATCACGGCCAACGAAGCGCGCTGCCGTGAACTGGTCGAGCACTCGATTGGTCTGGTGACTGCACTTAACCCGTACATCGGCTATGAAAACGCCACCCGCATCGCCCGTATCGCTCTTGAAAGCGGCCGCGGCGTGCTGGAACTGGTGCGCGAAGAAGGCTTGCTCGACGACGCCATGCTCGACGACATCCTGCGCCCGGAAAACATGATTGCTCCGCGTCTGGTGCCTCTCAAGGCCTGATGCTGTAACACGCTCAACGCTCACCAGGTCGAGGGACTAGACACCTCTCACCTTTTGAGGGCTTGCAGACACGTCTGCAGGCCCTTTTTTTTGGCCTGAAATTTTGAAGCCCCTCACCCTGCCCCCTCTCCCGGAGGTAGAGGGCACCACAGGCAAAAGCAGATCTGCGTAACGCCACCAATCGAGCCCCCTCTCCCTTTGGGAGAGGGCTGGGGTGAGGGCATATACGACTCAAAATGAAGCCATATCAGACAACCAGCACATGAAAATTCAGTCACTTATGCAGACGCTTCCCACACTCCTAGGTATAGTGCCGGCCCTCTTCCTGTGCCCGGCCCCAGCACCAGCGGCCATCGTCAGCACGGAAACAGCATCGTAAACCAAGCAGCAACATGGCCAGGGTCGCCTTGATCGCCTACGTTTATGCCTTGCTCAAGCAGGTGTAACGCGATATTTCGACCCGCCCGTGTTGCCATCAGATAAAAACAGCGAGGAATAATCCATGCTTGAAGTCATCAATGACTTCCTCTCAGGGAAAGTGCTAATCGTGCTCATGGTCGGGCTCGGTGGCTACTTCACGATCCGCTCGCGTTTCGTTCAGTTTCGTTACTTCCTGCACATGTTTTCGGTATTCAAGGACAGTCTGCGCAGCAGCGCCGGTGAGTTGAGCTCGTTTCAGGCATTGATGCTGAGCCTGGCCGGCCGTGTGGGCGCGGGCAACATTGCCGGCGTCGGTATTGCCGTGACCCTGGGCGGCCCCGGTGCCGTGTTCTGGATGTGGGTGACCGCACTGGTCGGCATGTCCAGCAGCCTGATCGAATGCTCCCTGGGCCAGCTGTACAAGCGTCGGGACTCGGAAGGTCAACTGCGCGGCGGCCCTTCCTTCTATATGAAGTACGGCCTGGGCAAAGCCTGGATGGGTAAACTGATGGCAGTTTTGCTGCTGATCACCTTCGGTTTTGCCTTCATGGGCCTGCAAGCCCATGCCGTGACCCACTCGTTGCAAGACGCCTTCGGCTTCAAGGTCAACTACTCGGGCCTGGCCATCGCCATCCTGCTGGGTCTGGTGTTTATCGGCGGTATCAAGCGTATCGCTTCGGTGGCCGACCTGCTGGTACCGGTCAAGACCCTGGCCTATATCTCGGTCACCCTGTATGTGATCGTGCTGCAATTCGACCATGTGCCCGCCATGCTGGGTCATATCGTTAAAAGCGCCTTCGGCCTGGACCCGGTGTTCGGTGGCCTGATCGGCAGTGCGATCGTGATGGGCGTCAAACGTGGCGTGTTCGCCAACGAAGCTGGTCTGGGCAGTGCCCCGAACGTGGCCGCCGTGGCCGATGTTGAACACCCGATCGCCCAAGGCGTGGTGCAGGCGTTCAGCGTATTCCTCGATACCTTCGTGATCTGCACCTGTACGGCCTTGCTGATTCTGTTGTCGGGCTTCTACACCCCGGGCTTTGAAGGCGACGGCATTGCCCTGACCCAGAACTCCCTGGCAGCCGTAGTGGGTGAATGGGGTCGTGTGTTTATCAGCGTGGCCCTGGCCCTGTTCGTGTTCACCTCGATGCTCTACAACTACTATCTGGGCGAGAACAACCTGCGCTTTTTGGTTGGCGAAAGCCGCAAGGCGCTGATGGGTTACCGCGCCCTGGTACTGGTGCTGATCTTTTGGGGCTCGATCGAGAACCTGCAAACGGTCTTCGCCTTTGCCGACATTGCCATGACCATGCTGGCCTTCGTCAACCTGGTCGCCCTGGCCATGCTCTTCAAGATCTGCATGCGCGTGCTCAAGGATTACGATGACCAGCGCCGCGCGGGGATCAAGACACCCGTGTTCGATTCCAGTAAATTCCCGGACCTGGATCTCGATCTGAAGGCCTGGCCGCCAAAGCCGGCCGCCAAGGCCGAAGACACACAACGCTGATACTTGACGCGGCGGTTCTCCAGAACCGCCGCGTTTTTGCTTATGGGGACTCAACAATGACCGCAGCCACTCATCACACCGCCCAACGCGTCAGGGTGCTCTACACCGGCGGCACCATCGGCATGCAGGCCAGCGCCAGCGGCCTGGCGCCAGCCTCGGGTTTTGAAGCGCGCATGAGCGAGCACCTGGCCAGCCAACCGCAGTTACAAGTGCCACAGTGGTCCTTTCGCGAAATGAGCCCGCTGATCGACAGCGCCAACATGACCCCGGCCTACTGGCTGCGCCTGCGGGCCGCGATCATCGAAGCCGTGGACAAGGATGGCTGCGATGGCGTCCTGGTCCTGCATGGCACAGACACGCTGGCCTACAGCGCTGCGGCCATGTGCTTTCAACTGCTGGGCTTGCCGGCGCCGGTGCTGTTTACCGGCTCCATGCTGCCAGCGGGCGTACCCGACAGCGATGCCTGGGAAAACGTCAGTGGTGCCTTGCAGGCGCTGGGCCAAGGCCAGCCGCATGGCGTGCAGCTGTACTTTCACGGCAAGCTGATGGCACCCACACGCTGCGCCAAAGTGCGCAGCTTTGGCCGAAACCCATTTGTGACACTGACACGCAACGGCGGCGGAGCCAGGGCGACTTCCCTCCCGGCCGAACTGGCCTACAGCCACCCCAAACATGAGGCCAGCGTGGGTGTGTTGCCGCTGGTGCCGGGCATTGGCGCGGCCCAGCTCGACGCCCTGCTCAACAGCGGGATCGAGGCCCTGGTACTGGAGTGCTTCGGCAGCGGCACCGGCCCCAGTGACAACCCGGACTTTCTCGCCAGCCTGCAACGGGCGCAGGAAAACGGCATCGTGATTGTGGCTATCACCCAATGCCATGAAGGCGGTGTGGAACTGGACGTGTACGAAGCAGGCAGCCGCTTGCGTGGGGCGGGCGTACTCTCGGGCGGCGGCATGACCCGTGAGGCCGTGTTCGGCAAGCTGCATGCGTTGCTGGGCGCCGACCTTCCCCTGGCTGAAGTGCGCCGGCTGGTCGAGCTGGATGTGTGCGGGGAGCTGGCGTAAAGGCCACTCCAGCGGCGGCTACTGGAATTCCTACGGGGTTTGTGGCTGCCGTGGGCATCCCCCGGCACACAACTTGCTCGTTTCCTGCACCTCTCAGGCAGGAAACGGGCATGCTCCATTCTCATCTCACCACGCTCAACGCCGTCTCGCTGGTGCTCAGCACCTTCAACGCCGAAGGCCTGCCCAGCGAAGCGCTGTTGGCCGGTAGCGGTATCCGCGCAGCGGACTTGAGCCGTGCGGACACGCGCATCACCACCAACCAGGAAATGCGCGTATGCGCCAATGCCGTAGCCCTGCGCCGCGAAATCGGCCTGGAACTGGGGCGACGTATGCATGTGTCGTCCTACGGCATGCTCGGTTACGCCTTACTCACCAGTGCCACCTTAGGTGACGCATTGCGTCTGGCTTTACGCTACCCGGCGCTGCTGGGAACACTTTTTGAGCTGAGCCTGGAGGTCGAAGGCGAACAGGTCTGGTTCTGCGCCAATGGTTATGCCGAGAACCCGCAAATGGCGGTGTTCAATACCGAGCTGTGCCTGGCCTCGCTCAAGGTCATTTGTGAAGACCTGCTGGGCCAACGGTTGCCACTATCAGGGGCACGCTTTGCCCACAGCGCACCGGACTACCACGCCCGCTACGGGCTAAGTTTCGATTGCCCGCGCCAGTTCGAGGCCCACGGCAATGGTTTTGCCTTCGCCAAACACTGGCTCGAGCAGCCTTTGCCACTGGCCGACACCGTCACCCATCAGGCGATGGCCGAGCGCTGTCGCAAACAGAATCTGGAATTCACCGGGCGGCAAACCTGGCTGGAGCGTATTCGTCAGTTACTGGCTGCACAACTGCATGCCGCCCCCGGGCTTGAAGGCCTGGCCGAACAAATGAACTGCTCGCCACGCACCCTGCGCCGGCATTTGCACGATGTGGGCTGCAGCTACCAGACACTGCTCGACGACCTGCGCTTTGAGCGAGCCAAGCTGCTGCTCAACGACACCGAATGGCCCATCTACCAGATTGCCGAAGCCCTGGGCTTCAGTGAAACCGCCAGCTTTCGCCATGCGTTTGTGCGCTGGAGCGGGGTCGCACCCAGCCAGTTTCGAGCCTGATTCAGGGGGCCCGTTGCGGTCAGCTATTTTGGCCGTATCCATCTCGTTTTGGCCGCTCCTGCCGTTCTCTCAAACGCCCTGCGCCGCAAAACTGTAAGCCAGCGCTCAAGCCTTGGGAGAACAAGAAAATGCTGACGATCTATTCGGACGATCATCACCTGCATCATGGCCGTTGTGAGTTGATGGACGGGCAACTGATGCCCTGCTTTGAAATGCCCTCACGCGCCGACCATATTCTGCAACGTGTCCAGACTCGTGAACTCGGCCCCGTGCGTGCGCCTCAAGATTTTGGCCGTGGGCCTGTCGAGCGAATTCACAGCAGTGCTTATCTGGATTTTTTCCAGGGTGCGTGGGATCGCTGGACCGAACATGGCCGCGATGGCGACTTGCTGCCCTACACCTGGCCCGCCCGAACCTTGCGCGCCGTACTGCCCACCAGCCTGCACGGCCAGTTGGGTTATTACAGCTTCGACGGCGGCGCACCTATTACCGCAGGCACTTGGCAAGCGGCCTACAGTGCTGCGCAAGTAGCCCTGACGGCTCAAGCTGAAATTCAAAATGGCGCCCACAGCGCTTTCGCACTTTGCCGCCCGCCAGGTCATCACGCCGCAAGCGACCTGATGGGTGGTTACTGCTACCTGAACAACGCCGCCATTGCCGCCCAGGCCTTTCTCGATCAGGGCCGCAGCAAGGTGGCGATCCTCGACGTGGACTACCATCACGGCAATGGCACGCAGTCGATTTTCTATGACCGTAATGACGTCCTGTTTACCTCAATCCACGGCCATCCTGAAGCCGAGTTTCCGTTCTTTTTGGGCTATGAAGACGAGCTGGGTGAAGGGCCGGGTGAAGGCTTCAATTTTAATTACCCACTGCCCGCAGGCTCGGCCTGGGACCGCTGGAGCGCAGCGCTGGAATTGGCCTGCGCCGAGATTGAGCGTTACGACGCTGATGTGATTGTGGTTTCCCTGGGTGTGGATACATTCAAGAACGACCCGATCTCCCAGTTCAAGCTCGACAGCCCGGACTACCTGCGCATGGGCGAGCGTATTGCGCGGCTGGGTAAACCGACCTTATTTGTGATGGAAGGCGGTTACGCGGTCGAAGAAATCGGCGTCAATGCGGTGAATGTGCTGGAGGGGTTTGAACGCGCGCAATGAGCAAGCCCGCCCTGTGGGAACGGGCTTGGTCGCGCTTCAGGCGGCGGGGTTTGCCCGGATTGATGCGCTGATGCCATCGCGGGCAAGCCCGCTCCCACAAGTTCAATGCCCGCCATTCCACACCTTGCCCAGCCGCTCCAGCGCCGCCTTGATTTCCACCTCCGGCACTGCTGCAAATCCCAGCACCAAACCGGCGCGGTTATCCACAGGCTCGACCGAGTCTTGCTGCCAATAACTGCTCAGCCCGTTGATTTCCACCTCCACCGCCCGGGCCTGCGCCAGCAGTTCCTGCTCACGGGCCAACCCCGCAACCGGCACAGCCACATGCAACCCCGCCGCAATCGCCGGCATCGCCCCAACCCCCGCGACATCCCGTGGCCAGTTGGCCAGCAACACATCGCGGCGGCTCAACGCCGCACGACGCATCCGGCGGATATGCCGCTGAAAATGCCCCGCCGCCATAAATTCGGCCATTACCGCCTGGGTGCTGACCTCCGAATGACGCATATCCAGCGAGCGGCGCCGGGCAAACGGCTCGGTCAGCCCCTTGGGCAGTACCAGGTACCCCAGGCGCAACGCCGGAAACGCCACCTTGCCGAAGGTACCCACATAAATTACCCGCCCGCTGCGGTCCAAAGCCGCCAACGGGGCCAGCGGCGCGCCGCTGTAGCGGTACTCGCCATCGTAGTCGTCCTCGACAATCCAGCCTTGCGTGCGCTCGGCCCAGGCCAGCAGCTCCAGGCGCCGGGCCAGGCTCAGGGTGACTCCACTGGGGTATTGATGAGAAGGCGTTACATAGACCAGCCGACAGTTGTTCAAGTGCGCCAGCGCTGAACAGTCCATACCGTCCTGATCCACCGCCACGCCCTGCACATTCGCCCCGGCAATCGCAAAGGCATAGGCCGCTGCGCGATAGCCGGGGTTTTCCACAGCCACCCCCTCGCCGGGCTCCACCAGCAGCTGTGCACAAAGGCTAATTCCCTGCTGCGCGCCACTGGTGATCAAAATTTGTTCAGCCGAGCACGATAAACCCCGCGAAGTACGCAAATAGGCCGCGATCAACCCACGCAGTCGCTCATCGCCAGCCGGGTCGCCATAACACAGCTGCTGCAAGTCCGGCTTACGCCAAAAAGCCGCCTGCAGCTTGCTCCATACCTCGAAAGGGAATAAGTCAAACGCCGGAACTCCCACTCGAAAAGCACGCGGAACGCCGCTTGGAGGCAGGTCAAGCGCGTGCTCGGCAACCCTGCTCAGCGCTGTACTGTGGATAACTTTACTGGATGTAATTACAGGTATTTCGGCTGATTTTGTGGATAACCCTGGGGATAAGCTTGTTGAAAACCCTGTGGATAAGTTGGTGGACAACTTTTTCAGGGGCAGGGCTTTGGCTGGCAATTTTGCGACATAGGTGCCGTCCCCAACCCTCCCCTCAATAAAACCTTCGGCATACAACTGGTCATAGGCCCGCACCACGCTATTGCGGGAAATCCCCAGGGCGCTCGCCATGTCACGACTGGCAGGCAAGCGCGAGCCGCCACCCAAGCGGCCATCCAGCACGCGCTGGCGCAATGTCTGATACAGCTGGCGGCTCAGGCCCTTTTTCGGATCAAGCTCGATGCCGGCAGGGTTGAAGGCAATGGACAGCGCTGAATCACTCATGGATTGGACCTATGAAAATGACCATTAATGGCTCTTACAACCAACCAATAGCCTGCCTAGGATGAAGCCATTCGCCAAGGATAATTTCCATGTACGTACCCCGCGCCTTCGCCGTTGACGACATTCAAATCCTGCACCAGCAGATGCAGGCCTGCCCCCTGCCCGTCCTGGTCACACACACCAGCCAGGGCTTGCTCGCCAGCCATGTGCCTTTGCTGTTGGCCCCGGACGAAGGCGCGTACGGCACGTTGTACGGGCACCTTGCCCGCGCCAACCCGCACGGCAAGGCACTGGCGCAAGGCACCGAGAGCCTGGTGATCTTCGCCGGCGAGCAGGCCTATATCAGCCCGTCCTTTTACCCGAGCAAGGCCGACCACGGCAAAGCCGTGCCCACCTGGAATTACCTGGCCGTACATGCCTATGGCACAGCCAAGGTATTCGAGGATGCCGAGCGCTTGCTGGCGCTGGTCAGCCGCCTGAGCAGCCAACACGAAGCCGGGCGCCCCGCCCCTTGGGCGGTCAGCGATGCACCAGACGACTATATCGACAGCATGCTCAAGGCCATTGTGGGTTTTCGCCTGCCCATCACTCGCCTGCAAGGCAAACGCAAACTCAGCCAGAACCGCGACGCCGCCGACCAGGCCGGCGTGCGCCAGGGCCTGCTGGCCAACAGCAACCCGCAAGACCACGCACTCGCTCATTTAATGGTTAAGGAATAACTGAAAATGACTCAAATCCAGATCAAACCCGCCACCGCCGCCGATCGCGAACAGTGGCTACCGCTGTGGCAGGCCTACCTGCGCTTTTACAAGACCGAACTGTCCGATGACATCACCCAGTCCACCTGGTCGCGGTTCCTCGATCCGGCAGAACCGACCACCCTGGCTCTGGCCTGGCAAGGTGATAAAGCAGTGGGCATGGTGCAGTGCGTTTATCACCGCACCAACTGGAGCATCAAAAACGCCTGCTATCTTCAAGACCTGTTTGTCAGCCCCGAGGTGCGCGGCAAGGGCGTTGGGCGCCAGCTGATCGAGCACGTATATGCCGCCGCCCGCGACAAGGATTGCTGCAAAGTTCATTGGCTTACCCAGGAAACCAACGCCACGGCCATTCAGTTGTATGAGCGCATTGGCGAGCGCCCCGGCTTTATTCAGTTTCGCAAAACCTTGTCATAAATAAGGAACGCGCAATGCCCGACTCTCTAGAACACTGGCTGACGGCCAGAACACCGGATAACCGCACCCTTGAAGGACGATTCATTCGTCTGGAAAAGCTCGACCCCGCACGTCATGGCGATGAACTATGGCTAGCCTTACAAGGGCCAAAGGCCGATCCCAAGCTTTGGGACTACTTGCCCTACGGCCCCTTCAATGAGCGGCCGGCATTTGATGCCTGGCTGCAAAACCATGCTGCCAGCCGCGACCCACATTTTTATGCCGTTATCGACAAGTCGAGCGGTGAGGCACAAGGCCTGCTCAGCCTGATGTGCATCGTCCCGGAACACGGGCGCATCGAGATCGGTCACGTTGCCTTTGGCGCCCCCATGCAGCGCTCGCCCAAAAGCACCGAGGCCGTCTACCTGCTGGCCAGGGAAGCCTTCGCACTGGGCAACCGTCGCCTGGAGTGGAAGTGCAACAACGACAACGCCCGCTCAAAGCGTACAGCAGTACGATTGGGGTACACATACGAAGGCGTATTCCGCCAGCATATGGTGGTCAAAGGCAAGAATCGTGATACCACATGGTACAGTATCATCAGTACGGAATGGCCCGCAGTAGCGGTAGGGTTCGAAAAATGGCTGGCACTGGATAACCAACCAGAAAGCGGCCAAATAAAGACCCTGGAGGAATGCCGGGGCAAAGCTGTATAAAATTTGATCAGTGCGCCCAACAAGGACTGTTGGGCGTTTTTGTGTCTGGAACAGACATATTTCCGCTACCCGACCTCTAGATACCCTATTTGCACAGGGAGAAGCGCAAACGTTCGTAGCAGCGCAATGCACCTGAAACACCATGACTAAGTGGCTTGTGTCTAACGCCTCGCACGGGCACGCCTCGCGCTAATCGCCAACCGCTACAGGCGCTTTCCAGCCTTGTCGTCGCCCGGATCCCTGGGTCGAAACGCGCGGAAAAACCTCAATTCAAGAGCAAAAAAAAGGGGAGCACATGCTCCCCCGAGGTTTAAAGCGTTTACATCAAAGGCAGTATCAGGCTTCGATTTCGATCAGAATTTCGCCCGGGTTAACACGGTCGCCCTTGATAACGTGGATGGTGACGATTTTCCCTGCGATGCCGGCCTGGACTTCAGTTTCCATTTTCATGGCTTCAGTGATCAGTACCGACTGGCCAGCCTTGACCACATCGCCTACAGCGACCAGTACATCAACGATGTTGCCCGGCATTGCCGTGCTCACATGGCCTGGCTCGCTTGCCTGCTTGCGCTTGCTTGAGGTGCCGCCAACAAATTCGTTGAGCGGTTCGAACACCACTTCTTCCGGCATGCCATCGATGGACAGGTAGAAGTGACGCTTGCCCTCAGCCTTGACGCCCACACCGGTGATGTCAACGCGATAGCTCTCGCCGTGCACGTCGATCACGAACTCGGTCGGCACGCCTTCACCGCTCGCCTTGGTCACACCGCCCGCCTCAGGGATAGGCAGCAACACTTCCGGAGTCAGGGTGCCGGCAGCACGCTCCTCAAGGAATTTAC
The DNA here is from genome assembly GCF_900105835.1 of Pseudomonas fragi. Taxonomy (NCBI): domain Bacteria; kingdom Pseudomonadati; phylum Pseudomonadota; class Gammaproteobacteria; order Pseudomonadales; family Pseudomonadaceae; genus Pseudomonas; species Pseudomonas fragi. Next base: position 3,162,582 of record NZ_LT629783.1, read on the forward strand.
GACCGATGTCCGGGAACATGGCGAAGGTCAGCACGTCTTCTTCCGACTTGGCCAGGGCACCAATTTCAGCACGCAACTTGACCATTTCTGGCTTGAGCAGGTCTGCAGGACGTACGTCGATCAGCTCTTCGTTGCCAATGGCCTGACGACGCAGTTGCTCGTTGACCACCCCCGGCGCCTTGCCGTAGCCGCCTTGCAGGTAAAGCTTCACTTCGTTGGTGATGGTTTTGTAACGCTCGCCGGCCAGCACGTTAAAGAACGCCTGGGTACCGACAATTTGCGAGGTCGGCGTTACCAGCGGCGGGTAACCGAGGTCTTCGCGCACACGCGGGATTTCGGCCAGCACTTCGCTCATGCGGTTCAGCGCGCCCTGCTCTTTGAGCTGGTTGGCAAGGTTGGAAATCATCCCGCCCGGCACCTGGTTGACTTGCACGCGGGTGTCGACGGCGGTGAATTCGCTTTCAAACTGGTGATACTTCTTACGCACGGCGTAGAAGTACATGCCGATTTCCTGCAGCAGCGACAAATCGAGACCGGTGTCGTATTCGCTGCCTTTAAGCGCAGCAACCATCGACTCAGTGCCTGGGTGGCTGGTGCCCCACGCGAAGCTGGAGATCGCGGTGTCGATATGGTCGGCACCGTTCTCGATCGCCTTGAGCTGGCACATGGCAGCCAGACCCGCGGTGTCGTGGGAGTGAATAAAGATCGGCAGGGTGATTTCGGCTTTCAGCGCCTTGACCAGTTCGCCAGTGGCGTACGGGGTCAGCAGGCCGGCCATGTCCTTGATGGCGACCGAGTCGCAGCCCATCGCTTCCATTTGCTTGGCCTGGGCCACAAACGCCTCGGTGGTGTGCACCGGGCTGGTGGTGTAGGCGATGGTGCCCTGGGCATGCTTGCCAGCGGCCTTGACGGCCTCGATGGCCACGCGCAGGTTACGCACGTCGTTCATGGCGTCAAAGATGCGGAACACGTCGATACCGTTAACCGCCGCCTTGGCCACGAACGCCTTGACCACGTCGTCGCTGTAATGGCGATAGCCCAGCAGGTTCTGACCGCGCAGCAGCATTTGCAGGCGGGTGTTGGGCAAGGCGGCACGCAGCTGGCGCAGGCGCTCCCACGGGTCTTCTTTGAGGAAGCGCACGCAGGCGTCAAAGGTGGCGCCGCCCCAGACTTCCAGCGACCAGTAGCCGACCTTGTCGAGCTTGTCGCAGATCGGCAGCATGTCTTCAGTGCGCATGCGGGTGGCCAGCAGCGACTGGTGGGCGTCACGCAGGATGGTGTCGGTTACGAAAATCTTCTTGCTCATTATTCTTTTCCTCACAGGCCTGCGTGGGCGGCGATGGCGGCGGCGATGGCCAGGGCCAGCTCTTCGGGTTTGCGCTTGATCGAGTAGTTGGTCAGCTCAGGGTGGCTTTCTACGAAGCTGGTGTTGAACTGGCCACTACGGAATTCCGGGTTACGCAGGATTTCCTGGTAATACGCGGCGGTGGTTTTGACCCCTTGCAGACGCATGTCGTCGAGGGCGCGCAAACCACGGTCCATCGCTTCTTCCCAGGTCAGGGCCCACACCACCAGTTTCAGACACATGGAGTCGTAATACGGCGGGATGGTATAGCCGGTGTAGATCGCCGTATCGGTACGCACACCAGGGCCGCCGGGCGCGTAGTAACGGGTGATCTTGCCGAAACTTGGCAGGAAGTTGTTTTTCGGGTCTTCGGCATTGATCCGGAACTGCAGGGCAAAGCCGCGGTGCTGCACGTCTTCCTGCTTGATCGACAGCGGCAGGCCGGAGGCGATACGGATTTGCTCACGGACAATGTCGATGCCGGTGATTTCTTCGGTGATGGTGTGTTCCACCTGCACCCGGGTGTTCATCTCCATGAAGTACACCTCGCCTTCGGCGAGCAGGAACTCCACGGTACCGGCGTTCTCGTAACCCACGGCCTTGGCTGCACGCACCGACAGGTCGCCGATATAGGCGCGCTGTTCCGGGGTCAGCTGAGGGCTTGGGGCGATTTCGATCAGCTTCTGGTTGCGACGCTGGATCGAGCAGTCGCGCTCAAACAGGTGCACCACATTGCCAAAGCTGTCACCTAGGATCTGCGCTTCGATGTGCTTGGGGTTGACGATGCATTTTTCCAGAAACACTTCGGCCGAACCAAAAGCCTTGGTAGCTTCCGAGATCACCCGCGGGAAGGCTTGCTCCAGCTCTTCACGGCTGTTGCAGCGACGAATGCCGCGACCGCCACCACCCGAGGTGGCCTTGAGCATCACCGGGTAACCAATGCGCTCGCCTTCAATCAAGGCTTCGTGGATGTCGGCAACGTTGCCTTCAGTGCCCGGCGTAACCGGAACACCAGCCTTGATCATGCTGCGGCGCGCTTCAGTCTTGTCGCCCATGCGGCGAATGACTTCAGCGGCAGGGCCGATGAACTTGATCCCGCGCTCGGCGCAGATATCAGCCAATTCAGCATTTTCTGACAGAAAACCGTAACCGGGATGCAAGGCATCACAACCGGTTTCAACGGCCAGGTTAACCAGCTTGCGCGGGTTCAAATAACCGGCCAGCGGGTCTTCGCCGATATTGTGTGCTTCGTCAGCGCGCTTGACGTGCAAGGCATGCCGATCAGCTTCGGAATAGACCGCTACAGAGCGAATCCCCATCTCGGCGCAGGCACGCACGATGCGGACGGCGATTTCTCCGCGGTTGGCGATCAGGATCTTTTTTATCACTTGGAATCTTCCTAAAGCCCATGGAACAAACGACCTGCTAGACCAGGTCGGGACGTGTCCAAATGTGTCTGAACCGTTGTGTTGTCACACTAGACCTGCGCAGCGATAAACAAAAATCAATAATTCTTGGGTCGTGCATAAGTAACAACTTATAGTCAGAGCACTTCCCGCTTCGGATAATTTTATAAAAATGCGTAAGTCATTGATGCGTATCACTTTTCGCCAATTGCAGGTGTTTAACGAAGTCTGTGATTTGCGCTCTTACAGCCGCGCCGCAGAAGAAATGTCGCTGACGCAACCCGCCGTAAGTCTACAAATTCGTCAGCTTGAAGAGCTGATTGGCCAGCCTTTGTTCGACTACGTTGGCAAAAAGCTGTACATGACCGAGGCCGCTGAAGCGCTTCAGTTGGCCAGCCGGGATATTTTCGGCCGCCTGGAAAACCTCGACATGCAGCTTTCCGACATGCTCGGGTCATTGCAGGGGCAGCTAAAACTGGCGGTGGAGTCGAGTGCGAAATATTTTGTGCCGCATCTGTTTGCTGCCTTCAAGCGCCAGCACCCGGAAGTCAATTTGCAACTGACCGTGGTCAACCGGGCGCAGGCCGTTCGTCGGCTATCCGATAACCGCGACGATCTGGTGATCATGTCGATGGTGCCGCAGGACATGGGCCTGGAGTTTCTGCCGTTTTTGAATAACCCGATTGTGGCCGTTGCACCTGCCGAACACCCGCTGTGCATGCAAGGGCCGCTGCGGTTGCAGGATCTTGAGCCGTATACCCTGCTGATGCGCGAACAGGGTTCGGGCACGCGCATGGCGTGTGAGGAGTATTTCAAGGAGAAGCGCGTGCACTTCAATCAGACGCTGGAAGTGTCGTCCAACGAGTCTCAGCGCGAATGTGCGGTGGCCGGGTTGGGCGTGGCGCTGTTAACACGCCACGCCGTCAGCCTGGAGCTGGCGACCGGCCTGCTGCGCGAGCTGCCGGTCGAAGAATTGCCGTTGTACCGCAGCTGGTGCGTGGTGCAGGCCAAGGCCAAGCGCCTGTCGCCGGTGGCGCATGCATTTCTGGGGTTTATTCGCAGTGAGCGCCTGCAGATCAGCGCGCTGGTTGAGCGCTTCGACGGCCACTTGCCGACGCAGCCTGCCAATAGTTGATCGATCCCAGGTCGGGGTAGTCAGAGGTTTCCAGGCGCAGTTGGCGCTGGCTCGTATGGTCTTCAATCGCACGACGGAAGGCCATGCGGCGCTGGTCTTCTTGCTGACGGCGGGTTTTGACGGCGCTATTGCGTTCTTCGTAAGGCTGAGCCATTTCGAGTCTCCCAAGGCGTGTACGGGAGTTTCACGATGGACTATGTTTGTGACGGCTTTGCGAAGCCTGGATGACAGGGGGATGAAATTGCTTGGCGATCAAGAGCACCCTCACCCCAACCCTCTCCCGGAGGGAGAGGGAGCTAACCGGGTAAATTTCGGATTCAACGCAGCCACTTCAGACGGCCATAAAACTGCAACACCCCCCAATCAGTCCCCTCTCCCTCTGGGAGAGGGTTAGGGTGAGGGCGCTTTTAATCTTCGTGGCTTTTCAGCGACTTGGGCGACAGGCGCAAGCTGCGCAGGCTGCGCTTGACGCTCTTGAGGTGGTTGACCAGGCTCGGGCCGCGGGCCATCGCAACACCCATCGCCAGCACGTCAATCACCACCAGGTGGGCAATACGCGAGGTTAGCGGGGTGTAGATTTCGGTGTCTTCATGCACATCGATCGCCAGGTTGACCGTCGCCAGTTCTGCCAGCGGCGTCTGGCTCGGACACAAGGTGATCAAGGTCGCGCCGCTTTCACGCACCAGGTTGGCGGTGATCAGCAAGTCTTTGGAGCGGCCCGACTGGGAAATGCAGATTGCCACGTCGGTGGGCTTCAAGGTCACCGCCGACATCGCTTGCATATGCGGGTCGGAATACGCCGCAGCGGTCAGCAACAAACGGAAAAACTTGTGCTGGGCATCTGCCGCTACTGCACCCGACGCACCAAAACCGTAGAACTCGACCCGCTGTGCTTGCGACATGGCCGTTACCGCACGCTGCAAGGCGACCGGGTCGAGCTTCTCGCGCACGTCCATCAGGGTGTGCAGCGTCGTGTCGAAAATCTTCAGGCTGTAGTCCGCAACCGAATCGTCTTCGTGGATCGCGAACTGACCAAAACTGGCCCCTGCCGCCAGGCTTTGCGCCAGCTTGAGCTTCAAGTCCTGGAACCCCGAGCAGCCTATCGCACGGCAAAAACGCACGATGGTGGGCTCGCTGATACCGACGCTGTGGGCAAGGTCGGCCATGGAACTGTGCATTACAGCCGCAGGATCAAGCAGCACGTGATCGGCGACCTTGAGTTCCGATTTACGTAACAGGTGGCGTGACTGGGCAATATGTTGCAGCAGGTTCAAAGGGCAGGACTCGGTCTGTAAGCGGCGGGTGCCGGGGATGTAGCAATCTTGTAGTTATACTACAAGAATTCGTTTTCTGCCCACCCAATACGCCCTATCTATTACTGTTATCACCCTTTAATCAAGCAGGATCAGGCGTGTGTAGCCCTTTTTCGCACTACAAGGCAGCGGCACCTGCGCGCAACAAGTCGCCCAATTGCTGTGCACTGACTGGACGGCTGATCAAGTAACCCTGCACTTCATCGCACTGGCGAGCCTTGAGAAAGGCCAGTTGCGCCTCGTTTTCAACGCCCTCTGCCACGACCTTGAGGGCCAGGCTGTGGGCCATGTCGATAATTGCCAGGGTGATGGCCTCGTCTTCGCTACAGCGCCCCACGCCGTGAATAAAGGTTTTATCGATCTTGACGTAATCCACCGCAAACCGCTTGAGGTAACTGAGCGATGAATAACCGGTGCCAAAATCATCAATCGCCAGCTTCACCCCCAGCGCATGCAATTGCTCAAAGGTGGCGATGATGTATTCAACATTGTCGAGCAGCTGGCTCTCTGTCAGTTCCAGCTCAAGGCAATGCGGTGCCAGCCCTGTGTCTTCGAGCACCTGGCGCACCAGGCTGACCAGCTTGCCCTGGCGCAGTTGATGCCCCGACAGGTTCACCGACACCCGTATCGGCGCCAGCCCTTCATGTTGCCATTCGCAGGCCTGGCGGCAGGCTTCACGCAGCACAAATTCACCGATGGCGCTGATCAGGCCAGTCTCCTCGGCCAGGGCGATAAAGTCGCTCGGCGGCACGCTGCCCAATTGCGGGTGATCCCAGCGCACCAGCGCTTCGGCGGCGTGCAGGCGGCCGCTGGCCAGGCACAGCTTGGGTTGATAGAACACATCGAGCTGGCGCTCGGCAATGGCCTTGCGCAACTGGTTCTCCAACTGCAGGCGCTCCAGGGTGCTGCGTTGCAGGCTGTGACTGTAGAACTGAAAAGTGCCACCACCCAGGTGCTTGGCCTGATGCATGGCCTTGTTGGCCTGATGGACCAGGCTCGCAATGTCCCGTGCGCTACCCGGTAACAAACTGATGCCAATGGATACACTGATCACTAACTCATGGCCGTCCACCATCAGCGGCCGACTGAGTTTTTCCAGAAGCCGGGTGGCTACCCGCGCCAGGCTGGTCAGGCTGTTATAGGCATCAAACAACACGGCAAATTCATCACCCGACAGGCGCGCAAGGGTGTCGGCCTCAGGCAAGGCCTTGGTGATGCGCTCAGCCATTTTTTGCAACACATGATCGGCCAGTTCATGGCCAAAGTTGTCATTGAGCAGCTTGAAACGATCGAGGTTGATGTGCAGCAAGGTCAGATTGCACGAACCCTGGCGCACGCGCTGGCTGGCCTCCTCCAGGCGCTCCTTGAACAGGGAACGATTGGCCAGGCCGGTCAACTCATCAAACTGGCTAAGGTGGCGCACCCGCGCCTCCACCACACGCCGCTGCTCCACTTCGCGGGCCAGTTCGGTGTGCAGTTGCTCGCTACGGTCATTGGCCTGCTGCAAGTCGGCGAACAGGCCTTGTTGCTGCAAGCGCCTCGCCTTGCGCCGTTGTTTGATCCGGTTGAACTGCCAACCCAAACCACCCGCCAGCAAAAAAAGGCCGATACCCATGCCGAAAAAAACACCCGGCGAATTTAAACTCTGAACCATCGGCAAGATTCTTATCAGTAGATGAGCCAAAAAGTCATCCGAGCATACACAAGCAATACCCACGACCAAACGCACGGGTGCCATTAAATTGGATGAAACACGCCGGGCTCTTTTACTGCCAGCCTTTTCGACCGCTCGGCCCAAGACCGCCACGCGGCTAGCAATCAAAGGCCAACAGCCCCTAAAATGCCCCGATGCGCGATGATCTCTCTCTCTTGTTAAATTCTCTCAACGATGCCCAACGTCAGGCCGTCACGGCCAGTGTCGGGCGTCAGTTGGTCCTGGCCGGCGCAGGTTCCGGCAAAACCCGTGTGCTGGTGCACCGTATCGCCTGGTTGATCCAGGTCGAAAACGCGTCCCCACACTCCGTGCTGTCGGTGACCTTCACCAACAAGGCTGCCGCCGAGATGCGCCATCGCATCGAGCAGCTGATGGGGATCAACCCCGCCGGTATGTGGGTGGGCACCTTCCACGGCCTGGCTCACCGCCTGCTGCGGGCTCACTGGCAAGAAGCCGGCCTGAGCCAGACGTTCCAGATCCTCGACAGCGACGACCAGCAACGCTTGGTCAAGCGTGTGATCCGTGAACTGGGGCTGGATGAACAGCGCTGGCCGGTGCGTCAGGCACAGTGGTTTATCAACGGCCAGAAAGACGAAGGCCTGCGCCCCAAACATATCCAGGCCAGCGGCGATTTGTTCCTGGCCACCATGCGCAATATTTACGAGGCCTATGAGGTCGCGTGCCAGCGCGCCGGTGTGATCGATTTTTCCGAACTGCTGCTGCGTGCCCTGGACCTGTGGCGCGACAACCCGGGCTTGCTGGCGCACTACCAGAAACGCTTCCGGCACATCCTGGTAGACGAATTCCAGGACACCAACGCCGTTCAATATGCCTGGCTACGATTGCTGGCCCAGGGCGGCGACAGCCTGATGGTGGTGGGCGATGACGACCAGTCGATCTACGGCTGGCGCGGCGCGAAAATCGAAAACATCTACCAGTACTCAACCGACTTCCCGGACGCCGAAACCATCCGCCTGGAGCAGAACTATCGCTCCACGGCCGGCATCCTCAAAGCGGCCAACGCCCTGATTGCCAACAACACCGGGCGCATGGGCAAAGAGCTGTGGACTGACGGCGGCGAAGGCGAAGCCATCAATCTGTACGCCGCGTTCAACGAACACGACGAAGCGCGCTATGTGGTCGAGACCATCGAGAGCGCACTGAAAACCGGCATTGCCCACAGCGATATCGCCATTTTGTATCGCTCCAACGCCCAATCGCGGGTGCTTGAAGAAGCCTTGCTGCGCGAACGCATCCCCTACCGCATCTATGGTGGCCAGCGCTTCTTCGAACGCGCGGAAATCAAGAATGCGATGGCTTATATGCGCCTGCTCGAAGGCCGTGGCAATGATGCGGCGCTGGAGCGGGTGATTAACGTACCAGCCCGCGGCATTGGCGAAAAAACCGTCGAGGCCATCCGTGAACACGCACGCCACAGCGATGTGTCGATGTGGGAAGCGATGCGCCAGCTGATCGCCAATAAAGCCCTCCCCGGCCGTGCTTCGGGCGCTATTGCCGGCTTTATGGAGCTGATTGATAACCTCGCGGCAAAAGTCATGGAGATGCCTTTGCATCTGATGACCCAGACCGTGATCGAGCAGAGCGGCCTGATTGCCTACCATCAGGCGGAAAAAGGCGAAAAAGGCCAGGCCCGGGTAGAAAACCTTGAGGAACTGGTCAGCGCAGCACGCAACTTCGAGAACAATGACGAAGACGAAGAGCTGTCGCCATTGGCCGCCTTCCTCGGCCATGCCTCGCTGGAGGCTGGCGATACCCAGGCCGAAGAGCACGAAGACGGTATCCAGCTGATGACGCTGCACAGCGCCAAAGGCCTGGAGTTCCCGTATGTGTTCCTGGTGGGCATGGAAGAAGGCTTGTTCCCGCACAAGATGAGCCTGGAAGAACCCGGCCGCCTTGAAGAAGAACGGCGCCTGGCCTATGTGGGCATTACCCGCGCCATGCAAAACCTGGTGATGACCTACGCCGAAACCCGACGCCTGTACGGCAGCGAAACCTACAACAAGGTTTCACGCTTCGTTCGTGAGGTACCGAAAGGCCTGATCCAGGAAGTTCGACTGTCCAACAGTGTCAGTCGCCCTTTCGGCGGTGGTCAAAAACAGAGTGCCAGCAGCCTGTTTGGCGGCTCGGAAATCCCGGAAACCGAATTCAAGCTCGGCCAGATGGTCAAGCATGCGGTCTTCGGCGAAGGCGTCATTCTCAACTTCGAGGGCGCCGGAGCCCAGGCACGGGTACAGGTCAACTTCAGCGAAGGCAGCAAATGGCTGATGATGGGCTACGCCAAACTTGAAGCGGTCTGACAGCAATCCGACAGCTTTGCGGGAATAATCTGGATTGATAGATAACGGTGGGAGCGGGCTTGCTCGCGATGGCAGCACCTCGGTGTATCAAATGCACCGAGTGCAGGGAATCTCGAGCAAGCCCGCTCCCACATCAATACGTCCTACAGTAAAAAAATCTGTCTCTTACAGATAAATAAGCAAAAGCCCGAAACACTTCACCGCTAGCCAGTCACAGCTCACCTGTGCAACATGGCGCGCGTGATATCCACAAATGGGAACCCCTTATGAAACGTTTTCTTAGCATCGCCATGGCGTTGTGCATCGGCTTGACGATGAGCATCGACGCGAACGCCAAGCGCTTCGGCGGCGGCAAAAGCGCGGGTGCAGCGCCTAGCCACCAAACGCGTCAAGCCGCTCCAGCTGCAGCCCCTGCGGCTGCCGGTGCTGCAGGCGCCGCCGCAAAAGCCGGCGGTGCTTCGCGCTGGCTTGGCCCTCTGGCCGGCCTCGCTGCCGGTGGCCTGTTGGCGTCCATGTTCATGGGCGGCGGCTTCCAGGGCATGCAGTTCTTCGACATCCTGATCATGGCGGTTATCGCCTTCCTGATCTTCCGCTTTATCGCGGCCCGTCGTCGCAAGCAGGCTGACATGATGGCCCCTGCTGGCCACGCACCCATGCAACGCGAAGCGTTCGACGCCAAGCCAGCAGGTTCGATCTTCGGCGGCTCGGCTGCCCCTGCAGCCCGCCCGGTGATCAATGCGCCGGCCTGGTTCAACGAGCAGAACTTCCTGGAAGCTGCGCGTAACCATTTCCAGTCCCTGCAACAGCACTGGGATGCCAACGAAATGGATAAAATCGCCGAGTTCGTGACGCCGCAGATGCTCGACTTCCTCAAGCGTGAACGCGCTGAGCTGGGTGATGGCTTCCAGTCCACCTACATCGACAACCTGACCGTGCAACTGGACGGACTGGATGATCGTGCAGACAAGACCATCGCCACCCTGACCTTCAGCGGCGTGTCGAAAAACTCGCGCTTTGACCAGGGCGAAGCCTTCAGCGAAAGCTGGAACATGGAGCGCCAGCAAGGCGACAACCAGCCTTGGCTGGTGGCAGGTATCCGCCAGAACGGCTGATCCCGCGAGCGAAACATGCGTTAACCAAAGCCCCGGACTTGTCCGGGGCTTTGCATTTCACGATTGCACTTATAACGAGCTACTGTATAAAGCGCGTCATATAAACCGCGCCATAGAGCATGAGGATGAGGTCGTGGAAGAAATTATTGAAGAGCTACGCGAAAAAAACGAGCCTGTACCGGTTCCCCTGGAACTGCCTGAAGAAGACCAGTTGGTGGAAATCGAAGAACAGCTGTTCATCGATATTCCATTTGTCTTCAGAGAATTTCTGCTGACCGTCAGTGACGTAGTGTATGGCAGCTTGGAGCCGGTCACCGTGACCGACCCGCAATCGCACACCTACCTGCCGGAAGTGGCGGCAAACGCCTGGGATGCCGGCGTAGACCGCAGCCTGATCCCTATTTGCCAGGACGGCGACGACTACTACTGCGTGGAAGAAGACGGCACCGTGGTGCTGTGGTCCGGCGAAGAAGAACTCGTCACCGAAGAAACCTGGGAGTCGGTCTGGCACTGGGCGCGCGACGTCTGGCTGGAAAGCTGATATCTGCCAGTAAGCCCGGCCCGCTTTCCAGCCATTGGTCAGCGGGCTGTCAGTGCCCCCCCTCCTTGTGGTTATCCAGCGTCTCCAGCAGTGCAACCTGCATGCGCGTATGAATCCGGATAAACCAGCGCCACAACAGCGCCGCCACGCCCGCTGCCACGACGGCAATCACCATGAGCAACTCGTTGGTAGGCAAGATGCTCGCCGACAAGGCTGACAGCAGCAAAAAAATCACCAGCAACGATAAAATCGGGATCACTTCCGAGATCACCCGACGCACACGCTGCGTATGGCGCCCGGCCATTTCCGGCTTGACCCCCATCTCCGCCAGGAGCATCGACAGCGCCTTGAGCTTGCGATACGCCGCGATCAAAAACGGCAGCGACAGCAGCAAGGCAGCCCCCCAGATCATCCCCTTTTGCCAGCTCGGCTCCAGAATCCAGCCCTGTAGATAACGCCCGATGCGCGGTGCGAAATAACCGCCGGCAAAGAAAATAGCGATAACCAAAGCCAGATTAACGCCAACCTGCAGCAGGATCTTGCGGATCATGGCCGCCAGCAGCGCCCCCTCACCTTGCGGCTGAATACTGCGCAGCCATTCGCCATAGAGCCCCAACACCCGTGACAGGCGCCCCGGCACCACCTGGGCCAGCTTGAGCGAGAGCGGGTCTGCGGCGCGTATCAGGTAAGGGGTCATCAGGGTGGTCAATACGGATACGGCCACCGCTACGGGGTACAGGAAGCTGCTGGTGACCTGCAGTGTCATACCCAGCGCCGCAATAATGAAAGAAAACTCCCCAATCTGGGACAGCCCCATCCCGACCCGCAGCGAGGTGCGTCCGTCATTGCCTGCGATAAACGCCCCCAACCCGCAGGACAGCATCTTGCCCAGTACCACGGCAACGGTAATCACCACGATGGGCAGCGCATATTCCAGCAGAATGGCCGGGTCGAGCATCAGCCCGATGGCCACAAAGAAAATCGCACTGAACAAGTCACGCACCGGCTCGATCAGCCGTTCGATTTTCAGCAACTGACGCGACTCGGCCATGATCGCACCGATCAAAAACGCCCCGAGCACCATGCTGTATTCCAGCTTGACCACCAGCAGGCAGAAGCCAAAACACAGCCCCAACACGGTAATCAGCAGCATTTCATTGCTTTCGAATCGGGCCACATACGCCAGTACCCGCGGCACCAGCAGAATGCCGATCACCAGGGCCACAATCATGAACAGCGATAATTTACCGACCGTCGAAAACACTTCTTCGGGGCTGACACTGCCGCTGACCGCGATGCTCGACAACAGCGCAATAATCCCGATGCCCAAAATATCTTCAACGATCAACACGCCAAAAATCAGCTGGGCGAAGCGCTCGTTTTTCATCTTCAGGTCGTTGAGCGCCTTGACGATGATGGTGGTCGAGGAAATGGCCAGGATGGCGCCCAAAAACAGCGAATCCATCGTGTTCCAGTCGAACCATCGGCCAATTTCATAGCCGATCCAGATCATCAGCGTAATTTCCATAAACGCTGCGATAAAGGCCGTTGCCCCGACCTTGAACAATTTGCGCAGGCTGAACTCCAGCCCCAGGCAAAACATCAAGAAGATCACCCCCAACTCGGCCAGGGTCTTGATCGTTTCTTCATCGTGGATCAAGCCAAACGGCGGGGTGTGCGGGCCAATGATAAAACCGGCAACGATATAACCCAGCACCACCGGCTGTTTGAAACGGTGGAAAAGAATCGTCACCACACCCGCAACCAGCATGATGACTGCCAGATCCTGAATAAAACTGATGGCATGCATGGCGTGGCACTCCTTGTTTGATATTCACCAGGCAACATGACGACAGACACAGCCTGTCAGGCCGCACGCATCGACTGTTTTAAATGTAGGAAGTATCCGACTAACGGACTTTTGCAGGTTAACACCGCGACTTGCGCCAGAAAGGCGGTGCAATATATGGAAACAGATAGAGATAAGCGTGACGGCAGTCAAAACGGCAACGTCCCGTTAATAACTGTTTCAAAAATCGACAAGTATCCACAGAGATACCCATTTCACTGCTGCAACACAACCGCGAGCCTGCTGCTATGGAACCCGGAAACGCCCAACTGTCGATGACGGTCTTGATGACCCCGGACATGGCCAATTTTTCTGGCAATGTTCACGGCGGAACCCTGCTCAAGTACCTCGATGAAGTCGCCTATGCCTGCGCCAGCCGCTATGCGGGGCGTTATGTGGTCACCTTGTCGGTGGACCAGGTTATTTTCCGCGAGCCGATTCATGTCGGTGAGCTGGTGACCTTCCTCGCCTCGGTCAACTACACCGGCAACACCTCGATGGAAGTTGGCATCAAGGTCGTTACCGAAAATATCCGTGAGCGCTCGGTGCGCCACACCAACAGCTGTTTCTTCACCATGGTAGCCGTGGACGACGACCGTAAACCGGCCGCTGTTCCGCCGTTGCAGCCATTGAACAGCGAAGACAAGCGCCGCTTTATCCAGGGCAAGCAACGCCGCCAGATCCGTCAGGAACTGGAGCAGCGTTACCGCGAACTGAAAGACGAAACACTGTAAGCGACTTGTGGGAGCGGGCTTGCCCGCGATGAAATCAACTCGGTCTTACAGATAAACCGAGTTGCCTGAATCGCGAGCAAGCCCGCTCCCACAGGTTTTGTTCAGTTTGCTTACAAACTGATCGGCACGGCCTCAAACCGCACGCGCGGATGGGCAATGCGGTCCTGGGCGCGCACCAGTTGCAATTCATAGCTGGTGCAGGCCTGGGTTTCCAGCAACACCTCATGAACCGCCGCCGCAGTAAATTCAAATGCAGCCACCAGGCTGTCCCCCAGCAGTACCCGCGCCAGAAACAGCCCTGAGGTCAGATCACCCACGCCCACAGGCTGACGCGGGAAGGCCAGCAGCGGCCGGCGCAAGTGCCAGTTACCCTCTGCCGTAACCAGCAGCATCTCGAAGCTTTCAGCCGGTTTGCCCGGATACGACAAATGCTTCACCAACACCGCTTTCGGGCCGCGGGCCAGCAGGCTGCGGGCCATCGCCAGGCAGTCGAGCAACGATTGCGGGTGACGCCCGCAAAAACTGTCCAGCTCCAGCTGATTGGGGCACAGGAAATCAGCCATCGCCGCCGCCTCTTCCAGCAGGAAGTCACTGACCTCCTGGGGCACGATGCAGCCTTTCTCCGGGTGGCCCATGACCGGGTCACACAGGTACAGCGCATGGGGGTTGACGGCCTTGATACGGGCCACGCCACTCAAAATGGCCCGGCCCTGCGCCGCACTGCCCAGGTAACCGGACAAAACCGCATCACAGTTGCCCAGCTCGCCGATGGCAGCGATTCCGTCGACCAGCGAAGGAATTTGCTCGGGGGCCAACACTTCCCCCGTCCACTGGCCATACTGAGTGTGGTTGGAGAACTGCACCGTGTTCAGAGGCCATACATTCACCCCGACGCGCTGCATAGGAAAAACCGCTGCGCTGTTGCCGGCATGGCCGAAAACCACGTGGGATTGGATGGCGAGTAAATGAGGTGTACGTTTCATGCCGGATTCCAGACTACGGGTGGATTCAAGCCACGCAGTATGCGACCAAACGCGGCCTGTACGACAGGTTGAAGACGCAGTTAAGCTGAGCACAATCTGTTGGAGCACATGTAATGCTGACCCTGGGAAATATGTTTGTCCTCATGCTGCTGGCTGCAGGCGCTGCCTGGCTGTGGCACAACCACGGGTTGCGCGAGCGGGCGCTGGAGCGGGTCAAGCAACACTGCAAAAACCTCGATATCGAGCTGCTCGATGAAAACGTGGCGCTAAAAAAAATCGGCCTGATCCCCGACGCCAATGGCAATAAACGCCTGGCCCGTGTGTATAACTTTGAATTCACGGTGACCGGTGATCAGCGTCATACCGGAACCATCACCCAGTTCGGCGCCCACAGCGTAAAAATCGAGCTGCCGCCCTACCCGTTCCAGAGCGAAGCCGAGCCAAGCGTCATTCCCAGCGCTCAGGTGATCGAACTCAGCCAGTGGCGCCAGGAACACAGCAAGACCCGCCACTGAGCCCAATGCTGTTCACTTAAAAGCAACGCCGTTCAAGCCCGCTCCCACAGAGGCAGAAACCGCTTAAGTGAACAACATTGCGCCACTGAGCCCGCCTTTCAGCGCCTGCAAGCCGGGCGCCTGTGGATAACTTTTCGCAAAACATCGCCAAAACCATTGAGATAGACACCTCTACAGAATTTAGACGGTGAAAATCCCATGTGCACACTTCAAGTTGTAGGACAATTTTACCAGCACAGAACCCACTAAAGCCCCGGGTTTTACGCCTCGCAGCACAGGCCTGCCACCTAAAAAACCTCCTTGAGCAGACAGTTTTCCAGTCCCGATTGAAGAGCATCCAGATCCTGGGGCTGAGCAAAAATCAATTCGAGACGTGAATCCTTGCGCCACTCACTCGATTTCCACTGCGCGATCGAGTTATCCACAGAATTGTTCGAAAACCAGCCCGCCGAACCATGAATAACCAGCTTCGCACGCTGCCAATCCAGGCTTTCGAGCCATTGTTGCAGCAAGTCCAGGTCAAATTGGCGGGAGGGGTGCCAGCGCCAACCTGCGCTCCATCCTTCGGGCTGATGTTGAGTCATCACCATCGGCGTTCGCGGGTCGGAAAAGACACTGCCAACATGATTAAAATCCTTATAAATCAATGAGTTATCCACAGCATGAGAGGTATTCATGTGGGCTGCAGGCAGCGTATTTAAAGGGATACGGCCATGCTCGACCCATAAAACAGGGCACTTTGGCAGGCTGCATGCAATCTGTTCACGTTGCTCATTTGGGACACTATTAGATTTATTCATGACCAGTAAACCGGCACTTTTCAGGGCTTCTTGCTGGGTTTTGGGTAACGGTTTGCCCTGGGCCATCGCTTGCGCATCAAGCACCATGACACAGGGCTGGAGCGCCAAAACCCCCAGCCAGGGCGCTTCGCCGAGCTGCTTTAAAATCTGTGCGGGATGACCCAAGCCAGAAGGCTCGATAAACAGGCGGTCGGGCCTGGACTTGCGCAAAAGGCGACTCAAACCGATCTGAAAAGGCGCGCCATTGACGCAGCACACACAACCACCCGCCACTTCGGTGATAGCAATATCATCGCTTCCCTGGCTCATCAGGGCTGCATCCAGGCCGATTTGACCGAACTCATTGACCAGTACCGCCCAGCGTTCGTGTGGTGGTTTGTGTGCCATCAGGTGCTGAATCAGACTGGTTTTGCCGGCGCCAAGCGGCCCGGCAATCACATGGGTGGGAATGTTCTGCAACATGATCGCCAGCTTCTGTAGGGTCAAAGCAAGCAATATGCCTCAGGCCAGCCAATCGAGGGTCAAAATCAGCCGTCGTTCGCCCGCCGCCAGCGCAGGTGAACGGTGGATCAAGCCCGCCCCCTCGTTACCCTGCCACTTCTCGCCTTTGAGCAGGGCAACTTGCCCGGCACTGATTTGCTGAATCAAGGCCCCCCGGGTGGGCTCAGCGTGTGGTTGCCCGAGCTGACGACGCTCCATCACGCCTTCCTCCAGCCACTGACTGCCCATTCCCGCATAAGTCGTAATAAGTCGTACAGGAACGTGATCCACATGAAAGCGTGGGCACATGGCCTTGTCCAAGGCCCTGAGACGCAGCCCAATGCGTTTGGCGCCCAATAGACACGCATAGGCGCTCACCAGCCAGGAAACATCGGCAATAAAGCCTGTGTAGCCTTCCAGGTCGTTGAATCTGCAAGCCAGGTCCCGAAGGTTGGGTGGCGTCGTTTCATCGCTCATGTCAATAACAATGGCGTCAGCCAGAGGCTCGTCAAGCGAGAGCAACAAGGCGCCGAAATCGACGATATGCACAGGCAATTGACGCTGCCAGATGGCCAGGTTGACGTCTTCATCCAGAATTCGGGTCATGACCTCTGGCGTTTCCCCGCTCACCTGCTGGATCAGGGGTTCAGCGGTACAGGCAAGCGCATTGGTCATGCCGCCACCTCTTCATGCCAATCGCCAAAGGGATCGTTCAGCAGCTTCCATCCCGCTTCGCCCAAGGCCATTTCGGCATCGGTCAGCAAACAGGCATCGAGTTCATCCGCCAGCAAAGAAAAATCGATGTGCTGACCGATGAACACCAGCTCCTGGCGGCAATCGGCAGTCTCAGGCAGCCATTTGTGCAGAATTTCAGCTGTGGCTTGCGGCTCCTGCGGCCATTGGTCGCGGGGCACAAAGCGCCACCAGCGCCCGGCAAACCCATAGCGCATCAACCCGCCCGCCTGGGACCAGCTACCCGCCTCCTGAAATTTACTGGCCAGCCAGAAAAAACCCTTGGAGCGCAGCAGCTTGCCGTTGGTCCAGGGGCGCTCGATAAAATCAAAAAAACGTTGTGGGTGAAAAGGTCGGCGCGCGCGATACGCACTGGAAGCGATGCCATATTCTTCGGTCTCAGGCACATGCTCACCGCGCAATTCTTGCAACCAGCCAGGTGCTTGCGCTGCCCGTTCAAAATCAAAACGCCCGGTATCGAGAATTTTATTGAGCGCAACTGCCCCCATGACCATCGGAATTATTTCGGCCTGAGCGTTCAGGCGTTGCAGAATGGCAATTAATTCTTGCCGTTCGTCGGAACTTATCAGGTCAATTTTGCTGATTAAAATGACGTCCGCGAACTCGACTTGTTCGATCAATAAATCAGTAATTGACCGTTCGTCGGATTCTCCAAGGGTTTCACCCCGTGAATCCAGGCTCTCAGCGGCTTGATAATCCTGCAGAAAATTCAACCCGTCGACCACCGTAACCATCGTATCCAGGCGGGCAATATCGGCCAGGCTTTGTCCTGATTCATCGCGAAAAGTAAAAGTTTCTGCCACAGGCAGCGGTTCTGAAATACCGGTCGATTCGATCAATAAATAATCAAATCGACCCTCCCTGGCCAGTGCGCTGACCTCTTCAAGCAAGTCTTCACGCAGGGTGCAACAGATGCAGCCGTTGCTCATTTCGACCAGTTTTTCTTCAGCCCGGTTCAAGGTCACATCGCGCTGAACTTCACCGCCATCAATATTTATTTCGCTCATGTCGTTAACGATCACGGCCACGCGCAAGTTGTCGCGGTTGCGCAAAATATAATTGAGCAGCGTGCTTTTACCTGCACCTAAAAAGCCTGAGAGAACAGTTACAGGAAGACGATTCGACATCTGGATATTTCCTCATCAGGGCTGCAGGTCAAAACGCCCGCTTGGCAGTCAATCCGATACCGGATCGACAAATGATACATTATAACAATGCATTCAAGACAACCCTGAAGTGACGAACGTACTGTTTTTCTGTTCGTTTACCCACGCCATATGGCTGTTGGTGGGCGGATTTTTCTGAAAATAAGCGATTAATCCGTTAAATAAACCGTCGGCTACCGCCTGTTGATGACGCGCCGTGATCAAGCGCTCGCTGTCGCGGGGGTTGGACATAAAGCCGGTTTCTACCAGAATCGACGGAATATCCGGCGACTTGAGCACGGCAAAACCGGCCTGTTCCACACGTTTTTGATGCAGTGAGGTGATGCCCGAAAGGCTGCCCAGAATGGTATTGCCCAACTGCAAACTGGCCGCGATGGTGGCATTCATGGACATATCGAGGATCACGCCAGCGAGCATCGGATCTTTGTCTTTGAGGTTCAAAAGGCGAGTGGCACCCAGCAAGTCCACGCCGTTTTCACGCTGTGCCATGTAGCGTGCTGTGGCCGATGTAGCCCCACCCTCCGAGAGCGCGTACACCGACGCTCCAGACGCCGTGAGACGCGGCGCGGCGTCTGCATGCACCGAAATAAACAGGTCGGCATTGTGCTTGTGGGCCACTTCTACTCGCTTGCGCAGGGGTACAAAAAAATCATCATTGCGCACCAGTCGCGCATCAAAGCCTTTCTCACGCTTGAGCCGCTTGGCCAGCAGCTGGGCGATAGACAACACAACATCTTTTTCGCGATGACCTTTGGCACTGGTCGCGCCCGGATCCTTGCCCCCGTGGCCGGGGTCAATCACCACAATAATGTCGCGTTTGGGGTGTACCTGGCTGGGCGTTGCCACTGCGGCGTTCAGTTGTGGGACCGCGCTTTTGGTCAGATCAAGCACCAGCCTGTGACCTTGCCCGTCCTTGGGCGGCAGCAGAAAACTGCTGAGCTGCACCGGCTCATCCAGATCCAGCACGATGCGCGTAATGCCCTGGCCAAAATGCCCGGAGCGAATGGCACGCAGGCCTGTATTGGCCAGTACCAACTCGCTGAAATCACCCCTCAGGCTGGCACCGCTCACATCAATAATCAGTCGCTCGGGAGCCGTCAAAGAGAAGGTTTTGTACTGCACCGGCCCACTCAGGTCCAGAACCAGACGCGAGGTCTTGCCGGTGCGCCATAGCCTGGCGTGCTGGATTTGGGCGGCTGAAACGCCCAGCGGTAATGTGAAGACGGAACTGGCAAGCAGCCAGTGGAGCAATTGACGTCTGTGCATGGCCTGTACCGCAGATAAGGGAGCATCCGTACTCAACATTGCTGTGTGTTTGCCCCAGCAAAAAAAGCATCGTCGACTTTATCGTTATAATATAACATGTCGAAATACTCTGTAACGGATCTCTCATATGAATGCGCTGACCTTGCCGGATATTGCCGCGCAGTCATCCCAACAAGCGATTGCGCTTGAGTGGGTGGGCATGTGTGGCATTGCTTCTCCCGTGCTGATTGACGGCCAACGTC
Source organism: Pseudomonas fragi (assembly GCF_900105835.1). Taxonomy (NCBI): domain Bacteria; kingdom Pseudomonadati; phylum Pseudomonadota; class Gammaproteobacteria; order Pseudomonadales; family Pseudomonadaceae; genus Pseudomonas; species Pseudomonas fragi. The sequence continues at coordinate 3,182,254 of NZ_LT629783.1, forward strand.
TCAGCGCAAAAATCGACGCCGGGGTGAACCTGAAAGATGCCACTGCTCGGGGGATTCATATGTCTCGCCTGTATCTAGCGCTGGATATGCTGGAAACAGAAAACCTCACACCCGCCCTGCTAAGACGACTTCTGCAGCGTTTCCTCGATAGCCACCAAGGTCTATCTGATAAAGCCTATGTGCGGATTCACAGTGATTTACTGCTCAAACGCCCGGCGTTGGTCAGCCCATTGGCGGGCTGGAAAAGCTATCCGGTAACCCTCGAAGCGAGTTTGAAAAACGGAATGTTCCACGTGGAACTAAAAATTCTCGTGAGTTACTCGTCCACTTGCCCCTGCTCAGCAGCACTGGCCCGGCAATTAATTCAGCAACAATTTATCGATGACTTTGCCAACCAGGCCCTGCAACACGCCGATGTTTTGGCATGGCTCGGCAGCCCTAAAGGCATTGTCGCCACACCCCACAGCCAGCGCAGTTCGGCAGATTTGTCGATCATTCTGGATCATCAGCACCCCTGCCTACCCCTGAAAAACATTATCGACAACGCTGAAAGCTCGCTTGGCACTGCTGTACAAACCGCAGTCAAGCGCGCAGACGAGCAGGCTTTCGCCTTGGCCAACGGCCAAAACCTGATGTTCTGTGAAGATGCTGCGCGACGGCTGAATACGGCACTGCAGAAAACAACGGGCGTAAACGCCTTCAAACTGAAAGTGACCCACGCGGAAAGTTTGCACAGTCATGACGCCGTCGCTGAAAGTTTTTGGAACTGGGAGGCCCCATGATCCGCTGCCAGAACCTGACCTGGGGTGCGCCCGGTCAGCCGCTCACGCCGGCACTTGATGTTGCGATGGCCAAGGGCAGTTTGACTGCCGTTATTGGAGCCAACGGTTGCGGCAAAAGCAGCTTGCTTAAAGTCATTGCAGGCCTGCAAAAACCACTTACCGGCAAAGTCCTGCTGGATGTTCCACGGCGTGGCAACGTGGCGTATATGCCGCAACAGCAGTTCATGGATCGGCAATTCCCCATCAGTTTGCAAGCATTGGTGGCCGCAGGATTCTGGGGCAAGAAGCAAACAGCGCAGCAACGAAGTGCTCGGTTGAATACGGTATTGGCGAACTGGCATTTGAGCGGCCTGGAACATCGCCCACTGATGGCCTTGTCGGGTGGTGAATTGCAACGCGCTTTATTGGCGCGCTTATGCCTGGCCGATGCCCCGTTGTTATTGCTCGATGAGCCTCATGCAGCATTGGATGAACTGGGGCAGGAACTGCTCTGGCAGCACATCAACACTTGGCAGGCCGAGGGCCGAACATTGCTGGTGGTGTGTCATGACCTGGCCGCAGTGCGCAAACACATGCCCCAAACGCTGTTGATCAAAGGCAGCGGCAGCGTTCTGGCGGCGAGTACCCAACTGATAAAACCGCCGCAGGTCGCCTGATGGTTATCGCCAGCCAGTTATGGCAACCCTTTCAAGAGTTTGTGTTTATGCGCCGCGCCTTGTTCGGCGGTTTGCTTCTGGCGTGTAGCACGGCACCACTGGGTGTTTTTTTGATCTTGCGGCGAATGAGCCTGATTGGTGATGCCGTCGCACACGGCATTTTGCCGGGTGCGGCTCTGGGTTTTTGGTTCGCCGGTTTGAGCTTGCCCGCTCTAACCATGGGCGGATTGGGGGCGGGCTTGAGCATGGCCGGGCTGTCAGCGTGGATCACCCGGCGCACCGGTTTGCGTGAAGATGCCAGCCTCGCGGCGCTTTATCCGATCTCACTGGCCAGCGGCATATTGATTCTGGGCATCGCCGGTAAACGTCTGGACCTTCTCCATCTGCTGTTCGGTTCGGCTTTGGCCGTCGACAGCCAGACACTGACGGGCATGTTCTGGGTAACCACCTTCAGCATGCTGCTGATGGCAGCCATCTACCGCCCGTTGTTGCTGGATACCCTTGACCCCCTGTTCCTGCGCAGCGTCAGCCGACTGGGGCCATTGGCTCACGGGCTGTTCCTGACCCTTGTGGTATTGAACCTGGTGATCGGCTTTCAGGCCATCGGCGCATTAATGGTCGTGGGTCTGATGATGCTGCCCGCCATTGCCTCACGGTTCTGGAGCCGTCGGCTGCCTGTGCTGATCCTGATCTCGGCGGTGATTGGCTGCGTTTCAGTTTGGCTGGGCCTGCTGCTGTCGTTCTATTACTCACTGCCCAGCGGCCCGGCCATTGTGTTGATGGCGGGTTGTGGCTATGCGCTGTCTGTCATTTTCGGTCCGGTACACGGCTTGCTGCGCCGACCGCCTTTGCTGTCATCCCAATGAGGTGCTACACGATGCGCGCTCTACCCGTGTTGTTCAGTGTGTTTCTGGTAATGGGTTCTTCACTGTCGTTCGCCGCCGAAAACCCGAAAATCCCGGTCGTCACCAGCTTCAGTATTCTGGGGGACATCACCCGGAAAATAGGCGGTGAACGTATTCAGGTCATGGCCCTGGTCGGCCCAGATGAAGACGCTCACACCTACGAGCCTTCACCCGACGACGCCAAGGCTTTGCTCAAGGCCAGGCTGATTATTAAAAATGGATTGGGCTTTGAGCCCTGGCTTGATCGTCTGGTAACCAGTACCGAAACCAGGGCAACGCTGGTCACCGCCAGTGAAGGGGTAACTGCACATTCAATGGAGGAGGATGGCGCGATCATCCCCGACCCCCATGCCTGGCACGATCTGGCGAATGCCAAGTTGTATGTAAACAACATCACCCGGGCCTTGATCGAGGCTGACCCTGCCGACCAGGCCGACTACACCCGTAACAGCCAGGCCTACCTCAAGGCGCTGGATCATCTGCAAGCCCAGGCCAAAACCAAACTCGGCAACCTGCCCGCTGGCAACCGCCGTATCGTGACGTCCCACGATGCCTTCGGTTATTTGGGCCAGGCTTATGGCATCGACTTTATGGCGCCTCAAGGTCTGTCGACTGAACGGGAACCCTCTGCCGCTGAAGTCGCTGCGCTGATTCGCCAGATCCGCGACGACAAGGTCAAAGCCGTGTTTATGGAAAACATCAAGGACTCGCGCCTGTTGCAGCAAATTGCCGATGAAAGTGGCGCACAGATTGGCGGCACCCTGTACTCCGATGCCCTGGCGAGTAAAGGCCCGGCCAGCACCTTCCTGGGACTCTTCGAATACAACCTCGACACCCTGAACGCTGCATTGAGCAAACCATGATCAGAAAAAACCCTTCCGGGGATTTACCCGTGATTGCCGAGTCCGCCTATGTAGACCGCACCGCAATCATCTGCGGCAAGGTGGTGATTGGCGAGAATGTGTTTGTCGGGCCCTATGCCGTGATCCGTGCCGATGAAGTCGACCAGGACGGCGGCATGCAACCGATCAGCATCGGCGCCAATTCAAATATTCAGGACGGCGTAGTGATTCACTCAAAGTCCGGCGCCGCGGTCACTATCGGTGAAAGCACTTCGATTGCGCACCGCTCCATCGTTCACGGGCCATGCCGAGTGGGCGATCGAGTGTTTATCGGTTTCAACAGTGTGCTGTTCAATTGCGAGCTGGGTGACGGCTGCGTGGTGCGGCATAACTCGGTGGTCGATGGCCGCGACCTGCCGGACAACTTCTATGTGCCGTCCACGACCCGCATCGGACCCAACACTGACCTGAGCCAGTTTGCGCCGGTCAGTGTCAGCGCATCGGAGTTTTCAGAGGATGTAGCGCGCACCAATGTGGATTTGGTGCGCGGCTATAAAGCGCTGCAAAACGAGTTTTGATCAGGTGCGCGGTTTAACTGTTCCACAGTTTTGCCCCAACCACACAGCACGGGTATCCATGCTGCCCTTCTGCTGAATCCCGGTCGCATTAAAGGTGCCATTTACTTGGGTGGTGAATTCACGATCACTGGCAAACGTTGCCACACCTGCGCCCTGGGCTTTTGGACAACTAAAGCGAAACTTCCACTGATTTCCACTACGCTCAGTGATCTGCTGATTGCACCCTGACTTGGGGTCTGTCAGCGGAATGTTGTCTGACTTCACTTGCTCGGGCGTCAGGCACACTCGCACCCCTTTACCCGCCATGGTCAGCCCTTGGCTTTCCAGTTGGGCTTTTTGTTCCGGGGTCAGCATATTCTGTAATTGGCCTAACATTACCTGCAGTTCAGGCAACTGTTGGCCATCTACCTGCATATTGCTGGAGCTGAGCTCCCAAAGCCCCGGTTGCAGCATTTGGGCCTGAGCCACAGGAATCGACAAACCACAAGCCATGAACAGCCCAAGCAGACGAACATTCATCAAGCAACTCCTACGCGATTGTCAGCGTTAGACGTCAAAAAAGGGCAAGTGTTGCGCCCACAAACAAATAGGACATTCATAACAGATCCTGGTCTGTTAGTACTGGCATTAGACATTTTGGAGTAAGGAGACGCATGGATTATCTAGGCCCGCACGTACTTGGTTATCTGATTCTATTAATCCACAGCTTAGGCCTGATTGCCGCCGTGCATGCGGTGCTGACGGTCAGGACTGCGCAGGGCTCGATTGCCTGGGCCATGTCGCTGTTCTTTATTCCTTACTTCACGCTGATCCCGTATCTGATTTTTGGCCGTAGCACTTTTGACGATTACATTCGCGCCCGACGCGATGCCAACCAGGAAATGCGTGAAGCCATCACCCATTTGAGCTGGCGCCCGTGGGTCGAAGAAGCTCTCGCGGCACGCAGCTCCAAGGCATACGCCTCGCTGCGCGCGATGCCCAGGCTGGGGCGCATGCCTTGCCTGGCAAACAACTCGGTACGGTTGCTGATCAATGGCACGGCCACTTTCGACGCGATCTTCGCTGCCATCCGCAGTGCGAAAGAAGTGGTCCTGGTGCAGTTTTTCATTATCAAGGACGATGACCTGGGCATGAGGCTGCAGGCGCTGCTCCTTGAAAAAGCCGCTCAAGGGGTTGCGGTGCATGTGCTCTATGACAGCATCGGCAGCCATGCCCTGCCAAAAGTTTATGCCGAGACCTTGCGCGCAGGTGGCGTGCAAACTTATGCGTTTGCCACCCGTGGCGGCTGGATCAGTCGTTTCCAGGTCAACTTCCGTAACCATCGCAAAGTGGTGGTGGTGGATGGCGTGCGCGGTTTTGTCGGCGGGCACAACGTAGGTGACGAGTACCTTGGCGCCAAGCCGCCGTTGTCACCGTGGCGCGATACCCATGTGGAGGTCACCGGGCCTGTGGTCGCCTGCCTGCAGGAGTCCTTTGCCGAAGACTGGTTCTGGGCCGCCCGCAAACTGCCGCCTTTGCTTCTGCCACAGAGCTACCCCGACGGTGGCGTGCTTTGCCAGTTCCTGGCCAGCGGCCCGGCAGATCCATACGAAACCTGCTCGCTGTTTTTCGTTGAGGCCATCCATGCCGCCAATCAAAGGGTGTGGATTACCAGCCCCTACTTTGTGCCTGACGAAGCGGTGTTTTCCGCGCTCAGGCTGGCCGTTCTGCGCGGTGTGGATGTGCGCATCCTGATCCCGTCCCGCCCGGACCACAAGATTGTTTACGCAGCATCCAGCCTCTATGCCTTCGAAGCCGTTCGCGCAGGCGTGCGGATCTTCCGTTACCAGCCCGGTTTTGTGCATCAAAAAGTAGTGTTGATAGACGACGAAATCAGCGCCATCGGCAGCGCCAACATGGACAACCGTTCATTCCGTCTCAACTTTGAAGTGATGTTGCTGACCGTCGATGAAACGTTTGCCCGTGAGGTCGAGCATATGTTGCTCGATGACTTCGCCCTGGCGCGTGAAATCACCGAAGCGGATATCAAGTCCACGCACCGGCTACAGCAACTGGGCATGCGAGTAGCGCGGCTGGTTTCGCCTGTTCTATAAGCCTGTAGGAAGGGTCTGAATTTCTCGGAGCAGGCAAAAGCATCAAGCAGGTTTCCATAAACTGAACGGCCCGGAATACCCCGGGCCGTTCAGTGTAAGGAATAAAAACAATGCGATTCTCGTTACTGGGCATGCTCTTTAGCATCAGCACGCTGGCTTCAGCTCAAGCCAAGGTCACACCGCTCTCCCCGCCGCTAATCAACGTGGAAGTAGGCCAGCCGACATTTATCCACCGGCTGCACTACAAGAAGATGTACAGCGAAAAACCCTTTGAAGAAGCGGTGCTGTATTACTACGACAATGGTCTCTACAAAATCATCTCCCCGGGAGAGAACCACTACGGGGTGTATGTGGTGGAGGGAGCGTTCACTGACGACCAGTACCGCATCAGTTACATCTCCCTCCCCTCACCGGACTGGGGCGGCAATGTTGCCCGCCACGATCTTGTGTTCAACAAAAGCTCACTGACGTTTGAACAAAATGCCCTGGCCAAGGTTGACCAAAACATCGGCCTGCAGGATGGGCGCTTTGTCCTGGACCAAAACCGGGTACAGGACCCGCAACCCATCACCTGGGAAAACCACACTCAGCGATAAATGTCCGCCCGGGTCGGTGGCAGCTCCAGCGAGCCATCGGCATGGGGTTTGGTCGCCAGAATCTGGTCGATGTTGATCCAGCCGTGGGCAAAGGCGTAGGCACAGCCTGCCAGGTACAAACGCCAAATCCGCAGGGCTTGCTCCGGCACTTGCTTGGCGGCGGCATCCAGCTTTTGCTCCAGGCGCTGGCTCCAATGATCCAGCGTACGCGCGTAATGCAGACGCAAGCTTTCAACATCGACCACTTCCAGCCCGGCTTCGCTGATCTCGGCAGTCATCATCGACAGATGGGGCAACTCGCCGTTGGGGAACACATAACGGTCGATAAAATCCCCCGCGCCACGCCCGACCTGACGACCATCGGTGTGCTTGGAGGTGATGCCGTGGTTCATGACCAACCCGCCCTCGCGCACCGCTCTGGAGAGGATTTCGCAATATTCGCGCAGGTTGGCGTGCCCGACGTGTTCGAACATCCCGACGCTGACGATCTTGTCGAACCGGCCATCCTGCGGCAGGTCACGATAATCGAGCAGTTGCAGGTCGACCTTGTCTTGCAGGCCTTCGGCGTTGACCCGCTCGCGAGCGAGTTTGAGCTGCTCCTTGCTCAAGGTAATACCGAACACCTTGACGCCATATTCCCGCGCGGCAAAACGCGCCAGCCCACCCCAGCCACAGCCAACATCCAGCAAGTATTCGCCGGGCTTGAGCCGCAGCTTGCGGCACAGCAGGCGGAACTTGGCTTGCTGGGCTTCGTCCAGGCTCTCTTCCCCGGTTTCAAAATATCCACAGGAATAGGCCATGTCGCGGTCAAGCCACAACTGGTAGAAGTCGTTGGACAGGTCGTAGTGATAAGAGATGGATTCGGCGTCGGTCGCCTTGTCGTGGTAAACCCGCGGTGGCGGAGCGTAGTCATCATCGTCCACCAGTGCCTGGCTTAACTCATCGCATACGCGGATCGCTTCGCTGATGGAGCCCTCCAGCTCCAGCCGGCCCTCAACAAAAGCGCTGCCCAGCAAGTCGAGACTGGGGTGGGTGAATTGAGCTACCAGGGTCGGGTCCTTGACCACGATCGTGACGCTGGGCGTCGGGCCGAAATTGAACTCGTGTCCGTCCCAGAGCCTTAGCCGTAATGGAAGTTGAAGTTTCTGTAAGGCCGGTGGAAGTTGCGCGAGCATCTGTGTTCCTCCTTCATTTCAGATATCAAAACTATAGGTTAGCCGAATAACCAAAACTGTCAGTTTCGCGGACAGGAGGTCGACGCTAGAGCGGGCGCGACCGTTTATCCGAATCACTTTCACGCAGGCTTCAACGCCTGCAGGGGTTCATGAAAACGTAGCAGGCGCCCGGCATTGCCCAGCACCAACAATGTGCTGAGGTTATGCAGCACCGCGGCGATCATCGCCCCGGCAACACCCAGCCAGCCAAAAGCCGCAGCCGCGACAATGGCCAGGGTCCAGCCCAGGCCGATGATCACGTTGACCTGCAAGGTGTGACGGCACTCACGGCTCAGACGCACGCAGGTGCCCAGCCGACGCAAGTCACTGCCGATCAATACGATATCCGACGACGCCAGCGCGATATCCGCACCGCCTGCCCCCATCGCAACACCAACCACTCCGGCCTTGAGCGCCAGCGAATCGTTGATGCCATCGCCCACCACCATCGGCCGGAAACCGTTGCCGATTTCACTCAGTACTCGGTCGAGCTTGTCTTCGGGCAGCGCCTGCGCCTGGACTTCGTGGATGCCCACCGCGTGCGCCAAATGCTCAGCCACACTCTGGCGGTCACCGGTCAGCAGCACCTGGCGCCCGAGCCCCAGTTCGCGCAGCTCACTCAACGCCTGCCGGGCTTCGGGTTTGATGCTGTCAGCCAACAACATCCAGCCCAGAAACTGGCCATTGAGCGACAGCCCGGCGATGGGCCCGTCGTGCTCAGGCACGGCGGTGGTGGTGATCTGCAATTGGTGAAACAACTCGGGGCGGCCCAATGCCGCTTCGCCCTGCCCGGTGCCAGCCACAACCCCCAACCCCTGACGCTCGCGCACATCAGTGAGGGGCAGCATCTGCTCGTGGCTCACCAATCCGGCCAGGGCCCGGCTTACCGGGTGGCTACTGGCCGCGCCCAAACTGGCAGCCAGTTGCAGCAGCGGCTGCGGGTCTGTCACATCGGTTTCAACTGCTTGCAGATGCAAGGTGCCATAGGTCAGGGTGCCGGTTTTATCCACAACCAGTGACGTGAGGTCGGCCAGCTCTTCCAGAAACGCCGAACTGCGGATCAGGATCCCGTGACGTGCAGCCACGGCAATCCCGGCAATCGCCGTAGCCGGTGCCGACAACACCAACGCACACGGGCAGGCCGCCACCAGCACCGCGAGCATGGCCTGGGCATCGTTGGTGATAAACCAGGTGACAGCCGCGATCATCAACACCAGCACCATATAGCTGCCTGCATAGCGCTCGAGCAAACGGGTGATCGGAGGTTTTGCACGCTCGGCGCTTTGCATCAGGGCGATGACTTTACCCAGCGTCGATTCCTCGCCGGTACGGGTAACTTGCACCCGCAGCAGGCCATCCAGGTTAATGGCACCACCAAAGATCGGCATGCCGCTACTAACTTCCAGCGGCACTGACTCACCGGTAATCGAGGCCGTGTCGAGGCTGGCCTGCCCTGCCAGTACCAGGCCATCGGCGGGTACCCGGTCACCGGCACGCACCTCGACCTGATCACCGCTCTTGAGGGTGGCGTTATCGACTTCCCGCAAGCTGCCGTCAGCCTGAAACAATCGCGCCTGGCTGCGGGTCAGTTTGCCCAGGGCATGGATCGCTTCCTGGGAGCCAATCACACTGCGCTCTTCCAGCACATGGCCAAAAATCATGATGATCGGCAGCAAAGCTGCCGTCAGCAAATCGCCGGTAGCCCAGGCACCGAGCATGGCCAAGGCAATCAACTGATCAGTGATGCCATGCAAACTGGGGTAACGCAGGCTGTACCAGGCCGAACGCATCACCGGCACGGCCACCAATAATGAAGCCACGCCCAGCAGCAACTGACTGACACCGACCTGCGCAGGCATCAGCCAGCGCCACACCAGCCCCAAGGCCAAAAGGCCCAGCGCCAGCATGGCCAGGGTCAACTGGCGCGCAGCGCGACGTTGTTCAGTACCTGTCAGCAGGCTCGCGACGGGTTGAGTGGCAGACGCGTTCATTGTTCAGCTCCCTGAATAATCAGGCGGGAATCATCGTTGGGATCAACACTGGTGACCGATCCGGCCTGCCCCAGAATCCGTGGCATGCGTTCGCGATACAAACGCAGCATCAAGCCCGGGTCGTTGCCAGCCTGCTGCACCTTGGCCAGATTGCTGATGGTGGCTGTATCCGCCTGGGCCTTGGCCACACGCTCACTGGCCTGGGCTTGCGCCTGCTCGACGGCGCGATCGGCCTGTTGCGTGGCTGACTGAGTGACCTTGGCTGCCTCGTTGCGCGCCGTGGCCACCGCTTGCTCGGCATGCTGACTGGCCGTCAGTACCGCATTGAAGGCATTCACGGCCGGGCCGGGCAAACTCGATTGCACGTCCACCCGTACCACTTGCACACCAATGCCCTGCCCGGTGGTACTCAGGGCGGTAAGTTGCTGGTTGATGCCCTGTACCAGATCCCCACGCAAACGCTCACGGCGTTCGGCGGCCTGGCTGTCAGTGCCGATCAGCTCCGGGCGCGCCACCAGGATCGTGTCCAGATCGCGGGCGGCGGTCAGCGCCACGGCACTGCGCGTCACCAACCGGTCCAGCGCAGGCAGTACATGCTCGCCTTGCAGCACAAAGGCATAAGGCTCGGTAACGTTGTAGAACACCCGCACATCCAGTTGCACCACCCCGGCATCGCCGGTTAACAAATACCCGGAGCCGGCCAGGGCATCGCTGACCGGTGTGGCAAACGAAGCTTTGCGATCGGCCTGCAACGCCACATCCGAACGCAGCAGGTTTTCAATCCGGCGTTCGCTCACGCGATCAGCTGCCGGCACGATCACCACTTGCTCGAAAGGCCTTGGCCAGGCCCACAACAAACCGGAATTTTGAATGCGATCCAGCGCGCCCATGCGCAACACCACGGCGCGGTTTTGCGGATCGATCTGACGCACGTTGGAAACACCCCAGGCAACCGCCGCGAACACCGTCACCGCGTACAAGCCCAAAAATGCCAACCGCCCGGCCTGTTGCCAGGGGCTGCTGACACCTTTTATCTCGTCATGGGCCTGGCTCATGGTTGCAACTCGGCCTTGGCGTCCAGCGTCGGTGGGCCGTCAACCAACACCCGGAACGGCGCCGCATCGGTGCGCAAAATAATTTTTGTGCCCGGATTGACCATGCTGCCCAGGGTATCCAGGGAGCGCAGCTCGTTGTACAGCGCAGGCGAACTGGCATAGGCGCGGCCGTAGATTTGCGCAGCTTCGACCCGGGACTGGGCTTCGATATCAGCCGCCTTGATGCTGGCATCGGCCTGCAGGATGCGCGCATCGCGCTCGGCAGCGGAGCGGATTTGCGCCGCTTCGCGTTTGCCTACGGCAGTGCGTTCAGTGGCGATGGTTTCGCGCTCGGCGCGCATGCGGTCAACGGTGGCCGTGAGCGTGACCGAGGGCAACGTCAGGCGCTCAACCCCCACCTGCAACACACGCACACCATAAGTGCTGAGCAATTGCTGTTCGATCTGCTGGCGCAGTTGCGCTTCGAAGTCGGCAATTCTGACCTGGCTGGCATCGGTATTTACCAGGCTTGAAAGGTCGAAACTGGCAGCGGTGGTTTCCAGTGCCGAGCCTACAAAGGTACGAATCTGACGGGCCGCTTCATCAGGCTGATTTTGCACGGCGCGCATAAAGCGCTGCACATTGTCGGCATCGGGCTGCACCTGCCACGCCACATAAGCCTGCACAATAATCCGCAGACCATCGCGGGTGCCCACATCTTGCAAGCCGCTGGAAGTGGTGCGCAAACGCAGATCCACCGGCACGCTGACTTCGAACGGCGCCGGCCAGCGCCAGCCCAGGCCGGGCTCCAGCAGCACCCGGGCCGGGTTGCCGAAGCGGGTAATCACCGTCGCTTCTCCGGAGCGCACTTGCACCAGGCTCGCCGCCGCAACGGCAAACAGCACCAGCAACGCCGCCCAGCCCATGCGTCGCCACGGGAAGGGGCCTGGCTCATGGGCATCGCCCGGGTGGTGATGGCCGTGGTGTGAACAGCCGTGATGATGGCCGCTGTGATCGTGGGATTGAGACAAGAGAAGGCTCCTTACTGAGCAGCTTTACGCGGCGCGACAGGATCGGCCGGCAGCGTGAAAGAACGCAGGTCGAGGGTCGGCGCACTGCTGCCCCCGAGGCGATGGTCGAGGATCAGCAATTTGGCGTTGTTCAGCCCCAGGCTTAACTGGCTTAGGTACTGTTCCAACAGGAACGCATGACCGGCACTGGCGTAGGCTTTTTGCTCGGCGCCAAAGCGCAGGTCGGCCGTTTGCGCGGTGGCGTTGACTTCACGCGCCAGCGCATGGGCCTGGTCCAGTTCAACGCTGGCCTGCAATTGCGCCACATTGGTTTGTTCGCTAGCCGCTCCCCGCTCGCGGGCAATCAGCGCCTGGGCACTGATCTGCGCAGCCTGGACACCGTGATAGGCATTGGCTGCCCCCGCCGGCGGGTGAATGGCTTCCACTACCGTGGCAAGAATTTCGACGCCGCTGTCCAGAGCATCAAGATCGGCCTGTACCGCGCGGCCGATATCATCGGCCAATGCACTGCGCTGCTCGCCCAGCACGCCATCGAGCGTGCGTGAGGCAAAGTCATGAACCAGAATGCGACTCGCGGTGCTGCGAATCAGCGTCGGTACATCGGCGCTGTGATACGTGGCGGCAATCGCGGCGCGGTCGCCCAGGCCAATGCGGTAGACAAAGCGCACATCCATATTGACGATCTGAAAGCCCTGCTTGTCGCCGCTGCCGCTGGCAATTACCTGGGACTTGTCGTTCACATGGGTTGCATCCCACAGGCGATTGGCTGTCAGCGGTGGCAAAGCATCGGCAGGCGTTAACAACGGATCGACAGTCGATTCCGTGCTAGTGGCCAGCTCATGCACCACACCGTTTTCCACCGCCAGCACCCGCCCCAGAGGCCAAGGCAAACCCGCGTGCAAACCGGGGCCCAACACGGCAACCGGCTCGCCAAAACGCTCATAAATCCCACGACCTTGCAGCGGGATTTCATTCACGCCGCTCAATACCCAACCGACAGCAGCAACCACCGCCAGTACCGGCAAGAAGGCTTTGCGCATATAGGTAAAGGCCCAGATTTGCCGCAGGTCAATGCCAAACCGGTTATGCAATTCGCTCTGCAGCGCCAGCAATGGCTGCGGCGGCCAACGCAACATGCCGGCAACAAAGCTTTGCCCGATCATGCGCGGTTCCAGCCTGTCGCGGCGTGGGCTGAAGAGCGCTGCCAGCGCCCGCAGAATCAGCTCAATGGCCACGGCTGCAGGCAGCAGCCCCGTCAATACAGCCAGGCGTGCCGGCCACACCGCATCGTCGCTGCTGAAAATCAGGCATACGGCGCTCAGCAGCAAAGTCAGGATGGGCACGCGCACCAGCGGTGCCAGCAAGCGGGCTTCCGGCCATTGGCCGGGTTGCTGCTGGGCCAGGTAACGTTCAAACACCAGCAGCGCAAACGCGAGCAAAACAGCGATGCCTGCCGCGACGCTACCCCAAGTCCCCAGTGCCAAACCCGGCAAGGCCAGGTTCCAGGTGTGTTGCACGCTCCACCAGGCGGCCCCACTTACACCTGTCAGCCACAAGACAGGCGCGCCGATGGTAACCAGCAAACGCCTGGCCCCGGCATCGACCCGCTGGTTAAAACGCTCAATGCCACGCACCTGTTCGTCGGGCGCGGCCGCAATCGCTGGTGGTGGGGGGTTGAGTGCGCCATTGCGCCAGTCCGCCACCCAAAAAGCCGATTGGGCACCTGCGGCCAGCACCAGCATGGCGGCTGCGTTATTGCCCAGCAGTACCGGCCACAGTGACTCCGATGAAAACAGACCAATAAAAAAAGCCAGCGCCCACGCCAGCAGCGCCAGAAGCGCCAGTGCCACCCCCAACTGATAGAGCTGACGGGCCTGAACTGCGGCGCTTTGAAAACGGGGCAAGGACTCAAGCCTCACCTCCTCGGCATCTAAATCGACGCGCATGGAAACACTCACTTATGAAATATCTAGTAACGATATCGCACAAATGATCAAACTTTTGTCCAGCTTACCGATTCTTCATCTTGGCTTGAAAACGGCGCGTTAGCCTGTGGGGTTGGGCTTTTTGCCATCGCGGGCAAGCCCGCTCCCACAATGGCTGGGGGGGAATTGCAGATTATGTGCGCACCGCACTACCTGTGGGAGCAGGCTTGCCTGCGATGCAAACACTGCGGTCTGTCTGTTAAACCGCAGGGATGCCATCGCGGGCAAGCCCGCTCCCACAAATGTTGGGGGGGAGTTGCAGATTGCGCGCGCACCGCTCTGCCTGTGGGAGCTGGCTTGCCTGCGATGCAAACACTGCGGTCTGTCTGTTAAACCGCAGGGATGCCATCGCGGGCAAGCCCGCTCCTACAAAGGTTGGGGGGGGGAATTGCAGATTGCGCGCGCACCGCTCTGCCTGTGGGAGCTGGCTTGCCTGCGATGCCAACACTGCGGTCTGTCTGTTAAACCGCAGGGATGCCATCGCAGGTAAGCCCGCTCCCACAAAGGTTGGGGGGGGAATTGCAGATTGTGCGCGCACCGCTCTGCCTGTGGGAGCTGGCTTGCCTGCGATGCCAACACTGCGGTCTGTCTGTTAAACCGCAGGGATGCCATCGCGGGCAAGCCCGCTCCCACAAAGGCGGGTGGGGATGCCAGCCACAGATTTTTGCGTTAATCAGTCAGGGTGGCTGATCAGCTGTTTGGCCAAGGCCTCGAATGCCGGGATCGTTACCGGGTCGTTTGCCGAGTTGCTGGCAATCGGGTTGGAGGCGTAACGCACAATAACCATCTCGGCTTTTGGATCGATATAAGTGCGCTGGCCGTAAACACCACGCGCCATAAAGGCACCATCAGCGTTGTGCGTCACCCACCACATGTCTCGATAGCTGGCGCCCTTGAGCAAATCGTAACCGGCCTTGGCAAAGGCCGCTTTATCACCACCGCCACGAATGTCGTCGACCACCGCCTTGGGCACAATTTGCTGGCCAAGATACTGGCCATTATTGCGGATCATTTCGCCAAACCGCGCCATATCGCGCAGTCCGGTATTCAAACCGCCGCCGGCAAACGGTGTGCCGATGGAATCGACGGTGAAATATGCCGATTGTTCAGCGCCGATACGCTGCCAGATTTTCTCCGAGAGCAGTTGCGCAACGTTGCGCCCTGTCACCCGTGCAATCACCCAGCCCAACACATCCGTGTTGACGGTTTTATAGGCGAATGCCTCGCCGTGCTCACCTTCTGGCTCAACCGTTTGCAAATATTCCATATAACTTTGCGGGCCGGTGTAGTCCTTGGGCTTTGGCAGCGGGTTACCGGCCTGGGCATGCTTCCAGACTTCCGCATTGGGGTCGGCATAATCCTCGCTGTATTTAAGCCCTGTGGTCATGTCCAGCACCTGGCGCAGGGTGGCGTTGCCAAACGCAGACTTGGCCAGCTCGGGCACATAGTCGACGATTTTTTTATTGGCATCGAGGGTGCCATCAGCCACCAGCATTGCGCCCATCGTGCCCACCACCGATTTGGTCATGGACATGGCGCCGTGCTGGCCTTCGGGGGTCAACACACCAAAGTAACGCTCATAAATAATTTTGCCGCGGTGCAACACGACTATGCCGTCGGTGTAATTCGCAGCCAGTGACTGCTCCCAGGTCATCGGCTCCTTGCTGCCCAACGGCAGGAAGGTCAATGCGTCGATATCCGTGCGCAAGGCTTTGGCCAGCGGTACCGGCGCGCCCAGGCCACGGGAGACATTGGTGGTGGGCATCAATTGACGGAAGTTGGAAACACTCCAGCGCATGGCCGGAAACTGGAAATAACTGCCGTCGGCAAACCGCACGATGCGATCCGGCGGTGGCGGCGCGCCGACCATCCAGCCCATCTTCGCCGGGTCGCTGGCAGCAGCATCCGGGTAAGAGGTTTTTTCAGAGGCACAGGCGATGGAAGCGGCCAGGCAAGACAGTAAAAAAACCGCGCTGACACGCGCCGGTTTTAGAAAGTGTTTAAACATCGAATTTTCCTTTTCAGTTCAAGGCCGCACACCACCTTGCGATAGAAGCAGTGGGAATGTATAGCCCACCCCGGCGCCCACAGGTTGGGCAGCCGGGTTTTATTCATGTTTTTATTTTTTCGATCAGCGCTTCCAGCTCATGAAAGTCGCTGTGGACAGTTCGCTCACGGCTCCAGATCAGGTCCAGAGTAAAGGTCGGAAACCCGGGCGGCGGCTGGAGTATTTTGACGGTTGGCGGCACATTCAGGGTCGCCACTATTTTTTCCGGGATCACGATCAGTGCCGGTACCGCCAATAAAATATTCACCCCGGCGTGATAGGAATTGGCCCGGGTAAAAATATTTCTGGATCGCGACTGTTTTTCCAGCCAGCCATCTACCATGTTTTTTTCCGACAGCCACGGCGTAGGAAATATGTGTGGCGCGTCACAAAACTCATCAATATCCAAAAAAGATTTGGGCCGATGTTTTGCCACGCTGGACAGGCACACAAAAGAATCTTCAGTAAGGCTGCGATAGCCCAGCAACGGATGCCGTTGGTGATAGCCCGGGCCGAAGCCAAAGCAAACGTCGGTGTCAGAAGCCAGTAACTCATTGATGGGCAAATCCTTGCCCAGGCGGCTCACACTCAACGACCAGTTGCGTCCGGTTGAGCGCACCTGCTGCAACAATGCGGGCAACATGAGAATTTCAAAATATTCCGGGCCCGTGATATTCCACTGACGCAGCGCGGTGCCCTGCCCTGCTCCTTCCTTGGCACACTGGTTGATGCACTGCAGAATGTTTTGCAGATAGGGCTTTATCGCCAACACCCGTGCCGTGGGCTGCATGGCGCCCTCAGTGTTCTCGAACAGTTTGTCGTCAAAACAATGCCGAAGTTTTTTCAGGCTGTAACTGATGCTCGACTGGCTCAGATTCAATATTTCTGCAACGCGTTTGGCACTGCGGTTTTCGATCAACAACAAAACAATCGAAATATCCTGCATATCCAATTGTTTCAACGCATTGGTGTACAGCATGCCAGCTCCTTGCTGATTTTATCCACAGCCCAACTACCACTCGACCCGCAGCGCGGGTCGGGTGGGTGCTGAATTTAGAGAATTAGAACTGTTGCTCCCAGTAATCACAAGACAAGTTGATGGCGCCGCCGGGGCGAGAATCCGGGGCGGATCAAGGGGGCAAAACGATGATTTCCTCGAACGCCCCAGGCTATTCGGCTTTACTCGCGATATATCTTAAAATAGCCGGTTGCCGAAAGAACCGTCATGGCCGTAGCCATGAAGGGCTTTCATCCCTTGAAAATAAGTGTGGTGAAGATGAACAAGCCTTTCATTTCGCTGTGCCCTGAAATTACTCGGGCGCATGCGTTGACGTTGATGGACTGGTTGGAGGATGAGCGCGTCACCTGTTATCTGAGCGATTCACGTCATGTCTCCCGCTCAATCGAGCAAGCCATCGATCGAACCCAGTTGCCAATCCTGACCCATCTGTTCAACCAGGGTGGCCGATTCTTCATGGCTTATGACCGGCATGACGCCCCGGTGGGCTTTGTCCGTCTCATCAAGACCGGCTCAAATTGCGAGATAGTCCTGGTCATCGGAGACAGCGACAAATGGGGCAGAAACCTTGGCGCACGCACGATCCGCGAAGGCATGAAACTGGCCTTCCTCGACATGCGGGCCAAAAAACTCATCGCCAAGATCCACCCGGACAACGCACGCTCGCTGAAAGCCTTTGTGCGCAGCGGTTTTGTGCTTGAGAGCGAAACGCCGACATTGAAGTCGTTTTCCATGACGGCAGGGCGCTATCTCCAGTTCTTGCGCGAAGGTTCCGTTAGCGATAGCACCAAGATCTACATCACTGAAATCGACAAGGCCAGGCTCGAGAATCTAATCGCTCTTGAGCAAGGTCCGACGGTTGTTGAGCTCGAACATGAGCTTGAACGCGCCATTGTCGTCAAGCCGCAGCAGGTGGCGAGCAATGTCGTCACGATGAATTCCAGGGCTTTGGTGCAACTGGACGACGAAGAGATCGAAGTGGCCTTGGTCTACCCGCAGGACGCGGACAGCAACTCAGGGAAGCACTCTGTGTATTCCGACATTGGTGCTGCCATCCTGGGTTATCAGGAGGGGGACGCCATTGACTGGCGAATTTCTGATCGGACCCGCCGGATTGAGATCAGGAAAGTGCTTTACCAGCCGGAGGCAGCGGGGCATTTCCATCTGTAATTGAATCTTTTGCTCAGTGTTGGTCAAGCAACCTGGAAGAAGGGAGCCAGTTAGTGGCTCCCTTTATTCGCGACAGTTTTAACTCTCAAAAACCACTGATGTGGGATGCAAATAAAGTTTCATCCTAACCCTAAAAACAGAGAGAAACGTCGCGCGCTCTCCTATTCATAAAAAATCCCTTTTATATCAGTATGTTGTGAGCACTTACACCCGAGACTGGATCGTTTTGCCTTTCATGGGAGAATGATTAAGGGCGCTAAAGTATCATCCTAATTTTCGCCCAGGCTCGAAAAATACGGTAAATGGTGAAAATAAAGATTCATCCTTTTCCGATGTTGCCCGTTTCAACACGTAAGCAGTCAGTCAGAAAAAACACATAGATCCAATCCCTAGCGAGCATTGAGCTCTCTCATCCGTGCCAACTGCTCCAACCCTTGGACGCCCTAAATGCTTACCCAAAAAAATCAACACCTTCTTTTAAAAACACAATCAAAAATGACACCCTTATATCCATTTAACCTAAACAGCCTTCCCCCCACTGCACTAGCTAGGGCTCGTAGTTCGGCGCAAGGCTGAAGTCGCTTGGCTGCTTCGCTGTGCAGATCCATGACCCACTTTCCATCAAACTCCCGGTTGTAGTTCCACAAGCATCTCGCGAGTCTTGCCGGCCCGCTCCACTAACAAGACCACAACATCTCCAACGTTCTTGTCGTCTAGCCGGGCCTGTAATGTGGTGACGTCGTCGACGGCGATACCGTCGATGCTGATAACGCGATCGCCGGGCACGATGCCGCCTGCGGTGACCTCGACGCCGACGAGCCCGGCCCTGTGCGCCGCCGAGCCCGGCGTCACGCGCAATACGAATACGCCCTTACTGCCGGTCAGCGCCTGCAGACGCGCGTTGAGCTGCTCATCCACCTCGATGCCCAGCGCCGGACGGATGTACTTGCCGGTCTTTATGAGTTGCGGCACCACGCGCATGACGGTATCGACCGGCACCGCAAAGCCGATGCCGGCCGAGGCGCCAGACGGACTGTAGATGGCGGTATTGATGCCGATCAGCCGCCCAGCCGAATCGAGCAGCGGGCCACCGGAATTGCCGGGGTTGATAGCGGCGTCGGTCTGGATCAGGTGGTCAATGGCCGGGCCACTGGCGTCGCCGGAAAGGGTGCGGTCAAGCGCCGAGACGATGCCGGTGGTGAGCGTCCAGTCGAGCCCGAAGGGATTGCCAATGGCAAAGACCTTTTGCCCCACCTTGAGATCGGCACTGGTGCCCACCGGCACCGCCGGCGGGCGCTTGAAGCCGACGCCAATCTTGAGTACCGCGATGTCGTGCGCAGGACTGGCGCCAACGAGCGCAGCCTGATAATCGCGACCGTCGGCCAGTTTGACCGTGGCAGACGATGCCCCCTGGATCACGTGGAAGTTGGTCACCACGTGGCCGGCATCGTCCCAGATGAAGCCGGAGCCGGTGCCGCGCGGCACGGAAAAGACATTGCGCGACCAGACGTCACGCACTAGTTGTGCCGTGGTGATGTAAACCACCGACCCGCGCGATTTTTCGAACAGCTCGATGGTGGTTTTTTCGTCGGCGGCCAGGTCGCCGCGCGGCGTCACCGTGCGCTCCTGCGTTTCGTGGGGACTGAACCAGGCTTCGATGGCGGGCAGGAACTGCCACAGCAGCATGAGTGCGGCGATGCAGCCAGTGATGACGAGCCAGCGCCGGATGAAGCGGTCCGGCGCCGGGCGGCTGTAGGGGTCGGGGTAGGTCACGTCATTCTCCATGTTGAAATCAGCGCCAAAGGCCGCCGGTGCGCCAGCGTGGCGGACGTGGTGATACGGTCACCTCGGGGACGAAACGGGCCGATGGAAACGGCGGCATCGCGGGCGGCGGAGCAAGTTCCAGCAAGCGCTCAATGCGTTCAGCCGTCGCCGGATGCGTGCGCAACCAGGAGGGTTCCGGATTGCCCCATCCGGGCAGCAGCCAGGCGCGCCAGGAGCGGCTCACCCGCTCGATCTTGGCGAGCGCCGAGGCCAGCCCGTGCGGGTCGCCGGTCAATTCGGCAGCGAGCCGGTCGGCGTCGAATTCGCGCACCCTGGACAAGCCCAACTGAGCCAGCAAGGCTAGCTGTGGCGCGACCGCCAGTAGAAGCAACGCGGGCCAATTGACTTCCGTGACTCCAAGCAATAGCGCTGGCAAGCTGAGCACGATCGCAAGCTGCCCCAACAAGGCTAGAAGATGGGTGAGCCGGCTGATGGAATCGGCCAAGCCCATGACACGCAAATCCTCGTTCGCAATATGCGCGATTTCGTGGCCGAGCACGCCGGTCAACTCGCGGGGCGTGAGGCTACGCAGCAGGCCGTCGGTCAGCGCGATGGCCGCGTGATGCTTCGAACCGGTGGCGAAGGCGTTGACGACCCCGCTGGGCACGTAGTGCGGTACCGGCACGGCAGGCAGCCCGGCCCGCGCCGCCAGTTCCGCGCAACACAGCCCAAAGATCGGGCGCTTCATCCGGGTGCAGGGGGCGTGCGCCATACAGCCGCAAGGTCAGCCCGGAGGCGGCCGCCGGTTCGAGCAGCAGGGTGAACCCCGCGGCCGCAAGCGCCAGCCAAAGCCCGCCGTCACCCAACAGCAGGCTGCCAGCGACGGCGGCAATCCCGAGCAGGGTCAGCACCAACAGCGCGGTTTGCAGGCGATTGAGCCAGCGATGCCGCGCGCCGACATTCTGCGCGTGGCGCAGATCACGACTGATCATCTGAGCTTTCCCCGGCTGTCCGGTCATCGCGCTCGCGCAGCAGCCAGTAAGTCGCCCCGAGGGCCAGTGTCGCGCCTGCGAGCGCCGCGACCTTGGCGGGGCCGGTCTCCGGGTCGAGGATCACGAATTTACGCGCCAGGGCGATCAGCCCGATCAGGATCACCGTCTTGACCTGGATGATGCTGTCGCGCCGCAAGGCCACCCGCACGATGGAATGCTTGAACTCCATGGCGATGAGCAGCGTCATGATCATGCCGAACACGGTCTGGAAGACCTTGTGATCGAGCGGATTGAACGCATCAATGATCAGCAGGCTGAAGACGATCGAGATCAGCTGCAGCAGCGAGACCACGATAATCACGGCAATGATTGCGGACAGCGCGAGCGCGATCACCTGTTCGAAGCGCTCGTAGAACGTCATCACTGCCCATTGGGCGCGAAATGTTTTGATCGGGTCTGCTTGCTTTTCCTTCATCGCCACTCCTCTCAATTCTGAAATACTTGTGCACCCACAACTTGGTTGCGCCCTTGTCTTTTTGCCTGGTAGAGCGCGCTGTCCGCCTGCTGCATCACCTGCTCGGAAGAGTTTAAGCGGACGTCGAGGGGAGCCACCCCCATGCTGGCGCTATAGCTGATCGAACCTCTCCACACACCAGCGCTGTCGCCGCAACGTCCTGACGAAATCGCTCCGCCCATACTTGGGCGTCTTCTATCGATGCCGCTTCCAACAACACAGCGAATTCCTCCCCCCCAATCCGTGCAGCCATGTCGGTTGCGCGAACATGTTCCCTCAACCGTGAAGCAAAGTGCTTGAGCACCTCATCGCCGCATCCGTGCCCATAGGTATCATTGATGCGCTTGAAGTGATCGATATCGCAGAGCACAAGTGCTGCTTGTATCTCCGGGCTGCGTTTGAGGCGCGCCCATTCCAGCTGTAATCGTTCGTTAAAAGCCCGCCGGTTCGACAAGCCGGTCAAGGGGTCGGTGATCGCCATGCGCAGCAACCGCTGCTCCATTTCCTTGCGAGAAGAGATGTCGAGCAGAGAGCCCACCATCAATTGCCTGCCCGTGTCACCCAGCCAACGACCGCGATCCAGCACCCAAATCCAAACGCCGGATCGATGACGAACGCGGTACTCGCACTCCAATCGCTCCGACGGATTTTCTTGGTAAGCGCGCACCTTTGCCAGAACGACCGGTAAATCCTCCGGATGAATACGCGCTTGCCATGCGGCATGGGTGGCGCCAATCTCCTCGTCGGAGGTCAAGCCGAACATCGCCAGACTGCGGGCAGAAAGCCTGAAGCTGTCGGTGGCAAGATCCCACTCCCAGAATCCCAACTCTGCGCCTTCCAGGGCGATGGCGATCCGTTCGTTGTCGTCGATTTTCGCTTGTTGGCGATGCTTCAGCTCGTCACGCCTGTGGCGATTGGTACGAGCAAAACGCCATAACGCAACCGCCATGCCAACATTGGCAAGTAGCGACACCATCAGCCAGATGGTCGGCCCGTTCATGGTCTATCCCCGCCTGACTGACTGAGTGCCTGCCGTAATTCCTCGATCCGGTGGTCGACTTGGTCGGCGTTGATGCCCAACATCAACAGTACCTGCTCGGCCAGTCCCAGTCCCGCAGCCAGGTACAACGGGTACAGTCTGACATTGGGCAGATTACGCAAAAGCTGGGCATCCGTTACGCGCTCAGTGGCCACCACCACGGACAAGCTCAGGCGGCGGTCGAGAACCGCCTGAGCGATACGCAGGGCCGTCTGCGGACGGGCAAACGTCAGCACCACCAGGCGGGCATGGGCCAATCCGGCGGCGGCCAGGGTGTCGAGCCGACTGGCATCGCCATACGACACCGGCGCCCCCATCGCACGCCCCGCTTCGACCCGTTGGCGGTCCGATTCCAGCAGCAAATGCGGTATGCCTGCCAGGCGCAGCGTTCGGCTCAGCAGCAGCCCGACGTCATCCGCCCCACAGATGATCACATGGTCGCGCAACGACCGCGCCCGCTCGGCGACTTCGCCTTCTTCGGCCTGCGGTGGCTGACCGAGTGCGCCCGAGCGGCTGAAAGCCCGCGCCCATCGGTCATGGTGTCGGATCAGGAGCGGTGCCAACCCCATGCTCAACACCAGCGCCACCAGCATCGGTTGCACCATGGTGGCGGCGATCAGGTGCTGCTGCATGACCATGCCCAGGAGCAGCAGCGCAAACTCGCCGCCATGACCCAGCACGATGCCTGCGCGCCAGGCGTCGAGCGCCGACAGGCGGGTTGCGCGCAGCGCCAGAAAGTTCAGCCCCATCTTGAGAGGCACCAAGGCCAACAGCCAACCCAGTACCGCCAGCGGTGCGGCCACGATCTGCGCGGTGTCCAGCTGCAGGCCAATGGTCACGAAGAACAGGCCCGACAGCACATCACGAAAGGGCTTGAGGTGGCTTTCCATGTGGTGCCGGAAGTCGCTCTCGCCCAGGACCATGCCGGCGAGAAAGGCCCCCAGGGCGGCGGATACGCCGACGGCGTGTGCAGCAGCGGCTGCCGCCACGACCACGCACAAGGAGACCAGCACGAAGGATTCTTCGTGGCCCTGCCGCGCCACCCAGCCCAGCAGGCCATGCAACAGACGACGCGAGGCAACCGCCGCTGCCGCGAACAACACCAGCACGCCCAACACTTCGAGCAGCACGCTCTCGATCTTCGGCGAGTCGCCGCGCGCCCAGATCGCCAGCAGGGCCAGCAGGGGCACGCTGGCCAGGTCCTGAAAGACCAGCACGGCGATGGCACTGCGGCCGTGGCGGGTGGTGAGCTCGCCTTGGTCGGCCAGCTGTCGGCTGACCAGCGCCGTGGACGACATGGCCGCTGCGGCGCCGAGCAGTGCAGCGCTCTGAGCTGGCTGACCCAACCCGATCAGCACCAGGGTCAGTGGCGCGGCCACGACGACCATCTGCAAGCTGCCGGACGCCAGTACGGTCTTGCGAGTGAGCCAGAAGTGCCCCAGCGAGAATTCCAGTCCGACCATGAACAGCAGCAGGGCCACACCCAGTTCGGATATGAAAGTCAACGCCTCTCCCGGCGCGATCACACCGCTGACCGAGGGGCCCAGCAAGGCGCCGACGGCGAGGTAACCCAGCAAGGCGGGTACTCTGAACGCCGCCGTCGCCACCACCGCGAGGCTGCACGCCGCCAGCAGGATCAGGGTAGTGCCGAGCAAATCCTGCATCGGTCAGCGTCCCACCTGTGCAGAGGCCCAGCGCACGATGTCCTGCGAGCCCATGGCGCCTGCCTGGCGGGCGATCTCACGTCCGCCCTGGAACAGGGCGAGCGTCGGAATGCTGCGGATACCGAACTGCGCGGCCAGGTGGGGCTCAGCCTCGGTGTTCACCTTTGCCAGCCTGATCCCGGGTTCGAGCTGGCGCGCGGCTTGTTGAAACTGCGGCGCCATCATCTTGCACGGCCCGCACCAGGGCGCCCAGAAATCGACCAGCAGCGGCAGATCGCTGCGCTCCACGTGGCGCGAGAACGTCGCCGTCGTCAACTCGATGGGCTCGCCGGTGAACAAGGGCTGCTGGCAGCGGCCGCAGTTGGGACGATCCGCGAGCTTGGCGGCCGGCACGCTGTTGATGGACTGGCAATGTGGGCAGACGATGTGGAGTTCATTTTTCATGGTTCGCTTCCTTGGACTGCGGTGAGGTTGCCTCGCTTCGGATCACCGACATCGCCGACCAATTTACGCCTTTGATCCAATCGTTCCCGTCTTCGCTCACGCCGGCATCTTCCACGTGAGCCGCAATGAAGGCTTCGGCTTGAATGAGCCCCGCTCTGACAGCATCTATCTTATTAGGCATCCGCAGGATTTCAGCAGCGCAGCCTGCATCCAGCCCATCCACCCGGATAAGCAGAAAAATGCGGCGCCACAAGTGCGGCATACCCTTCATCAGGTCGAATGCAAATGCGAATTCGCTCGATCTGTCACCAATTTCCTCCTGTTCGGCGATTGCTGCTGGGTCGGGAAGCCGACTATCAGCCATGACGTCGGCCAGGCTGAGTGCGTCATCAGGCTGATAAAACTCGTAGAACTCTTCCTCTACCATGGCCTCCGCCATGTCCTGCGCATCCGCTTCGACCGGCGCATCCAGCGAAACGGCCTCGCCATATTGCCGGCTGTTTGCCACTTCGCGATCAATGACGGCAAAAAGATGCTTCAAAAGATCGAGGTAAGCGGCATTTTCTTCTGGAACGGATGTCCATACCGATTCAGCCAGAGCAATCGCTTCGTCCACCACGTCGTGCAGCGTCGGATAATCGCGAGGCAAATCACCGGCGGCATGCAGATAAGCCAACTCGCGTTGCGCAACGGCCTCAACCTTCGGCAGCAGCGTCTCGATTATCCCGCGTGCTTGCTGGACGACAGAGGCAGGTTGAGTGTCGATCCGCGCCTTGAGCTCGCGCAAGCGTTCACGACGCGCCTTACGCTTGATTTGATCCTGAGCGCTCAGCCGATCAAAGTGCTTCTTGGCCTGCCGGAACAACGCCTGCGCTAGCATGTGCGCGAGAGGCGTCAGATCGTTATGCGATGCAGTGACGCTGACGATTTTTTTGCCCGGCAAGTGCATGTGGCCACTGGCCGTTAAGCGAGATCCTTTTTTCGCGCGTTCGAGGACGATTTGAAGACGTACCGAATCTTCGGAGCGCTTTTCGATCAGCGGCTTGAGAGCGGGTTCAACCGCTTTTTCTACAGACATTCGCCAAGGTTCATGAAATTCTTTTTCGACGAGTCGATAGCTATATTGTATACGCATGCTCAAGCCCTTTAGGGTTGTCCGCCCAGGTGAGTGGACCCGGGTGATTGGATATGTTGATTTTCAAAGATGATCTTACGGTTTGGTTTTTCACGCCCTTACCGCTGACGCGCTTTGCGCAAACGCCAACTAAGAAGCAAAAGAGTCATACCGAAGATCGCAGCATGGAAACCCAATACCCAGCCCGCGGCCAGAAATGATTCGATCGGGCGGGTAAAAAACATCCATAGGATGATCGCACCGAGGAGCACGGAAAGCAGCCCGCTGAGGGCAAGCCAGATCTCGCCCTTGATTTCCCGGCGCAGACGAACGGCGGCGGATATCTCCAGCATACCGGTGAAAATTGCCCAGAATGCCACGCTTACCCACAAGAAATAGGCCAACGCCAAAGTGGCAGCCAGAGGGGCAACTACCACAACGACACCGGTGAGTATGCCGACGATGCCGCTGAACAACAGCCAGCCCCAGCGCTGCTTTTGCCGCATTTGCCGCACCGCTGCAACCAGGTTGAACGCACCATTGACCAAAGAAAATGCGCCGAACACTATCGTCATGGCGAACAAAGCCGAGTGTGGCATCCAGAATGCGAGGACTGCAAAAATCAACGCGAATATGCCGCGCAGCGCAAACAACCACCAATTTTGGGTCAGTGAACACACGGCATCGGCAGGGTTATCCGCATTCGAATCGGCGATGGTATTTGCATTCATGCGATATCTCCTTGATGGATCATGAGATCAGGAAAATCAAGCCTTCATGGCGAAGAGAGGGGCTATTCGCCCCTCTCTTGCGGTTTTAGAACAGCTTTGACAGTCTCGCCTTGATTTCATCGAGCCAGCCTTTTCCGCTCCCGCCTCCGGCCGTCTTTTCCTTGACTTTCTTGAGTTCAGAGTACAGGGGCTCAAAGTCCTTCTTTTTACCATAGCCCAGCAGTTCTGCCATTTCCAACTGCTGCCGGGCTTCGTTTAACAAGTCCTGCAGGCGTTCACCGGACGCCTCGCTGCGCTGGCCATCTTCTGTCAAGGTCTCGGCGCGCTTGACGAGCAGTTTGGCGCGCAGGATGGGCAGCGGGATGACGCTGAGTGTCTCGACGAGCGTGCCGAGCGCCAACTGCAGCGCGGCCTTGGCCTCTTCGATCTTGCCCTGATCGATCAGCGGCACGACGGATTTCACGGCTGCCGGGTAAGTCGCCAGAGGGATGTTGGTGACCGCAATCACGATTTCGCTGGCCAGCAATGCCAACACGCGACGAGCGCGTTGCACCTCGCCATGTTTGAGGGCATCCAGCGCCTCGTCAGTCATCGCCTCAACGGTTTCCGTGTTGGCGAACAAGTCGTGCACGATGGTGCGCACATCAACGGGGGCCAGGGCGAGCGTGGGTTCGCGTGCAACGATCAGCTCCAGCTTTCCCGTCACTTCGGCCAGCGTTGCCAGTGCTCGCGCGGATTCTTTTTCGTCCAGGGCCGCCAGCGCTGATTTGGTCAGCGCCAAGGCCGAGACGGCCTCATCGAGGACTTGTTTACGTTTGTCTGCCGCTTGCGAGTCCGTTTCCTTCTGAACCTCAGGCTGTACCTCCGTGACGACTTCAGGCTTGGGCTCTGGTCTGGCAGGAAGGCTGCTTACCGCGGCCTGTTCGTTCGTGCCTTCGTTGATCGCGTTGGGATTCGATGTTTGCTCATTCATGGTGATATGCCTCGTATGAGATAGTGAAAATAGGGGAATCTATTGGGGCCTACTGCGAATATCGCGAGACTGACCGATGGAGCAGTCGGCCCCTTCATCACCTCAAAACAGCTTTTGGATGCGCGTCTTCAACTCGTCGAACCATCCATTGCCGCTTTTGCCACCAGCCGACTTTTGCTCAATGGACTTCACCTGATCGAAGATGGGTTTGAAGTCCTCCTTCTTGCCATAACCCAGGATTTGCGCCAGCTCGATCTCCGTGCGCACGGACGACAGCAAGGTGCTGAGCTCCTCGTTCTGCTTGGCATCGCGCTTGTCAGTCTCGGCCAGCTTTTCAGCTTTTGCTATCGCGGCCTCGGCCCGTAGCACGGGCAG
Source organism: Pseudomonas fragi (assembly GCF_900105835.1). Classification (NCBI taxonomy): domain Bacteria; kingdom Pseudomonadati; phylum Pseudomonadota; class Gammaproteobacteria; order Pseudomonadales; family Pseudomonadaceae; genus Pseudomonas; species Pseudomonas fragi. Next base: position 3,209,806 of record NZ_LT629783.1, read on the forward strand.
AGGGAGTACAACTTGGATGACCACCAGCGTGTTCAGTGCTCGGGCGAGCTCTGCTTTGGCTTCGTCGATCTTGCCGCTGTCGACGAGCCGTGCAGCCGACTTGATCGCTGCCGGGTACGTTGCCATGGGCAGGTTGTCGGTTTCGATCACGATTTCGCTGGCCAGATTGGCAACGATGGGCCGGGCCTTTTGCACCTCGCCATCACCCAACAACTCCCGAGACAACTTGACCGCTTTCTTTACCGATTCCACGTTGGCGTGGATATCATGGGTGATGACGCGTACATCGACCGGCGCCAAAGCAAGTTTGGCGTCGCGTGCCAATACCAGTTCCAGCTTTCCGGTGGCCAGTTCCAGCGCAGCGAGCGCCTCCTTGGTCTTATTTGCATCAAGGAGGGTCAAAGCCTCCTGGGTCTTGGTGAGCGCCGTGATGGCGTCCTGAGTGAGCTCGGAACGCTTTTTTTCGGCTTCCTGGGCGGCCTTGTCGTCTACTTGTGGCTGCGCCGCCTTGGGTGCGACAGAGGGCGCTGCAGCGCTTGGACTTGCCGCCGATTGGGCCAAAACCGGTCCACTCAGTCCGATGCAGACCGCCAGGGCAAGTGCGGAACGGATGTATTGGGGCTGTTTGATATTCATGATGTTGGACTCCAATTGAAGTTAATTGACTGAAATTTCAATCTGCTTCGGCTTGGCTTGCTCGGCCTTGACAAGCCGCACTTCCAGCACGCCGTCTTTCATCGAAGCCGTCACCTTGGTCGGATCAACGTTGTCAGGTAAGACAAAGCTGCGCACAAAGCGGCCATACGCACGTTCGATGCGGTGGAATTTCTTGCCCTGCTCCTCTTTTTCCAGTTTGCGCTCGCCGCTGATGGTGAGTACGCCGTTTTCCGCGCTGACGCGCACGGCATCCTTGGGGACCTCCGGCAGATCCAGTTTGAGGAGGAATGCGTTCTCATCCTCGCTGATGTCCACCATTGGTGCCCAGTCCGCCGTGGTCATGGCTTCGTTGCCGGTACGGGCGCCCTGTCGCTGGGGGGGCCGTCCCAACATCGTCGCCAGGCGGTTTTGCAATTCATCCAGTTCCCGGAAGGGGTCCCACGGAGTCAATGCAGACATATCGGTTCTCCTTGAACAATGCCGGCGAATTGGATGACGCACCGAACAGAGCCGCCGGCGCACTCTGAATAGCGCCTGCTACTTTTCGTTTCCATCAAGAACAAGTCCTTGGGTCAATTGAAGGATCACGACAGCCTCCCCATGACTCAAGATTCGCCGCCCGCTGACTTTTTCTTGCGCGCAGGCTTGCTCGCGTCGCTCGGCGGCGTCTCGGCCACGTTCGCGACATCGGGCTTCTCAGGCTCGGCCGGCTTTGCGGGTGGCTCCTGGCGCTCGAAGACCACCCGTTCGGCCTTGTCGTCCCAGCGTGCGCTGGCGTGATCGCCCTTGCCGATTCCGCCGCCGAGCATCTCGCGTGCCAGCGCGGTTTCCAGCTCGCTGCGGATCAGGCGCTTGAGTTCACGCGCACCGAACTCGGGCTTGTAGCCTTCCTCCGCGAAGTGGTCGATCAAGGTCTGATCGAAGGTCAGCGTCACGCCCTGGCTGGCGGCGTTGCGGGCCACACGATCGAGCTGCAGGCCGACGATATGGCGGATCTCCTCCTTGCCCAGCGCATGGAAGACGATGATCTCGTCGATGCGGTTGATGAACTCGGGGCGGAAGTGTCCGCGCAGCACGTCCATCACCTCGGACTTGGTCTTCTCGTATTCCTCGCCGGCGGCGCTACGGGCCTTCAGCCGACGCTGGATGATGTCCGAGCCCAAGTTCGAGGTGGCGATGATGATGGTATTGGTGAAATCCACCACCCGGCCCTTGCCGTCGGTGAGCCGCCCGTCGTCGAACACCTGCAGCAGGATGTTGTAGACGTCGGGGTGAGCCTTCTCGATCTCGTCCAGCAGCAACACGCTGTAGGGCTTGCGACGCACCTTCTCGGTGAGCTGGCCGCCCTCGTCATAGCCCACATAACCCGGAGGCGCGCCCACCAGGCGTGCCACGGTATGGCGTTCCCCGTACTCGGACATGTCGATGCGCAGCAGCGCACCTTCATCGCCATAGATGGACTCGGCCAGCGCCTTGGCGAGCTCGGTCTTGCCCACGCCGGTCGGCCCGAGGAACAGAAAAGTCGCCACCGGCTTGCCGCCTTCGCGCAGCCCCGCGCGCGACAACCGCACGGCATCGGCCACCGCGCGCACCGCTTCGTCCTGGCCCACCAGGCGCTCGTGCAGCCGCTGTTCCAGATGCAACAGCTTCTCGCGTTCTTCCACCGTCAGCTCGTTGACCGGAATGCCGGTCAGGCGCGAGACGATCTGCGCGACATGCTCGGCCTTGACTTCGGCGCTGCCCGAGGCGCGCTCGCGCTCCCAATCTTCGATGAGCTTCTTGAGTTCGGCCTCTTTTGCCTCGATGCGCTTGCCCAGCTCGGCGGCCTTGTCGTACTGCTTGCGCGAGGCCATGTAGTCCTGCTCACGCCGCAACTGGTGCAGTTCGGACTCCAGCTCTTGTACGGCCACTGGGCGAGCCGTGGCCGACAGCTTCACGCGTGCGGCCGCCTGGTCAAGCAGGTCGATGGCCTTGTCAGGCAAAAAGCGCGCGGTGATGTAGCGGTCCGACAACTCGGCGGCGGCGATGATCGCATCCTCGGTGATGCTGACCTTGTGGTGCGCCTCGAAGGTGTCGCGCAGGCCGCGCAGGATCATCATGGTCTGCGCTACCGTCGGCTCGGGCACCATCACCGGCTGGAAACGACGCTCCAGCGCGGCGTCCTTCTCGATGTACTTCTGATACTCGTTGAGCGTGGTGGCGCCGATCAGGTTCAGCTCGCCGCGCGCCATCATCGGCTTGAACACGTTGGCCACGTCCAGCCCGCCTTCGCCGCCACCCTGGCCGGCACCGACGATGGTGTGCACTTCATCGATGAAGAGAATCATCTCGCCCTGGTGCTCGGTCACTTCCTTGAGCACCTTCTGCACGCGCTCCTCGAACTCGCCGCGATACTTGGCGCCGGCCACCATGGCGTTGATGTTGAGTTCCACCAGACGCTTGTCGCGCAGCGTCTCGGGCACTTCGCCGGCGACCATCCGCTGCGCCAGTCCTTCGACAATGGCGGTCTTGCCGACGCCGGGCTCACCGATCAACACCGGGTTGTTTTTCTTGCGCCGGGCCAGCACCTCGATGGTGGTCTCGATCTCCTGCGCACGGCCGATGACCGGATCGAGCTTGCCCTCGCGCGCCATCTTGGTGAGGTCGCGCGAATACTTGTCGAGTTCCGGCGTATTGGTCGGCGTCTCGGTACGGCCGTCCTCGGCCCCCTTGCCGACCACCTTGCTTACCTGCTGGCGCAGCGCTTGCGGCGTGAGGCCGTAACGGCGCAGCAGGTTGGCCGCCAAACCTTCGCCTTCCTCGGCGAGCCCGATCAGGAAATGCTCCGGCCCGACATAAGAGTGGCCGAGTTCGTTGGATGCCACGAAAGCGCGGCTGAGCGCGTCCTTGACCCGGGGCGACACGCCGATCTCGCCCTCGAACGGCTTGTCGCCGCGCTTGGCTTCGGATTCGATCTGGCGCTTGAGGTCATCGACCTTGATCTTGAACTGCCCCAGGATGGTCTTGACCACATCGCTGTCGGATAGCGCCAGCAGCAGGTGTTCGGTATCAACTTCGGCGCGCCCGAACTCTGCAGCGTGTCGGGCGGCCTCCTGCAATAGGGCCTCGGACTGTTCGCTGATACGGCTGGCGAGCCCACTGCCGCGACGGCGCGCAGTGCCCGTACCGGCCGGGGCGGGTTCGCCGAACGAGGCATCGACCACCTCGTCGCTATCGGCCGCCATGGACGGCGAATCGTCACCGATGCGGAAGAAGTCGCTGCCGAGGAAGTCTTCGAACAAGCCGCTGCGCGAGCCAAACAAGGCTTCCAGCGGCGAGACGGTGCGCTTTTGCTGGCGCACCAGTTGGCGATAGTGATCGTCACACAACAGCATGGTGCTGTGACGACCATTGAGATTGGCTTCCACCCGCACTGTGGCGGGCTGGCCGCAGACCTGGCATTGTTTTCTGGCCATGCTCATGCTCCTTGAGAGGACTGATTTGACGAGGCGCCGAAGGTCACGGCGCCTCGCCATTCACTTGGTTTTTCTGTAGAGAACGAGCCGATCGGCGTCAGCCGTTGATCGGGATCGAGCGGCCCTGCTTGGGCGCACTGGCCTCGCGCTTTTCCATCGTGATCGTGAGTACGCCGTTCTTGAAAGCGGCCTTGATCGTGTCCTGGTTGGCATCGGTCGGCAGGTTCAGAGCGCGCTGAAAGCTGCCGTAGGAGCGCTCTACCCGGTGGAAACCGCCGTCTTTCGTTTCCTGCTCCTGACGCTTTTCACCGCGAACCAGCAGCACGTCGTTGTCGAGCGTGATCTGGATGTCTTTTTCCTCGACGCCGGGTACTTCCAGGGCGATCTTGTACTGCTTGTCGGTCTCCTGGATGTCCAGCGCCGGCTTCAGCAGGCCCGGCCAGTCCGACGGCCAGCGTGGCATGGCCAGCGCCGGAAAGCCGAAGCCTCGAAACGTGTCGTCGAACAGGCGGTCGATCTCGCGGTGCAATTGCAGGATGGGACTGACGGGCCCACCCGCTACCGGCAGGTCATTGCGCTGCACCGGCAGCGAGGCAGTGCTCTGTTGTTCTTCCTGCTCCTTCTTGAACCAGTTCCAGGGAGCCAACTTCTTGAAATCAATGTCCATGTCACACCTCCAGAAAAATTGAAAAACGAGTTACTCAAGCCCTTTGCCTGCTGCGACGGGCAGTGCGCCCAGGCGACACGGGCTGCTCGGATGACTTCTGCTGTTCACGCTTGCGCATCACCTCCTTCTTTGCTCCGGCTCGGGTCTGATCATTGATCCACTGATCGATTTCACTTTGACGAAACCGCCACGTCCCGCCCACCTTGAAAGCCGGAATTTCCCCGTGCGCGGCGAGCCGATAAAGCGTCCGCTTGCCGACTTTCAAGTACGCAGCCAATTCATCGAGCGTGAAAATCACCTGTAGGTGCGCTTTCATCTCACCCTCTCCAATCGCGTCGCTTTGCGGTTCCGGCCAAGGAAATCCTTGCAAGACTTTGCAAGATATTGCGCTTACCAGGACAAACTTCAAGAGTCAATGTACAGCGATCTCCCGCCCCATTGATGCAGGTCAACTGCTCAGGCAAGGCGCAGCGGGGCGGCCTGATCAGGCCATGGACAGCGCCTGGCTCGTCAGCCTGCGTGTGCCACAGGCGCCTCGATCAAACACCGATCCTCACGTTGTAGCCGAGTGCCCGCAGCCCCTTGCTCGTCTGCATGTTCCTTGGCGGAAACTCGTCTGGGCGCGCCCAGCCGACGCTTTCCCCGAGGCTGCTCAGGCCAACGTGCGGAATTGCCCAGTCGTCGCTGCGGATCGCGTTCCAGAGTCGGGCCGAAACACTTCCGTTGCCCCAGACAGCGTAGTTCAACAGTATCCGTCCGGCCAACACACCTTCCCGACACCGCCGCCGAAGGCCATGGCCCATCAAGCGGATTTTCCATGCCCCCTCAGCGCCGTACCTACAGCAAATCTTTCAAGGCCCAGGTCATTCAGGAGTGTTCTGAACCCGGTGCCTCCATCGCAAACATCGCCTTGGGCTACAGCCTCAATGCCAACCTCGTCCACAAATGGATTCGGCTGCATACCCAGAAAACCACGGCTATCCAGCCAGCGTTCATCCCGTTGCCTTCTCAAATGCTCGGCGCGGGATCGCATGCTCAAGTGCGCTGCTGCGATCATGAGTTTGATCCAGTCGGCCCGTAATAATGGGCACGATCCGTATGCCTATCTCAAGGATGTGCTGACACGGTTGCCGACGCAGCGGGCGAGTGAGATTGCAGAGCTGCTGCCGCATAGGTGGCATCCGGCATAGTCGCGCAAGACGGTTTGCCCGCACGCTTACGTTCAACAGCTCAAGCACCGTCCGCCCTTCGCGGGATCGTTGCCGCCAGAGCCACACGCCGAACTTTTCCACCTTGTCGTCGCCGGCCTGCGGTCAGTCAGGCAAGCCCAGGTGCTCGTTTTCCTGCTTGATCGCGTGGTCTCGGATCGCGTGCACCCGGGAAACGGCATCCACGAACTGCCACCATCTCTTAGCTTGGCGGGGTCAAGCCAGCCGGGATGCCCGGACGGTTACGCTGGTCCGCGCCCAGTTGCAGCACCAAGGTCGGCCGCAGTGATGAAGCGGGTCTTGATGCCGCACTGCGCCGCCCGATAGCGCAGTGCGATGGCCAGATGCGTCTTGCCGACTCCCAAGGGGCCTATATCGCCTTGGCACGGCTCCGGGCAGTTTCGGGGAGGCTGCACGCAGTGCGCGACAAGATGTATCGCAGCCGAACTGCGGTGTATTCTGCAATCAGCCTAGGGCCGCGCGTATCCGCTGCTTCCAGTCGAACACCCGGGCATGGTTGGCCCCAGGTGAGCTTTCTTTCGGGTGATGCACAGAGTGCAAAGGCTCACAGTACTTCGCCATGGTGCCTGGCCAACGCAACGAGCCTTTCACTGTCTCCCTCAAGATCCTGTCTATGCATTTTCCTGCCTCAACACCTGCTTTGAAGCCCATGATCCGCGTTGACATGGTCTTCCGGTTGTCTGAGGTATCTATTTCTAGAAGGTAGCGTTGATCGCCGTTTTGCAGCTTGAACCTTGCCAGCAGATAGCAGCGTGATTTTTCGTGATCAATCATGTGGTAGCTGCAACGTGGAACGGGCGGCAGAGGCCTCACTTCCAGTGCTACCAGCGCAACTCCAGACTCTTGGGTGATTTGTTCAAGAATCTCTCGGAGCAGCGAGAAGCGATCTGCAAGCCGTTCATGCTCGTCCCCATCACCCTCTCCCTCACCCAATTGTTGGAATTCTCCTGACGCTATGCTGCCCTCGCTCACAGGATCAGCCACGCCGAAGAGTTGGCTTTCTCTGCTCGGGCATTGCTCGTCGTCGACCTTCTTGCCATGACCGTTGGCACGCTCCCCGTTGTAGGCGATCTTGGTGCGCAGCTGAGCATCAAACGTGACTCCCTCAACGGGCAGATGAATCAACCTCTGCTCCTTGGCAGCAGTCGGCTCTTCGTCAGCATCCACCTCCAACTCTTTCGCTCCCGATGGCACGGATACACAGCCTGTGTTCTCTCCCCTGACGGGTAACTTGAGAGCAGGGTGATGGAAAAAAATATCACCGCGATGGCTAAACCGGAGCCCCTGAAGCTTTTCGATCTCCCAGACCAGCAATTCGTTGCTTTCCGGATCAAAGGGGCCTCGCACATCCATGGTGGTACCCGCGAGGGAAGTGGGTGCCTGAAAGTCGAACTGCCACCTGGCATACGCCGACTCTTGCAGTACCCGCTCTTGCCTTTGATTGAGGCTTTGCCAGATTGACTCGAAGGATCGCCTCACATCCTGATTCAGCAGCAGCCAACTGAAATGGTCTCTGTATCCCTTGATTTTGAGAAGCTGACTTGGGGCCCCCGTCTTCGGGGGCGTATGGATATGAACAACATCGCCCTCTCTGTAGATCGTGAAGGCCATGTCCAAGCCATTCGGTGCGAAGGCTGCACGAACGATGAAGGCTGCGTGGAAGAACATTTTTCGTGCCAGCTCGAATTTCGGCAGCCAGACGGTCAGACCATCGACCTCGAACACAAAGCATCGCTGTCCAGATATCTCAGGATTTGCAGCAAGCCTTCTGGCCAGACGTGGGCACTCACCCAACTGCCTTTCCCGCCAGGTATCTATTGCAGGAAGCACCACCGTCTTCTTGAAACCACTGGGACGATAAGGAGCCCCTTCTTCGCCAAGAAACTCGCGACCAACGGCCAAGACACACGACATCTCCTGTGCGAACCGCTGCAGCTGCAGCTGACCGTTACGCTCAAAGAGAGCCGCCAACTGCCACTGGGCCGCCGGAGTCTTGGCCCTGAAAAAATTTCCAACGGCCAGCAACCTGGATCCGTTCGGGATCTGACGAAATACTGTCCTATTCAATCCATCTTCCTATCAATCGAATGAACGCAGTGGTCAGTGGTGCCACCCTGCTTTTTTCCAATCCACAACGCTTTTCCAGCTCCCAGCGCCTAGACGTTATGCCTGTCTGTACATCCTTCAGCATCGCTGCAGTCAGGCGACGGATCTGATACTCGCCGACGGACTCGGCATAGCGATCCAGGAAGGTGCAGCAAAGAGGCAATTGATCGAGACGGTGCTCGACTGATGCCCGATGGGGTAGCTGCTGCAGGAACCAGTTGCGACTCCTGCGCGGAAGGCCCAGGTCTTCTTCGCTACCTCTACCAATCCGGATCAGCAGGCGCACCAACCTTATGTCACGCGCTCGCCAGTCGATGTGGCTGTTGTTGCCCTGTCGGCGCTGCCTGACCTGGTTCGCAACCATCAGCCAGTGTCGGTCATGACGATAGAGCCAGGCGTAACATGCCCCTGCTCCGTCTTGCCTGGCTGCCTTGGCTCCACCGTGATTAGCCAGTGCTTGCAGCCAAATGGCTCGGTACTGCTGCTTTTGCTCAAACTCAGCAGGGAGCAGCTGCACTGACCGCTCGGAGGCAAGGTCGACCTGGCGAGTCTTCGCCTCGCTGATCAGCTCGCCAGCATGCTGGCCAGGGCGCAGGCTGGTCCAGACGATCAGATGCTGCAGCGCACTGAATCCCTTGCGATGCTTCCTGAACATCGCCAACAGCCAAGGTGGAGGCTCTCCGGATGTCAGCAGACCGTTCGCAGCAAGCCAATCCCTTTGATGGGATGCCAGGATCTTCTCCCAGATGACTTCAGCCCTGACCTGCCGGCCTCGCCTGGCGCCGCACTCTGTAGCCAGGTACCGGTACAGGTTGGTCCAGCGTCCGTAGCCAGGCGATTGCACCTCTTCGAGCGCCAGCAGCTGCATAGCAGCCTTGGCGAGCCTGATAGCCTCTTCGCCCACGGGACTCACGCGAAGATCACGGGGCAGAAACAGTGGAGAGGCTGTATGAAACTCGTGCCGCTGCGCTCGACGGAACGGGATAGGTGAGTTCAGGAGCTGACAGCCATGCTCGGGACAGGCATCTATCCCTTGAATCTGCCAGCTACGCCGCCAGTAGGGTTCACCGTAGCGCGCAGCCATATCTTCAAAGCAGATCGGGCAGTAACGCAGCCAATCGGGCCACTTGACCAAGGCCGTCGAGGCCCCAGACAGACCAATCGTCGGCCGGTCGGGAGCAAGCATGGCCTGAAAAAGATCGGTACGGCGCTCCGGCGGAATGAAAGGGGCATAGAGCGGGAACAGCGTGTGATTCAGGATCATGCCTTCCGCATCCAAGCCCGTGTTGTTCGCCAACGCAGTCAGGTGTGTGGGCAGATCGGTGATCGCGGCAACCTTGCTGTCACCGAAAAGCATGTGCAGCAAGGTCTTGTGGCTGCCTATCCCCAGATGTACCCGGCACCGGGCAATACCGCTGTAAAGCAGTTCGTCCGGGTAGAGCCTGGGGAAGTACATGTCAGCTCGCTCTCAGCAGAGGCCGCAGATCGAGGATCAAGCCAGCCTGCTTGAATCTGTCATAGGCCTCGCTTTCAGGCCCATCGGCATAACGTCGGCGCAGATCCTCCTCGGATAGGCACCCCCACTCCGTCCGCTTAACTCTGGAAATGCCGGGCCTCTTGGGAGCGTCCTGCGCGAGGTAGGCCGTGGCCTTGTGAATCAGGGCCGCCAGCGGGATGTCCGGATTCTCCGCCAACAATTCATCGGCCATGGGAATGGCGATGTCCCTCGGGATTTCCATACCTTCGAGCAGGGCGGCCAACCGCTTTGCCTTGTCATCAGCCGGAGGGGCCGGTGGTTTAGGTTGGGGGACGCTATCCAGAGAGCGAGTCAGGGTCAGCAACCGTCCCTCGATCTCTGGCATCAGCAGGTCGTCATATTTGGCGATCAGCTCGGGCCTACCGCTCCGCAAGGCCGCCAGCATCGGATGGACCGGTTTGAACTCGTCCTCGAAAACCCTGCGCAGCAACAGCGGCTTAATGCACTCGACACCTGTCACTATCGCCCGGATCTGCGCCAGCGCGAACAGCTTGATGACGATGTCCATGACCCCTTGGGTGAGGTCGTACATCGTAGCCTCCAGTTCATCATCCAGCGGCGCCGCATTTCGCAGCCACTGATACTTCCAAAGCCGCTTCAACAGACGCTTCCAATGCTCGTCCCGAGGCAACCTATCCCAGCGGATGCTGCCCAACCCGGAGACCCGCCGAGCAGCCCGGAACGTGCGCTGGAAGAACTTGCTGGCCCGGTGGGTGCCGACCTGAATGATCGGAACACCGATGGTGTTCACCAGCGACACGAAGAAATTGTGCATTTTTTCGGCACCACCGGAGCGTGCCTCGTTGAGGTTCTGAACCTCGTCGATGATCAGCACTCCGAGCGTGTGCAGATTGGCCACCTGGCACATGGATGCCAGCAGACGTTTGGTACCCAGCTTCTTGCGTCCGTGGCTACGGCTGTAGTGGGTACCCAGGATCTTGTCTACTTCGTTGAAGAAGCTCAGGCACAGCTCATCCAAGTCACCGTCAATTGGGCAGTCGATCTTCAGGTAGACCAGTTGGGTGATGTTGTAATCAGGGTGATGGAGAGCTTGGGGGTACATGCCCAGAATCCGCTCCAGCGTGCGCGTCTTGCCGCAACCGGAGCAGCCGAACAGCGACAGGCTGTTGGCCGTAGAGGAGACACTCTGGTACACCGCCGCATCCAGATCCTCCTCCTCGACACGGCGATAGCCATTCTGCAGGTGCGCATACCAGGCACCGCTGGCCGGATTCCGACCGATGTACCCTTGACGGATCATCAGGCTGATCTTGCTCTCCAGCTCCAAGTGATGGCTCAGCGGCTGGAAGAAGCCGTGCAACAGGCGGGCAATCGCATGTGCCCTGAGCCGACCATCCAGAAGCGCCTCCTGCGGCTCGAAACCGGGAAGCTGCTGCAATAGATCGACCACCTCCTGCAGATCAGGAATCGGAGGCAATGCGCTGATGAGCGGATTGTCCTGATACTCGGGAAGCTGCTGCTCCTGGTAACGCGCCAGGGGAATGACTCCGCGCTGGAATTCTTCAGTCATCCTCTTCCTCCTTGAATATCAGGTCACTGAGATCTGGGAAGGCATAATCTTCCTGCTTCTCGCCCCGCAGTGGGATCACCTCGGCTGGCTTTTCCTGCTGTGCTTTATCCGGTTTGAATGCTGCTTTCTGGCGTTCCTGGCGCTTTTCCTGCTGCTTGTTCTCGCGGATCTGGGTTCCCAGATCCTTCGTGGTCATACCCGTTTTGACCGGACTGGCATCCTCTGCCTGGGCAACGATGGACTCGATCTGCTTCAGAAGATTGCCTCTCTCTACCAAAGCTTCCGCCGCCGCGTTGGTATCGCTACGCCGTTCCTCTCTGGACAGCAGCCAGACATCCCAGAAGGTCATCCCCCTGAAGCGTCGACTGCGGTCGGCAAGATCGCAAACCCAGTAGTCCTTGAGACTATTGGACGGCCGCAGGTAGATGTGGTCGGCGCTACGCGGATCGTATGCGACCGTTACCCCTGTCGGCCGGCGCCCCTGGCCTCGGTGAAACCAACCCTCCCTGATTGCTTCCTGGCAGGTGTAGAAGCAGCCGAACAGCCTGATTCCCAGCTCCGAAACCGTGGCCGACTCATGGGGCAAGAGATTTATCCGCACCAGCTCCTCGGGCGCAGTACGTAACCGGCCGGTCAAGTTGGCCAAGCCCCAGTTCCACAGCATGACCGGGATGGCTGGCAGATCGCCCGGCATACCAGAGGTTCTGTCGTATTTGCTCAAGGTATGAAAGTTGTTGTGGTAGAGGATGCCGGCAATGATGATCTGGGTGAACTCGGGCAAGGTCAGACTGGCATCAAGTCTGTAGTCGTGGCCACCCCGCTTCCGGCTGGTGGTGTCCTCGACCACACCGCTGGCATAGGGCTTGAAACGCTCCTGCACCGTCCGGAAATAACGCTCGACGATCCCCTTGGCATCTCCTCGCCTGGCCGGTGCATTCTCGATGCGAACGCCGAAGGCTTGGGAAAATGCTTCCACCTTGGTGCCATTCAGTTCGCCCTTATCGGCCAGCACCACATCCGGCAAGCCTTTGACCGGCCAGTCGCTGGCATCGATCTCCACGCTATACTGGCGGCAATACTCAACCTTGTCGGCGACCGTGTTGGCCAATGCCACCATGGCACTGACCCAGGAAGGTCCCTCGAATCCGACGTACATACCAACGACCATGCGGCTGAACACGTCGATCACCATGTAAACGACAGGCCTGCCGACGATAAGGCTGCGATCATGTTCTGAAACCAGATAGATATCGGCGATGGTGGCATCGATCTGGTAGCGGTATCCGGGCCCCAGTGCCTCGGTCGTCGATGTACTGCTGAGCGGTCGGAAGTCCTTGGCAAAATCCACTGCGGACACCCTGCATGGCAAGGTGTCGGTGAAGTGATATTCGCGCCCATAGAAGTAACGGAACTGCCCCAATGTAGGCAGTTCGGAGGTCGGCAGCTCCGTCAGAACAGCACGGAGCAGATTCAGCCCGGCGGCGTAGGCATCAGGAATGGACGGATGTTTTTCCTTGAGCAAACGTTCCTCGATGACCCGGCGAAAAATGCGCTCGATGTCCGGCGTGACATTGCTCCCTTTCCCCTCCATCACCACTCTGGGCCTGCCCAGCTTGGCCTGGTTCGGCTTTCTGCGCTTGCCACGGGCGCCCGAGTTGACATAGTCCGGCAAGAGGGCATTCCTGCACATGCCTCGCTGCCAGTAGCGCCTCAGTAACCTATACACCGTCTGATTGGTGACACCATGGCGCTCCATGATGCCTCTGACAATGAGCCCTCTGGGGCGCCGCACGAAAAGCTGGGGGTCGTGCACAAAATCCGCCAGCATTCCCCAAGCTTCATCACGCTTCTGCTGATCAAGGGAACCTTCCTCAACCTCCCGTAGGACTGTTTCCTCGAAGGGATCGGCAATGCTCTCCAGCTCCCGCTCCATGATCAGACGCTCCAGCTCTACAATCGATATCGGTTCGGGCAACGCCGTGTCCGAATCGATATCGATCCAGATTGCCTGCTCGGTACCGGACCAAAGCAGGCGCTTTCGCAGTTCCCCCATCCGGAACACCTGATTAACGGGCAACACTGCTCAGCTCCTGATGCATTTGATGAGAGTTGGCAACCAGGTCTTTCGGCTTCAGCTCCCGGTAAGGAGTGTCAAGATCGAAAAGGAAACAGTGCCGGGCCAGCAACTGGCGTAGCCAATAGAGCGCCTGACCGGCCTCCAGCTGGCCGGAGGTATCCAGTCCTTGGGCAATAGCGGTCAGCTTCCGGTCTGGGTGACGCTGAAACTCGAGCAGAAACAGCTGCTGGTAATGGGCGAGATCGTCCTGAGCGATGTCGCCTTCAGCATGGGCAGGATAGAGCCATTGGATATTGGCAAATGCCACCTTGGATACCTCGCGCTCCGTGACGATGACCCAGGGAATACCTTTTTCCTGCCAGTAGCGCCTTTCAAGCTCAAGCCTCTCGATAACTTCAGGCTTCTGCAGGTCGGTACTGTACTTGGCCTGAATCGCGATGCTCGGGCGCTGAGGATCTTCGAAATCCACCAGAAAGTCGCTGGTCAGTACCTGCGGGGTACCCTTGTAACAACCGTGGGGCAGGCCAAGCTCCTCGGCGATGCGCACCGTATCTTCGACTCGCATCGGAAACTGTTCACGGATATCGGTGACATGGGGAGACCGATCCAAGGTCAGGAAGATGGCCAGTTCAAGATCGGATAGAAGATGGTGTAAACGCCGGGTCTTGCTGCCAGGCAGGCGGTGGGAGCGACCCAGCGAGGACACGTCCCTGGTGTAGATGAACGGCTTGTAGTCTGATCCCTGGCCTTGGCCACGCCCGTCCTTGAGCCTTCTATCGATCTGGGCCTGGGTCAGCCCCTTGAATGTTCCAGACATGAGAAAGCCTGCCCCCGCTGTGTCGATGACCTCAACATAGCGGATGCAGGCTCAGAATGAAACTTTATTTATACGGACGATACTTTATTTATACGGATGAACCTTTATTTGCATCCCACAACTGAGTAGTGTCGCAGCTGCGATTTATTCCACAGTCACGGATTTAGCCAGGTTACGCGGCTGGTCCACGTCGGTGCCTTTAAGTACGGCAACGTAGTACGACAGCAGTTGCAGCGGGATGGTGTAGAGGATCGGCGCCAGCACATCGTGGATATGCGGCATGTTGATCACATGGGTGCCTTCGCCGTTGCTCATACCTGCCTGTTCATCAGCAAACACGATCAGCTCGCCACCGCGGGCACGCACTTCTTGCAGGTTGGATTTCAGTTTTTCCAACAGCTCATTGTTCGGTGCAACAGTTACCACCGGCATGTCGTTATCCACAAGCGCCAGCGGACCGTGCTTCAACTCGCCCGCCGGATACGCTTCGGCGTGGATGTACGAAATTTCTTTGAGTTTGAGTGCGCCTTCCATTGCTACCGGGAACTGAGCGCCGCGACCCAGGAACAGGGTGTGGTGTTTGTCGGCAAACAACTCAGCTACTTTTTCAACCACCGAATCCATCGCCAGGGCTTCACCCAGACGCGCTGGCAAACGGCGCAGCTCTTCAACCAGCTGTGCTTCGACACCCTCTTCCAGGGTGCCGCGCACTTGACCCAGGGACAGGGTCAGCAGCAACAGGCCTACCAGCTGAGTGGTAAATGCCTTGGTGGAAGCTACACCGATTTCGCGACCGGCTTGGGTCAGCAGCGTCAGATCCGACTCACGAACCAAGGAGCTGATACCGACGTTGCAAATCGCCAGGCTACCCAGGAAGCCCAATTCTTTGGCATTGCGCAGTGCGGCCAGGGTGTCGGCGGTTTCGCCCGATTGCGAGATTGAAACAAACAGGGTGTCCGGTTGCACCACAACTTTGCGGTAGCGGAACTCGCTGGCCACTTCGACCTGGCACGGAATACCGGCCAGGCTTTCGAGCCAGTAACGGGCAACCATACCTGCGTGGTAGCTGGTACCACAGGCGACGATCTGAACATTGCGGACTTTAGCGAACAATTCTTTCGCCTGTGGACCGAAAGCCTGAACCAGTACATGGTCCTGGCCCAGACGGTTTTCCAGGGTGCGCTGCACGACTGCAGGCTGCTCGTGGATTTCCTTGAGCATGTAGTGGCGGTATTCGCCCTTGTCGGCCGCTTCTGCGCCATCGCTGTATTGCACGGCTTCGCGCTGAACGCTCTGACCGTTCACATCCCAGATCTGCACGCTGTCACGACGGATTTCAGCGATGTCGCCTTCTTCCAGGTACATGAAACGGTCAGTGACCTGGCGCAGTGCCAGTTGGTCGGAGGCCAGGAAGTTTTCACCCAGGCCCAGGCCAATCACCAGCGGGCTGCCGCTGCGGGCTGCAACCAGACGGTCAGGTTGTTTGGCGCTGATCACGGCCAAACCGTAGGCACCGTGCAACTCCTTGACGGTGGCCTTGAGCGCCGCAGTCAGGTCGTTGTGGTCTTTGAGTTTGTGGTTGAGCAGGTGAGCAATCACTTCGGTATCGGTATCCGAGGTGAATGTGTAGCCCAGGCCTTTGAGCTGTTCACGCAGGGCTTCATGGTTTTCGATGATGCCGTTGTGCACTACAGCCAGATCGGAACCGGAGAAATGCGGGTGAGCGTTACGCTCGCAAGGCGCACCGTGAGTTGCCCAACGGGTGTGGGCAATACCCAGGCGGCCGGCCAGGGGTTCACCGGCCAGGGCTTGCTCCAGCTCGGCCACTTTACCGTTGCGGCGCATGCGCTCCAGGGTGCCATTGTTGGTGAAGACAGCCACACCTGCGCTGTCGTAACCACGGTATTCAAGACGTTTCAGGCCTTCCAGCAGAATGGCCGTGATATTACGTTCAGCGACTGCGCCAACGATCCCACACATAAAGTTCTCCTAGCTTAGAGCCGCGCATAACAGTGTTATGCCCCGGGCCTGAATCTGTTCGCGTGCCTCAAGGGGCAGGCGATCATCGGTAATAAGGGTATGGACGCTGCTCCAGGGCAGTTCCAGGTTGGGTATTTTGCGACCAATCTTGTCCGACTCGACCATCACGATCACTTCACGCGCAACGTCAGCCATGACCCGGCTCAGACCCAACAACTCGTTAAAAGTTGTCGTGCCGCGCTGCAGGTCTATGCCGTCAGCACCGATGAACAGTTGATCGAAGTCGTAGGAGCGCAACACCTGCTCGGCAACCTGTCCCTGAAAGGACTCGGAATGCGGATCCCAGGTGCCCCCGGTCATCAGCAATACAGGCTCATGTTCCAGTTCGCTGAGTGCATTGGCGACGTGCAGGGAGTTGGTCATCACTACCAGGCCAGGTTGCAGGCCCAGTTGTGGAATCATCGAGGCTGTGGTGCTGCCACTGTCGATGATGATGCGGGCGTGCTCTTTAATCAGCCCCACTGCCGCGCGGGCAATGGCTTGCTTATAAAGAGAAACAGGTTGCGGTACATCACTGACCAGTTCTTGCGGCATGGTGATGGCACCGCCATAACGACGTAATAACAGCCCGTTACTTTCGAGTGCAGCCAGATCCTTGCGAATCGTAACCTCAGAGGTTTCGAATCGCTTGGCCAGTTCATCCACACTGACTTCGCCCTGCTCGGCAAGCAGGGCCAGAATGTTGTGTCTGCGTTGTGGCGTATTACGTTTAGACATAACGGCTTAAGTTTCGTTTCGAAAGATAACGAAAGCAATGAAACCGTATCTCGAAACCTTCGTCAAGAAAATGTTGCGGGTTATTTTCTGTGAATAAGTCGATATAGGCCTGTATTTATTGGCCAAAACCCTTGTTTATCCTCGCAAAAAATAAAGCCTTATCCACAGGGCGCGGATAAGGCTTTAGGTAACCTATTGATTTAAAACAGTTATAGGATAACTTGTTAATAACGCTAAATCGTCACCCCGTAGCTGTGGATAAGTTTAAATCAAGGCTTTGATTGTTTGACCGGACGCTTCCAGCCATCAATATTGCGCTGGCGCGCACGACCAACGGCCAGTTGCTCCTGGGCGACGTACTGGTTGATGGTCGAACCCGCTGCAGTGGTGGCACCGTTGGAGATATCCACAGGTGCAACCAGCGAGTTGTTGGAACCGATAAATACATCGGCGCCCAACACGGTCTTCCACTTGTTGGCGCCATCGTAGTTGCAGGTGATGGTGCCCGCACCGATATTGGTGCGTGGGCCGACTTCGGCATCACCCAGGTAAGTCAGGTGGCCGCACTTGGCGTCTTCACCCAGGTGGGCGTTTTTCAATTCGACAAAGTTACCCACATGGGCACGGGCATCCAGCACGCTGCCCGGGCGCAGACGGGCGAACGGGCCGGCATCGCTATGCTCACCCATCACGGCACCGTCGAGATGGCTATTGGCTTTGACCACCACCCCCTTGCGCAGGGTGCTGTCCTTGATCACGCAGTTCGGGCCGATGACCACGTCGTCTTCAATCACCACGCGACCTTCAAGAATCACGTTGATATCGATCAGCACATCACGACCAACGGTCACTTCACCACGCACATCGAAACGGGCCGGGTCACGCAAAGTCACACCCAATGCCATCAGACGACGGGCTTCGCGCAACTGATAATGACGCTCCAGCTCACTGAGCTGTTTACGGTCGTTGGCGCCCTGCACTTCCATCGGGTCCAGTGCATGCTCGGTGGCCACCACCAGGCCATCGTTCACCGCCATCGCAATTACGTCAGTCAGGTAGTACTCACCCTGTGCATTGTTGTTCGACAGACGGCCCATCCAGTCAGCCAGACGCTGAGTCGGCAAGGCCAGGATTCCGGTGTTGCCTTCGGTGATGGCACGTTGAGCTTCAGTCGCATCCTTGTGCTCAACAATAGCGCTGACCTTGCCGCTGGCATCACGCACGATACGGCCATAGCCAGTCGGGTCGGCCAGGTTGACGGTCAGCAGGCCCAGTTGCTCGGGGCCCACTTGCTTGAGCAAACGCTGCAGGGTCTCGACCTCGATCAGCGGTACATCGCCGTACAGGATCAACACATTTTGCGCGGTCAAAAACGGCAACGCCTGAGCCACGGCGTGGCCGGTACCCAGTTGCTTGTCTTGCAGGACAAAATTCAGATCATCGGCTGCCAGGCGTTCACGCACCAGTTCGGCACCGTGGCCGATAACAACATGGATGCCGGTCGGCTTGAGCTGGCGGGCGCTGTGGATAACATGACCCAGCATGGAATTGCCGGCTACGGGGTGCAGAACCTTGGGCAGGGCGGAACGCATGCGGGTGCCCTGACCTGCGGCGAGAATAACGATATCGAGAGACATGACTGGCTACCAATCCTGGGTGGTCAGCGGTTGCGACCAAAAAGTATTTCGCGGAAAAAGAAAAAGGGTAGCCGAGGCTACCCTTTTTAATCAATCACACAATAAGACAGGAGGCTTAGCCGCCGAACTTCTTGCGGATTTGCTGGACGGTGCGCAGCTGAGCTGCGGCTTCGGCCAGACGTGCAGCAGCAGATCCGTAATCGAAATCTGCGCCTTTTTCGTTCAGTGCCTTCTCGGCAGCCTTTACGGCTTCCTGAGCAGAGGCTTCATCCAGGTCGGCAGCACGTTGCACGGTGTCGGCAAGAACCTTGACCATGTTCGGCTGAACCTCGAGGTAACCACCGGAGATGTAAAACACCTCCGATTCCCCGCCCAGCTTGATCAGGCGGATCGGACCTGGCTTGAGTTCAGTGATCAGCGGAGCGTGACCCAGAGCGATACCAAGATCACCCAGGCTGCCGTGCGCAATCACCATCTCGACCTGACCGGAAAAGATTTCTCCTTCCGCACTGACGATATCGCAATGGACTGTCATCATATTAGCCATCTGATTGCCTCAACCTGATTAGCGCCCGTTGCCGGGCGCTGGAATTACAGTTTCTTGGCTTTCTCGATCGCTTCTTCGATGCCGCCGACCATGTAGAACGCTTGTTCTGGCAGGTGGTCGTAGTCACCGTTGAGGATGCCTTTGAAGCCAGCAATGGTGTCTTTCAGGGAAACGTATTTACCCGAAGCGCCAGTGAAGACTTCAGCCACGAAGAACGGCTGAGACAAGAAACGCTGGATCTTACGAGCGCGGGATACCAACTGCTTGTCGGTTTCCGACAGCTCGTCCATACCCAGGATCGCAATGATGTCCTTCAGTTCTTTGTAACGCTGCAACACGTACTGAACGCCGCGAGCGGTGTCGTAGTGTTCCTGACCGATTACGTTCGGGTCCAGCTGGCGCGAAGTCGAATCCAGTGGATCTACTGCTGGGTAGATACCCAGGGAAGCGATGTCACGGGACAGAACGACGGTGGCGTCCAAGTGGGCAAACGTGGTCGCAGGCGAAGGGTCAGTCAAGTCATCCGCAGGTACGTATACCGCTTGGATCGAAGTGATCGAACCGTTCTTGGTCGAAGTGATGCGCTCTTGCAGAGTACCCATCTCTTCAGCCAGAGTCGGCTGGTAACCTACTGCAGAAGGCATACGGCCCAGCAGTGCGGATACTTCAGTACCGGCCAAGGTGTAACGGTAGATGTTGTCAACGAACAACAGTACGTCGTTACCTTCGTCACGGAACTTCTCGGCCATGGTCAGGCCGGTCAGTGCTACGCGCAGACGGTTACCCGGCGGCTCGTTCATCTGACCGTAAACCAGTGCCACTTTGTCCAGTACGCTGGAATCCTTCATCTCGTGGTAGAAGTCGTTACCCTCACGGGTACGCTCGCCCACACCAGCAAACACAGAGTAACCGCTGTGTTCCATGGCGATGTTACGGATCAGTTCCATCATGTTTACGGTTTTGCCTACACCGGCACCACCGAACAGACCAACCTTACCGCCTTTTGCAAACGGGCAGATCAGGTCGATAACCTTGATGCCGGTTTCCAGCAGGTCGTTGCCGCCAGCTTGCTCAGCGAAGGACGGCGCCGGGCGGTGAATGCCCCAACGCTCTTCGGTGTCAATCGGGCCAGCTTCGTCGATCGGGTTGCCCAGAACGTCCATGATCCGGCCCAGAGTCGCTTTACCGACTGGAACGGAGATGGCTGCGCCAGAGTCGGTGACTTCCAGACCGCGCTTCAAGCCCTCGGTGGAACCCATCGCAATGGTACGAACCACGCCGTCGCCCAGCTGTTGCTGAACTTCCAGAGTGGTTCCGGCCGCGCTTTGTACTTTCAGCGCGTTGTAGATGCTCGGTACGTTTTCGCGTGGAAATTCCACGTCGATCACGGCGCCGATGATTTGAACGATACGTCCGCTACTCATAGCTGGATCCTCTGAATATTTGAACCGTTAAACCGCGGCAGCGCCGCCGACGATTTCCGAGATCTCTTGGGTGATCGCAGCCTGACGCGCCTTGTTGTAGATCAGCTGCAAATCGCTGATCAAGTCACCGGCGTTATCAGTGGCGTTCTTCATTGCGATCATCCGCGCAGCTTGTTCAGCTGCACTGTTCTCGACCACCGCCTGGTACACCTGCGACTCCACGTAACGCACCATCAAGCCGTCAAGCAGCTCTTTGGCATCCGGTTCGTAGAGATAGTCCCAGTGGTGCTTGAGTTCTTGATCCGGGGTCGCCACCAGTGGAATCAATTGCTCCACAGTAGGCTGTTGCGTCATGGTGTTGATGAACTTGTTGGATACCACGGACAGGCGGTCAATACGGCCTTCCAGGTAAGCATCCAGCATCACCTTAACGCTGCCGATCAAATCATTGATCGACGGTTCTTCACCCAGATGGCTGATAGCAGCGACGACGTTACCGCCGAAGTTACGGAAAAATGCCGCACCCTTGCTGCCGACCACGCACAGATCAATCTCGACGCCGTTTTCACGGTTTACCGCCATGTCCTTGACCAAAGCCTTGAACAGGTTGGTATTCAAACCACCGCACAAACCACGGTCACTGCTCACAACCACATAACCCACACGCTTAACTTCGCGGTCGATCATGAACGGGTGGCGGTATTCCGGGTTGGCGTTGGCCAAATGCCCAATAACCTGGCGGATACGCTCCGCATAAGGACGGCTAGCAGCCATGCGCATTTGTGCCTTGCGCATTTTGCTGACCGCCACTTTTTCCATGGCGCTGGTAATCTTTTGCGTGCTTTTGATGCTCGCAATCTTACTGCGAATCTCTTTTGCGCCTGCCATGTAACACCTATCAGGTTAGCAAGCGGGAGCCTTGCGGCTCCCGCTGCGGCTTACCAGGTTTGGGTGGCCTTGAACTTCTCGATACCGGCTTTGATGCCAGCGTCGATTTCGTCATTGAAGTCACCTTTAACGTTGATCTTCGCCATAAGCTCGGCGTGATCGCGGTTGAAGTAAGCAATCAGCGCTTGTTCAAAGCTACCGACCTTGGTGATTTCGACGTCAGTCAGGAACCCACGCTCAGCGGCATACAGCGACAGCGCCATGTCAGCGATCGACATTGGTGCGTATTGCTTCTGCTTCATCAGCTCGGTAACGCGCTGACCATGCTCAAGTTGCTTACGGGTCGCTTCGTCCAGGTCAGAAGCGAACTGGGCAAATGCTGCCAGTTCACGGTACTGAGCCAGAGCGGTACGGATACCACCGGACAGCTTCTTGATGATCTTGGTCTGAGCGGCACCACCCACACGGGATACCGAAACACCGGCGTTCACTGCAGGACGGATCCCGGAGTTGAACATGGCCGATTCCAGGAAGATCTGACCGTCAGTGATGGAAATCACGTTGGTCGGAACGAACGCGGAAACGTCGCCAGCCTGGGTTTCGATGATCGGCAGTGCGGTCAGGGAACCGGTTTTGCCGGTCACTGCGCCGTTGGTGAACTTCTCTACGTATTCTTCGGATACGCGGGATGCGCGCTCCAGAAGACGGGAGTGGAGATAGAACACGTCGCCTGGGTAAGCTTCACGGCCTGGTGGACGGCGCAGCAGCAGGGAAATCTGGCGGTAAGCCACTGCTTGCTTGGACAGATCGTCATAAACGATCAGCGCGTCTTTACCGCGGTCGCGGAAGTATTCGCCCATGGTGCAACCGGAGTACGGTGCCAGGAACTGCAGCGCTGCGGATTCGGATGCACTGGCAGCAACGACGATGGTGTTAGCCAGCGCGCCGTTTTCTTCCAGCTTGCGAACCACGTTGGCGATGGTCGATTGCTTCTGACCGATCGCTACGTATACACAGAAAATGCCGCTGTTCTTCTGGTTGATGATCGCGTCGATCGCCAGAGCGGTTTTACCGATCTGACGGTCACCGATGATCAGCTCACGCTGGCCACGGCCGACAGGGATCATGGCATCGACAGCCTTGTAGCCAGTCTGTACAGGCTGGTCTACCGACTTACGCCAGATCACGCCTGGAGCAACTTTCTCGACTGCATCAGTCTCGGTGTTGCCCAGTGGACCTTTACCATCAACAGGGTTACCCAGTGCGTCGACAACGCGACCCAGCAGTTCCTTACCAACCGGAACTTCCAGGATACGGCCAGTGCACTTGGCGCTCATGCCTTCAGCCAGAGTCGTGTATGCGCCCAGTACTACGGCACCTACAGAGTCTTGCTCGAGGTTGAGAGCCATACCGAAGACGCTGCCCGGAAACTCGATCATCTCGCCGTACATTACGTCGGCCAGACCGTGAATCCGCACAATGCCGTCAGATACGCTGACGACAGTGCCTTCGTTACGGGCTTGGGAGGTCACATCGAGTTTTTCGATGCGGCCCTTGATAATTTCACTTATTTCGGAAGGATTGAGTTGCTGCATTGCTCTGCTGCCCCTTCAAACTCAAGATTTCAATGCTTCGGCAAGGCTTGCGAGTTTCCCGCGAACCGAGCCATCGATAACCAGGTCGCCGGCGCGGATGATGACACCACCTATAAGGCTGGCATCCTCCGCAACTTGCAGGCGCACTTCCCGGTCGAGTCGTGCACTGAGAACCTTGGCGAGTTTGTCTTGCTGTTCTTGGTTCAATGCAAAAGCACTGGTCACTTCAACGTCTACCGATTTCTCTTGTTCGGCCTTGTACAGGTCAAACAGAGCGGCGATCTCCGGCAAAAGCGGGAGACGGTCGTTTTCGGCAACGACGTTGATGAAGTTCTGTGCTTCTACAGTGAACTTGTCGCCGCACACATCAATAAATGTGGCGGCCTTTTCTGCGCTCGTCAGTCGCGGGGCCTTGAGCACGCGCTGCATAGTGTCGTCTTGCGACACTGCTGCAGCCAGGCCGAGCATGGCTGACCAAGAGGCCAGTTGCTGGTGGGCCTGGGCGTGCTCGAAGGCTGCCTTAGCGTAAGGTCGGGCCAACGTGGTCAATTCTGCCATGATCGCCCTCGCTTAAATTTCAGCAGCCAGTTTAGTAACCAGCTCCGCGTGCGCGTTTTGATCGATTGTGGCACCCAGGATCTTCTCTGCGCCTTCAACAGCCAGGCTACCCAATTGGGCACGCAGGGCGTCTTTAACGCTGTTCAGTTCCTGTTCGATCTCGGCCTGAGCCTGAGCCTTCACACGGTCAGCTTCAACGCGAGCCTGTTCACGGGCTTCGTCTACGATCTGAGTACCGCGTTTCTTGGCTTGCTCAATGATTTCAGCTGCTTGAGCCTTAGCTTCGCGCAGTTGTTGACCCGCTTTATCTTGGGCCAACTCCAGGTCGCGAGCTGCTCGGTTAGCAGCGTCCAGTCCAGCCGCAATCTTCTTCTGACGTTCTTGCAATGCCGCGATGACCGGAGGCCACACGAACTTCATGCAAAACAGTACAAAAATGAAGAACGCAACGGACTGGCCAATCAGGGTTGCATTAATGTTCACGCCAACACCTCGCTCGTTCGTTGTCCATCACTCTAATCAACTCGAAAATTCGAGTGATTAGCCAGCGAGTTGACCAACGAAAGGATTAGCGAAGGTGAAGAACAGTGCGATACCAACACCGATCATGGTTACGGCGTCGAGCAGACCGGCAACGATGAACATTTTAACTTGCAGCATTGGAACCATTTCTGGTTGACGCGCTGCGCCTTCCAGGAACTTGCCACCCAACAGGCCGAAACCAATTGCGGTACCCAGTGCGCCCAGGCCGATCAACAGTGCAACAGCGATAGCGGTTAGACCAACTACAGTTTCCATCTTTCCTCCCGACTTTTACGTCGTATGGTTTAGGTTTTTAGATTAAAGCGGTAAAACAAAATCATTTTGCGACGCCCTCTCACCCGAGGGTGAGAGGAGCACCAGATTCGCCGAAGCGGATCTTAGTGATTATCTTCGTGTGCCATCGACAGGTAGACGATGGTCAACATCATGAAGATGAACGCTTGCAAGGTGATGATCAGGATGTGGAATACAGCCCACGCCCATTGCAGCACCACGCCCAGACCGCTAAGCCAAAGCAGGCCGCTGCCGAACATTACGGCGATCAGGATAAACACCAGTTCGCCAGCGTACATGTTGCCGAACAGACGCAGAGCCAACGAAATAGGCTTGGCAATCAACGTCACGAATTCGAGCAGGAAGTTCACCGGAATCAGCAGCGCCTGAACAAAAATGTTCTTGCTGCCGAATGGGTGCAGGGTCAGTTCACCGATGAAGCCGCCGATGCCCTTGATCTTGATGCTGTAGAAGATGATCAGTGCAAACACCGACAGGGCCATGCCCATTGTCGCGTTTGGATCTGTCGTCGGTACGGCACGGAACGGGAAGTGTTCGTCGCCCGTGATCAGGATCGCCAACTGAGGAATCCAGTCAACCGGGATCAGGTCGATGGCGTTCATCAGGAACACCCACACGAAAATGGTCAGCGCCAGCGGTGCGATAACAGCACTGCGACCGTGGAAACTGTCTTTTACGCTGCCATCAACGAATTCCACCAGGACTTCTACGAAGTTCTGCAGTGCGCCTGGCTGACCGGAAGTTGCCTTCTTGGCCGCCATGCGGAATACGAGGATGAAGATCAGACCAACAAACAGCGACCAGCCGAGGGTATCGACGTGGAACGCCCAAAAGCCCATTGATTTAGCTTCTGCAACGGTGTGGGCAAAGCCCCAGCCGCCATCAGGTAGCTGCCCAAAGGTCAGGTTCTGTAAGTGGTGCTGGATATAGCCCGAAGCGGTTGTTTCTGCCATGGTTGCCTCAAACGCCCTAAGGTCTCGAAAGTGTTGTTCTCATTAGCAGGGGAGCGAACCAGCTGACCAGTTGGGTCAACACGAAGACGCCGAATACAGCTAGCGGCGCCAATGGCTTCACACCTGCAAACGTCAGCGCGAACAGCACTGCCGTCAAAATTAACTTGCCTGCCTCACCGGCGTAAAACGACCGGACGATGGCTTGCGCTGCTCGGGCGCCGGAAAACCGAAAAGCCCTGTGAGCAAAATACACATTGGGTAGCAAAGCTATCAGGCCTCCGCAGAGTCCTGAATATCCGGCGACGACTCCATGCCATTGCCAGAGCCCCAGAGCAGCCAGCAATAAAACGACAAATTGAGCCAGCAAAACCGGAAAAACCGCCAAGCGATGGAACGGCAAGCGGTTTGGCGTGCGGGTTTCCATCACAACTGCTCCTCAAAGGTCGGCTACCAAAGATTGAAAACTTGGCATAATTTGTGCCGACAAAATGCGCGCAGAGTATAGGGGCGACGAAGCCCCTATTCAACTGTCAGGTAGTGATTTCCGACTGCGCGCTACATGAGGAAATGTTTCAGCGGATGTGAGCAAGCACTCCTTGCAGCTCATCCAGAGAATTGTAACCAATCACTAACTGGCCTTTTCCCTTCTTTCCGTGGCGGATCTGCACCGCAGAGCCTAGCCGCTCTGCCAGACGCTGTTCGAGCCTGGCAATGTCCGGATCGGCTTTTACCGGTTCAGCGGGCTCTTGTTTGCCGCTCAACCACTGGCGAACCAGGGCTTCAGTCTGACGTACCGTCAGGCCGCGTGCGACAACGTGTCGCGCCCCTTCAACCTGCTGAGTATCAGGCAAACCGAGCAGTGCGCGTGCGTGGCCCATTTCCAGGTCGCCGTGGGACAGCATGGTCTTGATCACTTCCGGCAAGGAAATCAATCGCAACAAGTTGGCCACAGACACCCGGGACTTGCCCACAGCGTCGGCCACTTGCTGTTGAGTCAGCTGGAACTCTTGCTGCAAGCGCTGCAAGGCGACGGCTTCTTCAATCGGATTGAGGTCTTCGCGCTGGATGTTCTCGATCAACGCCATCGCAATGGCGGTTTCGTCCGGCACGTCTTTGACCATCGCCGGGATCGTGTCTTTGCCAGCCTGCTGGCTGGCACGCCAGCGACGCTCACCTGCGATGATCTCGAAGCGATTGCCTTCGATCGGGCGCACCACGATCGGCTGCATCACGCCCTGGGTGCGGATCGAGCTGGCCAGTTCTTCAAGCGCCTGCGGATCCATGTCGCGACGAGGCTGGTACTTGCCGCGCTGGATCAGGTCCAGGGGCAGGTGTTGCAGTTCGCTTTGATCAACCTTGACCGCTTGCTCTTCCAGCGAGCTGACCGTTGGACCACTCAGGAGTGCATCCAGTCCGCGTCCGAGACCTCGTTTCTTGACGGCCATGGGATTTCCTTAAGTTGGCTGAGGCGTGCGGGTAGAACGACGTTGACGACGAACCAGCTCGCCCGCCAGGGCAAGGTAAGCAATCGCGCCACGGGAATTTTTGTCATACGCCAGCGCCGGCATGCCGTAGCTCGGTGCTTCGGCCAGGCGGATGTTGCGCGGAATCACGGTGTCGTAGAGCTGCTCACCGAAGTGTTCCTTGAGCTGCGCCGAAACATCGTTCATCAGGCTCAGGCGCGGGTCATACATGGTCCGCAACAGGCCTTCGATCTTCAGGTTCGGGTTCAGCAGCTCGGCGATGCGCTTGATGTTATCCACAAGGTCGCTCAAGCCTTCGAGTGCGAAGTACTCGCACTGCATGGGGATAATGACCCCATCGGCAGCCACCAGAGCATTCAGGGTCAACATCGACAGCGACGGCGGGCAATCGATCAGGATGTAATCGTAGCTCTCGCGAACCGGTGCCAGGGCCGTGCGCAGACGGCTTTCCTTCATCTGCATTTCGAGCAGCACGACTTCGGCTGCCGTCAGATCGCGGTTGGCCGGCAGAAGCTGGTAACCACCGTGCTCGGATACGTGCATGGCTTGCGCCAGGTCGCATTCGCCGATCAACAGGTCGTAGACCGAATTCTCCAGACCGTGTTTATCCACACCGCTACCCATGGTGGCGTTGCCCTGTGGATCGAGGTCGATCAGCAGCACGCGGCGCTTGGTGGCGACCAGCGATGCTGCGAGGTTGATACAGGTGGTGGTTTTACCCACACCACCCTTTTGGTTCGCTATTGCGAATACCTTAGCCATTCTTGCTTGCGTTCCCAATCATGCCGTGCGGCGCAGTATCAGCAGATGGCGTTGGCCTTGGCAACCCGGAACGGTCAAGGCGTGTTCGCTATCTAGACGAAAATCAGACGGCAATGCTACCAGCTCATCGGCCGGATGGACGCCCTTCATTGCCAACCAGCGGGTTTCGCTGTTGCCCAGGTGACGGGTCCAGTTGCTGAAATTCTCCATGCTGCTGAAAGCCCTGGAAACAATTCCGTTGAAAGGCTGCTCAGGCTTGAACTCCTCGACGCGACTGTGGATAACTTGCAGGTTATCCAGCTTCAGCTCGAGTTTTACCTGGGTCAGGAAACGGGTTTTCTTGCCGTTGCTGTCCAGGCAGGTCACTTGCGACTCGGGAAACAGGATCGCCAGGGGAATACCCGGCATGCCGCCGCCACTGCCCACATCCAGCCAACGGCCGTTTTCGATGAAGGGCATCACACTCAGACTGTCGAGCAAATGGCGTGACACCATTTCGTCCGGGTTACGCACAGCCGTGAGGTTGTAGGCCTTGTTCCATTTGATCAACAGGGCCAGATAACCCAGCAATTGCTGATGCTGGCTTTCGGTCAGTGCAACGCCCAACTGGCGTGCACCTGTGGATAACTCTTCGGCGTGTTGTGCGGTTACCAGCGAACTCAAGCGTTTTGCTCCAACGTGCGGCCAGCGCCGCGCTTTTTCAGGTGAATCATCAACAAGGAAATCGCCGCGGGGGTCACACCCGGGATACGCGAAGCCTGGCCCAGGGTCTCGGGACGGGTAGCGCCCAGCTTGCTCTGGATCTCTTTCGACAGACCGGAGATGGTCGTGTAATCGATATCCACAGGCAGCTTGGTGTTTTCACTGGCACGCAGACGGGCAATTTCGTCCTGTTGACGATCGATATAACCGGCGTACTTGGTCTTGATTTCAACCTGCTCGGCAACCAGCGGGTCTTCTGCGCCCTGCCCGGTCACTTCAACCAGACCGGCGTAATCGATTTCGGGACGGGTCAGCAGGTTGAGCAAATTGTATTCATGGGTCAGCGGCGTGCCGAACTTGGCTGCAATGGCATCGCCCTGCTCGGTACCCGGGCGAACCCAGGTACTTTTGAGGCGCTGTTCTTCCTGCGCGATGCTTTCGCGCTTGGTGCAGAAAGCCGCCCAACGGGCGTCGTCGACCAGGCCCAGTTCGCGGCCTTTTTCGGTCAAACGCATGTCGGCGTTGTCTTCGCGCAGGATCAGGCGGTATTCGGCGCGGGAAGTGAACATCCGGTACGGTTCTTGAGTACCCAGGGTAATCAGGTCGTCGACCAATACTCCGATGTATGCCTCATCACGACGCGGGCACCAGCTTTCCTTGCCCTGTGCGAGCAATGCCGCGTTGGCGCCAGCCAGCAAACCTTGCGCACCGGCCTCTTCGTAGCCGGTGGTGCCATTGATTTGCCCGGCAAAGAACAAGCCGCCAATGACTTTGGTTTCGAGGCTGTACTTGAGGTCACGCGGGTCGAAGTAGTCGTACTCGATGGCGTAGCCCGGACGCACGATATGGGCGTTTTCCATGCCGCGAATCGATTGCACGATCTGGATTTGCACGTCGAACGGCAAGGAGGTGGAAATCCCGTTCGGGTACAGCTCGTGGGTGGTCAAACCTTCCGGCTCGATAAAGACCTGATGGCTTTCCTTGTCGGCAAAGCGATGGATCTTGTCTTCGATCGACGGGCAGTAACGCGGGCCGATACCTTCGATCACACCGGAATACATCGGCGAACGATCAAGATTGGACGCGATGATTTCGTGTGTCCGTGCGTTGGTATGGGTAATCCAGCAACTGACCTGGGCCGGGTGCTGTTCCTTGTTGCCCATGAACGACATCACGGGAATCGGGGTATCGCCCGGTTGCTCGGTCATAACCGAGAAATCCACAGAGCGGCCATCGATACGCGGTGGGGTACCGGTTTTCAGGCGGCCGACTCGCAGCGGCAGTTCACGCAGACGGTGTGCCAGGGCGATCGAAGGTGGATCACCGGCGCGGCCGCCCGAGTAATTCTGCATCCCGATGTGGATAAGTCCACCGAGGAAGGTGCCTGTTGTCAAAACCACGGCATCAGCCATGAAACGCAGGCCCATTTGGGTCACTACGCCACGCACTTGATCCTGTTCAACGATCAGGTCATCAGCGGCCTGTTGAAATATCCACAGGTTGGGCTGGTTTTCAAGAATTTCGCGTACCGCCGCCTTGTACAAGATGCGGTCGGCCTGTGCGCGGGTTGCCCGCACTGCCGGGCCTTTACGGCCATTGAGTACGCGGAACTGAATGCCGCCTTTATCGGTGGCAATCGCCATCGCGCCGCCCAGGGCGTCGATTTCTTTAACCAGATGGCTTTTACCAATCCCGCCAATTGCAGGATTGCAGCTCATTTGCCCGAGGGTTTCCACGTTGTGGGTCAACAGCAGGGTTTTTACGCCCATGCGTGCTGAAGCAAGTGCAGCCTCGGTTCCGGCGTGACCGCCGCCGATGACGATCACTGCAAAACGGGAAGGGAAATTCACCACGCACCTCGTGCCTGTTACTAGGGGTTTTTTGGATAGACCGCGAAGTATAGGGACTTCGCCCTTCTTAAAGAACCCTTTGCACAAAATTTAACCAGCTGTGGATAAAGGCAAGATAGATAAATAAATAGAGAAGAAATTTATAAAGCTTTGTTTTTATGTTTATTTCTACTGAGGCACCTTTCTGTGGATAGATTGCTACAGGCCTTATTTTACATACTGTACAGAGATTCAAAAGTCTGTGGTTATGCACCGATGAGGGGTTGGGATAAGTGCTTTAAGCCTGTGGGTAAAACAGGTGCTTATCCACAGGGGTGGTTATCTTCAGTTTTCATGCCTACTTACCCACTGACCTGAAGGGCAGTTATGCACAGGGCTTATTCCCGTGTTTGAGCGTTTCAGGGCCCATAAACAGGCAGCCGAAAACCGCTTGCAGGCGCATTCCAGCAAGCGGTCGGATGATCGGTCGGTGATTGAAGTGATAAACGGTAGAGGCCGGCAGGCTTACACAGCAGTTTTCAGCCAGCCTGTGGATGATGCCTGGAGCTTGTGGGTCATTCCGATTGCCGTGATAAACAGCTCATCGTGAGAAGTGACCACCAGCGTTCCCCGGTACTGATTGAGCATGCTTTGAAGTGCCAGAATCGAAGGCAAATCCAGATGATTGGCGGGTTCATCGAGTAACAGCAGCGGTGGTGGCACCTGAGCATAAAATACGCAGGCCATCGCGGCTTTCAATCTTTCACCACCACTGAGCTCCCCGCATGGCATGCAGACCTGATCGGCATTGAGGCCCAATTGCGCCAGCCGGGTACGCAATTGGCCTTCATTGAGTTGCCGGTTGAGAGACTGCAATTGATCAAGAACTGAGCGATCAGCTGCCAATATCTCCAGGTTCTGATCCAGATAAGCGGTGCTGACGAAGGTATGTGCCCGGCCCGAAACAACCGGCAGTTGCCCGGCCAGCACCCTGAGCAATGTCGATTTGCCGCAACCGTTCGGTCCCAGCAAAGCCACCCGCTGGCCACGGGTAAGGGTCAGATCGATGGCGCGCAAATGTTCTGCACCCTGGGGCAGGCGCGCATTGATCAATTCTGCAATTTGCACCGGTGTAGTCAAACAGTCTTGAGGTGGATGGACAAAGATAGCCTGCTGCTCTTCAACCCGGTTCGCGGCCAGGCGAACTTGAGTATCCAACAGCTCACGCGCCGCATCCTGTTGCATGCGCATTTTGCCGCTACTGGCCTGGCTACGCTCCTTTTGACGTCCCAGCAGGATTTTTGCCTGATTGGCCTCGCTGGCCTGCTTGTTACCCCGCGATTGTCTGCGCTCAAGGCTTTCCCTTTGCTCACGCAATACCTGTTCCTGCCGCTTGCGCTCAAGCCTGGCCAAGGCCAGTTGATGTTGCGCTGCCTCCCCTTGCTGGGCCCTGGCCAGTGCATAAAACGAGTAACCACCGCCATAGCCGGTGAGCCCCAAGGATGAAAGCTCAAGGATGCGCTCCATCCGTTCGAGCAAGTCGCGATCATGGCTGATGACCAGCAAGCCGTTGGTCCACCGCTCTAACTGCTCATAAAGCGTCATGCGGTGTTGTCGATCCAGATGATTAGTCGGTTCATCCAGGATCAGCAGGTCGGCTTCAGACATAAGGGCGCCCATCAGTGCCACGCGCATGGCTTCGCCACCGCTCAGGCTTGAGACAGGTGTGGAGGGTGTCAGATGTGAAAGGTTGTTGTGCCCAAGTTGATCGTGCAATTGCTGGCGGATAGCCCAGCGATCACCGACGCAGTCAAAGTCCGCTTGCGCGCTGCTGCCTTGCTCAATGCGCTCAAGCGCGGCAAGGATGGGTTGCACACCGGCGAGGCTGGCAACGGTCTGTTCAGGATCCGGACTGATTTGCTGAGCCAGGTAATGCACAGAGCCGTTGCGAATGCAGCGGCCTCTTGAGGGGGAAATATCTCCGGCGATCAGCTGAGCCAATATGCTTTTACCCACACCATTTCTACCCACCAGGCCGGTGCGGCGCTGGTCGAGGTGCAGATCAAGATCGGAAAACAGGCAACTGCCACCGGGCAGATGATAAGAAACGCTTTCCAGCGTCACACAGGTCACGAGAGCCATACGCACTCCAAAGATGCACAGATCTACCCCCTGTTGCAGGGGAATGAAGAACTGGCCGCAAGCATCGCGGCGGCATCAATTGCGCATTGGACTAATACCTCGTGTGAATGTGTACCGCAAAATTATAGTGCAAGACTTGTGGGAGCGGGCTTGCTCGCGATGGCAGTGACGCGGTGTACCTGTCACACCACGGCGATCCAATCGCGAGCAAGCCCGCTCCTACAAGGTTGAGGGATTATTTGCCGATGCAGAAGCTGGAGAAAATCCGCCCCAGCAGGTCATCCGAGCTGAACGCCCCGGTAATTTCGCCAAGGGAATGTTGCGCCTGGCGCAAATCTTCGGCCAGTAGCTCCCCTGCACCCGCCAGGGTCAATTGTGCCCTGCCGTGCTCAAGTGCATGGCTGGCGTGCTGCAGTGCCTCCAGATGGCGTCGGCGTGCGCTGAAGCTGCTCTCCGAGGTCTGCTCATAGCCCATGCAGGCCTTGAGGTGTTCGCGCAGCAAGTCCAGCCCTTCTGTGGATCTGGCACTCAGGCTGATGGTGACATGGCCATCTTCGCTGACTTCCAGGGCAATGTTCTCACCGCTCAGATCCGCCTTGTTGCGGATCAAGGTCACTTTCGCCGGATCCGGGCGCTGTTCCAGAAACTCTGGCCACAGGGTAAACGGGTCATCCGCTTCAGGCGCCGTGGCATCGACCACCAGCAACACCCGATCAGCCTCGCCAATAGCCTTGAGTGCCCGCTGCACGCCGATTTTTTCCACATGGTCGTCGGTGTCGCGCAGGCCGGCAGTGTCGACCACGTGCAACGGCATGCCATCGATGTGGATATGTTCGCGCAACACATCACGGGTAGTGCCGGCGATCTCGGTCACGATTGCCGCTTCACGACCGGCCAGGGCATTGAGCAGGCTCGACTTGCCAGCATTGGGCCGCCCGGCAATCACCACGGTCATGCCGTCGCGCAGCAAGGCCCCCTGCCCGGCTTCGCGCTGAACTGTGGATAACTCTTCGCGCACCTTGTCGAGCATACCGAGCACATGGCCATCGGCCAAAAAGTCGATTTCTTCTTCCGGGAAATCAATCGCGGCTTCGACATAGATACGCAAACTGATCAATTGCTCGGTCAAGTTATGCACACGTTGAGAGAAAGCCCCCTGCAGGGAGCGCAATGCATTACGTGCAGCCTGTGCAGAACTTGCCTCGATCAGGTCGGCAATCGCCTCGGCCTGGGCCAGGTCGAGCTTGTCATTCAAAAATGCCCGCTCACTGAATTCCCCGGGGCGTGCCAGTCGGCAGCCCAGCTGGATGCAGCGCTGCAGCAGCATGTCGAGAACGATCGGGCCGCCGTGGCCCTGCAGTTCAAGCACGTCTTCGCCGGTAAAGGAGTTCGGGCCCGGGAAATACAGCGCAATGCCTTCATCGAGCACTTCACGGTTTTCGCCGTAAAAAGGGCCGTAATGGGCATAGCGCGGTTTCAGTTCGCGTTCACTGAACGCTTTGGCCGCAACACGGGCGAGCGGCCCGGAAATACGTACGATCCCCACACCACCTCGGCCTTGGGCGGTCGCTACTGCGGCAATGGTCTCAGCCGGAACACTCATAAACAGGCCTCAAAACAAAAGTGACGGATAGCAAAACGCCCCACTAGGGGGCGTTTTGAGTGGTGCTTATCAGAGTAAGTTACTCAGCGACTTTTTTGGTAGCCGCTTCGACTTTACGCGTGATGTACCACTGTTGAGCGATGGACAGGCAGTTGTTCACAACCCAGTACAGCACCAGACCAGCCGGGAACCACAGGAAGAAGAAGGTGAAGATGATTGGCATCAGCTTCATCACCTTGGCCTGCATCGGGTCCGGCGGAGTCGGGTTCAGACGCTGCTGGATGAACATGGTTGCGCCCATGATGATCGGCAGAATGAAGAACGGGTCCTTGATCGACAGGTCGGTAATCCAGAGCATGAACGGCGCCTGGCGCATTTCAACACTTTCCAGAAGTACCCAGTACAAGGACAGGAAGACCGGCATCTGCACCAGGATCGGCAAGCAGCCGCCCAGTGGATTGATCTTCTCTTTCTTGTACAGCTCCATCATCGCTTGCGACATTTTCTGGCGGTCATCACCGAACTGCTCTTTCAGAGCGGCCAGTTTTGGTGCCACAGCGCGCATGCGAGCCATCGACTTGTAGCTGGCGGCCGACAGAGGGAAGAAGATCCCCTTGATCAGCATGGTCAGGAAGATGATCGACCAGCCCCAGTTACCGACCAGGCTGTGGATATGTTGCAGCAGCCAGAAAATAGGCTGGGCAATGAACCACAGGATGCCGTAGTCGACGGTCAGTTCCAGGCCTGGGGACAACTCTTTGAGTACACCCTGGCTTTTCGGACCGGCGTACAGGGTAGCGCTGGTTTCAGCGGTTTTGCCCGGCTCAACGGTCAAGGTTGGGCCAGTGAAACCGATGATGTAGTTGCCCTGGTTGTCTTTGCGGGTCTGAACGACGTTGTTATCGCCTTTCTGAGGGATCCACGCGGTCACAAAGTAGTGCTGCAACCAGGCAACCCAGCCGCCTTGTACGGTTTCTTTCAGCTGAGCCTTGTCGATATCTTTCATCGACACTTTTTTGTACGGCTCTGCACTTGTCCACAGGGCTGCGCCCAGGTAAGTCGCAGTGCCGGTGGCGGTGCTGGAAGAAGGATCGGAACTGGCGTCACGCTTCAATTGCGCGAACAGGTTGCCGTTCCACGGCTTGCCGCTCTCGTTATCAATCAGATAGCTGACTTGTACATCGTACAAACCACGCTTGAGCGTGAAGCGCTTGATGTAGTTGATGCCGTTTTCGCTGAATTTCAGGTCAACAACCAGTTGATCCTGGCCTGGGGCCAGTTCGTAGGTCTTTTTCTCAGTGCTGAAAACAGGACGACCTGACGGACGGGCGTCCGGGCCATCAACGCCTGTCAGGCCACTTTGTGCCAGATAGGTGCGTTCGTTGCCGTTATCGAACAACTGGAAAGGAACATCCGGGTGATCCTGGCGACGTGGGTACAGCGGCAGACGCAGCTGGGCAATGTCGCCACCCTGTGGATCAATCGCGATATCCAGAACATCCGTTTTTACATGGATGAGGTCTTTGCTTGCAGCCACCGGGGTTTCAGTCGGTGTGCTGGTATCAGTATTGGCGCTGGGTACATCGGCACTGTTCGAAGCGTTGTTACCTGAAACCGTGTCGGGCAAAGCCGGCGCGGTGGTGCTGGCGGCAACATTCTGAGTCGGCAGGGCAGCTTGGCCGTAGTCCTGGTTCCATTTCAGAACCATAACGTAGGACACGACTGCGAGAGCGACGATCAGGATCGTGCGTTTAATATCCATGATTACTCGGCCATCAAGAAGAACGGGAGGTAGGGATAGGCGGAACCGGGTCGTAACCACCGGGATTCCACGGGTGACAGCGACCTAAACGACGAAAGGTCAGCCAGCCGCCGCGCAGAAGGCCATGATTTTCGATGGCTTCCAACGCGTAGCAGGAACAACTGGGGTAGAAACGGCAGTGGCTGGCCATCAAAGGACTAATGGCATAGCGATAAAACTGGATCGGAACGAGTGCCAGTTTACGCATCAGGACTGCCTACCCCTACAGTTTCGGTTTTAACCGCTGGAACTGGCGTGTTACGGGCCAGACGCTTCCAGAGTTTGCCGAAATGCTGAATCAATTCGGGGTTCTCTACGTCACCCAAACCTTTGCGCGCGACGATAACGATATCCCAACCAACCAGTAAATCCTGGTGGAGACGAAACGATTCACGCATCAAACGCTTAAGGCGATTGCGCTCAACGGAGAGCTTTACGCTCTTTTTCCCGATCACTAACCCCAGGCGGGGGTGATCAAGATCGTTGCTACGCGCAAGGAGCAGGAGATTTTTCCCCGGAACCTTGCCGGTGGGGGAGTCAAAGACTGCCTTGAAATGTCGGGGAGTGAGTAACCGCTTTTCCCGACTGAAGTCCTGACTCACCACCATTGTCTGATTATCAAACTGCCAGACGTGCACGGCCTTTGGCGCGGCGACGCGACAGGACTGCACGGCCGTTTTTAGTAGCCATGCGAGCACGGAAACCGTGAGTGCGGGCGCGTTTGATAGTGCTTGGTTGGAAAGTACGTTTCATGTCGTGCTACCTGGTTCGTCCACAACGGGCCGGAATGGCCCCCGTTTTAAGAGACCGGCGATTCTAGAGAATGCAAGCCGATAGGTCAATTTCCAACCAACGTTTACTGCTAAATAGATGTTTGCCGTTTTACACCTGCCTGGTGCCTGCCAACTATAGAAATAAAAAAACGAAGTATTTAAAGCTCTTTTAAAGAACTTACTACTTTTATAGAGCCAGTTATCTGTGGATAACTCTATGCAGCCCTTGTACAGCAAGGTTTTCAGAGATCAGAAAGGTTGTCCACAAGCGGTGCTTTGCCTGTGCTGCGCACGCGGATAAGCTGTGCATGAAAGGGCTCTTTATCCACAGGCGGGTTATGCACAGAGTTTTACCCCCACTTGTGCAACGAGCTCAGGCCCGCTTATCCACAGACCTTATGCACATACCATTTGTCGCTTTGTTCACAGCAAAAAGCCGGTTAACCCCCTATATGCAGCGCAGCTACATGTGGATAAGTGCGACCGCGGTCGCTACAATGGCGCCTGTTTTTGCCTCACCGGCTTTCAACTTAGGGGATATCCGTGTCAGTGGAACTTTGGCAGCAGTGCGTGGAGCTTTTGCGCGATGAGCTGCCTGCCCAGCAATTCAACACCTGGATCCGTCCACTACAGGTCGAAGCCGAAGGCGACGAGTTGCGTGTGTATGCACCCAACCGATTCGTTCTCGACTGGGTCAACGAAAAGTACTTGAGCCGTTTGCTTGAACTGCTTAATGAGCACAGCAATGGCATGGCGCCAGCGTTGTCCTTGTTAATAGGCAGCAAACGCAGCTCGGCGCCTCGTGCTGCGCCCAATGCGCCTCTGGCTGCAGCGGCCTCCCAACAGGCCCCGGCGCCGAGCGCTCCTGCGCCAACGGCTACAGCGGCGCCCGCCCCTGCTCCAAAGCAGGCCGAGGCCGCCAGTGAAGAGCCTTCGCGCGCCAGCTTCGATCCGATGGCCGGCGCCAGCTCGCAGCAAGCGCCTGTGCGTGCCGAGCAGCGCACCGTCCAGGTTGAAGGTGCGCTCAAGCACACCAGCTACCTGAACCGCACCTTTACCTTCGAAAACTTCGTTGAGGGCAAGTCCAACCAACTGGCTCGCGCTGCGGCGTGGCAGGTGGCAGACAACCCCAAGCACGGTTACAACCCGCTCTTCCTTTATGGCGGCGTAGGTCTGGGTAAGACTCACTTGATGCACGCGGTGGGTAACCACCTGCTGAAGAAAAACCCGAATGCCAAGGTCGTGTACCTGCATTCCGAGCGTTTTGTAGCGGATATGGTCAAAGCCCTGCAGCTCAATGCCATCAACGAGTTCAAGCGCTTCTACCGTTCGGTGGATGCCTTGCTGATCGATGACATTCAATTCTTTGCGCGCAAGGAACGGTCCCAGGAAGAGTTCTTCCACACCTTCAACGCCCTGCTTGAAGGTGGTCAGCAAGTGATTCTGACCAGTGACCGCTACCCTAAAGAGATCGAAGGCCTCGAAGAGCGTCTCAAGTCGCGTTTTGGCTGGGGCTTGACGGTTGCCGTCGAACCGCCGGAGCTTGAGACCCGCGTAGCGATCCTGATGAAGAAGGCCGATCAGGCCAAGGTCGACCTGCCCCACGATGCAGCCTTCTTTATCGCCCAGCGTATTCGCTCCAACGTGCGTGAGCTCGAAGGCGCGCTCAAGCGCGTTATTGCCCACTCGCACTTTATGGGCCGCGACATCACCATCGAGTTGATTCGCGAGTCGCTGAAGGACTTGCTGGCGCTGCAAGATAAACTCGTCTCTGTGGATAACATCCAGCGTACGGTGGCCGAGTACTACAAGATCAAGATTTCGGACTTGCTGTCCAAGCGCCGCTCGCGCTCGGTAGCGCGACCACGCCAGGTCGCGATGGCACTGTCCAAAGAACTGACCAACCACAGCCTGCCGGAAATCGGCGACGTGTTTGGCGGTCGTGATCACACTACGGTTTTGCACGCATGCCGCAAGATCAACGAACTCAAGGAATCCGACGCGGACATCCGTGAGGACTACAAGAACCTGCTGCGAACTCTGACAACCTGATGACACCAGCGCAGCTTATTAAGGCAAGGGACTAGACCATGCATTTCACCATTCAACGCGAAGCCCTGTTGAAACCCCTGCAACTGGTCGCCGGCGTAGTTGAACGCCGCCAGACCTTGCCGGTATTGTCCAACGTGCTGTTGGTTGTCGAAGGCCAGCAACTGTCGCTGACCGGTACCGACCTTGAGGTCGAGCTGGTTGGTCGTGTGCAACTTGAAGAGCCGGCTGAACCAGGCGAAATCACTGTGCCTGCGCGCAAGCTGATGGATATCTGCAAAAGCCTGCCCAACGATGCCCTGATCGATATCAAACTCGATGACAACAAACTGGTAGTCAAGGCAGGCCGTAGCCGTTTTACCCTGTCGACCCTGCCAGCCAACGATTTCCCGACGGTTGAAGAAGGCCCGGGCTCGCTGACCTGCAGCCTGCAGCAAAGCAAACTGCGTCGCTTGATCGAGCGCACCAGCTTTGCGATGGCGCAACAGGACGTTCGTTACTACCTCAATGGCATGCTGCTGGAAGTATCGGCCGGCATCATCCGCGCCGTGGCGACCGACGGTCACCGTCTGGCCATGTGCTCGATGAAAGCCGATATCGGCCAGCCCGACCGTCATCAAGTGATCGTACCGCGCAAGGGCATCCTTGAGCTGGCGCGCCTGCTGACCGAGCCGGACGGCGAAGTGAGCATCGTATTGGGCGCACACCATATCCGTGCCACCACCGGTGAGTTCACCTTTACCTCCAAGCTGGTAGACGGCAAGTTCCCGGACTACGAGCGCGTGCTGCCTAAAGGCGGTGACAAGGTGGTGATCGGTGACCGTCAGGCACTGCGTGAAGCATTCAGCCGTACCGCGATCCTGTCCAACGAGAAGTACCGTGGTATTCGCCTGCAACTGGCCAATGGCCAGCTTAAAATCCAGGCCAACAACCCGGAGCAGGAAGAAGCTGAAGAAGAAGTGGGCGTCGACTACAACGGCGGCTCGCTGGAAATCGGCTTCAACGTGAGCTACCTGCTGGACGTGCTGGGCGTCATGACCACTGAACAAGTGCGTCTGATCCTGTCGGACTCCAACAGCAGCGCCCTGGTCCAGGAGTCGGATAACGACGACTCGGCTTACGTTGTCATGCCGATGCGCCTGTAACTTATGCACAGCCCACGCTAGATGTCCCTCAGCCGTGTCACAGTCACCGGGGTGCGTAACCTGCACCCGGTGACCTTCTCCCCTTCCCCTCGCATCAATATCCTGTACGGCGCCAACGGCAGCGGAAAAACCAGCGTGCTGGAAGCTGTCCATCTGCTGGGGCTGGCGCGTTCGTTTCGCAGTGTGCGGCTCAACCCCGTGATTCAGCACGAGCAGCAGAGCTGTACAGTGTTTGGTCAGGTCGAACTGGCTGAAGGCGGGCACAGCGCGCTGGGGATCTCGCGGGATCGCCAGGGGGAGTTCCAGATTCGTATCGACGGCCAGAATGCGCGCAGTGCTGCGCAACTGGCCGAGATCCTGCCGCTGCAATTGATCAACCCGGACAGCTTCCGTCTCCTTGAAGGGGCCCCCAAGATCCGCAGGCAGTTTCTCGACTGGGGCGTGTTCCATGTCGAGCCGCGGTTCATGTCGACCTGGCAGCGGCTACAGAAGGCCCTGCGGCAGCGGAACTCATGGCTGCGGCATGGTACACTTGACGCCGTTTCGCAAGCGGCCTGGGACCGGGAACTGTGCCTGGCCAGTGCTGAAATTGATGAATACCGCCGCGCCTATATCAAAGCCTTGAAACCAGTCTTTGAGCAGACCCTGAGCGAGTTGCTTGATCTCGAAGGGTTAACGCTGAGCTATTACCGTGGTTGGGACAAAGACCGTGAGCTGAGTGCTGTACTCGCCGCGTCTGTCCACCGGGACCAGCAAATGGGTCATACCCAGGCAGGGCCACAACGTGCTGATTTGCGCCTTAAGCTGGGTGCAAACAACGCCGCCGATATCTTGTCGCGGGGGCAGCAGAAGTTGGTGGTCTGCGCGTTGCGCATTGCCCAAGGGCACTTGGTCAGCCAGGCCCGGCGTGGCCAATGTATTTATCTGGTGGATGACTTGCCGTCCGAACTGGACGAGCAGCATCGCAACGCATTGTGTCGCTTGTTGGAAGACTTACGCTGCCAGGTATTCATTACCTGTGTAGACCACGAATTATTGAGGGAAGGCTGGCAGACGGAAACGCCAGTTGCCCTGTTCCACGTGGAACAGGGCTGTATCACCCAGACCCACGACCATCGGGAGTGAAGGCATTGAGCGAAGAAAACACGTACGACTCAACGAGCATTAAAGTGCTGAAAGGCCTTGATGCCGTACGCAAACGTCCCGGTATGTACATTGGTGATACTGACGATGGCAGCGGTCTGCACCATATGGTGTTCGAAGTAGTCGACAACTCCATCGACGAAGCGCTGGCTGGCCATTGCGACGACATCACCATCACGATCCACCCGGACGAGTCCATTACCGTGCGCGACAACGGCCGCGGTATTCCGGTGGACGTGCATAAAGAAGAAGGCGTATCTGCAGCCGAGGTCATCATGACCGTGCTGCACGCCGGCGGTAAGTTCGATGACAACTCCTACAAAGTATCCGGCGGCTTGCACGGTGTAGGTGTTTCGGTGGTAAACGCCTTGTCCGAACTGCTGGTCCTGACGGTACGTCGCAGCGGCAAGATCTGGGAACAGACCTACGTCCACGGTGTTCCTCAGGCGCCTATGGCTATTGTGGGTGAAAGCGAAACCACGGGTACGCAGATCCACTTCAAGCCTTCGGCTGAAACCTTCAAGAACATCCACTTCAGCTGGGATATCCTGGCCAAGCGGATTCGTGAACTGTCCTTCCTCAACTCCGGTGTAGGTATCGTCCTCAAGGACGAGCGCAGCGGCAAGGAAGAGCTGTTCAAGTACGAAGGCGGCCTGCGTGCATTCGTTGATTACCTGAACACCAACAAGAACCCTGTTAACCAGGTGTTCCACTTCAATGTTCAGCGTGAAGACGGCATCGGTGTAGAAATCGCCCTGCAGTGGAACGACAGCTTCAACGAGAACCTGTTGTGCTTCACCAACAACATTCCACAGCGCGATGGCGGCACCCACCTGGTGGGCTTCCGCTCTGCCCTGACGCGAAACCTCAACACCTACATCGAAGCTGAAGGCCTGGCCAAAAAGCACAAGGTTGCCACCACCGGTGATGACGCGCGTGAAGGCCTGACTGCAATCATCTCGGTGAAAGTACCGGATCCGAAGTTCAGCTCCCAGACCAAAGACAAGCTGGTGTCTTCCGAAGTGAAGACCGCTGTTGAACAGGAAATGGGCAAGTTCTTCTCCGACTTCCTGCTGGAACACCCGAACGAAGCCAAGCTGATCGTCGGCAAGATGATCGACGCTGCCCGCGCTCGTGAAGCCGCGCGTAAAGCCCGTGAGATGACCCGTCGTAAAGGCGCGCTGGACATCGCAGGCCTGCCGGGCAAGCTGGCCGATTGCCAGGAAAAAGACCCGGCATTGTCCGAACTGTACCTGGTGGAAGGTGACTCTGCTGGCGGCTCCGCCAAGCAGGGACGCAACCGTCGCACCCAGGCCATCCTGCCGTTGAAAGGTAAAATCCTCAACGTCGAAAAAGCTCGCTTCGACAAGATGATCTCTTCGCAAGAAGTTGGCACCTTGATCACGGCACTGGGCTGCGGTATCGGCCGCGAAGAGTACAACATCGACAAACTGCGCTATCACAACATCATCATCATGACCGATGCTGACGTCGACGGTTCGCACATCCGTACTCTGCTGCTGACCTTCTTCTTCCGTCAGTTGCCGGAGCTGATCGAGCGTGGCTACATCTACATCGCTCAGCCGCCGTTGTACAAAGTTAAGAAGGGCAAGCAAGAGCAGTACATCAAAGACGACGAGGCCATGGAAGAGTACATGACCCAGTCGGCTCTTGAAGATGCCAGCCTGCACCTGAACGAAGATGCCCCTGGCATCTCCGGTGAGGCGTTGGAGCGTCTGGTGTACGACTTCCGCATGGTGATGAAGACCCTCAAGCGTTTGTCGCGCCTGTACCCACAGGAGCTGACCGAGCACTTCATCTACCTGCCAGCCGTTAGCCTGGAGCAGTTGGGCGACCACGCTGCCATGCAGGACTGGATGGCCAAGTTTGAAGAGCGTCTGCGCCTGGTTGAAAAATCGGGTCTGGTTTACAAAGCCAGCCTGCGTGAAGACCGTGAGCGTAATGTCTGGTTGCCTGAGGTCGAACTGATCTCCCACGGCCACTCGACCTTTATCACCTTCAACCGCGACTTCTTTGGCAGCAACGATTACAAAACCGTTGTGACCCTGGGCGCTCAACTGAGCACCTTGCTGGACGAAGGCGCGTACATCCAGCGTGGCGAACGTCGCAAGCAAGTGACCGAGTTCAAGGAAGCCCTGGACTGGTTGATGGCTGAAAGCACCAAGCGTCACACCATCCAGCGCTACAAAGGTCTGGGTGAAATGAACCCGGATCAGCTCTGGGAAACCACGATGGACCCAAGCGTGCGTCGCATGTTGAAAGTTACCATCGAAGACGCGATCGGCGCCGATCAGATCTTCAACACCTTGATGGGCGACGCTGTAGAACCACGTCGTGAATTCATCGAGAGCAATGCACTGGCAGTGTCCAACCTGGACTTCTGATCCAGGCTTGACCCGCAGTACCCAAAAAGGCCAACGCATAGCGTTGGCCTTTTTTAATGGCTAAAAAATGACTACGGCGCCAGCAGCACCGCCCTCTCCTCGCGACACAACTCCAGTAAATAATCCCACACCACTCTCAACCTTACCGATTTGTGCAGTTCGCGGCGGGTGCTGATCCAGTAGCTGCGTTGCACAGATTCATCAGGTAATACGCGCACCAGGTCGGG
The DNA here is from genome assembly GCF_900105835.1 of Pseudomonas fragi. Lineage (NCBI taxonomy): Bacteria > Pseudomonadati > Pseudomonadota > Gammaproteobacteria > Pseudomonadales > Pseudomonadaceae > Pseudomonas > Pseudomonas fragi. The sequence continues at coordinate 3,253,143 of NZ_LT629783.1, forward strand.
GTCGTCAGCGGCCATATAGTTGGGCAGCACGGCAATACCGAGCCCTGCTCGCGCGGCTTGTTGCTGGGCAATCACGCTGGTGCTGCGAAAGGTCACGGTCGGGGTGCGGCAGAAGGTGTTGAGAAACAGCAGTTCCTGACTGAATAACAGGTCGTCGACGTAGCCGATCCAGTAGTGGTTTGCCAGATCGTCGCGGCTGGTCAGAGGCGGTGCCTTGTCCAGATATAGACGGCTGGCGTAGAGCGCCAGTCGGTAGTCGGTGAGCTTGCGAGTTATCAACAGGTCGGCGTTGGGGCGGTCCAGGTGGATGCTGATTTCTGCCTCGCGATTGAGGATGCTGACAAAGCGCGGTACCGCGACCAGTTCCACTTCCAGCCCTGGATAACGTTCAAACAAGCCCCGCAACCGAGGGGCGATAAACATGATGCCAATACCCTCGGTGACACCCAGGCGGATCTTGCCCAAGGGGGTGAGGGACTGGTTGATTTCTTCCTGGGCCAGCAATGCGACGTTTTCCATCGCTTCGGCGTGTTTGAGCAAGGCTTGCCCGGCGGGGGTCAGTTCGTAGCCCTGGGCATGCTGTACAAACAACGCTGCTCCCAGGTGCTGCTCGATGCTCTCGATATGCCGCGCCACGGTGCTGTGGGTGGTGTTCAGGCGCTTGGCGGCGGTCAGCAAGCGGCCGCTGCGCTGCAGCTCCAGGAAGTACCGCATGTCATTCCAGTCGAACATGATCAACTCCCCGAGTGCTACATCAGACGTGGCTTTCGGCTGGCTGTGCAAAAACGCACATGGCATGGGTGAAATCTCGCGTTTGCAACACGAAAATAATCAATAGGATGGTGTAGGACAAGAACAATAAATAAAAGGCGCGAGGTGTTAAATGCCATCAGCCGATCAGGTGTATGACTATATTGTGGTGGGCGCCGGGCCGGCAGGCTCCGTGCTGGCGAATCGGCTGTCTGCCGATCCACGTCACAACGTATTGCTGCTCGAAGCGGGCGGGCAAGATAACTACCCGTGGATCCATATTCCGGTGGGCTACCTGTATTGCATTGGTAACCCGCGCACCGACTGGTGCTTCAAGACCGAGGCCCAGGCAGGCTTGCAAGGTCGCAGCCTGAGCTATCCGCGGGGTAAGGTGCTGGGTGGCTGTTCTTCTATCAACGGCATGATCTACATGCGCGGCCAGGCAGGTGATTACGACCGTTGGGCCGAGCTGGGCAATCCGGGCTGGGCCTGGAATGACGTGCTGCCACTGTTCAAGCGCAGTGAAAAGCACTTTGCCGGCAACTCTGAACTGCATGGCAGCGAGGGTGAGTGGCGGGTCGAGCAACAGCGCTACTCATGGCCGATTCTGGACGCATTTCGTGACGCCGCCGCGCAAAGCGGGATTGCCACCGTCGATGATTTCAACGGTGGCGACAATCAGGGCTGTGGATACTTTCAAGTCAACCAGCGTGCCGGTGTGCGCTGGAATGCTTCCAAGGCTTTTCTGCGGCCGATACTCAAGCGCCCCAACCTGACTGTTCTGACCGATGTGCAGGTCGACAAGGTGCTGCTTGAAAACGGCCGGGCCACCCAGGTCAGTGCGCGTTGGCAAGGTGCACAGCATACCTTCACGTCGGGTCGCGAGATTATCCTGTGCGCTGGCGCCATCGGCTCGCCAGGGATCCTGCAGCGCTCGGGTATTGGCCCACGGCCCCTGCTGGAAAGCCTGGGGATAACTGTGCAACACGAATTGCCCGGCGTAGGCGGTAACCTGCAGGACCATTTGCAACTGCGGCTGATCTTCAAGCTGACCAAGGCCCGCACCCTCAATCAGGTTGCCAATAGTCTGTGGGGCAAAGTCGGCATGGGCCTGCGATATGCCTATGACCGCAGTGGTCCATTGGCAATGGCGCCAAGCCAACTGGGTGCGTTCGTCAAATCCGATCCTGAGCAGCCCTCTGCCAACTTGCAGTACCACGTCCAGCCGCTGTCCCTTGAGCGTTTTGGTGAGCCGCTGCACACCTTCCCCGCCTTTACCGCATCGGTTTGCAACCTGCGGCCAAAAAGCCGGGGGCGCGTGGATATCCGCTCGGCCAACCCGGATGACGCGCCGCTGATCGACCCCAATTACCTGAGCCACCCTGATGACCTGACAGTCGCAGCCGATGCCATCCGCCTGACCCGGCGCATCGTGGCCAGCGCAGCCTTGCAGGCCTTTACGCCCGAGGAATACCTGCCAGGCAAGGACCTGCAAACCGAGCAAGAGCTTTACGACGCCGCCGCCCGTATTGGTACGACGATCTTTCACCCCGTGGGCACTTGTCGCATGGGGCATGACGCCGAAGCTGTGGTCGATGCGCAATTGCGTGTCCACGGCGTACCGGGTTTGCGGGTGGCGGACGCATCGATCATGCCGAGCATCGTGTCGGGCAATACCTGTTCGCCGACCCTGATGATTGGCGAAAAAGCCGCGCAGTTGATTCTGCAGTCAGCGCTTGAGACCGCGCAGCACACTGCAGGGGTTAACCGCACGGCAGCAATACCGGTCGTCTGAGGGCGATCGTGGTCTCGGACGCAGTCACCCGAGACCGGCAGTGGACAACAACAATAATCACTGTGGCCCACAGGGCCGAGGACTTTGCACATGTCAGACGCAATTGCACACCAGGCGGCTACCGCCAAGGGAAGCACCGGGCGCGAAGAGCGCAAGATCATTTTTGCGTCATCCCTCGGGACAGTTTTCGAGTGGTATGACTTTTTCTTGTATGGCGCTTTGGCCACCGTGCTCAGCAAGCAGTTCTTTGCTGGGGTCAACGACACCACGGCGTTTATTTTTGCCTTGATGGCCTTTGCCGCCGGCTTTTTGGTCAGACCGTTCGGGGCACTGGTATTCGGCCGATTGGGTGACATGATCGGGCGCAAATACACCTTCCTCATGACCATCATTCTGATGGGTTTATCGACCTTTGCTGTCGGCCTGCTGCCGACCTATGCCAGCATCGGCATCGCGGCCCCGATCATGCTCGTGGTATTGCGCATGCTCCAGGGGCTGGCGCTGGGCGGTGAATATGGTGGCGCGGCCACTTATGTTGCGGAACACGCCGCTCCCGGCAAACGCGGTTTCAACACCAGTTGGATTCAGTCCACCGCCACCCTGGGCTTGTTGTTGTCGCTGCTGGTGGTTCTGAGTTGCCGCTACCTGACCGGCGACCAGTTTGAAGTCTGGGGCTGGCGCCTGCCGTTCCTGTTGTCCATCGTGCTGCTAGGCATCTCGACCTGGATCCGCATGAGCATGCACGAGTCGCCTGCTTTCGTAAAAATGAAGGCCGAGGGCAAAACCAGCAAGTCGCCGATCCGCGAATCGTTCGGTAAATGGGAAAACCTCAAGATCGTGCTGATTGCCCTGTTCGGTATCAACGCCGGACAAGCGGTGACCTTCTATACCGCGCAGTTCTATGTGCTATTTTTCCTGACGCAGATGCTCAAGATGGACCCGGCCCAAGCCAACCTGTTACTGATCATCAGCGTGGTGATTGGTGCGCCGTTCTTTATTTTCTTCGGCTGGCTGTCTGACCGTGTGGGGCGCAAGCCGATCCTGATGCTGGGCCTGTTGCTGGCCACGGTGCTGTACTTCCCGCTGTTCAAAGCATTGAGTCATTACGCCAACCCGCAAATCGATACCGCCAGCCGCCAGTCACCGATTGTGGTGATGGCCGATCCGGCCACCTGCACCTTCCAGTTTGACCCGGTGGGCAAGGCGCGCTTTGACAGCCCGTGTGACAAGGTCAAAACCTTCCTGGTTAAACAGGGCTTGCCCTACACCTCGCAAGCGGCTGCACCCGGCACAGAAGTACAGGTATCGGTGGGTGAGCAGAAAATCAGCGGTTTTGACGAAGCGGCCATGCGCGCTGCAGTGACCGAAGCAGGCTACCCGGCCAAGGCAGACTCGAGTTCGGTGAACCAGCCGATGGTGGTGCTGATGATGGTACTGCTGACCCTGATTGCCACCATGACCTATGGCCCATTGGCTGCCGTGATGGTCGAGCTGTTCCCGACCCGTATCCGCTACACCTCGATGTCCCTGCCCTACCATATCGGCAACGGCTGGTTCGGTGGTTTCCTGCCCACCGTGTCGTTTGCGCTGGTGGTGTACACCGGGGATATCTTCTATGGCCTGTGGTACCCGGTGGTGATTACCGGGGTCAGCCTGGTGGTGGGTATGCTGTGCCTCAAGGAAACCAGGAACGTGGATATCGACAAAGTCTAAACAGCACGCCCCACAGCTTTGTATAAGACACAAAAAAACCGGCTGATATAAGCCGGTTTTTTTGTGTGCTTAGAAAAACTTATGCACGTTTTTCGGTGAAAAGTAACAGTCTGAAATAAGCATGCAAATCATAAGCTTACGTCTGTTTTTCAGCAAAAAACAAAAACTTGTGCACAAGTTATCCACATTTTCTTAGCTGCCAATCGTTTCAGCAGGTTCAGTCACTGGAGGCAGCGAACCCATGTCACGTTGAGCCTGTTCGTTCCAGGCCTGTACCCGGTCATTCAGCTCGGCAATAGCCCGTGGGCCTGTACCGTTGGCGTACATCGGTTCGCCAATCACCAGCTCGATGGTGCCGGGCTTTTTGGCCCAGCCGGTCTTTGGCCAGAACTTGCCCGCGTTGTGGGCAATCGGTAGTACCGGCAGCTCGGCGTTGACTGCCAGAGCCGTGCCACCACGGGAGAATTTACCGACCTGGCCAAAGGGCACGCGGGTGCCTTCCGGGAAGATCAGCACCCAGATGTTGTCCTTGAGCAGCTCATCACCCTTTTTGGCAATGTGCTTGAGCGCCGCCTTCGGGTTATCGCGGTCGATGGCAATCGGACGCAGCATCGCCATCGCCCAGCCAAAGAAAGGCACATACAGCAGCTCACGCTTGAGCACCTGGCTCAACGGTTGAAAGTAGGCCGAGAGAAAAAATGTCTCCCAGGTACTTTGGTGGTTGGCCAGAATCACGCAGGGTTGTTGCGGGATGTTTTCCGCGCCCGTAACCCGCACATCAATGTTCAGGAACACCCGTGTCAGCCACAGTGCGCAGCGGCACCAGTAAACGTTGATAAACCGGTAGCGCGCACGGAACGGCAAAAATGGAGCGACAAAAAAGCTCAGCGAGCACCACAGCAGAGAGCTGGTGCCCAGCAGCAGGTAAAAGAAGAAGGTTCTGATGGCCTGCAGTATCGACATAGCGACTTTTACCGTTGCGGATAAAGCATCACCTGACAGGCCTGCGCACAGGGGGCAGGCTGGTGTTCGAAGATGCTCTATTTGTGGATAAGTTCTGCGGCAACTGCCGCCAGATCGTCAAATATTAGGGTATTAACCGGCAATGACTTGGCCAATGTTTGTAGGCCCTTTCCGGTTTTTACCAAAACTGGCTGAGAATCGACGGCTTGTGCAGCCTGCAAGTCACCCAAACTGTCACCTACGAACCAACATTGGGCCAAATCAGCGCCGTAATGCTTGGCAATCGTTTGCAACATGCCCGGTTTGGGCTTGCGGCACGCGCACCCCTCGTCGGGCCCGTGTGGGCAATAGACAATCAATCCGACCTCACCACCCTGCTCCGCCACCAGCGCCCGTAAACGGGCGTGCATGGCGTCCAGGGTGGCGACATCATAGTAGCCGCGGGCAATGCCGGACTGGTTGGTCGCGATGGCGACCGTCCAGCCGGCCTTGCTCAACTGCGCAATGGCCTCAATCGCGCCGGGCAGTGGAATCCACTCCTCGACTGACTTGATGTAAGCGTCGGAGTCAAAATTGATCACCCCGTCCCGATCGAGAATCAGCAGTTTCAACGGCAACCCCTCAGCTCAGCAGTGAAATATCGGCAACGCCCAGGAACAGGCCACGCAGACGGGCCAGCAATGCGTAGCGGTTAGCCCGCACGCTCGGGTCTTCTGCGTTGATCATCACGGCTTCGAAGAACGCATCCACCGGCTCGCGCAGCGAGGCCAGACGGGTCAGTGCTTCGTTGTACTGACGGGCAGCAGCCATTGGCTGTACGGCTTCGTCGGCCTTCTGGATGGCCGAGAACAGCGAGAACTCACAGGCATTGTCGAAATAACGGGCTTCAACGTGAGTCGAAACCGTGCCTTCAACCTTGCTCAGCAGGTTCGATACACGCTTGTTCACGGCAGCCAGTGCAGCGGCCTCCGGCAATTGACGGAACGCCTGTACCGCTTGCACGCGCTGATCGAAGTCCAGTGCCGACGTCGGGTTGAGGGCACGCACCGAGAGGTAGGTGGCCACGTCCACGCCTTCATCCTCATAACGCGCACGCAGGCGGTCGAAGATGAATTCCAGTACCTGATCCGCCAGACCGGCCGACTTGATCTTGGCGCCGAAAGCGTTGACAGCGAATTTCACTGCTTCAGTCAGGTCGAGGTCGAGTTTCTTGTCGATCAGGATGCGCAGGATACCCAGCGCTGCACGACGCAGTGCGTACGGGTCTTTGCTGCCTGTAGGCAACATGCCAATGCCGAAAATGCCCACCAGGGTGTCGAGCTTGTCGGCGATGGCCACCGCAGCACCGGTCAAGGTGCTTGGCAACTCGGCGCCAGCGCCACGCGGCATGTACTGCTCGTTCAATGCCAGTGCAACGTCTTCAGGCTCGCCGTCGTTCAGCGCGTAGTAGTAACCGGCAATGCCTTGCATCTCCGGGAACTCGCCGACCATTTCGGTCGCCAGGTCGCACTTGGATAGCAAGCCGGCACGGGCTGCACGCGGTGCGTCGCCGCCAATGCGCGGGGCAATGAAGGCTGCCAGTTTCGAAACGCGCTCGGCCTTGTCGTAAACGCTGCCCAGTTGAGCCTGGAACACCACGTTTTGCAGGCGCAGGTTGAAGCTTTCCAGCGTCTGTTTTTTGTCTTGCTTGAAGAAGAACTCAGCATCGGTCAGGCGCGGGCGAACCACTTTCTCGTTACCCGAGATGATCTGCTGCGGGTCTTTGCTCTCGATGTTGGCCACGGTGATAAAGCGCGGCAGCAACTTGCCATCAATGTCCAGCAGGCAGAAATACTTCTGGTTGTCCTGCATGGTGGTGATCAGGGCTTCTTGCGGTACATCGAGGAAGCGCTCTTCGAACGAGCACACCAGCGGCACCGGCCATTCAACCAGCGCAGTCACTTCGTCGAGCAGGCTTGGTGGCACGATGGCAGTGCCTTCCTGCATGGTCGCCAGCTCGGCTACACGCTTGGAAATCAGCTCACGACGCTCGTTGAAGTCTGCCAGCACATAGGCTTTGCGCAGGTCTTCGAGGTAGTTGGCGGGTGCGCTGATGCGCACGTTTTCCGGGTGGTGGAAGCGGTGACCGCGGGATTCGCGACCGGCTTTTTGCGCCAGGATCGTGCAATCAATCACTTCATCGCCCAGCAGCATGACCAGCCATTGGGTTGGACGCACGAACTCGACCTTGCGTGCACCCCAGCGCATGCGCTTGGGGATCGGCAGGTCGTTGAGCGAGTCTTCGACGATGGTTGGCAGCAAGCTGGCGGTCGGCTTGCCGACGATCACCTGGCTGAAACGCAGTTTCGGGCCGCTCTGGTCGATTTCGCTCAGCTCAACGCCGCATTTTTTGGCAAAGCCAAGGGCTGCCTGGGTCGGGTTGCCTTCGGCATCGAAAGCGGCCTGGCGTGGCGGGCCGTCGATATTGATGCTGCGGTCCGGCTGTTGGGTTTCCAGCTGGGTCAGCAGCACGGCCAGACGACGCGGTGCGGCGTAGACTTTTTTCGCGCTGAATTTCAGACCGGCTGTTTGCAGGCCTTTTTCAATCCCGGCGAGGAATGCATCGGCCAGGGTATTGAGGGCTTTTGGCGGCAGTTCTTCAGTGCCCAGTTCAACCAGAAAATCTTGAGCACTCATTGTACTGCCTCCAACTTGGCCAACACTTCATCACGCAAATCAGGTGGAGCCATCGGGAAGCCCAGCTTGGCGCGAGCTTCGAGATAGGCCTGAGCCACGGCACGGGCCAGGGTACGCACACGCAGAATGTACTGTTGGCGCGCCGTCACGGAAATCGCGCGACGGGCATCCAGCAAGTTGAAGGTGTGGGATGCCTTGAGCACCATTTCGTAGCTTGGCAACGGCAGCGGCTGGTCGAGTTCGATCAGACGCTTGGCTTCGCTTTCGTAGAAATCGAACAATTCGAACAGTTTGTCGACGTTGGCGTGTTCGAAGTTGTAGGTCGACTGCTCGACTTCGTTCTGGTGGAACACGTCGCCGTAGGTCACTTTGCCGAACGGGCCGTCAGTCCATACCAGGTCGTAGACGGAATCCACGCCCTGCAGGTACATCGCCAGACGCTCAAGGCCGTAGGTGATTTCGCCGGTAACCGGGTAGCACTCAATGCCGCCTACTTGCTGGAAGTAGGTGAACTGGGTGACTTCCATGCCGTTGAGCCAGATTTCCCAGCCCAGACCCCAAGCGCCCAGAGTTGGCGATTCCCAGTTGTCTTCGACGAAACGGATATCGTGGACCAGCGGGTCCAGGCCGATGTGTTTCAGCGAGCCCAGGTACAGTTCCTGGAAGTTTGGCGGGTTTGGCTTCAAAACCACCTGGAACTGGTAGTAGTGCTGCAAACGGTTGGGGTTTTCGCCGTAGCGGCCGTCAGTCGGGCGACGACTGGGCTGCACATAAGCGGCGTTCCAGGTTTCCGGGCCCAGAGAGCGCAAAAACGTGGCGGTATGGAATGTGCCGGCGCCCACTTCCATATCGTAGGGCTGAAGCACCACACAACCTTGCTCGGCCCAGTATTGCTGGAGGGCGAGGATCAAGTCTTGGAAGGTACGCACTGCTGGCGTAGGCTGGCTCACAAATTCACCTGTTTCTTGGGCTGCGATTTAAAGAGCGGGAGTATACCCGATTCGGTCGCCCCTCTACCTCTCGGAGCCTATATGCCACGTTGCTTCTGGTGTTCAGAAGATCCGCTGTATGTCGCTTATCACGATCAAGAGTGGGGCGTGCCGCTGCGCGATGCGCATGGGCTGTTCGAGTTGTTATTGCTCGAAGGGTTCCAGGCGGGTTTGTCGTGGATCACGGTTTTAAAGAAGCGCGAGCACTATCGCAAGGTCATGTTCGGCTTTGATGTGCAGCGCCTGGCGGCCATGACGGACGCTGAAATCGAGGCATTGCTGCAAGACCCGGGGATTATCCGCAACCGTCTCAAGGTGGCCGGAGCACGGCGCAATGCCCAGGCCTGGCTGGCGCTGGACAACCCGGTGGAGTTTTTATGGTCGTTTGTGGGCGGCAAGCCGAAGATCAATCACTTTACCGAGCGCCATGAATTCCCGGCGGTAACGCCAGAGGCCGAAGCCATGAGTAAGGGCCTGAAAAAAGCGGGCTTTACGTTCGTCGGCCCGACCATTTGCTACGCCTTTATGCAGGCCAGCGGCATGGTCATGGACCATGCCACCACCTGTGACCGTTACGCCGAACTGGCAAACGGCGGTTAGAATGTCTTTTTTCGCCACACGCATAACCCGTAGCAGCTGCCGAAGGCTGCGTCCGGCGGCGTAGCCGTCGTGAAGTCAGGCCCTGCGATGTGTCAGTAAAATCAAGCACTCAGCATTGACGATTGCTTCGCAATCGGACGCAGCCTTCGGCAGCTGCTACGAGTGCTTTCGAGAGATTATCCTGTGGAAAAGTTTAAAGGCGCCTTGCTGGTCGGGGCTTTGCGGTTGTTTGCCATGCTCCCGTGGGGCGCGGTGCAGCGCGTGGGCTCGGCCATCGGCTGGTTGATGTGGAAACTGCCTAATCGCTCACGCGATGTGGTGCGTATCAACCTGGCCAAGTGCTTCCCCGAAATGGACCCGGTTGCCCGTGAGCAACTGGTGGGCCAAAGCCTCAAGGACATCGGCAAAAGCCTGACCGAGAGCGCTTGTGCGTGGATCTGGCCAGCTCAGCGTTCCATTGACCTGGTGCGTGAAGTTGAAGGCCTGGACGTGCTCAAGGACGCTTTGGCTTCAGGCAAGGGCGTGGTCGGCATCACCAGCCACCTGGGCAACTGGGAAGTGCTTAACCACTTTTATTGCAGCCAGTGCAAACCGATCATCTTTTACCGTCCGCCCAAGCTCAAGGCTGTGGATGAGTTGCTGCAAAAGCAACGTGTGCAACTGGGCAACCGTGTGGCTGCGTCGACCAAAGAAGGCATCCTGAGCGTTATCAAGGAAGTGCGCAAAGGTGGCCAGGTGGGCATTCCGGCAGATCCGGAGCCTGCTGAGTCGGCCGGTATTTTTGTGCCATTTCTCGGCACGATGGCCCTGACCAGCAAGTTTGTGCCCAATATGCTGGCGGGCGGCAAGGCGGTGGGGGTGTTCCTGCACGCACTGCGCCTGCCGGACGGGTCGGGATTCAAAGTGATTCTGGAAGCGGCACCCGAAGAGATGTACAGCACTGACACGGCCACCTCGTGCGCGGCCATGAGCAAGGTGGTCGAGAAATATGTGCGGGCGTATCCGAGCCAGTACATGTGGAGCATGAAGCGCTTCAAGAAGCGTCCGCCGGGTGAGGCGCGCTGGTACTGAAACCCTATGCCCATTGTGGGGGCGGGCTTGTTGTGGGAGCGGGCTTGCCCGCTATGCGGTACTCCAGTTGCACCGCAGCGATCCCATCGCGAGCAAGCCCGCTCCCACAGGGGGAGTCTTACGAGGTTTTATCCAGCTTTTTCAAAAACACGGTCATTTCTTTTTCGGCCTGTTTGTCACCATGGGCCTGCGCTGCAGCTATCCCCTGCTCCCACGCCGCCCGCGCTGCCACTCGATCCCCCGCCGCCAGTTGCGCCTTGCCCAGCAGCTTCCAGGCCGCCGAATACTTGGGATCAAAGCCCACGCAACGCTGCAGGTGTTCCGCCGCCTTGAGGTTATCCCCAAGGTCGAGATAACCCTTGCCCAGGCCGAAGCGCAGCAATGAGTTATCCACACCCTTGGCGAGCATTTTTTCCAGTGATTCCAGCATCCCTGACTCCTTAGAAAAAACTCAATCCCACATGGAACAGCTTCTCTACGTCGCGAATATGCTTTTTATCCACAAGGAAAAGTATGACGTGGTCGCCCGCATTGATCACAGTTGAATCGTGGGCAATCAGCACTTCTTCATCACGAATGATCGCGCCAATCGTGGTGCCCGGCGGTAAGTTGATTTCGCCGATGCTGCGCCCAATGACCTTGCTCGACTTCGAATCACCGTGGGCAATCGCCTCGATGGCCTCTGCCGCACCGCGGCGCAGTGAGTGCACGCTGACGATATCGCCACGGCGCACGTGGGCCAGCAAGGTGCCGATGGTGGCCAGCTGCGGGCTGATGGCGATATCGATTTCGCCACCCTGGATCAGGTCTACATAGGCCGGGTTGTTGATGATGGTCATCACCTTCTTCGCGCCCAGGCGTTTGGCCAGCAGCGAGGACATAATATTGGCCTCGTCATCGTTGGTCAGGGCCAGGAACACGTCGGCGTCGGCGATGTTCTCTTCGAGCATCAGATCACGGTCCGAGGCGCTGCCTTGCAGCACCACCGTGCTGTCCAGGGTGTCGGACAGATAGCGGCAACGCGCCGGGCTCATCTCGATGATCTTGACCTGATAACGGCTTTCGATGGCCTCGGCCAGACGCTCGCCGATCTGCCCGCCGCCGGCAATGACAATGCGTTTGTAGCTTTCGTCGAGACGGCGCATTTCGCTCATGACAGCGCGAATATTGGCCTTGGCGGCGATGAAAAAGACTTCGTCGTCAGCCTCGATGATGGTATCGCCACGGGGGGTAATCGGCCGATCACGTCGGAAAATCGCCGCCACTCGTGTATCCACATTCGGCATGTGCTCGCGCAGCTGGCGCAATTGCTGGCCAATCAGCGGGCCACCGTAATACGCCTTGACCGCCACCAGCTGCGCCTTGCCTTCGGCAAAGTCGATCACCTGCAAGGCACCGGGGTGTTCGATCAGGCGCTTGATGTAGTTGGTCACCACCTGCTCGGGGCTGATCAACACGTCGACCGGGATGGCGTCGTTGTCGAACAGTTCTTCGCCCCGTGTCAGGTAGGCCGCTTCCCGTACCCGGGCGATTTTGGTCGGGGTGTGAAACAGCGTGTAGGCAACCTGACAGGCAACCATATTGGTCTCGTCGCTGTTGGTCACGGCCACCAGCATGTCAGCGTCATCCGCACCTGCCTGGCGCAGTACATTGGGCAGCGAGGCGCGGCCCTGCACGGTGCGGATGTCGAGGCGATCACCGAGGTCGCGCAGGCGCTCACCGTCGGTGTCGACCACGGTGATGTCGTTGGCTTCGCTGGCCAGATGTTCGGCCAGCGTGCCGCCGACCTGACCCGCGCCGAGGATGATGATTTTCATGCCTGCAATCCTTAATCCGTTAGCCGCGAGCGGCTGCGATCTTGATCAATTTGGCGTAATAAAAGCCATCGTGCCCGCCCTCTTGCGCCAGCAGCTGGCGCCCGTGAGGCTGCTTGATGCCGAACTGCCCGGCGATATCCAGCTCCCGGGCACCCGGTGTACGGGCCAGGAATGCTTCAATCACTTCGGTGTTTTCGGTTGGCAACGTCGAGCAGGTGGCATAGAGCAAGATGCCACCAACTTCCAGGGTTGGCCACATCGCGTCCAGCAATTCGCCCTGCAAGGTGGCGAGTGCGGCAATGTCGTCCGGTTGGCGGGTCAGTTTAATGTCCGGATGACGACGGATAACGCCCGTTGCCGAGCAAGGCGCATCCAGCAATATGCGCTGGAACGGCTTGCCGTCCCACCAAGTGGCGGTGTCGCGGCCGTCAGCGGCGATCAGCTCGGCGCTCAGGCCCAGCCGCTCGAGGTTTTCACGTACACGCACCAGGCGCTTGGCTTCCAGGTCCACGGCTACCACGCCGGCCAGTTTGGGCTCGACTTCCAGGATGTGGCAGGTCTTGCCGCCGGGGGCACAGCAGGCGTCGAGGACACGTTGGCCCGGCGCCAGGTCCAGCAGGTCGGCGGCCAGTTGCGCGGCTTCGTCCTGCACACTGATCCAGCCTTCGGCAAAGCCCGGCAGGTTGCGCACATCGCAAGCCTCAGCCAGCACGATGCCATCCTGGCTAAAGGTGCACGGCTGGGCTTCGATCCCGGCTTCGATCAACAATTGCAGGTAAGCATCGCGGCTGTGATGGCGACGGTTGACCCGCAATATCATCGGCGGGTGAGCGTTGTTGGCTGCGCAAATGGCCTCCCACTGCTGTGGCCAAAAGGCCTTCAAGGATTTTTGCAGCCAGCGCGGGTGTGCAGTGCGCACGACCGGGTCATGCTCCAGCTCGGCCAGCAAGGTTTCGCTCTCGCGCTGGGCGTTGCGTAGCACGGCGTTGAGCAGGGCCTTGGCCCAGGGTTTTTTCAGTTTGTCGGCGCAACCTACGGTTTCGCCGATGGCCGCGTGAGCCGGAATGCGGGTGTAGAGCAGTTGGTACAAACCCACCAATAGCAGTGCTTCAACATCAGCGTCCGCAGCCTTGAAGGGTTTTTGCAGCAGCTTGTTGGCCAGCGCCGACAGGCGTGGTTGCCAGCGGGCTGTGCCGAAGGCCAGGTCCTGGGTCAGGCCGCGGTCACGCGCCTCAACCTTGTCCAGTTGCAGCGGCAACGAACTGTTGAGCGATGCCTTGCCGTTGAGTACGGCAGTCAGGGCCTTGGCGGCGGCCAGACGAGGATTCATTGTGCGGCACCTAATACTGTACCGACGGCAAACTTCTCACGACGGCTGTTGAAAAAATCGCTGAAGTTCAGCGCTTTGCCACCGGGCAATTGCAGACGGGTCAGGCACAAGGCGCCTTCACCGCAACCCACGATCAAGCCTTCCTTGCTGGCGGCGAGGATCTGCCCCGCAGGGCCTTGAGCGTCAGCCATGCTTGCGGCCAGCACTTTCAGGGCTTCGCCGTTGAGGGTGCTGTGGCAGATCGGCCACGGGTTAAAGGCACGAATCAGGCGCTCCAGCTCAACCGCCGGGCGGCTCCAGTCGATACGCGCTTCGTCCTTGTTCAGCTTGTGGGCGTAGGTCGCCAGGCTGTCATCCTGCACTTCACCTTCAAGCGTTCCCGCCGCCAGACCGGCGATGGCCTGGATAACGGCGGGTGGGCCCAGTTCGGCGAGGCGGTCATGCAGGCTGCCACCGGTGTCATCGGCGGTGATTGCAGTCACGGTCTTGAGCAACATGGGGCCGGTGTCCAGGCCCGCCTCCATGCGCATTACGGTCACACCGCTTTCGCTGTCACCGGCTTCGATGGCGCGCTGGATCGGCGCCGCCCCGCGCCAGCGTGGCAGCAAGGACGCGTGGCTGTTGATGCAGCCCAGGCGTGGAATATCCAGCACCACTTGCGGCAGGATCAGGCCGTAGGCCACCACCACCATCAAGTCCGGCTTGAGTGCGGCCAGTTCGGCCTGGGCCTCGGGGGCGCGCAGGGTGGGTGGCTGCATCACCGGGATGTTGTGTTCCAGCGCCAGTTGCTTGACCGGGCTTGGCATCAGCTTTTGCCCGCGCCCTGCCGGACGATCCGGTTGGGTGTAGACCGCGACGATCTCGTAAGGCGTGGCTAGCAGTGCCTTGAGGTGTTCGGCGGCGAATTCTGGGGTGCCGGCAAAGACGATGCGCAATGGCTCAGTCATGGGTTACTCACTTGGAATGGGGGGCGCAGGAACTGGCGGCATTGAGCCAGCGAACGGACAGGCTGGCTTATTTCTAATGTGGGAGCGGGCTTGCTCGCGATGAGGGTTACCCGGTGTATCAACAGGATCGCGTTGGCCCGATCGCGAGCAAGCCCGCTCCCACATCGGGTCACTGCATGTTCGAAAGTGTTAGCCGCTCGGTATGTCGATCAAGCGTTCTGGCGGTGCAGTTTTTCCAGCTTCTTCTTGATCCGGTCACGCTTGAGCGTAGACAGGTAATCGACGAACAGCTTGCCGTTGAGGTGGTCGCACTCATGCTGAATGCACACGGCCAACAGGCCTTCGGCGATCATTTCGAACGGCTTGCCGTCACGGTCCAGCGCCTTGATCTTGACGCGCTGCGGGCGATCAACGTTCTCGTAGTAACCCGGGACCGACAGGCAGCCTTCCTGGTACTGGCCCATCTCGTCGGAGAGGATCTCGAACTCGGGGTTGATAAACACCATCGGTTCGCTGCGGTCTTCGCTCAGATCCATGACCACGATGCGTTTGTGTACGTTGACCTGTGTGGCGGCCAGGCCGATGCCCGGCGCCTCGTACATGGTTTCAAACATGTCATCGATCAACTGACGGACTTCGTCGTCCACAACCGCCACGGGTTTGGCGATGGTACGCAGACGCGAGTCTGGGAATTCGAGGATGTTCAAAATAGCCATAAGTTTGATTGGTGCACTGTGTGAAAGATTCAAAAACGGTTGTCAGGTGGGTCCGGTGGACTCGAGCAACCTGTGCAAAACGTCTCCTTCAGAGAGAGCCCGCTCGGGCTCAGGCGTTTCACGCGAGTACACATAATAAAGGGATTCACCCGCGGATGAAACGACTAGCTGCCGGGCTGCACACGGCATGTCTTAATTTGAAACCAACGCGCCCGGCCTATGCGCGACGTTCTACTAATGTTGGGTTTGCAGCTGCCGTTTCAAGTTTTGCCGGGGTGCTCAATCCAGCCCTTTTCATGATTTGCCAAACAACTTGTCAACAGACTTATCCACAGCTTGTTCCTTACAGCTAGATGGAATAATCGATCAAGGATGATCCTATGCCACCGTCAGAAATATCCCCAGCAGAGCTGGAGGCCCGCTTGCGCTTGCACCGCTTGCCCGACGTCGGGCCACGGCGCTACTACAGCCTGTTCAGTGCCTTTGGCTCGGCCAGCTCTGCTCTCAGCGCGCCTGCCAGTGCCTGGCGCGCCCTGGGGCTGCCCGAGGCCTGCGCCCAGGCGCGGCGCAGCCCTGAAGTTCGCGAGGGTGCCAGCGCTGCATTGCGCTGGCTTGAGCGCTCCAGACACCATGTGCTGCTGCATGACCAGGCTGCTTACCCGGCGTTGTTGAGTGAATTGAGCGATGCCCCGCCGCTGTTGTTCGTGGCGGGCGAGCCGTCGATCCTGGAAAAGCCGCAGTTGGCGATGGTCGGTAGCCGACGCGCCTCAAGGCCAGGGCTGGACACCGCCGCAGCCTTTTCCCGCAGTCTGGCAGGCGCAGGTTTTGTGATTACCAGCGGGCTGGCGCTGGGCATTGATGGCGCGGCGCACCAGGCTGCCCTCGACGTTGGCGGGCAGACGGTGGGGGTGCTGGGCACAGGTCTGGAAAAACTTTATCCACAGCGCCATCGCGCCCTGGCAGACGCCATGATTCACGGCGCTGGCGCGGTGGTTTCGGAGTTTCCCCTGGACGCCGGGCCACAAGCTGCCAACTTCCCCCGGCGTAACCGCATCATCAGCGGTTTGTCCCTTGGCGTGCTGGTGGTCGAGGCCAGCGTGTCCAGCGGATCGCTGATTACTGCCCGGCTCGCTGCCGAGCAGGGGCGCGAGGTCTACGCCATGCCCGGTTCCATCCATCACCCGGGGGCGCGTGGCTGTCATCAACTGATCCGTGATGGCGCTACGCTTGTCGAAACCGTCGAGCACATCCTTGAAGGCTTGCGGGGTTGGCGCTCGATGCCGATATCCACAGCACAAACGCTTACACCAAGCTGTCATCCATTAGTGCAATTGTTGCAGGCAGCGCCTTGCACCAGCGAAGCGCTGGTCAACGCCAGTGGTTGGGATCTGCCCCGATTGCTGGCCACTTTGACCGAGCTTGAACTGGCGGGGCACGTTGTACTCGAGGGTGGGCGTTGGTTTGCTCGCGCCAGCTAAGTACACTGCGCGCAGCATATATCTGGAGACATTCAATGATCAGCACCTGGCGCGTCCAACAAGCTGCAAGAGCCATTCGCGCAGGCGCGGTGATTGCCTACCCGACCGAGGCGGTCTGGGGGCTGGGTTGCGACCCGTGGGATGAAGACGCGGTCGAGCGGTTGCTGGCGATCAAATCGCGGCCTGTGGATAAAGGCCTGATTGTGGTGGCGGACAATATTCACCAGTTCGATTTTCTGTTTGAAGACTTCCCCCAGGAGTGGATTGACCGCATGGCCAGCACCTGGCCGGGGCCCAACACCTGGCTGGTGCCACATCAGGGCTTGTTGCCCGAGTGGATCACCGGGGTACACGACACGGTGGCGCTGCGGGTAAGCGATCACCCACTGGTACGCGAGCTGTGCGCGCTGGTGGGGCCGATTGTATCCACCTCCGCCAACCCGGCGGGCTTACCGGCGGCGCGAACGCGATTGAAGGTCGAGCAGTATTTCCGCGGGCAAATCGACCATGTATTGGGCGGTAACCTGGGCGGGCGCAAAAACCCGAGCCTGATCCGCGATCTGGCGACCGGCAAAGTGGTACGCCCGGCGTAATGGTGGGAGCGGGCTTGCTCGCGATGGGATCGCCGCGGTGTATCAGGTACACCACAGCGATCTCATCGCGAGCAAGCCCGCTCCCACAAGGGGACATTTGTTTTAAGGCAACAAAATCGTCGATCCCGTGGTTCGGCGCGCCGACAGTTCTGTCTGCGCCTTGGCCGCATCAGCCAACGCAAACCGCTGGCTGATATCAACCTGGATGGCGCCGCTGCGGATCATCGCAAACAGCTCATCGGCCATCGCTTGCAGGTTTTCGGCGCTATTGGCGTAGGACGCCAGTGTCGGCCGGGTCACATACAGCGAACCCTTCTGCGACAAAATCCCCAGATTGACCCCTGTTACCGCGCCTGAGGCATTGCCAAAGCTGACCATCAGCCCCCGTGGCGCCACGCAGTCCAATGACGTTAGCCAGGTGTCCTTGCCTACGCCGTCGTAAACCACCGGGCACTTCTTGCCGTCGGTCAATTCCAGTACACGCTTGGCTACATCCTCGTGGCTGTAGTCGATGGTTGCCCATGCGCCGAGGGCCTTGGCGTGTGCGGCTTTTTCGGCCGAGCTGACCGTGCCGATCAGTTTTACATCCAAGGCTTTTGCCCACTGACAGGCAATCGAGCCGACGCCCCCTGCCGCAGCGTGGAACAGGATGGTTTCACCCCCTTTGAGTTCATAAGTCTGACGCAGCAGGTACTGGGTTGTCA
The DNA here is from genome assembly GCF_900105835.1 of Pseudomonas fragi. NCBI lineage: Bacteria > Pseudomonadati > Pseudomonadota > Gammaproteobacteria > Pseudomonadales > Pseudomonadaceae > Pseudomonas > Pseudomonas fragi. The sequence continues at coordinate 3,271,285 of NZ_LT629783.1, forward strand.
GACCCTTGAGCATCACGGCGGCGGCTTGCTCGAAGGAAATATCCTCGGGCAGCTTCACCACATTGGCTGCGGGCAATACATGCAACTGGCTGTACGCCCCCAGCGGTCCGGTGCCATAGGCCACGCGGTCGCCCACCTTGACATTGCGCACCTCGCTGCCCACGGCATCGACAATCCCCGCCCCTTCATTGCCCAGCCCGGACGGCAGCTCAGGCAACGGGTACAAGCCGCCGCGGTAATAGGTATCGATGAAATTCAGGCCGATGACCTGGTTGTGCACCCGCACCTGCTGCGGGCCCGGTTCGGCGGGTTGGTAGTCGACATACTCAAGTACTTCCGGGCCGCCGTGGGCCCGAAACTGGATACGCTTTGCCATCTGCACTGTCCTCGCTCATTTCACGAAGCCACCATCCAACGCCTAAGCGTGATCTTCGTCAACTGCGGCGAAGCTGGGTGCGGTGTTATGCTAGCGGCCCTTTGCCGCCGGCCCCGCACGCCGCGTCGCTTTGCCCGATTTAAGGTGATGTCATGACTACTCGCACCGAGGCTGTAAAAGCCTACCTGCTCGACCTTCAAGACCGCATTTGCAACGCACTGCAAGCGGAAGACGGCGGCACGCAATTCGTTGAAGACGCCTGGCAACGTCCGGCGGGCGGTGGCGGTCGTACACGAGTGATCGAAAACGGCCACGTCATCGAGAAAGGTGGCGTTAACTTTTCCCACGTATTCGGCAGCGGCTTGCCGCCGTCCGCCAGCGCCCACCGTCCTGAATTGGCGGGCCGTGGCTTTGAGGCGCTGGGCGTGTCGCTGGTGATCCACCCGCACAACCCCCATGTACCAACGTCCCACGCCAACGTACGTTTTTTCATCGCCGAAAAAGAAGGTGAAGAGCCGGTCTGGTGGTTCGGTGGCGGCTTTGACCTCACCCCTTACTACGGCGTTGAAGAAGACTGCATACACTGGCACCGCGTGGCCGAGCAGGCCTGCGCACCATTCGGTGCCGATGTGTACCCGCGCTACAAGGCCTGGTGCGACACCTACTTCCATATCAAGCATCGCAACGAGCCGCGCGGTATCGGCGGCCTGTTTTTCGATGACCTGAACGAGTGGGATTTCGACACCTGCTTTGCGTTTATCCGCGCCATTGGCGATGCTTATATCGACGCCTACCTGCCGATTGTTCAACGCCGTAAAAACGATGAATACACCGCCCAGCAGCGAGAATTCCAGGAATTCCGCCGGGGTCGTTACGTGGAATTCAACCTCGTCTATGACCGTGGCACCCTGTTTGGCCTGCAATCGGGCGGTCGTACCGAATCGATCCTGATGTCCCTGCCACCGCAAGTGCGCTGGGCCTACGACTGGAAAGCCGAGCCGGGTAGCCCGGAAGCGCGTCTGACGGATTACTTCCTGCAAGACCGCGACTGGTTGGCCAACGCCTGACACTGCCCGAGGAGCTTGCCTGATGGACCGTTACGTTGTTTTTGGTAACCCGATTGCCCACAGCAAATCCCCGGTGTTGCATCGCCTGTTTGCCGAACAAACCGGTCAGGCCATGCAGTACGACACCTTGCTGGCGCCGCTGGATGATTTTGCTGGCTGCGCGACGGAGTTTTTCCTGCAGGGGCGTGGCGCCAATGTGACAGTGCCCTTCAAGGAAGACGCCTACCGCCTGGCCGACCGCCTGACCGCACGGGCGCAGCGGGCCGGTGCGGTCAACACCCTGAGCAAACTGGCCGATGGCAGCTTGCTGGGGGACAACACCGATGGTGCGGGGCTGGTGCGCGACCTGACCGTCAATGCCGGTTTCAGCCTCAAGGGCAAACGCATCCTGGTGCTGGGCGCGGGCGGTGCGGTGCGGGGGGCGCTGGAGCCGCTGCTGGCCGAAGGGCCGGCCTCGGTGACTATCGCCAACCGCACCGTCGAAAAAGCCGAGTTGCTGGCCGAGTTGTTCAGCGACCTGGGCCCGGTGGCGGCCAGCGGTTTTGACTGGTTGCACGAGCCGGTCGACCTGATCATCAACGCCACCTCGGCCAGCCTGAGCGGCGAATTGCCACCCATTGCCAGCAGCTTGATCGAGCCGGGCAAGACCCTGTGCTACGACATGATGTACGGCAAGGAGCCGACGCCGTTTTGCGTGTGGGCCAGCGGGCATGGTGCGGGTCAGGTGATGGATGGTTTGGGCATGCTGGCCGAACAGGCTGCTGAGGCGTTTTATCTGTGGCGCGGGGTGCGCCCGGATACGGCACCGGCGCTGGCTGAGTTGCGTCGGTTGCTGACGCTTTAAAGCACACCCTCACCCCAACCCTCTCCCAGAGGGAGAGGGGGCCGATTGGGGGTTGCTGTTAATTTATTGCGACCTGACGGTTCTGCACTGAATCCAGGATCGACTCGATCAGCCCCCTCTCCCTCCGGGAGAGGGCTGGGGTGAGGGCAAGAGGTACTTATGCAGCGAATCAAGGGCTACCACGCCCATGTCTACTTCGACGCTTCGACCATCGAACAGGCGCGCGCCTTGTGCGAAGAGGCCAAGCGACTGTTTGGCGTGACCATGGGCCTCGTCCACGAACGCCCGGTTGGCCCGCACCCGGACTGGAGCTGCCAACTGGCTTTCGGCCCTGAACTGATCGGAGTCGTCCTGCCGTGGCTGGCGCTCAACCGGCACGGTCTGGTGGTGTTTTTGCACCCTGATACCGGCAACGACCTGCTGGACCACACCGACCATGCTATCTGGATGGGCGCAATTCGGCCGCTGGACTTGTCTGTTTTTTAAACGGGGGCGCGCAGTTCAGCGCCCGGTTTAACCCTCTCCTACATACTATTTTTAGTTACGGAAATATCCGACAGTAAGTACGGCGGCTTCGCTGTGGTCATATTTTGATACTAGGCCTAAAGTTTTCAGGGCGATAAGATTTTTAATATTGAATCTTGGATGGAAATAACACGTCCAAACCATGTTTCGCGCTGTGCTCTGGAGATTAAATGTTGCTGGTGGCTGTATTTAATCCTCCTGTGGATAAGGCGATACATCAGTAATGTTGGAGGCTGGTAGTGCGTAGATATCTTCTAGGTGGGCTTATATCACTGGTGTTTGCTTGTGGCTCAATGCCCGCCCATGCAGCTTGCACGTTTGTTAATAAAAAAACGAATGCCAGTGTTTTTTCCTTTGATGTTTCGGATGAGGATTGTGAGCTTATTGATTTTAACGGTGAAACCGTGGTTACTCTTCGAGTGGAATATCCATCCATGAAGTTGGTTGACTATAAAAATAGATCTAACAATATAATGGTGTTAATTCTTTTTCCTATATCCGTTCCTCCGTTTGATATAGATCGAGTCACCCGAACATTAAAAACCATTGCGTCTTTTGATGGGGTTGAACTATTAGAGGGTAGTGAAAAGACTTATAGAGTTGCGGGCCGTGATGGAAGCAATGCTTACATATATGAGTGGGACCTTATTTATGTGGGAAAAAGAGCGTACAAAAATATTTTTGGGGTTGATTATTTGTTTAATCGCGAGATTTCCAACCTTAAAGAAGTCGATAATTTTGTGTTGAGTTTTCTGGATCGTTTTTTAATTAATTAAGGAGGCGCCAATATGGTGCAAATACCTCTGACACCCGCGGATATCAAATACCTGGAACGTAGACTCGCCGTGAAAGACTACGCGGGAGGATACCATTACTTATATAATGTTGCTCAAAAAGCCATTGCCAACCAGGCCGATGGCGAAGTGAGAGACCAGATGTTGATGACGGCTAACTGGCTTATGGCTGCAAAATCTATCAATAATATTGATGGGAGCTTTGTAAGCGAACTGGTTTCCAATTCCATGCGATATGCAGTTGAGCGCTCCGGAAGGAAATTCACTTCGCGTATGTATAAAAATGCTTCTGACAGATTAGCCCACCAAGTTATTGCGGATTTTATTTATGCTAAAGGCATTTTGCCAATTAAAGAGGTGATCAAAAGAGACGTACAAGCCGCAGTTGAAGGCTTGGGCTTGGAACCATGGCAATGGGCCGGGACGCTCGGTGATGAGTTTCCTGTGTGGGGGGGTGGACTAGGGCATAATTACGTTGAGATTCCGGGCCGTAACTTTTTAGAGCAAATGGAAAATTATGCCACGGTATTTATACAAAATGCCGCTGCTATTGGGATGATTTTCGAAAAGCATTTTGGCAATGCCTCAATGATTATACCTTTTGTAATAAAGATAGTATTTGAAGATTTATTAGTAGAAGGTGTGGAAGTTGATATTTCACTGCCTGTAGTTCCAGGTGGCGGTATAAGTAACAGTACGGCTGGTAGTCTTGACAGTGGCGGAAGTGGGGGGGCAGGTGGCGCTACTTCTGCATCGAACGGCTACAGTACAGGCGGAGGGGTACCTGTGACAAATATCGAAAGGCCAGCTGCTAATGTTGATATTTCTTTGGAAAGTGTTGGAGGTCTCAACTATATAACGCCAGAACAAATTGCAAGAATGAAATGCGCCTTAGAAAACAAAGTAGACCCTTTGATTTTGGATCTGGGTGGGGCCGGAGTAAAACTCACCAACCCTCATACCTCTCCTGTTCATTTCGACATGAACAATGATGGCGAGAAGGTGCAAACGGGGTGGAACAGCCCTGACGAAGGTATGGTTGTTTTGGACCTTGATGGCAACGGAAAAATTGATAATGTCTCGGAGTTGATGTCAGAGTATTTTGGTGCCGAACAAGGAAGCCGTGATTCTCCGAGTAAAAAAACCTTTGATAATGCATTTGATGCACTGCGCAGCCTGGATAGCAACAAAGACCTTAAGTTTGATAACCAGGATGAACGCTGGGGCGATGTGAGGGTTTGGGTTGATGCCAATCATGATGGCCAAAGCAGGGTTGAGTCGACTGGTACAAGCGAGTTACATTCGCTGGACGAGTTAAGTATTTCACAGATTGATCTGAACTATACAAGGCCATTAGCAGATGCTCGAAATGGCAATGATATTGTAGGTGTCAGTGGTTTTACTCAAAAGGGTGAAATTAAAGAAGCAGTGGCCGTTAATTTTTCGACGATAACTCCCGATGAGCCATCGTCAGAGACATTGAAAAGTTAAATTGATATAAATATCCGTTGAAAGAAAGCATGATTTATCTGTCGATTGGATTTTATCTGTGGGCTATTGTTAACTTCGATGTATGAAATAGAGTGTTTGTAGTCTAAAATTTTTTATAACTGTAATCGGTAACATTATCAGGTGTTCTTTGTGAATCTCTGTTTGTTCGTATTGGTGCTTGTAGATTGCGGGCGCCAATACGAGATAAGTCTCTGGGACCGCTTCAATCAATAGGGTCCCCCTCAGCTGTAAATTCGTCGGTACTTTCTTCCTGAGTCACTACTGATCGGCGTCTAAATCAGTCTATTTTTTGATCACTGCGCTTCTGCGAACATTTTTTTTGGATTTTTTTTCAGCGCCCGAAATTCCCGTTTTCTTTTGCCGTCGCCATCCCCTGATAGCCCCACGCTATAACGGCTGAACGATGATCATGGCCATGTGTCATACCTTGCCATGAGCTAACGTATCAGGCGTGCAGCTGCGGGCAGCGATTAGTTCTAAAAGGCCATCCATGTTTAACTTGAACGCGCAATCAAGTTAAACCGGTGGTCCGCTGCCCGCTCACAACAGGAGGCTAACCCTTGCCGAATCCGCTCTTTTTGATCCCGTTTTACCTCTATAAGGTGCACATCCAATGAGTGTACCGATCGCGTCCGAGACGTCCTCGATCCGCATGAACCCGCCGGTGTTCTACTTCGCCGCCGCGTTCATTCTGGTCTTTGGCCTGGTGGTAATCGCCATGCCAGCCGCCGCCGGCGAATGGCTGCTGGCCGCACAAAACTGGGCGGCCAATACGGTCGGCTGGTACTACATGCTAGCGATGACCCTGTATCTGATCTTCGTGGTCGTCACCGCCTTGTCCGGCTACGGCAAGATCAAGCTCGGTGCCGACCACGACGAACCCGAGTTCAGTTACCTGTCCTGGGCGGGCATGTTGTTCGCCGCCGGGATCAGCATCACGCTATTTTTCTTCTGTGTGTCCGAACCCCTCACCCATATGCTCAACCCGCCGCAGGGCCCGGCCGGCAATGCCGAAGCTGCGCGCCAGGGCATGCAGCTGTTGTTCCTGCACTGGGGCCTGCACGGTTGGGGTGTGTTCGCGTTCGTCGGCATGGCACTGGCCTACTTCGCCTACCGGCATAACCTGCCGCTGGCACTGCGTTCGGCGCTTTACCCGCTGATCGGCAAGCGCATCAACGGCCCCATCGGTTATGCGGTGGATGGTTTTGGCATTATCGCCACGGTGTTCGGCCTGGGCGCCGACATGGGTTTCGGGGTGCTGCACCTCAACTCCGGCCTCGATTACCTGTTCGGCATGCCCCATACCCAATGGGTACAAGTAGGCCTGATCACGCTGATGATGGGCGCCGCGATCCTGGTGGCCATTGCCGGTGTCGACAAGGGCGTGCGGGTGATGTCCGACATCAACATGCTGCTGGCCTGTGCCCTGTTGCTGTTTGTGTTGTTCGCCGGGCCCACCCAGCATTTGCTCAACACCCTGGTGCAGAACATCGGCGACTACCTGGGCGCGTTGCCCACCAAGAGTTTCGATGTGTACGCCTACGACAAGCCAAGCGACTGGCTGGGCGGCTGGACCGTGTTCTATTGGGCCTGGTGGATTGCATGGTCGCCGTTTGTGGGGCTGTTCATTGCGCGTATTTCCCGTGGCCGGACCATCCGCGAGTTCGTGTTCGGTGTGCTGCTGATCCCGTTGGGCTTTACCCTGGCGTGGATGTCGATCTTCGGCAACAGCGCCATCGACCAGGTGCTCAACCACGGCATGGTCGCCCTCGGCCAGTCGGCCATCGACGACCCGTCGCGCACGCTGTACCTGCTGCTTGAGACCTACCCGTGGAGCAAGACCGTTATCGCGGTCACGGTGTTTATCAGCTTCGTGTTCTTCGTGACCTCGGCCGACTCTGGCACCGTGGTGCTGTCCACTCTCTCGGCGCGTGGCAACAACGCGGACGAAGACGGCCCCAAATGGCTGCGGGTGTTCTGGGGCGCGATGACCGCGCTGGTCACCAGTGCGCTGCTGTTCTCGGGCAGTATCGATGCGCTGAAGTCAGCGGTGGTGCTGACCTCGTTGCCGTTCTCGCTGATTTTGCTGCTGATGATGTGGGGCCTGCACAAGGCGTTCTACCTTGAGTCGCAGAAGAAGATTGCGCAGACCCATTCCCTGGCGCCGGTTTCGCACTCGCGTCGTGGTGGCTGGCGCCAGCGCTTGAGCCAGGCCGTACACTTCCCGTCGCGGGACGAGGTGTACCGCTTTATGGACACCACCGTGCGCCCGGCGATTGAAGAAGTGAGTGCGGTGTTCCGGGAAAAAGGCCTGAACGTGGTCACGCAGCCGGACCCGGCCAACGACAATGTAAGTCTGGAAATCGGCCATGGTGATGAACATCCGTTTATCTACCAGGTGCAGATGCGTGGCTACTTCACGCCGTCCTTCGCCCGGGGTGGCTTTGGCAAAAAGGAGCAACTGCGTAACCGCCGTTACTACCGAGCTGAAGTGCATCTGGCCGAAGGCAGCCAGGACTACGACCTGACGGGCTACACCAAGGAGCAGATCATCAACGACATCCTTGATCAGTACGAACGCCATCTGCAGTTTTTGCATTTGGTGCGCTGATGGGTTTGGCGGTGATTCAGGCTGCTGTGACTGCCTGAGTCACCGGGCTGATGCCATCGCGAGCAAGCCCGCTCCCACAGGTTTTGGGTGTTCTCACAATGTGTGGATGCTCGTCAAAACTGTGGGATCGGGCTTTCGCCCGCGTTACCCCATTGTGATGCCCCAGGCGGGCTGCCTATAGTCCGCTCCATCGCTGAACATCAGCGATCAGACGTGCAAGCCTGACTCTCAGATTTCCAACTTTTCATTTCGCTTGGTAGGCTCTGCGCCTGCAATCGGCGTTATGGCGGTTGTGCGCGGGAGATCTTCGGGTCTGCCGGGTTATCTGGGACCGGTTTTGCACACCCGCGCACAATTGCCACCCTCTTTCTGCGTGCAAGCTGATTGAGTGGCTCCTTTTCTTAGGAGTTAAAGCATGTCCCAGTACGTTCCCCAAACCGACAATCCAGTCGGTTCCCACGTCTTATTGATCGATCCCCACGCCGCTGTTTCTGCCCTGCTGGCCTGTGCCGAGCAGCGCATTCAGGCGGCCAAGAGTTTGTTGCGCTGTTTGTAGCTGATGAGCGGCCACAGCAGTGACCCCCATGATTTGAGCGCGGTGTGCGAGGCGTCGTCTTTGTTGTTGCAGCAAGGCTGTGATGTGTTGGGGGTGCTGGCGCTGCGGGAGGCCTGACCCTGCGCGTTGGCTTCGGCCCTCACCCTAACCCTCTCCCAAAGGGAGAGGGGACTAAAGGCAAAAGCAGTTCTGTGCAACACCACCAATCAGCCCCCTCTCCCTTTGGGAGAGGGTTGGGGTGAGGGTGTGTGGATAACCCACGGATTACAACTTGGCGATGGACACTTCAGTGGATTTTACAAAGGCGATCACTTCGCTACCGACCACCAGTTCCAGCTCCTTGACCGAGCGGGTGGTGATCACCGAAGTCACGATGCCTGACGCAGTTTGTACGTCGATTTCCGACAGCACGTCGCCCAGCACGATTTCCTTGATGTGGCCTTTGAACTGGTTGCGAACGTTGATGGCTTTAATGGTCATGATGTCGATTCCTGTCTTGGGATAGAAAGTGGGTTTATTGCGCCCAACGCAGTTGCGTAGGCAGCGGTGCAACGGGTTCCGGCTCAGGTGGCGAGCCAGGCAGTGCAAGAACACGGTTCAGTACTTCGGTTTCCAGTGCAGCCAGGCGATGCGAGCCGCGTACCCGTGGGCGTTGCAGGTCGACCGTGAGGTCCAGCCCTACCTGGCCGTCCTCAATCAAAATCACCCGGTCAGCAATCGCCACCGCTTCGCTCACGTCATGGGTCACCAGCAACACGGTGAAACCATGCTGGCGCCACAGGCGTTCGATCAGTTGCTGCATTTCGATGCGGGTCAGGGCGTCCAGGGCGCCCAGCGGCTCGTCGAGCAGCAGCAAGCGCGGTTGGTGGATCAGGGCGCGGGCCAGGGCCACACGCTGCTTCTGCCCGCCCGAGAGCGCTGCTGGCCATTCATTGGCGCGTTCGGCCAGGCCGACTTCTTCCAGTGCCTTGAGCGCTTTGGGGCGCCAGTCGCCTTTAAGGCCAAGGCCTACGTTGTCGATGACTTTTTTCCAGGGCAGCAGGCGCGCTTCCTGAAACATCAACCGCGTGTCTTCGCGGGCCTCTTGCAGGGGCGCGCTGCCCGCCAGCAACTGGCCAGCGGTGGGCTGATCCAGCCCGGCCAGCAAACGCATCAGGGTGCTTTTGCCGCATCCGCTGCGGCCCACGATGGCAACAAACTGCCCCGCCGGGATATGCAGGTTGATATCACGCAGCACCAGCCGTTGGCCGAAGGCCTTCTGCAGGCCATTGATGGCCAGCGGGATGCCCTGGCGCAAACGTGGGGGTTGTTGAGCTGTCATGCTGCACCGCCTTTAACCACTTGATACGCCGGGTGCCAGCGCAACCAGATGCGCTCCAGCCCCCGTGCTGCGGTGTCGGCCAGTTTGCCGAGCACTGCGTACAAAACAATCGCCAGCACCACCACGTCGGTTTGCAGGAACTCCCGGGCGTTCATCGCCAGGTAGCCAATGCCGGAGCTGGCGGAGATGGTTTCGGCCACGATCAACGTCAGCCACATAAAGCCCAGGGCAAAGCGCACACCCACCAGGATCGACGGTAGCGCGCCCGGCAAAATCACCTGCCAGAACAGGCTGAAACCGGACAAGCCGTAGTTGCGGGCCATTTCCACCAGCGCCGGGTCGACGTTGCGGATGCCGTGGTAAGTGTTGAGGTAGATCGGGAATAAAGTCCCCAGGGCCACCAGAAAAATCTTCGCCGACTCATCGATACCGAACCACAGGATCACCAGCGGAATCAGCGCCAAATGCGGCACGTTTCTGATCATTTGCACCGAGCTGTCGAGCAGGCGTTCGCCCCATTTCGACAGGCCGGTGATAAAGCCCAGCGCCAGACCGATGCTGCCACCGATCACAAAGCCGAGCCCGGCGCGCCAGCCGCTGATGGCCAGGTGTTTCCAGATTTCGCCACTGCGCACCAGCTCGACCCCGGCCGTGATCACGGCACTGGGGGCGGGCAGGATGCGTGTCGACAGCCAGCCCGCTGACACGGACAGCTGCCACACGGCCAGCAGCAAGACCGGCAAGGCCCAGGGCGCCAGGGTGTGACCGATGTTTTTGAGGCCCGAGGCCTTGCCTGAACTCATGGCGACCTCAGCTCTGCGACGCGGCTTTAGGGAGAATGTCATTGGCGACCATTTCGCCGAACGGGCTCACATAGCCTGCGCTTTTTGGCAGTTCCGGGCGTTCGATATCCAGGTGCGGGAACAGCAGCTCGGCCACGCGATAGGACTCTTCAAGGTGCGGGTAGCCGGAGAAGATAAAGGTGTCGATGCCCAGGTCGGCATATTCCTGAACCCGTGCGGCCACGGTCGGGCCATCACCGACTAGCGCCGTGCCAGCACCGCCGCGCACCAGGCCCACGCCTGCCCACAGGTTGGGGCTGACTTCGAGGTTGTCGCGGCTGCCGCCGTGCAGGGCGGCCATGCGTTGCTGGCCCACCGAGTCAAAGCGCGACAGCGAGGCCTGGGCGCGGGCAATGGTGTCGTCGTCCAGGTGCGAGATCAGTTTGTCGGCGGCTTTCCAGGCCTCTTCGTTGGTTTCACGCACAATCACATGCAAGCGAATGCCGAAGCGCACGGTGCGGCCCAATTTGGCAGCCTTGGCTCGTACCTGCTCGATTTTTTCGGCAACGGCAGCCGGCGGCTCGCCCCAGGTCAAAACCATTTCCACCTGCTCGGCGGCCAGATCCTGCGCGGCTTCGGAGGAACCCCCGAAGTACAGCGGCGGACGCGGTTGCTGGATTGGCGGGTAGAGCAGCTTGGCGCCTTTGACGGTGATGTGCTCGCCGTCGTAGTCCACGGTTTCGCCTTCGAGTACGCGGCGCCAGATGCGGGTGAATTCCACCGAGGCCTGGTAACGCTCTTCGTGGCTGAGGAACAGGCCATCACCGGCCAGTTCTTCGGGGTCGCCGCCAGTCACCAGGTTGAACAACGCACGGCCGCCGGACAAACGGTCCAGAGTCGCTGCCTGACGCGCCGCCACGGTGGGCGAAACAATACCGGGGCGCAGGGCCACCAGAAATTTCAGACGCTGGGTCACGGGGATCAGCGATGCCGCCACCAGCCATGAGTCTTCGCACGAACGTCCTGTCGGAATCAGTACCCCGCCAAAGCCCAGGCGGTCGGCGGCCTGTGCGACTTGTTGCAGATAACCGTAGTCGACGGCGCGGGCGCCCTCGGAGGTGCCAAGGTAATGGCCATCACCGTGGGTAGGCAGGAACCAGAAAATATTGAGGCTCATGGAGTGGTCTCCTAATGGGGGGCAGCAAGCGTTAGTTGGCTTTGGCCAGATTGGCCGGGGGCGTCCAGATCACGTCTTTCACAACCAGCGGCTTGGGGATCAGCTTGAGCTGGTAAAAACTGTCGGCGATTTTTTGCTGCGCGTTGACCACTTCCGGGGTCAGGAACTGTGCGCCGTAGCCCTGGCGCTTGACCGCCGTTAGGGTGATTTCAGGAGACAGGCCCAGGAGTGGGGCGACTTGTGTAGTCACGTCTTCAGGGTGGGCCTTGGCCCATTCGCCAATATTGCGCACTTCATCGACCAGGGTTTCGATCACCTTGGGGTGCTGTTCGGCATATGGCTTGGTGGCCAGATAGAACTGATGGTTGTCGGCGATGCCGCTGGCATCACGCAGGGTGCGCGCTTGCAGCTGTTGTTCGGCGGCCGCCTGGTACGGGTCCCAGATCACCCAGGCATCGACACTGCCACGCTCGAAAGCGGCGCGGGCATCGGCGGGCGGCAGGAATACGGTCTGGATATCGGTGTATTTCAGGCCGGCGTCTTCCAGGGCGCGTACCAGCAGGTAGTGCACGTTGGAGCCTTTGTTGAGGACGACTTTTTTGCCCTTGAGGTCTTGTACCGATTTGATCGGTGAATCCTTGGGCACCAGGATCGCTTCGCTGGTGGGGGCTGGCGGCTCGTAGGCGACGTAGAGCAGGTCGGCACCCGCAGCCTGGGCGAACACCGGCGGGGTTTCGCCGGTCACGCCGAAGTCGATGGAGCCTACGTTCAGGCCCTCCAGCAATTGCGGGCCGCCGGGGAATTCGGTCCATTGCACGTCTACGCCCTGCTCGGCCAGGCGCTTGTCCAGCGTGCCCTTGGCCTTGAGCAGCATCAGCGTGCCGTACTTCTGGTAACCGATGCGCAGGGTATCGGCTTGAGCCTGGGTAACAGCGCCGAAGGACACAGCCGCAGCTAACAGTGCGACCAGACCACGACGCAAAATGACAGGGCGCATGGCGCTCTCCTTTTTGTTGTTCGGGATTCGGGTAGCACCTGCTGGGCCGTTAGCGGTTCAGTAAGGTGGTGGAGCTTTTATCTGTGGGAAAAATGCTGTTTCAGATGCTCCAGCGTGCCGTCACCAGGCGCTCGTTGAGGATGCTCGGGTCCAGTGGCTTGGGGCGGCGCGCCAGGGCGCTGTAGAACTGTTCAAGCGACTCTTGCAGGCGTTGCTCCAGCACCGGCACCAGTTGCGCTTGTGCGCTGCCTTCGCCGTAAGCAATCTGGCTGTCTTCGGCAAAAATACCGTGGAGCATTTCCTGGGCCTTGAGCGCTGACAGGACCGGCTTGAGGGCATAGTCCACGGCCAGCATATGGGCGATGCTGCCGCCGGTGGCGATGGGCAGTACCACTTTGTGGCTCAGGGCGCGTTCGGGCAGCAGGTCGAGCACGGTTTTCAGGGCGCCGCTGAACGAGGCCTTGTACACCGGGGTGGCAATTACCAGGCCGTCGGCGTTTTCGATCTGTTGCAGCAGGTCGATGATTTTCGGGCTGTCGAAGCGTGCGTGCAGCAAGTCCTCGGCCGGAAAGTCGCGAACCTGGTAACTCACCACTTCAACGCCTTGCTGGTTGAGCCAGCGTTTGGCGTGATCCAGCAACACGCCCGAGCGGGAACGTTGGCTTGGGCTTCCTCCGAGTGTCACGACCAGCATCTAGGCGTTTCCTTGAATGAATATGTGCAATTCGCTGTCAGCGTTTTCGCTTGAGTGAACAGACCATAACAGGTGATTTATATATCCATAAATCATATTTATTCATTTGTTTATTCTTAAAATGCATATGCCTTTTTGTTAAATCGAAAGCAAAAAAAAGGCCGTCGAAACGGCCCAAAACCCTGTGGAAGACACGGTTGCCTGTTTGTGGGAGCGGGCTTGCTCGCGATGGGATCGGCGCGGTGTATCAGAAGAAACCGCGGCGCCTTCATCGCGAGCAAGCCCGCTCCCACAGGGTATGAGGTTGGTTTTACTTGTTCGGCTGTGGTGTCAGGCGCAGGTAGGGCTTCACGGCGCGGTAGCCTTTGGGGAAGCGACGCTTGATTTCGTCTTCGTCCTTGAGCGACGGCACGATCACCACCTCGTCACCGTCCTGCCAGTTGGCCGGGGTGGCCACTTTGTGGCTGTCGGTCAGTTGCAACGAGTCGATCACCCGCAAAATTTCGTTGAAATTGCGCCCGGTGCTGGCCGGATAAGTAATGGTCAGGCGAATTTTTTTGTTCGGATCAATCACGAACAACGAGCGCACCGTCAGGGTGTCGCTGGCATTGGGGTGGATCAGGTCGTAGAGGTCAGACACCTTGCGGTCGGCATCGGCCAGGATCGGGAAGTTGACCACTGTGTTCTGGGTTTCGTTGATGTCCTCGATCCACTTGTGGTGTGAGTCCACCGGGTCTACCGACAGCGCGATGGCTTTGACGCCGCGCTTGGCAAACTCATCCTTGAGCTTGGCGGTGAAGCCCAGTTCGGTGGTGCACACCGGGGTGAAGTCCGCCGGGTGCGAGAACAGCACGCCCCAGCTGTCGCCCAGCCATTCATGGAAACGGATCTTGCCAGCGCTGGAATCCTGTTCGAAATCGGGGGCGATGTCGCCGAGTCTGAGGCTCATGGTGCAGCTCCTTTTTATTGGCAATGGCGGGGCGTGATGGAGCCACTCTGCCTGCGTCACCAGCTAATTAAAAAGAATAAATATTGATTTGGTTAGAACTAAAAGGGATATTAAAAACAGTTTCATTGGACGCAACAATGCCCCGGGTCCACTGTGGACTCAGCATGGCAAGGGGAGCGGCAGGGAGCTGCGACTATTAATGTGTTGCGAATTGACCGTTCAGGTCTTCGGTAAACACCCTGCCCGGCATTGCGCCGGGCAGGATTTTTCTTACTTTTGCTCTAGATCACGCTTACAACAACGGGATCGAGTAGCTGACGATCAGACGGTTTTCGTCCTGGTCGCGCTGGCTGGCAATGTCGTTGCGCCACATGGCGTTTTTCCACATAAAGCCGAGGTTTTTCAGCGCGCCTTCCTGGATCACATAAGCCACGGTGATATCGCGTTCCCACTCGGAAGCGCCATTGCTCACCTGCTTGCCACCGCTGTAGGTGTCGATATTGTCGCCACGCAGGTAAACCGCGCCCGCAGTCAGGCCAGGTACGCCCACTTTGGCGAAGTCATACGAGTAGCGTGCCTGCCAGGTACGTTCGCCAGCACGGGCGAATTTCGAGATCTGCATATCGGTAGGGATATAAGCCGACGCACCGTCGCCCTGGTTCAGGAACGGGAAGTCGCTGCTGCCGTTGCTGACTTGATAGCCGCCACCGAAGGTGTGACCTTCAACTGTGTACAGCAGCAGGCCGCTGAAGAGGTTGTTATCAACCTTTCCCTTGCCGTTTTTCAACGAGCTATTAGCGTAAGAACCGTTGCTGAAATACGACGAGTCGTAACCGTTTTTACCATCATCGCTGCTGTTGAAGTAACGCAGGTCAGTTTTCAACACGCCCGGGCCGATGGACCAGTTGTGAACCAGGCCCAGGAAGTGTTGCTTGTAGAACTCTTCCAGGTTGCCGTAGTAGTACTGCAGCAACAGGTCTTTGTTGACCTTGTAGTCGACACCGCCGTACAGGAACTTGTTGCTGTTGGCCGTGCGAGCGCTCGCACCACCAATCGACATTTGTTCTTCGCTGCTGGAGTTACGACCTTTTACGTGTTCGATCTGACCACCGATCAGGGTCACATCCTTGAACTCGTTGGAGGTGATTTGGCCACCTTCAAAGGTTTGTGGCAGCAGACGGCCGTCGTTGTAGGAAATGACAGGCAGTTTCGGCATCAGGGTGCCGTAACGCAGTTCGGTCTGGGAGATCTTGGCTTTGGCGGTCAGGCCCAGGCTGGAGAAGTCATTGACTGCATCGCCGTTGGACTTGCTTGGGAATACAGTGCCGCCGTAGGAGTTGCCGCTACGGCCATTGGTACCGCCGCCCGAATCCAGACGCACGCCCAACAGGCCAATGGCATCAATACCGAAACCGACGGTGCCTTGGGTGAAGCCCGAGGTGAAGTCCAGCTGGAAGCCCTGGCCCCATTCTTCAGCCTTGCTTTGCGCGCCGGCAGCCTTGGTACCCGAATCACGGTTATCGTTGTTGATATAGAAGTTACGCAGCTTCAGCGTGGCCTTGCTGTCTTCGATAAAGCCGGCAGCGCTTGCTTGTTGTGCCAGCAAACCTACGGCCACAGCGATGGCCAAGGTGGACTTGTTCATGTGTTGCTCCTTTGCGTTTCTAATTTTTGTAGTTCTTTAGCCCCGGATCTGATGTCCGGGTGCTACAGATGCGCGATTAGCGCCAGACGGTGACCGGCAAGTCAATCGTAACCAATCATGTCTACGACCTTTGTCTAGTCATCCGTCGTTTGTGCGCAGATTAATGGCTATTTAATAAACCTAAAAAGAATTGTTTCTGATCTTTTCAGATCAAATAGGCATAAAGAAGGGTTTCTCCTACACGCGCGCGTGGGAATGCTATCGGTCTTTTGTCTAATTTCTAAACATAATTTCATGAATCTTTTAATAGCCTTTGGTTCTTAAACCTTCGACCCGATCACCTGCCGGATAAAACGCCGTAGCAGTTATTGCGCGGGCGCGTGTCTGCATGTTGCAGAACTACATAAGCTAATGCTTAAAAGTTATTTATTTACTGATTCTTAGATCATTTAACCTCGCATCCAGCCGATATCCGGCCACCTGCCGAGGAGCTTCCTGATGAAACTGCACTCTCCCCTACGCCTTTTGGCTGCTTTGTCCCTGGCGGGTGCCAGCTTCTTTGCACAGGCTGCCAGCTCGGATGTGACTGTTGCCTACCAGACCAACGTTGACCCGGCCAAGGTCGCCCAGGCCGACGGCGCTTACGAAAAAGCCACCGACACCAAGATCAACTGGCGCAAATTCGATAACGGCGCAGACATCATTGCGGCCATCGCCTCGGGCGACGTGCAGATCGCCTACCTGGGTTCCAGCCCGCTCACCGCGGCCATCACCCGCAACGTACCGGTTGAAACCTTTTTGATCGCCACCCAGCTGGGCGGCTCTGAAGCTCTGGTTGCCCGCAACGGCTCGGGTATCAACGGCCCGCAGGACCTGGTCGGTAAAAAAGTCGCGGTGCCCTTTGTGTCCACCGGCCACTACAGCCTGCTGGCTGCGTTGAAGCACTGGAACATCGACCCTGCGAAAGTACAGATTCTCAACCTCGCGCCGCCAGCCATCGTTGCTGCGTGGAAGCGCGGTGATATCGACGCCACCTATGTATGGGACCCGGCACTGGGCACGGCCAAGGAAAACGGCAAGGTGCTGATCACCTCCGGCGAGCTGGGCAAACTCGGCGCGCCGACCTTCGATGCCTGGATCGTGCGCAAGGACTACGCCGCCAAGCACCCGGAAGTGGTTAAGCAGTTCGCCAAAGTGACCCTGGATGCCTACGCGGACTACCACAAGGATCCAAAAGCCTGGCTGGCCAATCAGAGCAATATCGACAAAGTCGTGAAGCTTTCGGGTGCCAAGGCGGCCGATATCCCGCTGCTGTTGCAAGGTAACGTCTACCCGTTGGCCGCTGACCAGGTGGTATTGCTGGGCGCCCCTACCACCAAGGCCCTGGCTGATACCGCTGCGTTCTTGAAAGAGCAGAAAAAGGTCGACGCGGTACTGCCGGACTACGCACCGTCGGTCAACGCCACTTTTGTAACCCAATAACCAACGCCGCTGAGGAGTCGACCGTCATGGCCTTGTTATCACTGGAGCGCATCAGCGCACAGTACCCAGGCGCCGCTGAGCCAGTGCTGTCGGATATTTCCGTCAGCCTCGGGCCTCAACAACTGCTGGTCGCACTTGGCCCTTCGGGCAGCGGCAAAACCTCATTGCTGAATCTGATTGCCGGTTTCGTCGAGCCCAGCGCTGGGCGAATCACCCTCGATAACGTGCCTGTCCACGGCCCGAGCGCCGAGCGCGGCGTGGTGTTTCAGGACGATGTGTTGCTGCCGTGGCAAGACGTACTGGCCAACGTGGCATTTGGCCTTGAACTGGCGGGTGTGGCGCGGGACAAGCGCGAAGCCCGTGCCCGTGAAATGCTTGCGCTGGTGGATTTGTCCGGCTTTGAAAAGCGCCGCGTCTGGGAACTCTCCGGCGGGCAAAAACAGCGCGTGGGCCTGGCCCGTGCGCTGGCAGCCGACCCCCGCGTATTGCTGATGGACGAGCCTTTCGGTGCCCTCGACGCGTTCACCCGTGAGCAGATGCAGGAACTGTTGCTGCAAGTGTGCCGGCGCACTGACAAACCGGTGTTCCTGATTACCCACGACATTGAAGAAGCCGTGTTTCTGGCCACTGACCTGATTTTGCTGGCGCCCAACCCGGGCCGCATCGTTGAGCGTCTGACCCTGGATTTCGGCCGGCGCTACAACGCGGGCGAGTCGGCCCGTTCGATCAAGTCCGACCCTCGTTTTATCGAAACCCGTGAGCACGTGCTTGAGCGCGTATTTTCACAACGCGGCGCCGCCCAGCGGCAGGAGCGCGCATGAGCAGTTATGAAGCAGTCGCGGCCGCCCCGGTTGCTGCCCCCCACGCCCCGCGCCCGGTCAAGCGCAGCCTGAGCACACGCTGGATCAGTGTCCTGACCCTGGTCACCCTGCTCGCCGTGTGGTGGGCCGTGACCGCCGCAGGTTTGATCGAGCCGCTGTTTTTGCCGCCACCCTCTGCGGTGCTGCAAAAAGGCTGGCTGCTGGCGACCACTGGCTATATGGACGCCACGTTGTGGCAACACCTGGGCGCGAGCCTGAGCCGTATCGGCCTGGGTCTGGGTTTTGCGATCCTGACGGCGGTGCCGGTGGGCATCGCCATTGGCCACAACCGCATAGCACGGGGGATTTTCGACCCGCTGATCGAGTTCTATCGGCCGATCCCGCCATTGGCCTATCTGCCGCTGATCGTGATCTGGTGCGGCATTGGCGAACTGTCAAAAGTACTGCTGATCTACCTGGCGATTTTTGCCCCGATCGCGATTGCTACCGCCACCGGTGTGCGCACCGTCGACCCGGCCAAGGTCCGTGCTGCGCAGTCGTTGGGTGCGACGCGCTGGCAGTTGATTCGTCATGTGATTTTGCCGAGCGCCTTGCCGGATATTTTGACCGGTGTGCGTATCGGTTTGGGCGTGGGCTGGTCGACTCTGGTGGCCGCCGAGCTGATCGCTGCCACCAGCGGCCTGGGTTTTATGGTGCAGTCCGCTGCGCAGTTTCTGGTGACCGATGTGGTGGTGTTGGGGATTCTGGTGATTGCCGTTATCGCCTTTGCCATGGAAATGGGCCTGCGCGCCCTGCAACGCAAGCTGGTGCCGTGGCACGGCCAGGCTCACTAACAACAGAACTCGACGCTGATTAATCGGCGCGCTGATAAAGAGATAGATCATGAGCCTGACCATTACCCCGATTAGCTCTGCCCTGGGCGCCCAGATTGATGGTGTCGACCTGACTCAACCGCTGAGCCTTGAGCACCGCGATGCCATTGAGCAAGCCTTGCTTGAGCATCATGTGGTGTTCTTCAAGAACCAGTCGATCACCCCGCAGCAGCAAGCCCGTTTTGCCGCCCATTTTGGCGACCTGCATATTCACCCGATCTACCCCAACGTGCCGGAGCAGCCGGAAGTGCTGGTGCTGGATACAGCAGTAACTGACGTGCGTGACAACGCGGTATGGCACACCGACGTGACCTTTTTGCCGACCCCGGCGATGGGCGCGGTGTTGAGTGCCAAGCAGTTGCCGGCTTTTGGTGGCGACACCTTGTGGGCCGCCGGGATTGCTGCTTTTGAAGGGTTGTCCAAACCGTTGCAGGTGCTGCTTGATGGCCTGACCGCGACCCATGATTTCACCAAGTCATTCCCGCTGGAGCGCTTTGGCTCGACCCCGGAAGATCTGGCGCGCTGGGAGCAGACCCGCAAAAACAATCCGCCGCTGTCGCACCCGGTGATCCGCACGCACCCGGTGAGCGGGCGCAAGTCGTTGTTCGTCAATGAAGGCTTCACCACGCGTATCAACGAGCTGTCGGAAGCCGAAAGCGAAGCGATTTTGAAGCTGCTGTTTGCCCACGCCACCCGCCCGGAATACACCATCCGCTGGCGCTGGCAGGAAAACGACGTGGTATTTTGGGACAACCGCGTGACCCAGCATTACGCCGTTGACGATTACCGCCCCAACCGCCGCGTGATGCACCGTGCGACGATTCTGGGTGATGCGCCGTTCTGAGCCGCTCATCCTCTGCTGTGGGAGCGGGCTTGCTCGCGATTCAGGCGGTGCGGTCTCTCGATGAGCCGAGTCGATGCAATCGCGAGCAAGCCCGCTCCCACAAAGGCAAGCTCACAAGCGTTGATGCAGGCTTACGCTCAGGTATTTGACGGGCTTTCGCGTTTCGGCAAAAACGGCGGTAAATACAGCCCCAAATAAGCATCCACCACCCGCATGCTTTCCTCGGCCATGCGCGGGGTGATGCGCTCATGCAACTGGATTGAGCGCGCATACACGCGGTCGCCCAGCTCCATCGCCAGGGCAAATACGTCCACGTCCTGTGGCAGTACTGGCAATTCAAAATGCTTCATGAATAGCGCATGCATCAGTTGCCCCAGCTCAAGGTCGTGCTGGCGGTCGGCCCGGGTGACTTCGGTCAGGCCATGCTGGGCCAGGATCAACTGCCGGGCCGCAGCATCTTCGTTGTAGATCGCCAGCATGCGCTGCTCAATGATGCGCGACAGGTCGCGCCAGCCACTCAGCGCCTCATGTTCGATCGGCGCCTGCAGGCAGGCGCGAAACGCGGCGTGAACATCACCGGTCAGAGCTTCGAGCAGGGCTGGTACACCGGCGAAAAAGTGATAGACCGACGACGGCGGAATCTGCGCGTGCTCAGCCACGCTGTAAATCGACAGGCTGGCCACGCCCTGGGCTGCCAGCAACGTGCGGGCAGCGTCGAGTATCGTGTCGATGCGGCCCTGGCTGCGAGCGCGTGGCTTTCGGGGGGTGGCGCGTGGGGCGGCAGGGCGGGACATCAGCGTTTCCTCAAGGGCTGCCGGCATTGTACGAGCCGGGTTCGAGGTTGTCTGTAAACCCGTTTCAGCTTCCAAACTTCACCGCACGGTCGTTGCTCGGTTGGATCGGACGCGCGTTCATCGGGAACAACTGCTTGAAGTCCTTCAGCTGTTGTTTGGATATCGTGCCCGGCACTTTAAACACCTGCCACAGGACGCCTTCGGTACATGGCGGCGTCGTCAGCGACCCCATAAAGGTGAAGTAGTCCAGCTTTGCCGGAAACAGGCTTTTCAAATCCAGTGTGCGCAAGGTCACAGCGTCCCCCTCATGACGGGGCATGTTGGAAAACAGCGGTGCCAAAACCTTGTTTTTTGCCCCAACGTCAAATAACAGGGCAATGACGGCCAGGTTGCCGGCGGCATCACGGTGGACCAGATGCGCGCTAAATGGGTACTTGTGGCCTTCTATCTGCATTTCGGCAGGGGCATGAAAGTGCATTTGTACCAGGTCATAGTTGCCTGACGGCAGGGTCATATAGCCCTTGCTCTCAGGGGTGACCTCAAGCGTGTGGCCATTGTGTTTGACCACGGCAGGGCCTCTCGGGTAGTGGATATCCAGAGCTGGCAAGCGCCCTGGGGTATTGGCTTTGATATTGATCGGTGATTGTTGGGTGCCGGTGTTGCACAGGGTGTGGTTGTCGTGCAAATCGCCCCACTCGTCAGGCCCGGTGGGGGATGTGTAGCTCCAGTGGGGTTGGGGTGAGGGGGCGGCAATGACGGGGCCGAAACCGATGGCGAACAGGGCGATGCCCAGGTAATGGCGTTTCATGATGATGGCTTCGTAGAAAGTAGCTGCAAATGGCAGCCGGAGCTTCATCGTGAGATATTCACTGTGAAATTTCTGTAGTGATTTTCTTACGTTTGCGATCGATAAGAACGCTTGGTTTGATGGATTATCGCCATGAAAAAAAACGCCGCAGGCTGCAAGGCCGGCGGCGTTTTTTTGGGGCTGCAAGCGCTTACACGGTATGCAGGTACCAGTTGTATTCGAGGTCGGAGATGGAGTGTTCAAACTCTTCCAGCTCGCTCTCTTTGCAGGCGACAAAAATATCGATGTATTTCGGGTCGATATATTTGGCCATTACTTCGCTGTCATCCAGCTCGCGCAAGGCATCGCGCAGGTTGTTTGGCAGGCTTTGCTCGTTTTGCTCGTAGCTGTTGCCTTCAACGGGTGCGCCCGGTTCGATCTTGTTGGTCAGACCGTGGTGCACGCCGGCCAGTACAGAGGCCATCAACAGGTACGGGTTGGCATCGGCACCGGCAACCCGGTGTTCGATACGCACCGAATCGGCCGAGCCGGTCGGTACGCGAATGGCCACAGTACGGTTGTCCAGGCCCCAGCACGGCGAGTTGGGCACATAGAACTGTGCGCCGAAACGACGGTAGGAGTTCACGTTAGGGCAAAGGAACGCCATCTGAGCCGGTAGGGTCTCCAGCACACCGCCGATCGCGTGACGCAATGCGGCGTTCTGCTCGGGATCCTCGCTGGCAAAAATATTTTTGCCTTCTTTGTCCAGAATCGAAATATGAACGTGTAGTCCGTTGCCCGCCTGGCCCGGGTAAGGCTTGGCCATGAACGTGGTGTCCATCTCATGGTCGTAGGCGATGTTTTTGATCAGACGCTTGAGCAGTACCGCGTAGTCGCAGGCCTTGATCGGGTCGGCAACGTGGTGCAGGTTCACTTCGAACTGCGCCGGGGCACTTTCTTTGACGATGGCGTCAGCCGGGATGCCTTGCTCTTTGGCACCTTCCAGAATGTCCTGGAGGCAGTCGACGTATTCATCAAGGTCGTCGATCAGGTAAACCTGAGTCGAATGCGGGCGTTTGCCGGAGATCGGCGAACGTGGAGGCTGTGGGCGACCGTTAACGTTCTCCTGGTCGATCAGGTAGAACTCCAGCTCGAAAGCGGCACAAATGGTCAGGCCCAGATCGTCAAATTTGGTAACAACTTGACGCAGTACTTCGCGCGGGTCGGCGAAAAAAGGTTCACCTTCAAGTTCGTGCATCGTCATCAGCAACTGCGCGGTTGGGCGCTTTTGCCAGGGTTCGTTGCACAGGGTGTCGGGGATTGGATAACAGATTCTGTCTGCGTCACCGATATCCAGACCCAGGCCGGTGCTTTCCACCGTTGAGCCATTGATATCCAGAGCAAATAGAGAGGCAGGCAGGTTGATGCCTTTCTCGTAAACCTTGTGGAGGCTGGTGCGTTCGATGCGCTTGCCGCGCACCACACCATTCATATCCGCAATGAGAAGGTCTACGTACAGAACCTCAGGATGATCCTTAAGGAACGCGTTCGCTTCATTAAGCTGAACGGCACGCGGGGGTACCGACATGATGCAACACCTTTGTTGTTAAAAATATCAATCATTGAGCGCTACGGGATTCAGTCAACCCGAACGGCATACCGAAGTCAAGCAGCCTGTTTTTTGCCCTCAAAAAGCGCAGAAAGGCCATTTTTGACGCTTTTTAGGGCGCCATTAACCCTTTTTAAATCGTGCCGCCCGCAGGCTTGAGCGGGCCGTGTTGTATTTTTTACGGGGGTGTTGTGTAAAAAAATGAACAAGGCTAAGCTCGATTCAAACCCATAACAGCAATAATACCGGGGTGTTACATGTCACGCCTGCCGTTAATCGGCGTCACCGCCTGCACCAAGCAGATCGGTTTGCACCCTTATCACATCACTGGCGATAAGTATGTGCGGGCTGTTGCGGTGGCCGCCAAAGGCTTGCCTCTGATCATTCCGTCATTGGCGGAACTGATTGATCCGACCGATATTCTTGACGGTCTGGACGGCCTGCTCTTTACCGGGTCACCTTCCAATATAGAACCCCATTTGTATCACGGCCCCGCCAGCGCGCCAGGCACGCTGCATGATCCCGACCGTGATCGCACGACCCTTCCCCTGATTCGTGCTGCATTGGCAGCGGGCGTTCCGGTGCTTGGCATTTGCCGCGGCTTTCAGGAATTGAATGTAGCTCTGGGTGGCTCACTTCACCAGAAATTGCACGAAGTCGAAGGCTATATCGAGCACCGCGAAGACCCCAGCGCGCCTGTTGAAGTGCAATACGCACCCAGCCACGCCATGCGCGTCCAGCCTGGCGGCGTATTGGCCGGCCTGGGCTTGCCAGCGGAGTTCGAGGTCAATTCGATTCACACCCAGGGCGTTGATCAACTGGCCCCCGGTTTACGCGCAGAAGCCATTGCTCCGGACGGCCTGGTCGAAGCCGTGTCGGTCAAAGACGGCAAGGCTTTTGCTTTGGCGGTTCAGTGGCACCCCGAATGGCAGGTAAGCTCTAACCCGATTTACCTCGCCATCTTCCAGGCATTTGGCGATGCCTGCAGACGGCGCGCAACACAACGCGACGCAGACGCGTCAGTAAACGCCTGACTTATTCAATTCAGGACACTCAGCCCAGAGGCATTTATGAGTAACAACCTCGACCAGCTCACCGATTGGTTGAAAGACCACAAGATCACAGAAGTCGAATGCATGATCGCCGACCTTACCGGGATTACTCGCGGCAAGATTTCGCCGACCAACAAGTTCATTGCCGAAAAAGGCATGCGCCTGCCCGAGAGCGTATTGCTGCAAACCGTTACGGGCGACTATGTCGAAGACGACATCTATTACGAACTCCTCGATCCGGCAGACATCGATATGGTCTGCCGTCCCGACCAGAACGCAGTATTTGTGGTGCCGTGGGCGATTGAGCCAACCGCTCAGGTGATCCACGACACCTACGACAAGCAGGGCAACCCGATCGAGCTGTCGCCGCGCAACGTGCTTAAAAAGGTGCTCAAGCTCTACGCCGACCACGGCTGGCAGCCGATCGTGGCGCCGGAGATGGAGTTTTACCTGACCAAGCGCAGTGACGACCCGGATTACCCGTTGCAGCCGCCTGTGGGCCGCTCCGGTCGCCCGGAAACCGGTCGTCAGTCCTTCTCCATTGAAGCGGCCAATGAATTCGACCCGCTGTTCGAGGACGTCTACGACTGGTGCGAGCTGCAGGAGCTGGATCTGGACACGCTGATCCACGAAGACGGCACGGCGCAGATGGAAATCAACTTCCGTCACGGTGACGCCCTGTCGCTGGCTGACCAGATCCTGGTGTTCAAGCGCACCATGCGCGAAGCCGCGCTCAAGCACGATGTGGCCGCCACCTTCATGGCCAAGCCCATGACCGGCGAGCCGGGCAGCGCCATGCACCTGCATCAGAGCATCATCGACATCGAGACCGGCAAGAACGTGTTCTCCAATGACGATGGCAGCATGAGCCAGCTGTTCCTCAACCATATCGGCGGCTTGCAGAAGTTCATTCCAGAGCTGTTGCCGCTGTTTGCTCCGAATGTGAACTCGTTCCGCCGGTTCTTGCCTGATACCTCGGCACCGGTGAACGTGGAGTGGGGCGAGGAGAACCGCACCGTGGGCTTGCGTGTACCGGATGCCGGGCCGCAAAACCGTCGTGTCGAGAACCGCCTGCCGGGCGCCGATGCCAACCCCTACCTGGCGATTGCCGCCAGCCTGCTGTGTGGCTATATCGGTATGGTTGAAGGCATCAACCCGAGCGCACCGGTGGTGGGTCGCGGTTATGAGCGGCGCAACCTGCGCTTGCCGTTGACCATCGAAGACGCCTTGGAGCGCATGGAAAACAGCAAGACGGTCGAGAAGTACCTGGGCACCAAGTTCATCACCGGTTACGTGGCCGTCAAACGTGCCGAGCATGAAAACTTCAAGCGCGTCATCAGTTCGTGGGAGCGGGAATTCCTGCTGTTCGCCGTCTGACACGCTGGAGGGGCGAGCCAGGAAGGCGCCGTCCCTCCTCTACTGACTAAAGGAGAGCCGTATGACCAACAAGAACCCGCAAACCCTCGAATGGCAACAACTGAGCAACGATCACCACCTGGCACCGTTCAGTGACTTCAAACAGTTGAAAGAAGTCGGCCCACGTATCATCACTCACGCCAAGGGCGTGTACCTGTGGGACAGCGAAGGCCACAAGATTCTCGACGGCATGGCCGGCCTGTGGTGTGTTGCCATCGGCTATGGCCGTGACGAGCTGGCTGAAGCGGCCAGCAAGCAAATGCGTGAACTGCCGTACTACAACCTGTTTTTCATGACCGCCCACCCGCCGGTGCTTGAACTGTCCAAAGCCATCGCCGAGATCGCGCCTGAAGGCATGAACCATGTGTTCTTCACCGGCTCAGGCTCTGAAGGCAACGACACCATGCTGCGCATGGTTCGCCATTACTGGGCGATCAAGGGCCAGCCCAATAAAAAGACCATCATCAGCCGCAAGAACGGCTACCACGGCTCCACCGTGGCCGGCGCCAGCCTGGGCGGCATGACCTATATGCACGAACAGGGCGACTTGCCGATCCCGGGCATTACCCACATCCCGCAGCCGTACTGGTTCGGTGAGGGTGGCGACATGTCCCCGGAAGAGTTCGGCATCTGGGCGGCCAACCAGCTGGAAGAAAAAATCCTCGAACTGGGCGTCGACAATGTCGGTGCCTTTATTGCCGAGCCGATCCAGGGCGCAGGCGGCGTGATTGTGCCGCCCGCTACCTACTGGCCGCGCATCAAGGAAATCCTGGCCAAGTACGACATCCTGTTTGTGGCCGATGAAGTGATTTGTGGCTTTGGTCGCACCGGCGAGTGGTTCGGTAGCGATTTCTACGGCCTCAAGCCGGACATGATGACCATCGCCAAGGGCCTGACCTCGGGCTATATCCCGATGGGCGGCCTGATCGTGCGCGACGAAGTGGTGGCGGTGCTGAATGAAGGCGGCGATTTCAACCACGGCTTCACCTACTCGGGTCACCCGGTAGCCGCCGCGGTGGCGCTGGAAAACATCCGCATCCTGCGCGAAGAAAAAATTGTCGAGAAGGTCCACGCCGAAACGGCACCGTATTTGCAAAAGCGTCTGCGTGAACTGAACGATCACCCGTTGGTGGGCGAAGTGCGCGGTGTGGGCATGCTGGGTGCCATTGAACTGGTACAGGACAAGGCCACGCGCAAGCGTTATGAAGGCCGTGGTGTCGGCATGATCTGCCGGCAGTTCTGTTTTGATAACGGTCTGATCATGCGCGCAGTAGGCGACACCATGATCATTTCGCCACCCTTGGTGATCAGCAAAGACGAGATCGACGAGCTGGTGGCCAAGGCGCGTAAGTGCCTGGATCTGACCTTGGAAACTTTGCAAGGTTAACTGCTAGGCTTTTAGCGCAAGAGAACTGCAGTCTTGATGTAGGTAATTGCGCTCGAAGCCTTAAGAATCAAGGCTCTTCCCTTGAAAGCCTGCCCCGGATCTTGCCAGACTAGCCGCCGGCTTTAGTCACCTTGAGATCAGGTCGCTGAATCGGTGGTTTAAAAGAACAATTGGAGCATTACAGATGAAGGCATCAGGTTTTAAAAAAGCTGGCAAGACCCTTCTCGCCCTCTCCTTGATGGGTGTGATGGCCGGGGCAGCTCAAGCAGCAGATAAAGTGCTGCACATCTACAACTGGTCCGATTACATCGCACCTGACACCGTTAAAAAATTCGAAGACCAGACCGGTATCAAGGTGGTCTACGACGTGTTCGACAGCAACGAGACCCTTGAGGCCAAGCTGCTGGCGGGCAAGTCCGGCTACGACATCGTCGTGCCTTCCAACAATTTCCTGGCCAAGCAGATCAAGGCCGGGGTTTACCAGGAGCTGGACAAGTCCAAGCTGCCTAACTGGAAAAACCTCGACCCGGCGTTGCTCAAGGCCGTTGGCGATGCCAGCGACAAAGACAACAAACATGCCTTCCCGTACATGTGGGGCACTATCGGCATCGGTTACAACCCGGAGAAGGTCAAGGCCGCGCTGGGCGTCGATACCATCGATTCCTGGGACGTGCTGTTCAAGCCGGAGAACGCTGCCAAGCTCAAGAGCTGCGGCATAAGCTTCCTCGACTCGCCGACCGAAATGATCCCGGCCGCCCTGCACTACCTGGGCTACCCGACCGATTCGCAAGACAAGAAACAACTGGCTGAAGCCGAAGCCCTGTTCCTGAAGATTCGCCCGTCGGTGGGTTACTTCCACTCCTCCAAGTACATCTCCGACCTGGCCAACGGCAACATCTGCGTGGCCGTGGGTTACTCGGGTGACCTTGAACAGTCCATTTCCCGCGCCAAAGAGGCCGGTGACAAGGTCAAGCTCAAGTACGTGATCCCTAAAGAAGGTGCCGGCAGCTTCTACGACATGGTCGCCATTCCCAAGGATGCCGAGAACGTCGACGCCGCCTATGCCTGGATGAATTATCTGATGCAGCCTGAAGTGATGGCCGAAATCACCAACAGCGTGCGCTTCCCCAACGGTAACAAGGCTGCAACGCCGCTGGTGAATAAAGATATCTCGGGTGACCCGAGCATTTACCCGTCCGATGAAGTGAAGGCCAAGTTGTACGCCATCAGCGATTTGCCGCCGACCACCCTGCGGTTGTTGACGCGCAGCTGGACCAAAATCAAGTCTGGTAAATAACGGCCCCGCCCCTTGTAGCCGCTGCCGCAGGCTGCGATTGAGACCGGAGGGCTCATGCCTTCCGGTTTCACAAAAACCGGCGCAATGGTCGGAAAAACAAGGTGTTAGGGCAATTATTCGCGGAAAACTTTGCTGTGCAGGTTTATCGAGGGTAAGTTGCGCGCCGGTTTTGTCTTTGGCGGTTCGACTGCCGTATGACGCGGGCAACTCAGGCCCAACTATTTAGAGGACCATCACGTGTCTATATCTCTGTTTCGCAAGACCTTGCTGGTCGGAGCTGGTTTGACGCTTGCCGTCAGCGTACAAGCGGCGCCCACGGTGCATATTTACAACTGGTCGGACTACATTGCGCCGAACACGCTGGCTGATTTTGAAGCCGCGACCGGCATCAAGCCCATCTATGACGTTTTCGATTCCAACGAAACCCTGGAAGGCAAACTGCTGGCCGGGCGTACCGGTTATGACGTGGTCGTTCCGTCTAACCACTTCCTGGGCAAGCAGATCAAGGCGGGTGCGTTCCAGAAGCTCGACCTTTCGCAACTGCCGAACTATTCCAACCTCGACCCTGCCCTGCTCAAGCGCCTGCAGGCCAACGATCCGGGCAACCAGTACGCCGTGCCGTACCTGTGGGGCACCAACGGGATTGGCTACAACGTCGATAAAGTCAAAGAAGTACTGGGTGTCGACAGCATCGACTCCTGGGATGCCGTATTCAAACCCGAGAACATGAAGAAGCTGACTAAATGCGGTGTAGCCTTCCTGGATTCGGCTGACGAGATGCTGCCTACTGTCCTTAACTACCTGGGCCTGGATGCCAACAGCACCAACCCAAAGGACTACAAGAAAGCTGAAGAAGTCCTGATGTCGGTGCGTCCATACGTCACCTACTTCCACTCTTCCAAATACATTTCCGACCTGGCCAACGGCAACATCTGCGTTGCGATTGGCTTTTCCGGTGAT
The DNA here is from genome assembly GCF_900105835.1 of Pseudomonas fragi. Classification (NCBI taxonomy): domain Bacteria; kingdom Pseudomonadati; phylum Pseudomonadota; class Gammaproteobacteria; order Pseudomonadales; family Pseudomonadaceae; genus Pseudomonas; species Pseudomonas fragi. The sequence goes on from NZ_LT629783.1 coordinate 3,300,456, forward strand.
GTGTTCCAGGCCAAGGCGCGTGCCGAGGATGCAAAAAAAGGCGTGAATATCGCCTATATCGTGCCCAAGGAGGGCGGCGCCCTGTGGTTTGACATGCTGGCCATCCCCAAGGATTCCAGCAACGTCAAGGAGGCCCACACGTTCATCAACTACCTGCTCAAGCCTGAAGTGATCGCTCAGGTCAGTGACTATGTCGGCTATGCCAACCCTAACCCGGCGGCCGACAAGGTGATGGATGAGTCCATTCGTACCGACGAAGCGGTTTACCCAACCCAGGCGGTGCTGGACAAGACATACGTCTCAACCGAGTTGCCCCCCAAGATCCAGCGTCTGATGACGCGTACATGGACCAAGGTCAAAACGGGCAAGTAATCTCGCAAGACCACCTATCCAAGGCCCGACCATCAAGGCCGGGCTGCTAAATTTGTTGGGAGTTACGTAATGGCTGTTGCCTCCGGCGCCTATAAGAAAGCCCTCGAGGGCGACCAGACACCCAAGCAGGTGCTGGTCAAAATCGACCGGGTCACGAAGAAATTCGACGAGACGATTGCGGTGGACGATGTGTCCCTGGAAATCAACAAGGGCGAAATCTTCGCCCTGCTCGGCGGATCGGGATCGGGCAAGTCCACCTTGCTGCGCATGCTCGCCGGTTTCGAGCGCCCGACTGAGGGCCGTATTTTCCTCGATGGCGTGGACATTACGGATATGCCGCCTTATGAGCGGCCGATCAACATGATGTTCCAGTCCTATGCCCTGTTCCCGCATATGACGGTGGCGCAAAACATCGCCTTCGGCCTCAAGCAGGACAAAATGTCCAATGCCGAGATCGATGCCCGCGTGGGCGAGATGCTCAAGCTGGTTCATATGAGCCAGTACGCCAAGCGCAAACCCCATCAGTTGTCCGGTGGTCAGCGTCAGCGTGTGGCCCTGGCCCGTTCGCTGGCCAAGCGCCCGAAACTGCTGCTGCTCGATGAGCCGATGGGCGCGCTGGATAAAAAACTGCGTTCGCAAATGCAGCTCGAACTGGTGGAAATCATCGAGCGCGTGGGCGTGACCTGCGTGATGGTGACTCACGACCAGGAAGAGGCCATGACCATGGCCCAGCGTATTGCGATCATGCATTTGGGCTGGATTGCCCAGATCGGCAGCCCGATCGACATTTACGAAACCCCGGTCAGCCGCCTGGTGTGCGAATTTATCGGCAACGTCAACCTGTTCGACGGCGAAGTGGTCGATGACGCTGAAGGCTATGCGCGCATCAAGTGCCCGGAGCTGGAGAACGACATCTACGTCGGTCACGGCGTGAGCACCTCGGTGGAAGACAAGCACACCACCTACGCCATTCGCCCGGAAAAAATGCTGGTTACCACTGAAAAGCCGACCTGCGAATACAACTGGTCGCGCGGCAAGGTGCATGACATCGCTTACCTGGGCGGGCACTCGGTGTTCTACGTCGAGCTGCCGAGCGGCAAACTGGTGCAGTCGTTCGTGGCCAACGCCGAACGCCGTGGCGCGCGCCCGACCTGGGATGACGAAGTCTACGTGTGGTGGGAAGACGACAGCGGCGTGGTACTGCGCTCATGAACATGCGAAAACTCAAACGCCGACTGCAACGAATAACCCCCGGTGGCCGCCATATGGTCATCGGGATTCCATTCCTGTGGCTGTTTCTGTTTTTCATGCTGCCGTTCTTCATTGTCCTGAAGATCAGCTTCGCCGAAGCGGACGTCGCGATTCCGCCGTACACCGAGATCTACAGCTACGTTGACCAGAAGATTCAGGTACTGCTGAACCTGGGCAACTACGCCATGCTGGGTGACGATGAGTTGTATATCGCCGCTTACCTGGGCTCGCTGAAGATGGCGTTCTTCAGCACGCTGCTGTGCCTGCTGATCGGTTACCCGATGGCCTATGCCATCGCCAATGCGCGCAAAGAGATGCAGACCGTGCTGGTGCTGCTGATCATGATGCCGACCTGGACCGCGATCCTGATCCGCGTTTACGCGTGGATGGGCATCCTCAGCAATAACGGCCTGCTCAATGGCTTCCTGATGTCGATGGGCTGGATCAGCGAGCCCCTGCAGATCCTCAACACCAATATCGCGGTGTATATCGGCATTGTGTATTCGTACCTGCCGTTTATGATCCTGCCGCTGTACGCCAACCTTGTGAAGCACGACACCAGCCTGCTGGAAGCCGCGTCTGACCTGGGTTCGAGCACGTTCAACAGCTTCTGGAAGATCACCGTGCCGCTGTCGAAAAACGGCATTATCGCCGGCTGCATGCTGGTGTTTATCCCGGTGGTGGGCGAGTTCGTGATTCCGGAACTGCTCGGCGGCCCGGAAACCCTGATGATCGGTAAAGTGTTGTGGCAAGAGTTCTTCAACAACCGTGACTGGCCGGTAGCGTCTGCGCTTGCCGTGGTCATGCTGGCGATCCTGATCGTGCCCATCATTCTGTTCAACCGCAGCCAGGCTAAAGAGCTGGAGGGCAAGATATGAATCGCTTCCGTTTTTCTAGCTTCATGTTGGTCGCGGGGCTGTTGTTCATCTACCTGCCGATGCTGATCCTGGTGATCTACTCGTTCAACGCCTCCAAGCTGGTGACGGTGTGGGGCGGCTGGTCGTTGAAGTGGTACGTGGGCCTGCTGGACAACACGCAACTGATGGGCTCGGTAATGCGCTCGCTGGAAATCGCCCTGTACACGGCGATTGCTGCGGTGGCGCTGGGTACGTTGGCGGCCTTCGTGCTGACCCGTATCAGCCGCTTCAAGGGCCGCACGCTGTTTGGCGGCCTGGTGACGGCGCCGCTGGTGATGCCCGAGGTGATTACCGGTCTGTCGCTGTTGCTGCTGTTCGTGGCCATGGCGCAGATGATTGGCTGGCCGCAGGAACGTGGCCTGGTGACCATCTGGATCGCCCACACGACGTTCTGCTCGGCCTATGTGGCGGTGGTGGTGTCGTCGCGTTTGCGTGAACTGGACCTGTCGATCGAAGAAGCGGCAATGGACCTGGGTGCCAAGCCGTGGAAGGTGTTCTTTTTGATCACCATCCCTATGATTGCGCCGTCCTTGGCGGCGGGGGCGATGATGTCCTTTGCCCTGTCGCTGGATGACCTGGTGCTGGCCAGCTTTGTGTCGGGCCCGGGGTCGACGACCCTGCCGATGGAAGTGTTCTCGGCGGTGCGTCTGGGGGTTAAACCCGAGATCAACGCCGTGGCCAGCCTGATTTTGCTGGCGGTATCGCTGGTGACCTTTATGGTGTGGTTCTTCAGCCGCCGTGCTGAAGAACACCGCAAAAAGGCGATCCAGCAGGCCATCGACGAATCGGCGGCCGAGTCCTGGAAGCAGCCGGACGTGCGTCGTCCGCAGTCGACCAGCGCCGTTTAAAGCAGCGTCACAAAAAACCTCGCCCCCCGTGACCGGGAGGCGAGGTTTTTTTATGGATACTCCTTGTAGATACTCGGTTGCCGGTCAAGGGCTCTTTGTAGCAGCTGACTCGCGGAGCGAGGCTGCGTCCGGCTGCGTAGCGGCCGTGAAGCCCGGGGTCGGGTCCAACTGGCACACCGCAGGTGTCTGGTTTTACGACTGCTGCGCAGCCGGACGTAGCCTCGTTCTACTCGTCAACTGCTACAGAAGTCCTAAGGCTTGGCCACCTTCCAGGCCCCGTCCATCTTGCCGTCGCCGGTCATGTCGCCAGCCTTTTTGTCCATCACGAAGGTGTACAGCGGCTTGCCGTCGTAGGCCCATTGCATATGGCCGTCATCGCGCTTGATGGCGGTCCACTTGCCCATGTCCATCGCCGTGCTTTCGGCGGCCAGTGGCGGCCAGTTGGCTGCGCACTTGTCATTGCACATGGATTTGCCGCCCGCATCCTTGGCGAAGGTGTAGAGCGTCATGCCTTTGTGGTCAACGAGCATGCCGTCCTTGGTCATTGCCGGTTCAGCCGCATACGCCAGTCCTGGCAAGGCAAAAGCTGCGGCCAACAGCAATGTCTTTAGGGAAAACGAGCTAGAGGTCATCGGAATCGTCCTTTTTGTGGTTGTACGATTTGAACCTAAAGCGTAGTTCACTAACTGTTAGCGCGCGGCCAATCCCCAAAGCTGTCACACGACTGCAATAATTGCGTTATCTAATGCGCCACAAGACAGTTTAATGACGAGAGGATTACGGCATGGTTGGCAGGAGCATTTTGATCGTTGATGACGAGGCGCCAATTCGCGAGATGATCGCCGTGGCCCTGGAAATGGCGGGCTACGATTGCCTTGAAGCCGATAATGCCCAGGATGCCCATGCCATTATCGTGGACCGTAAACCGGACCTGATCCTGCTCGACTGGATGCTGCCCGGCGGTACTTCGGGCATTGAACTGGCCCGTCGCCTCAAGCGCGAAGAGCTGACCAGTGATATTCCCATCATCATGCTTACGGCTAAAGGTGAGGAGGACAACAAGATTCAGGGCCTGGAAGTGGGCGCTGATGACTACATCACCAAACCGTTTTCGCCGCGTGAACTGGTGGCTCGCCTCAAGGCCGTGCTGCGCCGCGCCGGCCCGGCCGATGCTGAATCGCCGATCGAGATCGGCGGCTTGCTGCTCGACCCCATCAGCCACCGCGTGACCATCGACGGCACCCCGGCCGAAATGGGACCTACCGAATACCGCCTGCTGCAATTCTTCATGACCCACCAGGAGCGTGCCTACACCCGCGGCCAGTTGCTCGATCAGGTCTGGGGCGGCAATGTGTATGTGGAGGAACGCACCGTGGACGTGCATATCCGTCGCCTGCGCAAAGCCCTCGGTGAGGCCTACGAAAATCTGGTACAAACCGTGCGTGGCACCGGTTACCGGTTTTCGACCAAGGCCTGATACCGGCTTTTTCTGACTCAACGGCAAGCAAGGACCCGCGCGACGTGAATCAAAACTGGCATGGCACTCTGATTCGCCATTTGTTGCTTCTGGTCGCTGCCTGCCTGGTGGTCGGCCTGATCAGTGGTTATTACGGCTGGAGCCTGGCCATTGGCCTGGCGTTCTACCTGGGCTGGACTCTCAAGCAGTTGCTGCGCCTGCACGAATGGCTGCGCCAGCACAAACCCGACGAAGCGCCGCCCGATGGCTACGGTCTGTGGGGTGAGGTATTCGACAGCATCTACCACCTGCAGCGCCGCGACCAGCGGGTGCGCGGGCGGCTGCAAGCGGTGATCGATCGCGTGCAGGAGTCCACGGCCGCGCTCAAGGACGCGGTCATCATGCTCGACAGCGACGGCAACCTGGAGTGGTGGAACCTCGCCGCAGAGACCCTGTTGGGCCTCAAGACTCCGCAGGACAGCGGCCAGCCAGTGACCAACCTGGTACGCCACCCGCGCTTCAAGGAATACTTCGAGCAAGGCAATTACGGCGAACCGCTGGATATCCCCTCGCCGGTCAACGATCACTTGCGCATCCAGCTCTACATCACCCGCTACGGCAACAACGAACACCTGATGCTGGTGCGCGACGTGACGCGCATTCATCAGCTGGAGCAGATGCGCAAAGACTTTATCGCCAACGTGTCCCACGAACTGCGAACGCCGTTGACGGTGATCTGTGGTTATCTCGAAACCCTGCTCGATAACGTCGACGACGTGAACCCGCGCTGGAAGCGCCCGCTGTCGCAGATGCAACAACAGGGCGAGCGCATGCAGACCCTGCTCAACGACCTGCTGCTGCTGGCCAAGCTGGAGGCCACCGATTACCCCTCGGACAACCAGCCGGTGGCCGTCGACAGCTTGCTGCGCTCGATCAAGAGCGACGCCCAGGCGTTGTCCGGCCAGCGCAACCAGACCATCACCCTCGACGTCGAAGCCGATTGCGCGCTCAAGGGCAGCGAAGCCGAATTGCGCAGCGCCTTCTCCAACCTGGTGTTCAACGCCGTCAAATACACCCCCGATGGCGGCAGCGTGCGCATTCGCTGGTGGGCAGACAGCGCGGGCGCGCACCTGAGCGTGCAGGACTCGGGGGTGGGGATCGACAACAAGCACTTGCCGCGCCTGACCGAACGTTTCTACCGCGTCGATTCCAGCCGCAACGCCAACACCGGCGGCACCGGGCTGGGGCTGGCCATCGTCAAGCATGTGCTGCTGCGCCACCGTGCGCGGCTGGAGATCAGCAGTGTGTTGGGGCACGGCAGTACGTTCACCTGCCATTTCCCACCCGTTCAGGTGGCAAAACCTCAGCAAAAGTCGCTGGTCGACTAGGCCCTGTAGCCCTTTCCCACTAGGCAAGGGCTACATCAGCCGTTACATTGTTTGGCCATATCTCCCTATCTGTAACGACGGAACCCGTAAAACTCCATCATGGACCCTTCCCCTGGCTTGACCCTCGCGACACTCTTCGCCGACTTCGGCATGATTCTTTTTGCTCTGATCCTGGTACTGCTCAACGGTTTTTTCGTTGCGGCTGAATTCGCCATGGTCAAATTGCGCTCCACCCGGGTTGAGGCAATTGCCGAAGACAACGGCTGGCGCGGGCAAATCCTGCGCACCGTACATAATCAGCTCGACGCCTACCTGTCTGCCTGCCAGCTGGGTATTACCCTGGCCTCGCTGGGCCTGGGCTGGGTCGGCGAACCGGCGTTTGCGCACATCCTGGAGCCGCTGCTGGGCGCTATTGGCGTATCGTCGCCGGAAGTGATCAAGGGCGTATCGTTCTTTACCGCCTTCTTTATCATTTCCTACCTGCACATCGTGGTCGGTGAGCTGGCACCCAAGTCGTGGGCCATCCGCAAGCCCGAGACCCTGTCGCTGTGGACCGCCGTGCCGCTGTACCTGTTCTACTGGGCCATGTACCCGGCGATTTACCTGCTCAACGCCAGCGCCAACGCGATCTTGCGTATTGCCGGCCAGGGCGAGCCAGGTGCCCATCATGATCACGCTTATAGCCGTGAAGAACTCAAGCTGATCCTGCACTCCAGCCGTGGCCAGGACCCGAGCGACCAGGGCATGCGCGTGCTGGCGTCGGCCGTGGAAATGGGCGAGCTGGAAGTGGTCGACTGGGCCAACTCCCGCGAAGACCTGGTGACCCTGGACTCCAAGGCACCGCTCAAGGAAATCCTCGCGCTGTTCCGTCGCCACAAGTTCAGCCGCTACCCGGTCTACGATGCTGACACCAACACCTTTGTCGGTTTGTTGCATATCAAGGACCTGCTGCTGGAGTTGGCCGACCTCGATCACCTGCCCGAAACCTTCAACCTTGAAGAACTGACCCGGCCGCTGGAGCGCGTGTCGCGGCACATGCCGCTGAGCCAGTTGCTGGAGCAGTTCCGCAAGGGCGGCGCGCACTTTGCCCTGGTTGAAGAGGCTGACGGCAAGGTCGTGGGTTACCTGACGATGGAAGACGTGCTCGAAGTGCTGGTGGGTGATATCCAGGACGAACACCGCAAGGCCGAGCGCGGCATCCTCTCGTATCAGCCGGGCAAGCTGCTGGTACGCGGCGACACGCCGCTGTTCAAGATCGAACGCCTGCTGGGTGTAGACCTGGACCACGTTGAAGCCGAAACCGTCGCAGGCCTGATCTACGACACCCTCAAGCGGGTGCCTGCAGAAGAAGAGCAACTGGAAGTCGAAGGCCTGCGCATCATCATCAAAAAGATGAAAGGCCCGAAAATCGTATTGGCCAAGGTCCTGAAGCTGGACTGACCGCCACACAACCTGTGGGAGCGGGCTTGCTCGCGATACAAACGATGCGGTCCATCCGTTGAACCGTGTCGACTCCATCGCGAGCAAGCCCGCTCCCACATGGGTAGTGCAAATATCCCCTCCCTCTCCTGTAAGAATTTTTACAAGCGAAAGCTGGCTGAAAGTATTCCCCTCTAGCATCGAGTCATTACCGGCAACAGACCGGTTGGCCTGCCACGCGTAAAACACGCGGTCAGAGCCTTACTACAACAATAATGGTGACTGTTATGCTGACCTTCCTTGGCTTTGCCATGGTCATTACATTTATGTACCTGATCATGACCAAGCGCCTATCTGCCCTGATCGCCCTGATTCTGGTACCCATCCTGTTTGCCATTTTCGGCGGTTTTGCGCCAAAAATAGGCCCGATGATGCTCGAAGGCATCACCAAGCTGGCCCCGACCGGGGTGATGCTGATGTTCGCCATCCTCTACTTTGCCCTGATGATCGACTCCGGCCTGTTTGACCCGGCGGTGCGCAAGATCCTCAAGCTGGTCAAGGGCGACCCGCTGAAAATCTCGGTGGGCACGGCGGTGCTGGCGCTGGTGGTGTCCCTGGATGGTGACGGCGCGACCACCTACATGATTTGCGTGGCCGCCATGCTGCCGCTCTACAGCCGCATTGGCATGAGCCCGCGGATCATGGCCGGCCTGATCATCCTGGCGGGTGGCGTGATGAACATGACACCCTGGGGCGGCCCGACCGCCCGCGCGGCGAGTGCGCTGCATGTCGACCCGTCGGACATCTTTGTGCCGATGATCCCGGCCATGCTCGCAGGCTGCGCGGCGATCCTGGTTATCGCGTGGTTCTACGGCAAACGCGAGCGTGCGCGCCTGGGTGAGTTGCACCTGCACGGTGACGAAATCGACCACAGCGAAATCAGCGTTTCCCAGTACCCGGATGCCCGTCGACCAAAACTGATCTGGTTCAACGGTGCGTTGACCCTGGCGCTGATGGTTGCGCTCATTGCTGGCCTGCTGCCTTTGCCCGTGCTGTTTATGGTCGCGTTCAGTATCGCGATGATCGTCAACTACCCGTGCCTGCAGCAGCAAAAAGACCGCGTCGCGGCCCACGCTGGCAGCGTACTGGCGGTGGTCGGGCTGATTTTTGCGGCGGGTATCTTTACCGGCATCCTGTCGGGCACCGGCATGGTCGATGCCATGTCCAAGAGCCTGCTGGCGGTGATTCCACCGGCGCTCGGGCCGTATCTGGCGGTGATTACCGCGCTGGTGAGCATGCCGTTTACCTTCTTTATGTCCAATGATGCGTTCTACTACGGCGTACTGCCTGTATTGGCCGAAGCTGCCAGCCACTACGGCATTACCGCCGCCGAAATGGCCCGTGCCTCGATTGTGGGTCAGCCAGTGCATTTGCTCAGCCCGCTGGTGCCTTCTACCTACCTGCTGGTGGCCCTGGCTGGCATCGAGTTTGGCGACCACCAGCGTTTCACCCTCAAGTGGGCGATCCTGGTGTGCCTGGTCATCATGGTTGCGGCGCTGCTGCTGGGGACGTTCCCGGTGTTCAGCACGCTGTAACCCCCCCCTGTGGGAGCGGGCTTGCTCGCGATGCAAGCGACGCGGTGTTTGAGTTAAACCGTGTCGAAGCCATCGCGGGCAAGCCCGCTCCCACAGGTTCAGCATTGTCCAGAAGAGTTTCAACCCTCCGCCAGCTATGCGATGCTGGCGCTCTGCTCATTTGCCGACTACATCTTAAGAAACATCTGTAGGAACGGCCCGCAGCTATCTGATCCTTAGACACATCCAATACAGGGAGCCAGCATGCTGACCCTGCTCAATCTGCTTTCCGCCGTGGCCTTGCTCATCTGGGGCACGCACATCGTCCGAACCGGCATCCTGCGGGTCTACGGTACCAACCTGCGCCATGTCATCGGGCAAAACGTCTCCCGGCGCATGTTCGCCTTTGTCGCCGGGATCGTGGTTACGGCCATGGTGCAAAGCAGCAACGCCACGGCCATGCTGGTCACGTCCTTTGTCGGCCAGGGGTTGATGGCACTGACCCCTGCCTTGGCCACCATGCTCGGCGCCGATGTCGGGACCGCATTGATGGCCCGGGTGCTGACCTTCGACCTGTCGTGGCTGTCGCCGCTGCTGATTTTCCTGGGTGTGATTTTCTTTTTGACCCGCAAGCAAACCCGCGCCGGGCAATTGGGGCGGGTAGGTATTGGCCTGGGCCTGATCATCCTGGCGCTGCAACTGATCGTCGAAGCTGCCACACCCATCACCCATGCCCAGGGCGTGAAGGTGATTTTTGCTTCGTTGACCGGCGATATCCTGCTCGATGCTCTGGTCGGCGCCCTGTTCGCAATGGTGTCCTACTCCAGCCTGGCGGCCGTGCTGCTGACCGCCACCCTGGCCGGTGCGGGTGTTATCAGCCTGCATGTCGCCATCGGCCTGGTGATTGGCGCCAATATCGGCAGCGGCGTGCTGGCGTTTCTCAGTACCAATATGCAGAACGCGGCAGGCCGCCAGGTGGCCTTGGGCAGCCTGCTGTACAAGCTGATTGGCTTGCTGCTGATCATGCCCGTGCTCGACCCGCTGGTGGCCTGGATGGACAGCCTGAGCTACAGCGCCCAGGAGCTGGTGATCGGCTTTCACCTGCTCTACAACACCGCCCGCTGTTTCCTGATGTTGCCCACAGTCGGCCTGATGGCGCGTATTTGTGCCTGGCTGCTGCCCGAACGCGAGCAAGCCAACGGCGTCGCCAAACCGCGCCATCTGGACCCTGCTGCTCTTGATACACCGAGCCTGGCCCTGACCAACGCCGTGCGCGAAACCCTGCGCATTGGCGACCTGATCGATACCATGTTGGTCAATATGCTCGACGTTCTGCGCGGCAAGCAAACCGCCATCACCCAGGAAATGCGCACCTTGAGTGATGAAGTCGAAATACTCTACAGCGCGGTCAAACTGTATCTGGCGCAAATGCCGCGAGAGGACTTGAGCGAACAGGACAGTAGACGCTGGGCCGAAATTATCGAATTGGCGATCAACCTCAAGCTTGCCAGCGATGTGATCGAGCGCATGCTGCGCAAAGTCCAGCAGCAGAAAACCTCGCAGCGCCGCTCGTTTTCAGAAACAGGGCTGGAGGAACTGGTGGGCCTGCAAACCCAGTTGATTGAAAACCTGCGCCTTGGGCTCACGGTCTTTCTCAGCTCCGACCTGCAAAGCGCCCGCCAGTTGCTGCGTGAAAAACGCCGTTTTCGCGCCCAGGAGCGGCGTTTGGCCCACGCCCATGTGAGTCGCTTGCAGCGTAAAGTCACACAAAGTATCGAGACCAGTTCCATGCACCTGGAGCTGATCGCGGATATGAAACGCCTCAACTCGCTGTTTTGCGGCAGCGCTTACGTGGTGCTGGAGACCTCTGAAACCGGGGCCCTGGAGCTGGACGACGCAGCCGACACGCAACATTCGCCTTGAACGTTGTACGTTGGGCTGTTGTCAGCCGTTATGCAGCGACTAAGCTGCACGGGCTCAAGGATTCGAGAATTCAGGGATTTTTTATGCGTTGCCTGCTGTTTATCTGTTTGTTGCTTGGCGCAGCCCAAGGTTTTGCTCTGGATCGTTACAGCGTCGAGGGCTACCAACTGCCCAATGGCCTGCAACTGATCCTCAAGCCCAACAACGATCGCGGACATGTGGCCATCCGTTTGGTGGTGGGCGTTGGCCTGGACGACTTTTCGTGTGCCGATCAGCAATTGCCCCATCTGCTGGAACATCTGCTTTTCAGCGGTATCGATGACACCGGCGAAGGTGGCCTGGAGGAGCGCATGCAGGCCCTGGGTGGCGAATGGAACGCCTTTACCAGCAGCGCCGACACCACCTTTGTGATCGAAGCCCCGGCCAAAAACCAGCGCAAGATCCTCGACCTGCTGCTGGGTCTGCTGACCCGCACGCAATTGACCGAACAACGCATTAACGATGCCAAGCAAGTGGTCGAGCGTGAAGACGGTGGCCATTATTCGCATTTACAGCGCTGGCTCGACCGCCAGGACCTTGGCCACAGTGCCAGTAATCAACTGGCCGTCGAGCTGGGCCTTAAATGCGCCGAGCGGGCCGAAGTCCACGATCTTACGCGTCAGCAACTGGAGGCCGTGCGCCAGAACTGGTATGCGCCCAACAATATGACGCTGATTATCGTCGGCGACCTTGACCGGCTGCTGCCCGCCTATCTGGAGCGCACTTACGGCGCCCTTGAGCCGGTTGAGCCCAGCGAGCACCGGCCACTGGCCGGGATTGATGCCAAGGCTGAGGCCGAGCGCGAACTGGTGCGGGGCGTGGTGGGGGATACCGCGACCTTGCATTGGCTGTTCCCTGAACCTGTGATCGAAGGGCAGTCCGACGAAACCTGGATCCTGCTGCGTGATTATCTGGAGTGGGCGCTCTACAGCGAACTGCGGCTCAAGCATGGCTTATCTTACGGTCCCTGGGCCGAGCGGGAAGTATTTGGTGGCGTGAGCTTTTTAAGCCTCAATGCTGACCTTGAGCGCGAGAACGTGGCGCAAGCCCGGCAGGTGATCGAGCAACTCAAGGCGCGTCTGCTCAAGGACGGGCTGGATCCGCAGATTTTTGCCCGGCTCAAAAACACCGCCATCTCCCGCCAGGCCTGGACAGTGCAAGGCAGCAGCGCGTTGGCCGACTACTACTGGGCATCCCTGGGTGACTACGATGAGGGCCGTTTCGCCGACCCCGCCAGGCAGTTGCAAGCCATCAGCCTCAAGCAGGCCAACGTAGCGCTGCGCGAGCTGTTGGCCGAGCCAGGTTATGTGCGCATCGAAAAACCGCTGTTCAGTTACCACAGCATGAGCCTGGCCATTCTGGGTGGGCTGGCGTTGCTGATTATCGCCGTGGTGAGCTGGCGCATCTGGCGTCGGCCCAAGCGTTGATTGCCCGAGTCGTAAACGTTTTGATACCGTAAAATCATTGCCAATTTGCGGCTGGTCGATCCAGCCGCCAGCGTGCGGAGTATTCATCGTGAGTGATCGTTCCAATCCTTGGCAATTGCAAGCCATCGTCTGCCAGCTGCGCACGGCGCGAAACCAGTGGCGCACGCAGAACGGCCGGGTCAGTGGTGAACAGGGGGGCCGTGAGCTGCCATCCCGTGCGGCAATGGCCGAAATTCTTGAGGCCCTGTGTGGTGCCTTGTTCCCGATGCGTCTGGGCCCGGTGGACCTGCGTGAAGAGAGCGAAGATTTTTACGTCGGCCACACCCTGGATGTGGCGCTCAATGCGCTGCTCAAACAGGCCCGCCTGGAGCTGCGTTATGTGGCTCGCCAGGGCGGGTTGGCCGATGAGGGCGTGGATGCAACCGCGACTTTGCTGATTCAGGATTTTGCCCTGGCGCTACCCGGCTTGCGCAGCATCCTCGACACAGACGTCCTGGCGGCTTATCACGGTGACCCGGCGGCGCGCAGTGTGGATGAGGTGCTGTTGTGCTATCCAGGGATTCTGGCGGTGATTCATCACCGTCTGGCCCATCATCTGTACCGTGCAGGGCTGCCGTTGCTGGCGCGCATCAGCGCAGAGATTGCACACTCGGCCACCGGCATTGATATCCACCCTGGCGCGCAGATTGGCCGTAGTTTCTTTATCGATCACGGCACGGGTGTTGTGATCGGAGAAACCGCGATCATCGGCGAACGTGTGCGGATCTATCAGGCTGTGACCCTGGGTGCCAAGCGCTTTCCGGCAGATGAGTCGGGGCAATTGCAGAAAGGCCATCCACGCCATCCTATCGTTGAGGATGATGTGGTGATTTATGCGGGCGCGACGATATTGGGGCGTATCACCATTGGTCAGGGTTCGACCATTGGTGGCAATGTATGGCTGACCCGCAGCGTACCGGCAGGCAGCAACCTGACCCAGGCCAACCTGCTGCATGATGACGGGACACAGAAGTAAGACTTCGCAGGCCTCTTGCCCTCACCCCAGCCCTGTCCCAGAGGGAGAGGGAGCTGATCTATGGGGATTTTGAGGCCGCGTGCGGTCAGTACCCTCTCCCTCCGGGAGAGGGTTAGGGTGAGGGCGCTCTTGACCTAGCGAGCGCTGCGCACGCCTTCAGCCAGCGCAGCACACAAGCTCAGTACACCATCCACCGCCTGCTCAGGCGTTGCCGCATTTTCGATCTTGTCGATCAATGCCGAACCCACCACCACGCCATCTGCCAGGCGCGCAATGGCCGCAGCCTGTTCAGGGGTACGGATACCAAAGCCTACGCTGATCGGCAGATCGGTATGGCGACGCAGGCGCTCAATGGCCGCGCTCACCTGTTCAGTGGTGGCCGAACCGGCACCGGTCACGCCCGCCACCGAAACGTAATACACAAAGCCCGAGCTGCCAGCCAGGACGGTCGGCAGGCGCACGTCGTCCGTGGTTGGCGTGGTCAGGCGGATAAAGTCCAGGCCCGCTGCCTGCGCCGGGTCGCACAGCTCGCCGTTGTGCTCTGGCGGCATGTCGACCACGATCAGGCCATCGACGCCCGACTCTTTGGCTTCGGCAATAAAACGCGCCACGCCATAGTGGTGGATCGGGTTGAAATAGCCCATCAGCACCAGCGGAGTGTCGTCGTTACCGGTACGAAACTCACGAACCATCTGCAGGGTTTTTGCCAGGTTCTGCTTGGCGCCCAACGCACGGATGTTGGCCAGTTGAATCGCCGGGCCGTCGGCCATCGGATCGGTGAAGGGCATGCCCAGTTCGATCACATCGGCACCCGCCGCCGGCAAGCCCTTGAGGATCGCCAGCGAAGTGTCGTAATCCGGGTCACCGGCCGTGACAAAGGTCACCAGCGCTGCGCGGTTTTGTTCCTTGAGTGCGGTAAAGCGCGTTTGCAGGCGGCTCATCAGTGTTGCTCCTGTTGAGACTGTTCCATGTGGTGCATCACGGTTTGCATGTCTTTGTCGCCACGGCCTGAAAGGTTGACCACCATCAGGTGATCGGCTGGCAGGGTCGGGGCGCGCTTGAACACTTCGGCCAGTGCGTGGGCGCTTTCCAGGGCCGGGATGATGCCTTCAAGGCGGCAGCATTTGTGGAAGGCATCCAGGGCTTCGGCGTCGGTCACCGAGGTGTATTCGACGCGACCGATGTCATGCAACCAGGCGTGCTCAGGGCCGATGCCGGGGTAGTCGAGGCCGGCGGAAATCGAGTGGGCGTCGATGATCTGGCCATCGTCGTCCTGCAGCAGGAAGGTGCGGTTGCCGTGCAGCACGCCCGGCTCGCCACCATTGAGGCTGGCGGCGTGCTTGCCGGTTTCGATGCCGTAGCCGGCCGCTTCCACGCCGATGATTTCAACGCTGGTGTCATCCAGGAACGGATGGAACAGGCCCATCGCGTTGGAACCACCGCCGATGCACGCCACCAGGCTGTCCGGCAGGCGGCCTTCCTGGGCTTGCATCTGGTCGCGGGTTTCCTTGCCGATCACGGCCTGGAAGTCGCGCACCATCGCCGGATACGGGTGCGGGCCGGCCACGGTGCCGATCAGGTAGAAGGTGCTGTCGACGTTGGTTACCCAGTCGCGCAGGGCTTCGTTCATCGCGTCTTTCAGGGTGCCGGTGCCGGCCACCACGGGGATGACTTCAGCGCCCAGCAGCTTCATGCGGAACACGTTGGCCTGCTGGCGCTCGATGTCGGTGGTGCCCATGTAGATCACGCACTGCAGGCCAAAGCGCGCAGCGACGGTGGCGGTGGCCACGCCGTGCATGCCGGCGCCGGTCTCGGCGATGATGCGTTTTTTGCCCATGCGCCGTGCCAGCAGGATCTGGCCGATGCAGTTGTTGATCTTGTGCGCGCCAGTGTGGTTCAGCTCTTCGCGCTTGAGGTAGATCTTGGCGCCGCCACAGAACTCGGTCAGCCGCTCGGCGAAGTACAGCGGGCTTGGGCGGCCCACATAATCGCGCTGGAAGTAGGCCAGTTCCTTGATGAACTCAGGGTCTTTTTTCGCCAGCTCGTACTCGCGATCCAGGTCAAGGATCAGCGGCATCAGGGTTTCAGCCACATAACGGCCGCCGAATGAGCCAAACAGGCCATTGGCATCAGGGCCGGTACGCAAGGTGGATTGAGTCATGTGACGCTCCAGATAAAAAGTTACGAAGGTCTATGGGCCTGACTGTACCCGTGACAGCCCGGGATGAAAACCGATAAGATCGCCACAATCTGTCAGGAAAACTCACACATATCATGAGCCGCGACCTCCCGCCCCTCAATGCCCTGCGCGCTTTTGAAGCCACTGCCCGCCTGAGCAGCGTCAGCCAGGCGGCCGAGCAGCTGCACGTCACCCACGGTGCCGTCAGTCGGCAATTGAAAGTGCTGGAAGAGCACTTGGGGGTGAGCCTGTTCGTTAAGGAAGGGCGCGGGCTAAAGCTCACCGAGGCCGGTATCCGTCTGCGTGATGCCAGCGGCGAAGCCTTTGAACGCTTGCGCAACGTATGCGCTGAACTCACGCAAAGCCAGGTCGACGCCCCTTTCGTGCTCGGCTGTTCGGGCAGTTTGCTGGCGCGCTGGTTTATCCCGCGCCTGGGCCGCTTGAATGCCGACTTGCCGGACTTGCGCCTGCACCTCTCGGCCGGTGAAGGCGATCTTGACCCGCGTCGCCCCGGGCTTGACGCTTTGCTGGTGTTTGCCGAGCCGCCGTGGCCCGCCGATATGCAGGTGTACGAACTGGCCAGCGAGCGCATCGGTCCGGTGGTCAGCCCGCGATACGCGCACTACGAACAATTGCGCAACGCTCCGGCCAGTGCCTTGCTTGGCGAACCCTTGTTGCACACCGCGTCACGGCCGCAGGCATGGCCGAGCTGGGCGCAAAAAAACGCAATCGAGGCGAAGGATTTGCAATACGGGCAGGGGTTTGAGCACTTGTACTACTTGCTTGAAGCCGCCGTTGCGGGGCTGGGTGTGGCGATTGCCCCCGAGCCGCTGGTGGCCCAGGACCTGCAAGCCGGACGCCTGGCTGCACCCTGGGGCTTCAAGGAAACCCCGGCGCAGCTGACGTTATGGCTGCCCAAGCGCGCCGCAGACGGGCGCGCCGGGCAACTGGCGCAATGGCTCAAGGCAGAGCTTGCGCGCAGCGCAGATTAATTGCCGCGCTTGCACAACAGAAAGGCTGCCAGCAGACCCAGTGCGCCGATGGCAACGCCAGCGGTGGCGTACGGGTGCTCTTGCGCGTATTCGCGGGTAGCGATCGCGGTTTCGCGAGTTTTGTCCTTCACTTCTTCCAGCGCATCGCTGAGCAGGTGACGCGAATGCTTGAGCGCGTTCTCGGCGTTGTTCTTGAGGATGCCAAGGGTCTTTTTGGACTCGTCAGAAGCGTCGTGCTTGAGGCTTTCCAGAGACTTGAGCAGGCTCTCGATCTCTGCTTCCATGCTTTGCAATGAGGCTTTACGTAAAGAGTTGCTAGCCATTAGGGCTCTCCTGCATTGGTGAGTGAGGTGCTTGTTAAGTCCGACTCCGCGGTTTCCAGAAAGTGCAGTTGGCCTGAACTTTTCCTTTCAAATTGCCTACAAAGTATTTAGCACAATCGCTGCTAGGCTTTGATTTACGACAAAGGAGAACGTTATGTCTGACCATCACACCTACAAGAAAGTTGAACTGGTAGGCTCGTCCCCGACCAGCATAGAAGACGCCATCAGTAATGCACTGGCCGAGGCCAACAAAAGCATCAAGCATCTGGAGTGGTTCGAGGTGGTTGATACGCGCGGGCACATCAAGGACGGCAAGGTGGCGCACTATCAAGTGACACTCAAAGTCGGCTTTCGCATCGCCAGCAGCTGATCTGAAGCAAGGCTTTTGACCCGCGGACTGGCCGTTTGCCATAAAGTCCGCTACACCGTCTGGGTGCAATGCGGCATGTACGCATTGCACCCTTTTTGTTTTGACCGGGGAATGTGACCGATGAAAAAGATTTTATTGGCTGTAGGTTTGCTGAGTCTGGCAGGAACGGCGTTCGCAGCGGGCAAGCCATGCGAAGAACTGAAAAGCGAAATCGCGGCGAAGATTGAAGCCAATGGCGCCAAGCATTATTCGCTGACTGTCGTGGAAAAAGGTGCTGCCGCTGACGGCAAAGTAGTGGGCTCTTGCGAAGCCGGCACCAAAGAAATCGTCTACAAGCGCGGATAAGTCCAGCGCAGTAGTAATCTTGTGGGAGCGGGCTTGCTCGCGATGTGCACGCCGCGGTGGTTCAGATCAATCGCGTCGATACCATCGCGAGCAAGCCCGCTCCCACACTTCCCTTTGCGTCAGGCCCCTTTCATCACCTGCGACAGCAATTCATACGAATGAATGCGGTCCGCATGCTCATACAAGTCACTAGTGAAGATCAGCTCATCGGCCTGGGTCTGCTCAACCAGCACATCCAGTTTGGCCTTGATTTTCTGCGGGCTGCCCACCATCGCCAGGCCCAGAAAGCTCATGACGGCCTCTTTTTCATGGGGTAGCCACAAACCGTCCATTGTCTCCACCGGCGGGCGCTGTACCAGGCTCTGCCCGCGCATCAGCGCCAGAATGCGCTGGTACACCGAAGTGGCCAGGTACTCGGCCTGCTCGTCGGTGTCGGCAGCCACCAGCGGCACGCCAAGCATCACATAAGGCTTGTCCAGCACCGCCGAAGGCTTGAAGTGGTTGCGATAGACACGAATCGCTTCATGCATAAGGCGCGGTGCGAAATGTGAAGCAAAGGCGTAAGGCAACCCCATTTCACCGGCCAGTTGCGCACTGTACAGGCTGGAGCCCAGCAGCCAGACCGGGACCTGGGTACCGGTGCCCGGCATGGCGATGATCCGTTGGTCGGGGGTGCGTGTGCCCAGATAGCGCAGCAGTTCGGCCACATCCTGCGGAAAATCATCGGCACTGCCCGAGCGCTCGCGGCGCAGGGCGCGGGCGGTCATCTGGTCCGAGCCGGGCGCGCGGCCCAGGCCCAGGTCAATACGGCCGGGGTACAGGCTTTCGAGGGTGCCGAACTGTTCGGCGATCACCAAGGGCGCATGGTTGGGCAGCATCACACCGCCCGAACCGACACGGATGGTCGAAGTGCCGCCGGCGAGATAACCGATCAGCACCGAGGTCGCCGAGCTGGCGATGCCGTCCATATTGTGGTGTTCAGCGACCCAAAAACGGTTGTAGCCGAACTTTTCCACGTGCTGTGCCAGATCCAGCGAATTACGCAACGACTGGGCTGCGCTGCCGTTTTCGCGCACAGGGACCAGGTCGAGGGTCGAGAATTTGATGTCAGACAGTCGTTTCATCAGCCGGCTACTCCAGGTGGGATGCAGGTCAGAGTGCTCGCATGACCTGCCAGTGTTTACAGCAATATGGGCATATACCCGAGTTTCAATGGTTGGCTGGGAATTGAGCGACTAAAAATGACGATTGGTCCGATAGGGTGAACTTTGTGGCGCGAACTACCCTCACTAGTTCATTCAAGGCGTGAAACCTTCGCGCCGTTCTTCAGGAGGCACGCATGAGTATCAAAAAGAAAGCATCGGCTCATTGGGCAGGCGACCTTAAAACCGGCATCGGCTCCATCTCCACTGAAACCGGCGTACTGCGTGAAGCGCCGTATGGCTTCAAGGCGAGGTTCGAAGGCGGTAAGGGCACCAACCCCGAAGAGCTGATTGGCGCAGCCCACGCAGGCTGTTTCTCAATGGCCTTGTCGATGATTCTCGGTGATGCCGGGCTCAAGGCTGACAGTATCGACACCACGGCTGAAGTAACCTTGGATCAAGTGGAGGGTGGCTTTGCCATCACTGCCGTGCATCTGGTGCTCAAGGCCAAGGTGCCCGGTGCCACCCAGGCGCAATTCGACGAACTGACCACCAAAGCCAAAGAAGGCTGCCCGGTGTCCAAGGTGCTGAACGCCAAAATCACCCTCGACGCTACGCTGGTGAGCTGACGACACCCCTGTACCCCGCTTGCCGCAAGCGGGGTACAGTTGATGCCCGGCTGCGACAGATCAGTCCTGCACTGCGCCAAATGTGATCGAATGGTCGCCACTGGCGTCAGATCATGACTTTGCGTTCTGCCTCAAGGGAGTCTCACCATGAAACGTTTCGCTCTAGCTGTTGTTTGCTGCGCCATGGCCACATCTGTACTGGCAGCCCCCAAGCCATGTGAAGAACTCAAGACCGAAATTGAGGCCAAGATCCAAGCCAATAACGTGTCGTCCTATACGCTCGAAATCGTGAGCAATGAAGAAGTTCACGATGAGAACATGGTGGTAGGTTCGTGCGAATTCGGTAGCAAAAAAATCATCTACCAGAATAATGACCGCCAGGCGTCACGGTAAGCAGTTGACCAGCCGCTCCTCGGCCACCACCTTGCCCGTTGCGTTGTACAGCCGGGCGTAGGCATTGAAGCCCAGAGAGCGGGCTTGCAGGCGGTAGCGCTGGCCGGCCTCGAAGCCCGGATAATTGAGCGTGATGTAGCACAAGCGCTCCTGGGGATCGCTGAACATGCCCATGCCGCCGACAAACACCTCGAAATCAAAACGCACCATCAACTCGTGGCTGCCCGGCGTCACCTGAAAATAACGGCCGTCGGTCAGGCGTTGGTTGTCCAGGCGCTCGGCCATTACCAGCTTGCCGGTTTGGGTTTCAAGGTCGACCCAGGCCATGCTGGGGTTCGCCGGGGGGATCGGCGTGCTGGCGCAGGCGCTGAGCAGGCACACGGTCAACACAAGCAAAAAAGTGCGCATGATGATTACCAGATAATTTGTTGCACAAGCATAGCGCGCAATGCCGCTTCGCAGCTCAGCCCTCTGTGGGAGCCGGGCTTGCCCGCGATGGCATCGATGCGGCTTGTCTGAAGGACTGTGCTGGCTGTATCGCGAGCAAGCCCGCTCCCACACCATTGTCACTTTGCCGCCGGGATCGCTTTATGACGCCGCGTGTTCGCTGCCTGCTTGCCATTGCCCTGATACCGCTGATCAATGGCTGTTCCAGTGCTTCGTATTACTCGCAACTGGCGGGAGGGCAGTGGCAGTTATTGCAGGCCCGCGAGCAGGTGAGCACGGTCATTGCCGACCCGCAGCGCCCGGTTGAACTGCGAGACCAATTGGTAAAAGCCCAGGCCGCACGAAACTTCGCCAGTCAGCATTTGCACCTGCCGGACAACCAGAGCTATCGCCTGTACGCCGACCTCAAGCGGCCTTATGTGGTGTGGAATGTCTTCGCCACCCCGGAGTTTTCCCTCAACCCGGTGACCCATTGCTTCCCCATCGCCGGGTGCGTGGCCTACCGGGGTTATTACAGCCAGGGTGCGGCGCGAGGTGAAGCTGCCCTGCAACACCAGCAGGGCATGGATGTGTTTGTCAGCGGCGTCGAAGCCTATTCCACCCTGGGCTGGTTTGATGACCCGATCCTCAACAGCATGCTCAATTGGGGTGATGAGCGTTTGGCCACGCTGATCTTTCACGAACTGGCCCATCAGCGGTTTTATGTGAAGGACGACACTGAGTTCAATGAGTCTTTCGCCAGCTTCGTTGAACAGGAAGGCACCCGCCAATGGCGCGCCAGGCAAGGCCTGCCACCCTCCGGCAGCAGCAACCTGCAGCAACGCGAGCAATTTATCACCCTGGTGCTCGACACTCGCCAGCGCTTGAAATCTCTTTATGCACAGTCGTTGCCAGCAGCCGAGATGCAACAGCGTAAAGCCGCTGAATTTGAACGAATGCGCCGTGATTATCGTCAGTTACGGGATCAGCAATGGGCGGGAAATCCGCGCTATGACGCGTGGGTCAATGGCCCGCTGAATAACGCCAAACTGCTGCCCTTCGGCCTGTACGATCAATGGGTGCCCGCCTTCGCGGCCTTGTACAAGCACGTCGGCAATGACTGGCCAAGGTTTTATGCCGAAGTCGAACAGCTGGGCAAATTGCCCCCCGGGCAGCGCAAGACCGCCTTGCAGCAATGGGCTGGCCGCTGAGGTTTGATTCGCTGCACTACATAGATAGTGCCCTTGAAAGTTCTGCTTCTTTAGGCTGAAACCCCACAGTTACTCAGCCCGAAATGAAGCAGAACTCTCAAGGAATACAGCATGGAGCCAACCAACCCGCTGTTGAGCACTACCCTCCTGCCCCTTTACAGCGAGGTGCGTCTCGAACACCTCAAGCCGGCCATTGAACACATTGTTGCCGACAACCTGCAGACAATTAGCCGTATCGTCGCCACCCAGTCCCGGCACCCCACCTGGTCTGGACTGATTTTGCCGATGGAGACTTTGACGGCGCGGCTGGACGACGCCATAGGCGTCATCATGACGCTGGGGCAGGTATCCCGGGACGTGCCCTGGGAAACCACCATCGGCGATTGTTTCCGCGCGGCCCACGACTATAAGACCCAGGTGCTGCAAGATCGCGGTCTTTACCTTGCCTGCAAGGCGCTGGCCCACAGCCCCGAGGCCCTGGAGCTGGATCGTGCCCAGCAGGCGTTGCTGCACAAGATCCTGCTGGACTACCGGTTGGCCGGGAGTGAGCTGCCCGCCGCAGACCGAGGCGAACTGGCTCGGCTCAACCGTGAAATTTCCAGGCTGGAATGGGTGTTTTTCGAAAATGCCCGGCAATCCCGAAAGGCCTGGCGGCGGCTGGTTCACGATGAGTCATTGCTGGCGGGCCTGCCCGCTGCACTCAAGGCACAGCTGGCGCAGACGGCCAGGGCGGCCGGTCTTGAGGGCTGGCTGATTACCCTCGAAGAGCGTGACACTTACACTGAAATCATGAGCTGTTGCCAGAACAGGGCGTTGCGCGAAGAACTGTTCACCGCCTACAACACGCGGGCTTCCGAGCTGGGCCCCGCTGGCGGGCAATATGACAATGGTCCGGTGCTTAACGATCTGCTCAGCTTGCGCCATCAGAAGGCCTTGCTGTTGGGGTACGGCAACCATGCCGAGCTGAGCATCCAGAACAAGGCGGCCTCGACGGATGCAGTGCTGGGTATGCTGCGCACCCGCATTGCACAAAAATCAGCGCGTTTTGCAACGCAAACGGCGGCGTTGCATGCCCTGGCGGCCACGCTGGGGTACGACAGGCTCCAACCCTGGGATCTGTTGTTTCTGGCCCGCAGGCATGGCCGGCAGCCTGGCGCACTGAGCAACGATCAGTTGCGCGCCTGGTTCCCTTTCAATCGCGTTTTCGAGGGCATTGTGCTGGTCGTCAAGCGCCTGTTTGCGGTCGATCTGGTGGAGCAAACGTCATTCAACACCTGGCACCCGGATGTTCGCCTGTTTGAGGTAAACGAAGCCGGTGTGCTGCTGGGGCATCTTTTTATCGACCCTTATATGCGTGCCCCCAAAATCAATGGCTGCTGGATGCAGTCGGCACGCAGCCGTCGAGTCAATGCACAGGGGGAGCTGATCACCCCGGTGGCCATTGTGCATGGCAACTTTACCCCCGAAGCCGAGGGCGCGCCTGTGCTGCTGACCCATGTGCAGATGGGCACGTTGTTCCATGAGCTGGGCCATTGCCTGAAGTTGCTGCTGACCCGCAGCCCCTACAGTGCGTTTTCCCGGGTGGACAGCCTGGGCTCCGTAGCCTCGCGATTTGCAGGCAAGTGTGCAGAGCAATGGTGCTGGTCGCGGGACAGCCTGCGCTGGTATGCCCGGCACCATCAACACGACAGTGAACTGACCTATGAGCAGGTTGACCAGGCCTTGAGTGCCCGTGATACCGAGCGTTGGCTGGAAGAGGTGCAGGAACTGTCGCGTTCGCTGTTTGATTTTGAACTGCACCTGACTTGGGGCGATGGTCGCAGCGTGGAGGCGGTTTGGCGTAGCGCACAAAATCAGGTCCAGCCTTTACCCCAGGCTGAACATGAGCGTTTTGCCAATACGTTTGACTATATGGTCGCGGGGCATGACGCCAACTACTACCTGCGCGAGCAGGCCGCAGCGCTGGCCGAGCAGGTTTTTGCGCGATTCGAGCAGGAGGGTGTGTTCAGCCCGCAAGCGGGCATGGCCTACCGCGAAGCGTTTCATGCACCGGGCAGTGAATACCCGCTATCAGAGTCGTTCACATTGTTTATGGGGCGACCGCCAGCGGGTATTTGACCGTTAATCAGGATTTGGCAGATTTGAGCCAGTTTTTTACCACGCAGGTTGCAAACGGGCTGGTGCTGCACGCCCCGCTGCTCAAGGCTGTACGCAACTGTGGGATATCGGCCTTCATCATGTAGCTCTCGCCATCCTTGTGGTGCGAGTTTTCGCCAAAGCCGCCCTGGGTCATTTCCTTCAGGGCGTCTTCCTTGCTCCAGTCCTGCACCACCACGCGGTACATCGCCGCCATCAGCCCGGTGCGGTCCGAACCGTGCTTGCAATGCATCAACACCGGGCCTTGGGCTTGCGCGGTCTGAATGGCGCGCAAGGCGGCCAGCACATCAGCGTCATCCACATGGTTGGTGCGATAAGGCAACTGGACTTGTGCGACACCTGGGGTATTGAGCCAAGAACTGTCGGCATCGGGCAGGAAGTTGATCACGGTGGCGATATGCAGTTTATCCAGCAACGGCTGCGCGGCGCTGTCAGGCAATGCGCTGCGGTACAGGGTCGGGGACATTTGATACAGGTTGTACTGGGTCGCGATGGGCTGTGCCCACTGGGCTGGTCGGGCCTGGGTGGTTTCGTCGGCCTGGGCCTGAGGCAGTGCAAATGCTGCCAGCAAGGTCAGGCACAGAGCAGGAAAAAACCGGGCTTTGGGCATGTCAGTTCGACCATTAACAAGGTGTTGGGAAGGTGAGGCGCAAGATTGCGTGATGCCGAATCAAAACTATGTCGCTCAATTGTCAAAAAAACGTGATGGCGTCAGCGTAGATGGCGCTATGCCAGTAGTGCGGCAAATTTACGCATGAAACGATTCATCTGCGCGCCCGGCCTGTTAGTATTTGTAACCAAACTTTGCATGCGTGCCTGTTCCCTGGGTCGATAACGCCCTGTACCGCTGCCAAAACGAAAAGCTGCCCATGAGCGGCTGTAATCCGTGACTGCCTGATGAGGTGCCCCCTGCATGTCTGAGCAAGACAACCCCCGGCGTGAGTTTTTGCGCAAAACCCTGACCCTGATTCCAGTGGTCACTGTTGCGAGCACGGGCCTTGGTGGTTCCGTCCTGATGGCCACGCCTGACGTGCAGGCCGCCCCTGCCCCTGCGCCGTCCGTTGCCACAGCAGGCACGGCTTATGAGCCGACCTACTTCACCGCCGAAGAGTGGGCGTTCGTCAACGCCGCCGTCGCGCGCCTGATCCCGGCCGACGAGCAGGGCCCGGGCGCTCTGGAAGCCGGTGTGCCGGAATATATCGACCGTCAGATGAACACCCCTTACGCCAGCGGTGCACTGTGGTTTATGCAAGGCCCGTTCAATGCCGACGCAGCACCGGAAATGGGCTGGCAGAGCAAACTGGTGCCAAAACAGATCTACCGCCTGGGCATCGCTGCCACGGAGGAACTGTGCAAAAAGGCCTATAACTCAACATTTGCTGGGCTAGACAGCGCTACCCGAGACGAAGTGCTCAAACAGCTGGAAGCTGGCACACCGAAATTCGATAGCGTTCCGGCCAAGATGTTTTTCAGCTTTTTGCTGCAAAACACCAAGGAAGGTTTCTTTTGCGACCCGATTCACGGTGGCAACAAAGGCATGGTCGGCTGGACCATGATCGGCTTCCCCGGCGCGCGCGCTGATTTCATGGACTGGGTTGAACGCAACGAGCAATACCCCTTCCCGGCAGTTTCCATTCGCGGCGAGAGGGCTTGAGCATGTCGACCGTTATGAAAAAAGTTGATGCAGTTATCGTCGGATTCGGCTGGACCGGCGCGATCATGGCCAAAGAACTGACCGAAGCTGGTCTGAATGTTGTGGCCCTCGAACGTGGCCCGATGCAGGACACTTACCCGGACGGTAACTATCCACAGGTAATCGACGAACTCACCTACAGCGTGCGTAAAAAGCTGTTCCAGGACGTCTCCAAGGAAACCGTCACCATCCGCCATAGCGTCAATGACGTGGCTTTGCCAAATCGCCAGTTGGGCGCTTTTTTACCCGGTAATGGTGTGGGCGGTGCAGGCTTGCACTGGTCTGGGGTGCACTTTCGGGTCGACCCGATCGAACTGCGCATGCGCAGTCATTACGAAGAGCGCTACGGCAAGAACTTTATCCCCAAGGACATGACCATCCAGGACTTCGGCGTCAGCTACGAAGAACTGGAGCCGTTTTTCGACTATGCGGAAAAGGTCTTTGGTACTTCGGGCCAGGCCTGGACCGTCAATGGCCAACGGGTCGGTGAAGGCAAGGGTGGCAACCCTTACGCACCGGATCGCTCCGACCACTTCCCATTGGTGTCGCAGAAGAACACCTACTCCGCACAGCTGTTTCAGAAAGCGGCTAATGAAGTGGGCTACAAGCCTTACAACCTGCCCTCGGCCAACACCTCGGGGCCTTACACCAACCCCTACGGCGCGCAGATGGGCCCGTGCAACTTCTGCGGTTTTTGCAGCGGTTACGTGTGCTACATGTATTCCAAGGCATCGCCCAACGTCAATATTCTTCCTGCCCTGAAGCCGTTGCCGAACTTCGAGCTGCGCCCTAACGCCCATGTGATCCGGGTCAACCTGGACAGCACCAAAACCAAAGCCACTGGTGTGACCTATATCGATGCCCTGGGCCGCGAAATCGAGCAGCAGGCCGATCTGGTGATCCTTGGTGCGTTCCAGTTCCACAATGTGCGTCTGATGTTGCTGTCGGGCATTGGCAAGCCGTATGACCCGAAAACCGGTGAAGGCGTGGTGGGCAAAAACTTCGCTTACCAGAACATGGGCACCATCAAGGCCTACTTCGACAAAGACGTTCACACCAACAACTTTATCGGTGCGGGCGGCAATGGCGTGGCGATTGACGACTTCAACGCCGACAACTTCGACCACGGCCCCCACGGCTTTGTCGGTGGTTCGCCAATGTGGGTCAACCAGGCCGGTAGCCGACCGATTGCAGGTACGTCCAACCCGCCGGGTACGCCGGCCTGGGGCAGCGCATGGAAGCGTGCAACCGCCGATTACTACACCCACCAAGTGTCGATGGACGCCCACGGTGCGCATCAGTCCTACCGTGGCAACTACCTTGATCTTGACCCGGTTTATCGCGATGCCTACGGCCAACCTCTGCTGCGCATGACGTTCGACTGGCAAGAAAACGACATCAAGATGAACCGCTTCATGATGGAAAAAATGGGCAAGATCGCCGAAGCGATGAACCCCAAGGCCATTGCGCGTATCGGCAAGCAGGTAGGCGACCACTTCAATACGTCGTCGTACCAGACCACCCACCTCAACGGTGGCGCGATCATGGGCACCAACCCGAAAACCAGCGCACTGAACCGCTACCTGCAAAGCTGGGACGTTCACAACGTATTTGTGCCGGGCGCATCGGCTTTCCCACAAGGTTTGGGCTACAACCCCACAGGTCTCGTGGCGGCATTGACGTACTGGTCGGCGCGGGCAATCCGCGAGCAGTACCTGAAAAACCCCGGCCCGCTGGTTCAGGCATAAGGAGCGATGACCATGAAAGCATTTGTTATCGCGACCCTGGCCTTGTTCGCCAGCTTCTCGGCTGTGGCTGAAGAGAGTGACCCGCAGGCGCTGATCAAACAGGGTGAATACCTGGCTCGCGCCGGTGACTGCGTGGCGTGCCACACCGCCAAGGGCGGCAAGCCGTTCGCCGGTGGCCTGGCGATGGAAACCCCGATCGGTACGATCTACTCGACCAATATCACGCCGGACAAAAACGGCATTGGCAGCTACAGCTTTGAAGACTTCGACAAAGCCGTGCGCCACGGCGTCGCGCAAAACGGCAGTACCTTGTACCCGGCCATGCCGTACCCCTCGTATGCGCGGGTCAACGAGGCGGATATGCGAGCGTTGTATGCCTACTTTATGAAGGGCGTAAAACCTGTCGAACAAGCGAATCAGGAGGCAGACATTCCGTGGCCGCTGAGCATGCGCTGGCCGCTGGCGATCTGGCGCTGGCTGTTTGCCCCGGCGGTTGAAGACTTCAAGCCCGACGCCGGCAAAGACGTGGTGCTTAACCGTGGCGCCTATCTGGTGGAAGGCCTTGGGCACTGCGGCGCATGCCATACGCCACGCGCCCTGACCATGCAGGAAAAAGCCCTGAGTGCCAGCGACAGCCCGGCATTCCTGTCAGGCAGCGCACCGCTGGAAGGTTGGATCGCGAAGAACTTGCGCGGTGATCACAAGGACGGGTTGGGCAGTTGGAGCGAAGAGCAACTGGTGCAGTTCCTCAAGACCGGGCGCAGTGATCGCAGTGCGGTATTTGGCGGCATGAGCGATGTGATCGTACACAGCATGCAGTACATGTCCGACGCAGACTTGACGGCTATCGCTCGTTACCTGAAGTCGTTGCCGGCAGTGAATCCGGCGGACAAGCCCCATCAGTACGATCCGGCTGTAGCGGATGCCCTGTGGAACGGTGATGACAGCAAGCGCGGCGCGGCGGTGTACATCGACAACTGCGCGGCCTGCCATCGCACTGACGGTCACGGCTATACCCGAGTGTTCCCGGCATTGGCGGGTAACCCGGTATTGCAGTCGGCCGACCCGACATCGCTGATCCATATTGTGCTTAAGGGTGGGACATTGCCTGCGACGCATACGGCGCCGTCAACGTTCACCATGCCGGCTTTCGACTGGCGCTTGTCGGATCAGGAAGTGGCCGATGTGGTCAATTTTATCCGCACCAGTTGGGGCAACCAGGCGGCTGAGGTCAAGGCCGGGGATGTGAAGGCAATTCGTCAACCCTGAGTATTCGGTGGGAGCGGGCTTGCTCGCGATGCAAACGACTCGGTATGCCTGAATGACCGAGTCGCTCCCATCGCGAGCAAGCCCGCTCCCACATTGGGTATTCAGGGCTGTCTTGCAGCCGCCCCGAACCATTTCTGCGACAACGCCTCCAGCCTCCCGTCTGCCTTGATCCGCTGCAACGCCTTGTCCAGGCTGGCCTGGAACGCCGGGTTGCCTTTCTGGAAGGGGATCGCCAGGGCAACTTCCTCATCGGTATCTGGCGCTTTCTGCGCCACCGTCACCAATGGCCCGCGGTCGACAAACGTGTTGCCCTGAGCTACGCCTAATGTCTGGCCCTGCAACATGGCAAGGCTGCTGGGTGAGCGCGGCTGTTCCTGCCGGGCAATCGCCTGCGCTTGCAGGTGGCTGTAAGGCTCGCTGAAATCGAACCGATCCTGCAGCGCAGGGGTCAAAGCCACATGATTGATGGCGACATCGTATTTGCCGCTCTCAACCCCTGACAGCAGGTCATCGCTGTCGGTGACTAGAATGGAGGCATGCACTTCCAGTTCCTGGGCCAGCAACTCACCCAACTCGACGTCAAAGCCTGTCAGGCGCCCGTCCTGTTTGAAGCTGAACGGTGGCATATCGGCTTCAAGGGCGATGCGCAGTTCGCCACGGTCATTCACGTCGTCGATCAGTTCGGCTTGAGCAAAAGGGCTCACCAGTGGCAGTAAAAGCATCAGGCCCGGCAATAAACGCATGGTCACTCCTTTGGTTGGGATGCAAGCGAATCGCATTTAACGTTCGCTTTGCTTTATGTTGGTCACTTGCGGCGTTGGACAACGCTTTGGCTCAAAGTTGTCCGACCCTGAAGATTTTTGCAAAAACCGGAGAAAAAAATGAAAGCTCTACTGTCTCGTGTTGCGTTGGCTTCTGTGTTGATGGGCGCTTCGGTCATGGCCACGGCGGCCGGCCTGGAGTCGGAAGCGGCTCCAAAAGGCGCCAAAGTGTTTATCGTCGAACCTAAAGACGGTGCCACGGTTGATCAAACCTTCACCGTTAAATTCGGCATCGAAGGCATGCCGCTGGCGCCTATCACCGAGGCCACGCCACATGCGGGCCATCACCACCTGCTGATCGATGTCGACCAGTTGCCGGCCGAGAACGCACCGATCCCGGCTGATGCCAACCATATCCACTTCGGCAAGGCTCAGACCGAAACCCAGGTCACCCTGCCACCTGGCAAGCACACCTTGCAACTGGTGCTGGGCAACCAGGTGCATGTGCCGTTCAAGCCAAGCATCGTGTCGGAAAAAATCACGGTTAATGTGAAATAAGCGTTTTCGACGCATAAAAAAGGGAGACCCGAGGGTCTCCCTTTTTAGTGAAGCGCGTTTAGAACAACACGCGGCAACGAATGGTGCCGTTGATGGTCTGCAGCTTCTCTTGCGCCAGGTCTGAGGACTCGGCGTCGACGTCGATCACTACATAGCCAACTTTCTCGTTGGTTTGCAGGAACTGGCCGGAGATGTTGATCCCGTTTTCGGCGAAGATCTTGTTGATTTCGCTCATCACGCCCGGGATGTTCTGGTGGATGTGCAGCAGACGGTGCTTGCCTGGGTGGGCCGGCAGGGCCACTTCCGGGAAGTTCACAGACGATACCGAAGTACCGTTGTCGCTGTACTTGACCAGTTTTTCTGCCACTTCCAGACCGATGTTGGCTTGCGCTTCAGCGGTGGAGCCGCCGATGTGCGGGGTCAGGATCACGTTGTCCAGGCCACGCAGCGGGCTTTCGAACACGTCGTCGTTGGAGCGCGGCTCAACCGGGAACACGTCGATGGCGGCGCCGATCAGGTGCTTGTCCTTGATCGCGTCAGCCAGGGCGTCCAGCTCAACCACGGTGCCACGCGCGGCGTTTATCAGAATGCCGCCCTTTTTGATGGCGCGGATTTCTTTCTCGCCGATCATCCACTGGGTGGCTGCGGTTTCCGGTACGTGCAAGGTGACGATGTCGGACATGCCCAACAGCTCGTGCAGATTGCCCACCTGAGTCGCGTTGCCCAATGGCAGCTTGGTCACGGTGTCGTAGAAGAACACCTGCATGCCCAGGCCTTCAGCCAGAACCGACAGTTGGGTACCGATCGAGCCGTAACCGACGATGCCCAGCTTCTTGCCGCGGATTTCGAAGGAGTTGGCCGCGCTCTTGATCCAGCCACCACGGTGGCAGGAAGCGTTTTTCTCAGGGATGCCACGCAACAACAGGATCGCTTCAGCCAGCACCAGCTCGGCCACCGAACGGGTGTTGGAGTAAGGGGCGTTGAAAACAGCGATACCGCGTTCGCGAGCAGCGTTGAGGTCGACCTGGTTGGTGCCGATGCAGAAACAACCAACAGCGACCAGTTTCTTGGCGCAATCGAACACTTCTTCGGTCAGCTGGGTACGAGAACGGATGCCGATAAAGTGGGCATCAGCGATCTTTTCCTTCAGCTGGGCTTCAGGCAAGGAACTGGTGATGTACTCAATGCTGGTGTACCCGGCGGATTTGAGCACTTCAACAGCGGATTGGTGGACGCCTTCCAAAAGAAGGAACTTGATCTTGCTCTTATCGAGAGAAGTCTTGCTCATCTGCGTAAACCTGTGTCCCAGAGAAAAAATGGCAGGGAATGGACAGCGCGAGCTGACCTGGCCGGCGTGAAGACCGGCACCGAGAATCGTCCAGTGGCTCGATTCTGCGGGGGGGTCGTATGCTAGCATAAGCGCCCCGCTAAACACCCATTCCTGCGACGTGAAGCGTTCTCAGGATGACCATGAATTGTTCGAGAGTTCTGTTGATGACCCATCCTGCCTTGATTGATGAGCTGAAGACCCTGGTAGAGCCTGGCAAGGTTTTGACCGACGCCGACTCCCTTAATGCTTACGGCAAGGATTGGACCAAGCATTTCGCCCCAGCCCCGCTGGCCATCGTGTTCCCGAAAACCACCGAGCAAGTGCAGGCCATCGTGCTGTGGGCCAACGCCCATAACGTGGCGCTGGTGCCTTCGGGCGGCCGCACCGGTTTGTCTGCTGCAGCCGTAGCTGCCAATGGCGAAGTGGTGGTGTCGTTTGACTACATGAACCAGGTGCTGGACATCAACCTGACCGACCGTACCGTGGTCTGCCAGCCAGGTGTCGTGACTGAACATCTGCAGAACCTGGCCGAAGAAAACGGCCTGTACTACCCGGTGGATTTTGCTTCGGCAGGTTCCAGCCAGATTGGCGGCAATATCGGCACCAATGCCGGCGGGATCAAGGTGATTCGCTACGGCATGACCCGCAACTGGGTGGCCGGCATGAAAGTGGTCACCGGCAAGGGCGACGTGCTGGAACTGAACAAGGACCTGATCAAGAACGCCACCGGCTACGACATGCGCCAGCTGTTTATCGGCGCCGAAGGCACCTTGGGTTTTGTGGTGGAAGCCACCATGCGCCTGGACCGTGCGCCGAAAAATCTGACGGCGATGGTGTTGGGCACGGCAGATTTCGATTCGATCATGCCGGTACTGCACGCCTTCCAGAACAAGCTTGATCTGACGGCTTTCGAGTTCTTCTCCGACAAGGCGCTGGCCAAGGTCATGGACCGTGGCGACGTGCCTTCGCCGTTCGAGACCGACTGCCCGTTCTACGCCCTGCTGGAATTCGAAGCGACCACCGAAGAAGTGGCCAACGCTGCTCTGGAAACCTTCGAACACTGCATGGAAGAAGGCTGGGTGCTTGATGGTGTGATGAGCCAGAGCGAAACCCAGCTGCAGAACCTGTGGAAACTGCGCGAGTACATCTCCGAGACCATCTCCCACTGGACGCCGTACAAAAACGACATTTCGGTCACTGTGTCGAAAGTCCCGGCATTCCTGAAAGAAATTGACGCGATCGTCGGTGAACACTACCCGGACTTCGAAATTGTCTGGTTCGGCCATATTGGCGACGGCAACCTGCACTTGAACATCCTCAAGCCGGAAAACCTGAGCAAGGACGAGTTCTTTGCCAAGTGCGCGACGGTGAACAAGTGGGTGTTTGAAACCGTCGAGAAGTACAACGGTTCGATCTCGGCCGAGCATGGCGTGGGCATGACCAAGCGTGATTACCTGACCTACAGCCGCTCGCCGGTGGAGATCGAGTACATGAAAGCACTGAAGGCCGTGTTCGACCCTAAAGGCATCATGAACCCCGGCAAGATTTTTGCGGTTTAATTAACCACACATAACCCGTAGCAGCTGCCGCAGGCTGCGTCCGATTGCGAAGCGATCGTAAATCCTGAATACGCGGTTTGCCTGGCAAACCGTAATCACCGACTTTACGACGGCTTCGCCGCAGGACGCAGCCTGCGGCAGCTGCTACGGGATCATTAGTTATCAGCGGAGTCGGTCCATGAGCTATCAGCACCAGTATGTCGACGGTACCCGGATTCACTTTCCCATCGGTAAGGTGGTGTGCATCGGCCGTAACTACGCCGAACACGCCAAGGAACTGGATAACCCGATCCCGACCGAGCCCCTGCTTTTCATCAAGCCGGGCAGTTGTGTAGTGCCTCTGGAAGGCGGCTTTGCGATCCCCACCGAACGCGGTTCGGTGCATTACGAAGCGGAAATTTCGGTGCTGATCGGCAAGCCCCTGTCGAACAACCCGAGCGCCGAGGAAGTGCTGGACGCGATCTCCGGTTTTGCCCCCGGCCTGGACCTGACCCTGCGTGACAAACAGGCCGAACTCAAGAGCAAGGGCTTGCCGTGGGAAATTGCCAAGTCGTTCGATGGCGCCTGTGTGCTGGCCCCTTTCGTGCAGAGCAGCACCTTTGCTGACCTGGCCGATATCGGCATTCGTTTGACCATCAATGGCGAAGTGCGTCAGGACGGCAACAGCGCCCTGATGCTCAATCCAATTGTGCCGATGATCCAGCACATGGCCGCATGCTTCTCGCTGCAAGCCGGTGACGTGATCATGACCGGCACACCGGTAGGCGTAGGCCCGCTGAATGTGGGGGATGAGCTGGTGCTGGAGCTGACAGGCGTGAGCCGCTTCGAGAGTATCGTTCGCTAGCTCGGCCTGACGCGTTGATACAGCCTGTGGCAGCCACAGGCTGTTGTATTACACCGCCATCGGTGCGGTCATGGGCGCGTGGTGCTGGTAGCCTTCGAGGCTAAAGTCACTCGGCTCGATCAGGCCCAGCCATTCTGGCTGGTACACGCCGGTCTTGGCGAATTCCGGCACGCGGTCCGAGATCACCAGTTTTGGCATCGGGTACGGCTCGCGGGTCAGCTGTTCGTTGAGCATGTCCAGGTGGTTTTCATACACATGGGCATCGCCAATAAAGTAGGTGAACCAGCGCGGCGTGTAGCCGGTCAGGCGGCCGATCAGGCTCAGCAGCGCTGCGCCTTCGGTCAGGTTGAACGGCGTACCCAGGCCCAGGTCATTGGAGCGGATGTAGAGGGTCAGGGAAATTTCCTTGGTCTCGACATTCGGGTGGAACTGGTACAGCAAGTGGCACGGCGGCAGGGCCATTTCGTCGAGCTGGGCGCAGTTCCAGCCGTGGAACAGGATGCGGCGGCTGCCCGGGTCATTGATGATGGTGTCGACGCACTGGCGCACCTGGTCGATGGCCTTGTACAGCACCACATAGGCCTGGCCGTCTTCTTCGCCTTCGGCAATCTGGCGGTAACCCTGGCTCAGGCACAGTTCGATGGCGGCCGTGTTGCTGCGCTCGACTTGCTTGTAGGCTGGCCATTTGCGCCATTGCACGCCGTAGATTTCGCCCAGGTCGTCTTCGCCCTGACGGAACGGGTTGGCCAGCCACTGGGCGTTTTCGTTGGCATTCTGGTCCCACACCTTGCAACCCAGTGCACGGAAGTCCGCGGCACTGTTGACCGGGCGCAAGAAGCCGCACATCTCGCCAATGGCCGATTTGAACGCCATGCGCCGGGTGGTGATGGCCGGGAAGCCTTCCTTGAGGTCATAACGCAACATGGCGCCGGGCAGGCTGATGGTCTTCACGCCGGTGCGGTTGGCTTGCAGGGTGCCGTTTTTGATGACGTTGGCAACGAGGTCGAGATATTGCTTCATGGTTTTCCTACCGTTTGAATGCGGGGCTTTGTAAGCCCCGCCATTCGAATGTATTACGCAGCTTTTTGAGCCGCCGGATCGCGGTTATAAGCCCACCAGATAAGGAGCAGGCCGCCCGCGATCATCGGGATGCAGAGGATTTGCCCCATCGTCACCCAGCCGAACGCCAGATAGCCCAGTTGGGCATCCGGTACACGGACGAATTCGACGATAAAGCGGAAGATGCCGTAGAACAGGGCGAACATCCCGGAAACCGCCATGGTTGGCCGTGGTTTGCGCGAGTACAGCCAAAGAATCAGGAAGAGTGCCACACCTTCGAGGGCGAACTGGTAAAGCTGCGACGGATGACGCGCCAGTTGTTGTGGGTCTGTCGGGAAAATCATCGCCCACGGCACATCGCTGGCCTTGCCCCACAGTTCGGCGTTGATAAAGTTGCCAATGCGCCCCGCACCCAGGCCAATCGGCACGACAGGGGCGATAAAGTCCATGATCTGGAAGAACGACTTGCCGTTGCGCTTGCCAAAGCCCCACACCGCCAGCATCACGCCGATCAGGCCGCCGTGGAACGCCATGCCGCCCTTCCACACTTCAAAAATCAGCAGCGGGTTGGCGATGTAGGCGCTCAGGTCGTAAAACAGCACATAACCCAAACGGCCGCCGACAATCACGCCCATGGCCACCCAGAACACCAGGTCGGAGAGCTTCTCCTTGGTCCAGGTCGGGTCGAAGCGGTTAAGGCGTCGCGACAGGATCAGCCAGGCAGCGCCAATGCCGATCAGGTACATCAGGCCGTACCAATGGATTTTCAGCGGGCCGATGGCCAGTGCCACCGGGTCAATCTGCGGGTAAGGCAGCATTGCGACTCCTTGTTAGATCAGGAAACTCAAACCGACACAGAACAACAGTGCGGCAAACAGCCGTTTCAGCAGGCGTGGCGAGAGCTTGTGGGCCAGTCGCGCACCGAAACGGGCGAAAAACATGCTGGTCAGGGCAATCCCGAGCAGCGCGGGCAAGTAGACAAACCCGAGACTATGCGCGGGCAGGTCGGGGTTATGCCAGCCTATGATCATGAAACTTAATGCACCTGCCAGTGCAATCGGCAACCCGCAGGCCGATGACGTGGCTACAGCCTGCTGCATCGGCACGCTGCGCCAGCTCAGGAACGGCACGGTCAGCGAGCCGCCGCCGATGCCGAAAATCGCCGATGCCCAGCCAATAACGGTGCCGGCCAGGGTCAGCCCGACCTTGCCAGGTACTGTGCCAGTGGCCTTGGGCTGCAAGCCCAGGGCCATCTGGAGGGCGATCACCACGGCAAACACACCGATGATTTTCTGCAAGTGGGGGCCGGCAATGGCTTCTGCGGTCAGCGCGCCGATGCCGGCGCCGATCAGGATACCCAGGGTCATCCAGAGCACCAGCGGCCAGCGCACGGCGCCTTTACGATGGTGTTCGCGGATCGAGTTGATCGAGGTAAAGATGATCGTGGCCAATGAGGTGCCGACGGCCAGATGGGTCAGCACCTCGCTGTCAAACCCCTGCAAGGTGAAGCTGAACACCAGCACCGGCACGATGATAAGCCCGCCGCCGACCCCGAACAGCCCGGCCAGCACCCCCGCAAAACCTCCCAGTACCAGATAGAGCAGAAATTCCATGACGCCCCCCCAAATTTGACCCGCATGGTAACGGAGCAAGGGCTTTGGCTCCACTGCGCTGCACGGTATGGCGCGAGCCGCCTGATCAATCTATAAGTAGTGTGGTTAAAAAAACATTAAGGACTGCCCATGTGTCTGATTGTCTTCGCCTGGCGCCCCGGCCATGCACAGCCTTTGGTCGTTGCGGCCAACCGCGATGAATTCTATGCGCGCCCTGCCAAACCGCTGGCGCAGTGGGTCAATGCGCCGCAAGTGTATGCCGGGCGCGACCTTGAAGCGGGAGGCACCTGGCTGGGTATTGGTGCCGATGGACGCTTTGCGGCCCTGACCAACATCCGCGAGCCGCACAAGCCGCCTTCACGGCGCTCACGGGGCGAGCTGGTGGCAGACTTTCTCACCGGCAACCAGTCAATTGCCGAGTATTTCACCCAGGTTGGCCGACGTTCTGTCGACTATGCCGGTTTTAATCTGCTGTTGGGCACCGCAGATCAGCTCTGGCATTTCAACTCCAGGGACCTGGCGCCGCAACCGCTGAGTGCGGGGATTTATGGTGTGTCCAACGGCGGGCTGGATACGCCCTGGCCCAAACTGCTCAAGGCCAAGGCTGCGCTGGCCGAGGTGCTGGACAACCCGCAGCCACAAGCGCTGCTGGCGTTGCTCAAGGATGCGCAGACGGCCCCGTTCAGCGAACTACCGGACACCGGCGTGGGGCTGGCCACGGAGAGTTTGCTGTCGAGCGTGTTTATCGCCAGCCCAAGTTATGGCACTCGTGCCAGTACCGCGCTTATTGTGAATGCAGACGGCTCAAGGGTGATGGTGGAGCACAGCTTCGGGCCGCATGGGGGGCGGTTGGGAGAAGTAAGGATAGAGGCATGAACACGGTGTGCCTGCCAGACCGCGTCGCCTGCATCGCAGGCAAGCTAGCTCCCACAGGTTATGCATGGCCAGCAGAATTCATGGCTTGCCAGGATCCTTTGTGGGAGCGGGCTTGCTCGCGATGGCATCGCTGGGGTGTGCCTGCCAGACCGCGTCGCCTGTATCGCAGGCAAGCCAGCTCCCACATGTGACCACTTTTCAGTAAGGCTTGATCGCCGCCGGGTTCATCATGCGGGTCAGGCCCATGTTCTTCAGCGCCAGTTGAATGGTGCTGCGAATAACCTGCGGGTTGTCGATGGTCATGACTTCGGCCAGCAGTTCCTTGGCGCGACTCAAACTTACCTGACGCAGCATCCATTTCACTTTCGGCAAGTTGGTGGCGTTCATCGACAAGCTGTCAAAGCCCATCGCCATCAACAGGATCGCCGCCGCCGGGTCACCAGCCATTTCACCGCAGATGCTCGCCGGCTTGCCTTCGGCATGGGCATCGCGCACCACCGACTGCAGGGCCTGCAGCACCGCCGGGTGCAGGTAGTCATACAAGTCCGCCACCCGCGGGTTGTTGCGGTCTACAGCCAGCAGGTACTGGGTCAGGTCGTTGGAACCCACCGACAGAAAGTCGACCTGACGCGCAAGCTCCCTGGTCTGATAAACCGCCGCCGGGATTTCGATCATCACGCCAATCGGCGGCATGGGCACGTCGGTGCCTTCGTCGCGCACTTCGCCCCAGGCACGGTGCAGCAGGTGCAGGGCTTCTTCGAGTTCGTGGGTGCCGGAGATCATCGGCAACAGGATACGCAGGTTGTTCAGGCCTTCGCTGGCCTTGAGCATGGCCCGGGCCTGCACCAGGAAGATTTCCGGGTGGTCGAGGGTGACGCGGATCCCGCGCCAGCCCAGGAACGGGTTGTCTTCCTTGATCGGGAAGTACGACAGTGACTTGTCGCCGCCAATGTCCAGGCTGCGCATGGTCACCGGTTGCGGATGGAAGGCGGACAGTTGCTCGCGATAAATCGCCAGCTGCTCCTTTTCACTCGGGAAGCGCTGGTTGATCATGAACGGCACTTCGGTGCGGTACAGGCCCACGCCTTCGGCGCCCCGCTGCTGCGCCCGCGCTACATCAGCCAGCAGGCCGGTGTTGACCCACAGCGGCATGCGATGCCCGTCCGGGGTGATGCACGGCAGCTCGCGCAGGGCATCGAGCCCTTGGGACAGCTGGCGTTCTTCTTCGACCACTTCAGCGTATTGCTTGCGCAGCACTTCGCTGGGGTTGGTATAGACCTCGCCGTGGTAGCCGTCGACGATCATCTGGATGCCGTCGACCTTGGAGTACGGCAGGTCAACCACGCCCATCACGGTCGGAATGCCCATCGCCCGCGCCAGGATCGCGACGTGGGAGTTGCCCGACCCCAGTACCGACACCAGGCCCGCCAGCTTGCCCTCAGGCACTTCGCCGAGCATGGTGGCCGTCAGCTCTTCGCTGACCAGAATGGTGTTGTCGGGGTAGACCATGGTTTGCTGGCGATCATGCTGCAAATAGGCCAGCAGGCGCCGGCCAAGGTCGCGCACATCCGACGCCCGCTCGCGCAGGTAGTCGTCGTCCATCAGTTCGAAACGGTTGACGTGATCGGTCACCACCTGGCGCAGCGCGCCCTGGGCCCACTGACCGGTCTTGATCACATTTTTGACTTCGCTGCCCAGCGACGCATCGTCGAGCATCATCAGGTACACGTCGAACAGTGCCTGTTCTTCAGGGCGCAGTTGGGTGGCGAGCTTTTTCGACACCGCGCGCATGTCGTTGCGCACGCCTTCAAGGGCGGTCTTGAACAGCGCGATTTCGGCCGGGATATCGGTGATGGCCTTGTCGGGCACCACGTCCAGATCCGCCGGGGGCAGCATCACCACGGCGGTACCCACCGCGGCACCCGGCGAACCCGGCACGCCGACGAACTTGGCTTCCTGGATGCCCTTGCCCTGACGGCCCAGGCCACGAATCGAGCCCGTGGCTTCCGCGTGGGCAATAACCCCGGCCAGCTGGGCGCTCATGGTCACCAGGAAGGCTTCTTCGCCCTCGTCGAACTGACGGCGTTCTTTCTGCTGGATGACCAGAACCCCGACCACGCGCCGGTGGTGGATGATCGGCGCACCCAGGAAGGAGGCATAGCGCTCCTCACCGGTTTCGGCAAAGTAGCGATAGCGCGGGTGATCGGCGGCGTTTTCGAGGTTCAGAGGCTCTTCACGGGTGCCCACAAGGCCCACAAGGCCTTCGTTGGGCGCCATGCTGACTTTGCCGATCGAGCGCTTGTTCAAGCCCTCGGTGGCCATCAGGACAAAGCGGTTTGTCTCTGGATCAAGCAAATAGACCGAGCAGACCTGGCTGCTCATGGCCTCTTTGACGCGCAACACAATAATCCCCAACGCCGCCTTGAGATCCTTGGCGGAGTTAACTTCCTGGACGATCTTGCGCAGCGTATTGAGCATGGCTTGGGGTCGAACTCCGTGTCAGGCGCGCGTTAAAAGGCGCGGGGCAAGCTCTTTGAGAGCGCGACGGTAGACCTCGCGCTTGAATGTCACCACCTGGCCCAACGGGTACCAATAACTGACCCAACGCCAGCCATCGAACTCCGGTTTACCGGTCAAATCCATCCGCACCCGCTGCTCGTTAGAGACCAGGCGCAGCAAAAACCACTTTTGCTTCTGGCCGATGCACAGCGGTTGGCTGTGGGTACGAACCAGGCGTTGCGGCAAACGATAACGCAACCAGCCTCGCGTGCAGGCGAGTATTTCTACATCTTCGCGTTCAAGGCCAACTTCTTCGTTCAGCTCGCGGTACAAGGCGTCTTCCGGCGTTTCATCAGGGTTGATGCCTCCCTGTGGAAACTGCCAGGCGTCTTGATTGATACGGCGAGCCCAAAGTACCTGACCAGCGTCATTTGTCAGAATAATCCCGACATTAGGGCGGAAACCATCGGGGTCGATCACGGCAACAACCTCGCAAACGCATGTCATCGCATTGTTCCACAAAGGTTGTTAAAGCAGCAACGCGCCTTCCTGCCTTATGTGCACTCTTGTTAAAAGACCGTATTCTGGTGGCCTTTTTTAAGGCAACTCAACGGGTAACCTCAATGCGTCTGGCTTTATTCGACTTGGACAACACCCTTCTGGGCGGTGACAGCGATCACGCCTGGGGCGATTACCTGTGCCGCCGGGGCATTCTCGACGGCGACGCCTACAAGGCGCGCAACGACGCGTTCTACCAGGACTACCTGGCCGGCAAGCTCGACAACGCTGCCTACCTTAATTTCAGCATGGAAATCTTTGGCCGCCATGACATGGCGCAACTGGATCAATGGCACCGCGAATTCATGTGCGACTGCATCGATAGCCTGATGCTGCCCAAGGCCCAGGCCCTGCTGGCCAAGCACCGGGAAGCAGGCGACACCCTGGTGATCATTACCGCCACCAACCGCGTGATTACCGGCCCCATTGCCGAAAAACTCGGCGTGGAACATTTGATTGCCACCGAATGCGAAATCGTCGATGGCCGCTACACCGGTCGCAGCACCGACGTACCGTGCTTCCGTGAAGGCAAGGTGACACGCCTGAACCGCTGGATCGAAGAAAACGGCTACAGCCTGGAAGACAGCTACTTCTACAGCGACTCGATGAACGACCTGCCGTTGCTGGAGCAGGTTGACCACCCGGTGGCGGTCGACCCTGATCCGAACTTGCGGGCCGAGGCATTGAAGCGTGGCTGGCCGGTTATTTCGCTGCGCGACTGAAAGCAACAGCCCCTCACCCTAGCCCTCTCCCAGAGGGCTGGGGTGAGGGCGCGCCTTAAACCGGCTTGGCGCCCATCAACCCGGCGATGGCGATAAAGCACACTGCACAAAAAATCGCCAGCACCAGGGTAAACCACGGGTACCTGGCCACTCGCCCCAACCGCAGGCGATTGAGCCGCACCACCAGCCACACCCAGCTCAGGCTGCCCAACAGATACAAACAGCTGCCCGCCAGCAGCCACATCTGGCTCAATGGCCAACCGGCCAGATGCACCAGAAACCAGCCACTGACCGGCAACGCCAGCAAACACAGGCCCATCAGCGCCCAGACAAAGCTCCAGGGCCGTTGCACGACCCCGCCCGCCAGGTTTTTATCCCCAGCCCGCCAACGGCGGACAGCCACCACCAGCAAGGTAACGGCGCAGACAAACAACAGCAGTGTCGCTGCGCCATGCAGCAGTTTTAACGCTGTGAACGTTTCCATTTGATTAATCCCTTGAGCCGTTCAATCAGCGTAGCGCCTATCAGCCAAGAAACAGCTGGTAGGCCGGGTTATCGCTCTCATCCCAGTACGGATAACCGATTTCAGCCAGCGCTGCCGGCACCAGGTGGCGCTCATCGGCCGGCACTTGCAGCCCGGCCATGACCCGGCCATCCGCCGCACCGTGGTTGCGGTAATGGAACATCGAGATATTCCAGCGCCCGCCCAGCTTGTTGAGGAAGTTGAACAGCGCACCCGGGCGCTCCGGGAACTCGAAACGAAACAGCAATTCGTCGCTGACCTTGGCCGCGTGCCCGCCGACCATATGACGAATATGCAGCTTGGCCAGCTCGTTCTCGGTCAGGTCGACCACCGGGAAGCCCTGCTCAGTCAGGCTGGCCAGCAGCGCGCTGCGCGGGTCGTTCTCGGGGTGGGTCTGCACGCCAACGAAAATGTGCGCTTCGCTGCCGGTGTGGTAGCGATAGTTGAATTCAGTGATCTGACGTTTGCCCACTGCCTGGCAGAACGCCTTGAAGCTGCCCGGCACTTCCGGGATGGTCACGGCGATAATGGCTTCGCGCCCTTCACCCAACTCGGCGCGCTCGGCTACATGGCGCAGGCGGTCGAAGTTGACGTTGGCACCGGAGTCGATTGCCACCAGGGTCTGGCCGCGCACGCCGCGCTGCTCGACGTACTTCTTGATCCCGGCCACGCCCAACGCGCCGGCAGGTTCGGTGATCGAGCGGGTATCGTCGAAGATATCCTTGATCGCTGCACAGATCTCGTCAGTGCTGACGGTGATCACTTCATCCACATAGTCCTTGCAGATATCGAACGTGTGCTGGCCAATCTGCGCCACGGCCACGCCGTCGGCGAAAATCCCCACGGTTGGCAGCACCACGCGCTCGCCCGCCGCCATCGCGGCTTGCAGGCAGTTGGAGTCATCGGGCTCGACGCCGATGATCTTGATGTCCGGGCGCAGGTACTTCACATACGCCGCAATACCGGCGATCAGCCCGCCGCCGCCCACCGGTACGAAGATCGCATCCAGCGGCGCCGGGTGCTGGCGCAGGATTTCCATTGCCACGGTGCCCTGCCCGGCAATGGTGTGCGGGTCATCGTAGGGGTGAACGTAGACGTAGCCTTCTTTCTCGACCAATTGCAGGGAGTAGGCCAGCGCTTCGGGGAAGGAGTCACCGTGCAGCACCACAATGCCGCCACGGGAACGCACGCCTTCAACCTTGATCTCGGGGGTGGTCTTGGGCATCACGATAGTGGCCTTGACCCCCAGTACCTTGGCTGCCAGCGCCAGGCCCTGGGCATGATTGCCCGCAGACGCCGTGACCACGCCGCACGCGCGCTCGGCGTCGGTCAGGTGCATCAGCTTGTTGTAAGCGCCACGAATCTTGAACGAGTACACCGGCTGCAGGTCTTCGCGCTTGAGCAAAATCTGGTTGCCCAGGCGCTCGGTGAGCTGGTTGGCAGCTTGCAGGGGCGTTTCGACGGCAACGTCATAAACGCGCGAGGTGAGGATCTTCTTAACGTACTGTTCGAGCATCGGAAAGCTTCACTGGCGGGTTGGCAGGGACCAAAGAGTCTACCCCAGCGTTTACGCAGGCGACCATACGAATCCAAAGGTTTTAAAGGCTTGGGTTATACTCAGCGCCTTTCTGTTTACCCTTCCCGCCCCGGAGCCCGCATGACCCAGGATCAACTCAAACAGGCCGTAGCCCAGGCTGCTGTCGACTTCATCCTTCCAAAACTGGATGACAAGAGCATCGTCGGGGTCGGCACCGGCTCCACTGCCAACTGCTTTATCGACGCCCTGGCCCTGCACAAGGGTGCCTTCGACGGCGCCGTGGCCAGTTCCGAAGCCACCGCCGCGCGCCTCAAGGGCCACGGTATTCCGGTGTATGAACTGAACACGGTCAGCGACCTGGAGTTCTATGTTGATGGCGCCGATGAAAGCGACGAAAACCTCAACCTGATCAAA
Organism: Pseudomonas fragi; assembly: GCF_900105835.1. Lineage (NCBI taxonomy): Bacteria > Pseudomonadati > Pseudomonadota > Gammaproteobacteria > Pseudomonadales > Pseudomonadaceae > Pseudomonas > Pseudomonas fragi. The sequence continues at coordinate 3,343,815 of NZ_LT629783.1, forward strand.
GGCGGTGGCGCAGCCCTGACCCGCGAGAAGATCGTCGCAGCCGTGGCCAAGACCTTTATCTGCATCGCCGACGCCAGCAAGCTGGTACCGGTGCTGGGCGCATTTCCGCTGCCGGTTGAAGTGATCCCGATGGCGCGCAGCCATGTGGCCCGCGAGCTGGTCAAACTGGGCGGCGACCCGGTTTACCGCGAAGGTGTGGTGACGGACAACGGCAATATCATCATCGACGTGTTCAACATGCAGATCACCAACCCGGTTGAGCTGGAGCGTCAGATCAACGCCATTGTCGGCGTTGTAACCAATGGCCTGTTCGCGGCCCGCCCGGCCGACCTGCTGTTGCTGGGCACCCCTGAAGGCGTGAAAACCCTGAGCAAGTAACCCCGCCTTACACGTGTGGGAGCGGGCTTGCTCGCGATTGAATCGCTGTGGTGTGACAGGTACACCGCGTCGTTTACATCGCGAGCAAGCCCGCTCCCACAGGCTCTAGGGTTTTTTGAACACATAAAACAGGTTCGGCTCGCTCACCACATAAATAGTCCCTTCATCGTCCATCGCCACGCCTTCTGCCTGTGGCACTGAGCGGGTCAAACCGTGTTGACCCTTTTTCAGCGACAGTGTGCTGATTGGCTTCCCGTCCAGGCCCAGCTCAAGCAGCAATTTCGACTCGTCCGATAGCGCCAGCAAATGCCCGGTGCGCTCGTCAAACTGCAAACTCGACAAGTCCCGCACAAACAACCGCGCGTCCCGTCGCGGGTTGCTCACTACATGGGTGGCATAGGGTTTCTGGGGGTTGCTTTGAGGGAAGCCCCGCACTTCGTAAATCAGCATGGGGTCGCGCTCCTTGGCGACAAACAGGCGCTTGCCCACCGAATCGTAGGCCAGGCCTTCAAAGCCCTTGTTGCCCGACGGGTTGATCCCCAGCGTCAATTGCTCGGCATCGCGGGCATCCAGAACCCGGGTGTTGTCATCGACCTTGACCTTGATCAGGCGCTGTTGACGCTCATCGGTAATCACATAGGTATTTTCACCAATAAACTCCACCGCTTCGGCATCACCAAACCCGACCAGTGCGATACGGCGCAGGATCTGGCCATCAAGGGACAGTTCGATCAGCTCGGCTTTCTTGTTGGTTACAGTGAACAGGCTTTTACGAATCGGGTCGAAGGTCAGTGCCGAAACATCGTCCTCGAGCCCTTCGATGGCCTTGCCTTGCAATACCGCGCGGTACTCGCCCAGATTGATCGCATCCGGGTTGACCGGTTGCCACTGTTGGCTGAGGTGAAACCAGATGCGTTCAGGCATCCGGAAATGCTGCGCAGCCACCCCGCAAGCCAGTAATGCCACCAGCACGATACAAAGAGTAAAAACGGTAGAACGACTGACAGGTCGCATTGAGGCTAACTCTAAATTAATCAGGCGGTTTAAATACCAGCACTGCATGAATTTAAACTTAATCCTCAATACTTAAGAGGGCAAAGATTAATCTTTGGGATTTTCCTGCACGGCTTTTGCCGGAATCACTGCTTAAGCTTCTCGAAACGATAAAACAGGTTAGGTTCGCTCACCACATAAATAGTCCCTTTATCGTCCATCGCCACGCCTTCTGCCTGCGGCACTGAGCGGGTCAAACCGTGCTGACCCTTTTTCAGCGACAGTGTGCTGATCGGCTTTCCGTCCAGGCCCAGCTCAAGCAGCAATTTCGACTCGTCCGACAGCGCCAGTAAATGCCCGGTGCGCTTGTCATGCTCCAGATCCGACAAATCCCGTACAAACAAGCCCGCATCCCGTTGTGGATGAGTCGCCACATGAATGGCAGACGGTTGCCTGGAAGTGTCCAGGGGGAAACCTCTCACTTCATAAATCAGCATCGGGTCGCGCTCTTTGGCCACAAACATGCGCTTGCCTACCGGGTCGTAGGCCAGGCCTTCGAAACCCTTGTTGCTGGGTTTATGGAGCCCCAGCGTCAATTGTTCAGCATCACGGGCATCCAGGACCCGGGTGTTGTCATCAACCTTGACTTTAAACAGCCGATGTTCACGCTCGTCGGCAATGACGTAGGTATTTTCGCCAACAAACTCGACCGCCTCGGCATCGCCAAAGCCGATCAGCTTTATACGCCGCAAAATTCGACCATCCAGGGACAGTTCAAAAAGTTCGGCATCTTTATTGGTCACGGTAAACAGGGTTTGGCGAATGGGATCGAAGGTCAGAGACGAGGCATCGTCTTCAATCCCCTTGATCTCCATGCCTTGCAATACGACGTGGTATTCGCCCAGTTTGATCGCATCTGGTTCGACAGGTTGCCACAACTGGCTGACGTTAAACCATAGGCGTGCCGGCAAACGATCATGCTGCGCTGCAACGCTACAAACTATGAGTAATACGAGTACGATACAAATAATAAAAACTGTAGAGCGGCTGACAGGACGCATTGGGGATAACTCTAAATTTAACAGGCAGCTTAAATGCCAGCGGTGCCTGAATTTAAACTTAATCCCCAATGCGCAAATAGATAGAAACTAGCGTTTAAGCCTTTTCCTACTTGATTTAAAGAAAATCACTTCACTGTCTTTTCAAAACGATAAAACAGGTTCGGCTCGCTCACCATGTACAACGTGCCGTGTTCATCAATCGCAACACCTTCGGCCCGGGGAATGGTGTTCTTCAGGCCATTGAAGCCGCCGAGCAAGGTAATGAAGCTGACTTGTTCACCCAGTTCGTCCAGTTCCAGCAGCATATGCGAATCGGCCGACAGCACCAATGTATGGCCCGTACGCGGATCAACGCTCAGGGCCGAGAGGTTGCGCAGGTCCAGCTCATCGCTGGGCACTTTCTGCTTGCTGCCGGTGAGCACCTGGCTGCCGTCGCTCTTCCATACAAACAACTGCGGCGGACGCTCCTCACCCAGCAACAACTGTTGGCGGCGCGGGTCCCAGGCAATGGCTTCGAAGGCCTTGTTCTGGTTTTTCGAAGGCCCCAGGTCGTACTTGGGGAAGTCGGCAATATTCAGGCTTTTGGTGTTGGCATCGATGTTGACGATGCTCAGCATATGTTCACGCTCATCGACAATGGCCAGCAGGCCGTTCTCCATGACGGTCAGGCCTTCCGGGTTGCTCCAGCCCACCAGCGGGATTTTGCGCAGCACGTCGCCATTGAGGGTCAGTTCCACGAGAAACGGGTTTTTGCCCATCACCGAAAACAGTGTTTTGGTCAGCGGGTTATAGGCCAGGTCCGACGCTTCGTCCTTTTCCATCCCCGGCAACACCTTGGCATCAATCACCGCCCGATAGTCAGGTAGCCAAATGCTTTCATTCTGCTCGGACTGGCTTTCAAACCGCTCCAGTACCCACAGCGCACCGCGGTCATCCCAATGCATGATCCATGCGAGCCCATAGAACAATGCACCCGCCAGCAACACCCAGGAGTACCAGCGCAGGCTGAAACGTGAGGGCCGGGGAACAGGCGGTATCAACTGTGGGTTTGTTGCCATTTGAGTGGGCTTCCGAAAGGTTGGGCCAGAACTAAATATCACAAAGCGGGCAAACCGGCTGCCTCGCCTCTGGCGATTATGCAGACGGAGTGTGAAATAAATGGCAAAAACGCAAAAAAACTCATCATGCCCCAGGCCCTGAGTGATTCAACCCCTCCAGGCGCTCGGCGATAGCAGGCCATTAAGCATGCGACACACTTATACGACGGATGAGTCGACAACCCTGTATCCGCGTAACTTGCGGCGCAATGTTAAAGCGCTCTATCAGTAGGAACTTTCTGAATAATACAGGGACATTTATATTAGCTATGTTCGCCCTTGACACCCATCCCCGCGGACTCTTATCTAATAAATACAAAGCCACCCAGTCACTTCTTCAAGTCAATATTTATTGCGTTATCAATGTGCCGCCAGCACGCGTGACTGCGCGCGAGGGCCGGCCTGCGCAGACGCGTAGCGTTCCCTTACATACTGGAAAGGAATCTTTAAATATGCCCTTTACTTCATGCATCAACAAACTGGCCGCCCCTGCACTGTCGAACCCTGCCAGGCATACTGTTTGCGCGCGCGCCGCCGAGCACTTGCTTATTACAATAAATCCGTACACGAACATGGAAGAAGGCGACCTGGTCGAGTTGTTCTGGGACGGCTGTTATGTTGCCTCGCAGCAGATCATCAAAGCCGATATTGGCCAGCCTGTCCTTTTAAGAGTGCCGCACAGTTTTATTCAAAATGGTACGGCGCGCCTCTATTACCGGGTGATGCATATCGGCAGCAGCCCGGCTCTTTCTGCGCAACTTAAAATCTTTGTCAAACTTGACTGCCCTGGCGGCGAAGCCATCGGCGAGGAAAACCAGGGCCTTGCGCCGCTGGTGATTCCGCTGCCGATCCAGCGTTATGGGGTAAACCCCAGCCAGATGAAGCGCGGCGTGCCGCTGACGATCGAACCCTATCGCAACATGGCCTGCGATGACGCAATCACCCTGCTCTGGGGCGATGTACGCCTGGACGTGCCGAAACTGCGCAAGGTGGATATCGACAAGCCCGTCAGCGTGTTTGTGCCCCCGCATATTATCCAGGAGGCTGGCGAAGACGCCCGGCTGGAGGTGACTTACTGCGTGATCGACCGCGTGGGCAACAACTCGCGCTGGGCACCGGCGCGGGTACTCAAGGTCGGCGTCCCCAGGCTCTACCTCAACCCTGCTCCAAGGGAGGTGCTGCAGGCTGCAGAGCCGCGGCCCAACTGGCGCAACTAGGGCCGGGCGGGCGATGGAATCGTCTATTCATATTCCTAAAAGTTAGTTCTTTAAATTTTTATACTCGATTAGGGTATATGCACCGGACCACCGGACTCTCGGCTTTTATCCGCGCCGCACAAGCGGCGCCCCCATGAAACGTGAGGTAGGTATGGTCCGTAACACAATCACCCTTGTGCATAACGCCAGGGCATTGAGTGCAGCCAAGGAGCGCAACTAATGTCCAACTTGGCCAATGCACACCTGCAAAGCGACCAGGATGTCGCGCCTCTGTTGCTGGCAGCGCAGGTTCTGCGCACCGACAACGAAGCCCTTGAAGCCGCGCGTAGCCTGGCGGCCAATGCCCGCGAACACGCTGGCAAGCGCGACCTGCAGCGCAAGTTGCCCTGGTCGCTGGTGGAAGAATTCACCCGTAGCGGGCTGGGCAGCCTCTCCATTGCCCGGGAATTTGGCGGGCCCCAGGTGTCATTCGTGACCCTGGCTGAAGTGTTCGCCATTATTTCGGCGGCCGACCCGGCGCTGGGGCAGATCCCGCAGAATCAGGTGGGCATTCTCAGCCTGATTGCTGCCACGGCCACCCCGGCGCAAAAAGAACACCTGTTCGCCAGCGTGTTGCAAGGCTGGCGCATCGGCAATGCAGGCCCCGAACGCGGCAGTAAAAACACCCTGGAATTGAAAGCGCGGATCACCGCCGATGGCGATGATTTCGTCATAAACGGTCAGAAGTTTTACTCCACTGGTGCCCTGTTTGCCCACTGGATCGCGGTCAAGGCGCTCGACGATAACGGCAAGCAGGTCATGGCCTTTGTACGTCGCGGTACGCCCGGCCTGCGGGTAGTGGATGACTGGTCCGGCTTTGGTCAGCGCACTACTGCCAGCGGCACCGTATTGCTTAACAACGTGCGGGTTGAAGCTGAACTGGTAGTCGACAGCTCTCGGCTCAACGATGCCCCGAACATTCAGGGCGCCGTATCGCAACTGATTCAGGCCGCCATCGATCTGGGCATTGCACGCGGCGCCATTGCCGACACTATCAGTTTTGTCCGCGAGCGCTCGCGCCCGTGGATCGACGCCAAGGTCGAACGCAACAGTGATGACCCCTATGTAATTGCCGATATCGGCAAGCTGAACATTGAGCTGCATGCAGCCGAAGCCTTGCTGCGCAAAGCCGGTCGCGTGCTGGATGAAGTCAGCGCTGCACCGATTGACGCTGCTGGCGCTGCCCGCGCCTCGATTGCGGTAGCTGAAGCCAAGGTGCTGAGCACCGAGCTGTCGCTGCTGGCCAGCGAAAAGCTCTTCGAACTGGCCGGTAGCCGCGCCAGCCTGGCCGAATTCAACCTCGACCGCCACTGGCGCAATGCCCGGGTCCACACCCTGCACGACCCGGTGCGCTGGAAGTACCACGCCATCGGCGCCTATCGCCTCAACGGCGCCCTGCCTGCCCGGCATTCCTGGATCTGACCCTGGAGATACCCATGTCACTGATATCCAAACAGGTCCCGGTTATCCACAGCGATGCCGAGGCCCTGAGCGTAGCGCGTGAACTGGCCGCACATTTCAAGCGCGACAGCGCCCTGCGCGACCGGGAACGGCGCCTGCCTTATGATGAACTGGAGCTGTTTTCCCACACCGGCCTGTGGGGCATCAGCGTGCCCAAGGCCTATGGCGGCGCGGGGGTGTCCAACGTCACCCTGGCCCAAGTGATCGCGCTGATCGCCGCGGCTGACGCCTCCCTGGGACAAATCCCGCAAAACCATTTTTATGCACTCGAAGTGTTGCGGGTCAATGGCAGCCACGAGCAAAAACAGCGGCTGTATGCCGAAGTGCTGGCCGGGGAGCGCTTCGGCAATGCCCTGGCTGAAATCGGCACTAAAACTGCCCATGACCGCACCACTCACCTGGCCAGGGCCGAACACGGTTACCGCATCACCGGCCGCAAGTTCTACGCCACTGGCGCGCTGTATGCGCAGCGGATTCCTACCTCGGTCGTAGACGATGACGGTATCCAGCATCTGGCGTTTGTGCGCCGCGACAGCGACGGCCTGAACGTGATCGACGACTGGAGCGGGTTTGGCCAACGCACCACGGGCAGTGGCTCGGTGGTGTTCGACAATGTACTGGTCGCCGCCCAGGACGTGATCCCCTTCCAGACCGCCTTCGAGCGCCCGACCCCGGTAGGCCCGCTGGCGCAGATTCTTCACGCGGCTATCGACACCGGTATCGCCCGAGCGGCCTTTGAAGACGCCCTGCACTTTGTGCGTACAAAAACCCGGCCCTGGATCGACGCCACCACGGATATCGCCAGCGAAGACCCCCTGACCCTCAAAAGCTTCGGCCACTTGAGCGTACGGTTGCATGCCGCCGAGGCCCTGCTGGAGCGTGCTGGCGAGTTCCTCGACATTGCCCAGGCCAACCCCAATGCCAGCACCGTGGCTGCGGCCTCGATTGCCGTTGCCGAAGCGCGGGCCCTGAGCACCGAGATTTCCCTGGCCGCCGGCAGCACCCTGTTTGAACTGGCGGGCAGCCAGGCCACCCTGGCCGAGCACGGCCTTGACCGCCACTGGCGCAATGCCCGGGTCCACACCCTGCACGACCCGGTGCGCTGGAAGTACCACGCGGTGGGCAATTACTACCTCAACGATGCCAACCCGCCGTTGCGGGGGACCATCTGATGAGCAAAAAGAAAATCCTCATCAATGCCTTCAACATGAACTGCATTGGCCATATCAACCACGGGTTGTGGACCCATCCACGGGACAACTCGACCCGCTTCAACACCCTGGAGTACTGGACGGAGCTGGCGCAGCTGCTGGAGCGCGGGCTGTTTGACGGGCTGTTTATCGCCGACATCGTGGGGGTGTACGACGTCTATCAACAATCGGTTGATGTGCCACTCAAAGAGGCCATCCAGTTGCCGGTCAACGACCCGCTGCTACTGGTTTCGGCGATGGCTGCCGTCACCAAAAACCTCGGCTTTGGCCTGACGGCCAACCTGACCTACGAAACGCCGTATCTGTTCGCACGGCGCATGTCGACCCTGGACCACCTGACCCGTGGTCGTGTGGGCTGGAATATCGTCACCGGCTACCTCGACAGCGCCGCCAAGGCCATGGGCCTGACCGAACAGGTCGAGCATGACCGGCGCTACGATCAGGCCGATGAGTACCTGCAAGTGCTCTACAAGCTCTGGGAAGGCAGCTGGGAAAACGACGCCGTGCTCAACGACCGGGTACAACGCATCTACGCCCGACCCGACAAGGTGCACAAGGTCAAACACGAAGGTGAGTTCTATCAGGTGGAGGGTTATCACCTCTGCGAACCGTCACCGCAACGCACCCCGGTACTGTTTCAGGCCGGCAGTTCGGACCGCGGCCTGGTGTTTGCCGGGCGCCATGCCGAGTGCGTGTTTATCAGCGGGCAGACCAAGGCCGCGACCAAAGCCCAGGTCGACAAGGTGCGTGCCAGCGCCGTGGCAGCGGGCCGCAACCCGGACGACATCAAGCTGTTTATGGGCCTGAACGTGATCGTGGCGCCCACCGAGGCCGAGGCACTGGCCAAGCGTGATGAGTATTTGAGCTACGCCAGCGCCGAGGCCGGGGTGGCGCACTTTTCCAGTTCCACGGGTATCGATTTTGCCGATTACGAACTGGACGAACCGATCCAGTACGTGAAGAGCAACGCGATCCAGTCGGCCACCAAAGTGCTGCAAAACAACGACTGGACCCGGCGCAAGCTGCTCGAACAGCACGCCCTGGGCGGGCGTTACATCACCTTGGTGGGTTCACCTGAGCAAGTGGCCGACGAGCTGGAATCCTGGATTGCAGAAACGGGCCTGGACGGGTTCAACCTGACCCGCATCGTCACCCCAGAAAGCTACGTCGATTTTATCGACCTGGTGGTCCCCGAACTGCAGCGCCGGGGTTCCTATAAAACCGCTTATGACACCGGCAGCCTGCGGCAAAAGCTGTTTGCCGAAGGCGATGCGCATTTGCCACAACGGCATACCGGCGCGGCCTTCAGGCACACCGTTTAGCTGATTTTTTGTGGGAGCGGGCTTGCTCGCGATACAAGCGACGCGGTCTTTCAGGCAAGCCGCAGCGCTGCCATCGCGAGCAAGCCCGCTCCCACAGGGTTCAAATTCCGACTCTTTGACTGGGCAATTCTTATGAACAAAAAACACGCACTGGTGCTGGCCCTCGGGCTGTTTAGCGGTTTGCTCCACGCGGCCGACAAGCCGCTCAAAGTCGGCACTACCGCCGCTTTCGCCATCCCTCTGGAAACCGCCGTGGCCGAGGCCGACAAGCAAGGGCTCAAGGTCGAACTGGTGGAGTTCACCGACTGGATCGCACCCAACGTCAGCCTCGCCAGCGGTGATATCGACGTGAACTACTTCCAGCACATCCCGTTCCTGGAAAACGCCAAGGCCGCCGCCGGCTTTGATCTGGCGCCCTATGCCAAAGGCATCATCAACAACGTGGGCCTGTATTCGAAAAAGTATAAAAGCCTCGACGCACTGCCTGAAGGCGCCACCGTCGCCATCGCCAACGACCCGATCAACAGCGGGCGCGGCCTGCAACTGCTGGCCAAGGCCGGGCTGATCACCCTCAAGCCGGGTGTCGGCTACAAGGCCACCGAAGAAGACATCATCGCCAACCCGAAAAACATCAAGATCCTGCAGGTTGAGGCCGTGCAACTGGTACGCGCCTACGACGATGCCGACCTGGTGCAGGGCTACCCGGCCTACATCCGCTTGTCCAAAACCTTCGATGCCGAGTCAGCCTTGCTGTTCGACGGCATTGACCACCCCGAGTATGTGATTCAGTTCGTGATCCAGCCCAAGAACAAGGACGACCCGCGTCTGGCCAAGTTCATCGATATCTATCAGCACTCGCCTGTCGTGAAAGCTTCGCTGGATAAAACCTACGGCACCCTGTACCAGCCTGGCTGGGGAGGCTGACCATGAATGTGGCTATTGCTCGCGAGCGGCTCGACCAGCCGCAGCCAGGCGCCAACCACACCGAGCTGCACCCTGGGCTGAGCCACGCCCATGTGCGTTTTATCGGCATCGGCAAAACCTATGACGGTCGCCAGGGCCCGGTAGACGCCCTCAAGGGCATTGATCTGGCGATCCAGCGCGGCGAAATTTTCGGCATTATTGGCCGCAGCGGCGCCGGCAAATCGTCGCTGATTCGCACCATCAACCGTCTTGAGCAGCCCAGCAGCGGCCGCGTGCTGATTGATCAGGTGGACATCGCCGGTTTTGACGAAGACCAGTTGGTGGCGCTGCGGCGCAAGATCGGCATGATCTTCCAGCACTTCAACCTGATGTCGGCCAAAACCGTATGGCAGAACGTTGAACTGCCGCTCAAGGTGGCGGGCGTACCCAAGCTGCAGCGCGAGCAAAAAGTGCGCGAGCTGCTGGAACTGGTCGGCCTGCAAGGCAAGCACACGGCTTATCCGGCGCAATTGTCGGGCGGGCAGAAACAGCGCGTAGGCATTGCCCGCGCTCTGGTTCACGATCCGGCGATTTTGCTGTGCGATGAAGCCACCTCGGCGCTGGACCCCGAAACCACTCAGTCGATCCTCGGCCTGCTGCGCGAAATCAATCAGCGCCTGGGCCTGACTATTATCCTCATCACCCATGAAATGGCCGTGATCCGCGATATCTGCCAGCGCGTGGTTGTGCTGGAGCAAGGCCGCGTGGTCGAGCAAGGCCCGGTATGGCAAGTGTTCGGCGACCCGCAGCATGACGTCAGCAAAACCCTGCTCGCGCCCTTGCAAGACACCCTGCCCGCCGCGCTGCAAAGTCGTATCACGGCCCAGCCCCTGTCGGCGCAGGCCAGCGTGGTCCTGCGCTTGCGCTTCACCGGTAGCCAGGCACAAGAGCCCGACCTGGGTGCGCTGTTCAGCGCACTGGGGGGGCAGGTGCGGCTGCTGCACGGCGGGGTCGAACATATCCAGGGCCATGCCCTGGGCCAACTGCTGCTTAGCGTGACCAGCACTTCGCTGGGCGCTGAAGAGCTGCGTAAACGCGCCGGACAATGGGCACAACAGGTCGAGGTGGTGGGCTATGGGGTTTGATCGTTTGTGGCAGGGGGTGATCGACACCTTCCTGATGGTCGGCGTGTCGTCGCTGATTGCGCTGGTGCTGGGCATTCCGCTGGCGGTAATCCTGGTTACCAGCGGCAAGGGCGGAATCTATGAGGCCCCAAAACTGAACAAGGCACTGGGCGCGTTTGTGAATCTGTTTCGCTCGATCCCGTTTCTGATTTTGATGGTGGCATTGATCCCGTTTACCCGCCTGATCGTGGGCACTACCTACGGCGTATGGGCCGCGGTCGTACCGCTGACCATCGCCGCCACGCCGTTTTTTGCGCGTATTGCTGAAGTCAGCCTGCGCGAAGTGGATCACGGCCTGATCGAAGCCGCCCAGGCCATGGGTTGCAAGCGCCATCACATCATCTGGCATGTACTGCTGCCCGAAGCTTTACCGGGGATTGTCGGCGGTTTCACCATCACCCTGGTGACGATGATCAACTCGTCGGCGATGGCCGGTGCGATTGGTGCTGGCGGGCTGGGCGACATCGCGTACCGTTACGGTTACCAGCGTTTTGACTCGCAGGTGATGCTCACGGTGATCGTCCTGCTGGTGATTTTGGTGGCCGTGATTCAGCTGGGCGGTGACCGCCTGGCCCTGGCACTGAACAAACGCTGAGGTATAGTCGGCGGCCAGCCCCGCCGCCGACTGAACTTGCCATGACCCTCGATGCAAAAACCCTCGAACAGATTGCCGCCATCACTCTGGGCCACTATCAACAAAGCGCAGAAGGCTTCCGTGAAGGCACCCGCGACCACGATGTAAGCCAGAACATCGATGCCCTGCTGCGCCATATCCCGGGCACGGCACCGTTCACGATTCTGGATTTTGGCTGCGGGCCGGGGCGCGACCTGCAGGCCTTCACCCGCCTGGGTCATGTGGCCATCGGCCTGGACGGCACCGAACGCTTCACCCAAATGGCGCGTGAAGACAGCGGCTGTGAAGTGTGGCACCAGGACTTTCTTAAGCTCGACTTGCCCGCTGAACGCTTCGACGGGATCTTTGCCAACGCTTCGCTGTTCCATGTGCCGACCCAGGAACTGGGCCAGGTCTTGGGCAAGCTGCACGCGGCCTTGAAACCCGGCGGCGTACTGCTCAGTTCCAACCCGCGCGGCGACAACCGTGAAGGCTGGAACGGTGAGCGGTATGGGGCGTATCACGACCTGGAGCACTGGCGGGCGATGCTGACGGCTGCAGGGTTTGCCGAGCTGGAGCACTACTATCGCCCGGCGGGCCTGCCCCGTGACCAGCAACCGTGGCTGGTGAGTGTGTGGCGTAAAGCGCTGTAAACCTGTGGGAGCGGGCTTGCTCGCGATGGCATCACTGCGGTTTGGCAGGTAAACCGCGGTGCCTGTATCGCGAGCAAGCCCGCTCCCACAAAGGCCCCCGGGTTAACCGAAGAACCAGTAGCACACCAGTATCGCCGCCACGACCCCCGCCAGTTCCGCCAGCAGGGCGCAACCCACCGCATGCCGGGCACGCTGGATGCCCACGGCGCCGAAGTACACCGCCAGCACATAGAACGTGGTTTCCGTGCTGCCCTGCACCGTGGCCGCTACCAGCGCCGGGAAGCTGTCCACGCCCTGGGTCTGCATGGTTTCGATCAGCAAGGCCCGCGCCGCACTGCCCGAGAAGGGTTTGACCATAGCCGTTGGCAATGCATCGACAAAGCGCGTATCCCAACCCAGCCACTCAACCACATGGCGGATGCCGTCCAGGCCAAAATCCAGTGCTCCGGAAGCACGCAGCACGCCCACCGCGCACAGCATCGCCACCAGGTATGGCAGCAGGTTTTTCGCCACGTCGAAGCCTTCCTTGGCCCCTTCGACAAACGCTTCGTAGACCTTGACCTTGCGCAGCGCACCGATCACCAGAAACAGCATGATCAGGCCGAACAGCGTGAGGTTGCCCAGGATCGACGACAAGCTGGCCAGCGCCGTGGCTGACAGAGTCGCCAGCAACGCCATGAAGCCGCCCAGGATCAACGCGCCAGGCACCAGGTACGCCAGCACCACCGGGTCCCACAGGCGCAGGCGCTGCACAATGGCCACCGAGAGCAGGCCGACCAGGGTCGAGGCGCTGGTGGCCAGCAGGATCGGCAGGAATACCAGGGTCGGGTCCGGTGCCCCTTGCTGGGCGCGGTACATAAAGATGGTGACCGGCAACAGGGTCAGGGACGAGGCGTTGAGTACCAGGAACAGGATCTGCGCATTGCTCGCGCTGGTCGGGCTCGGGTTGAGCTCTTGCAGGGCCCGCATGGCCTTGAGGCCGATGGGCGTGGCAGCGTTATCCAGCCCAAGGCCATTGGCGGCGAAGTTCAGGGTGATAAAGCCCAGTGCCGGATGACCGGGCGGCACTTCCGGCATCAGGCGCTTGAACAGCGGCCCCAGCGCCTTGCCCAGCCAGTCGACGATGCCGGCTTTTTCGGCAATGCGCAGAAAACCCAGCCATAACGTCAGGGTGCCGAAGAGCAAAATCATCACTTCGACCGACAACTTGGCCATGGCGAAGATGCTTTCCACGATCGCCGAGAAGATCCCTGCGTTGCCCCCCACCAGCCATTGGGCGAGCGCCGATACCGTAGCGACGACGAAAAAGCTGAGCCATAGGCCGTTGAGCATCAAGAAAACTCCTGGAAGATGGTGCGAATGATAGCGGCCTACCCCCAGAAACAACAAACCCCGGCCAAGGCCGGGGTTTGTGGGGGTTGCGCTACCAGGCGAGGTTACTCACCTTTTGGCAGGGCTTCCTTGCTGCGCCAGTGCGGCAGCGAGTTCCAGTAGCGCTCGCCCTTGGCGCTGTCGTACATGCCTTCCCAACGGGAGATCACCAGTACCGCCAGGGCGTTACCGATCACGTTGAGGGCCGTGCGGGCCATGTCCATCACACGGTCAACACCGGCGATAAAGGCCAGGCCTTCCAGCGGGATACCCACGCTGCCCAGGGTGGCCAGCAGTACCACGAAGGACACGCCCGGTACACCGGCGATGCCTTTGGAGGTCACCATCAGGGTCAGGACCAGCAGCAGTTGCTGGCTGATCGACAGGTCGATGCCATACAGCTGGGCAATAAAGATTGCCGCGATGCTCTGGTACAGGGTCGAACCGTCAAGGTTGAACGAGTAGCCGGTCGGTACCACAAAGCTGCAGATCGCTTTCGGGCAGCCGTAGGCTTCCATCTTCTCGATCACGCGCGGCAGCACGGTTTCGGAGCTGGCGGTGGAGTACGCCAGAACCAGTTCATCCTTGAAGATGCGGATCAGCTTGAACACCGAGAAGCCGAACAGCTTGGCGATCAGGCCCAGCACCGCAACGGCGAAGAACAGGATGGCGCCGTAGACCAGCAGCACCAGCTTGGCCAGTGGCACCAGCGAGGCGAAACCGAAGTTGGCGACGGTCACGGCGATCAGGGCAAACACACCGATTGGCGCGTAGTTCATGATCATGTGAGTGACTTTGAACATCGACTCGGACACGCCCTGGAAGGTTTTCACCAGCGGGTCGCGCAGTTCGGCGTTCAGGCTCGACAAACCGAGACCGAAGAGCACCGAGAAGAAGATGATCGGCAACATCTCACCGCGCGCCATGGCTGCGAAGATGTTCGATGGAATCAGGTTGAGGATGGTCTCGATAAACGCATGCTCATGCGTTACTTCGGCAGCCGTGGCCGCGTACTTGGAGATATCGACCGTGCCCAGGGTGCTCATGTCGATCCCGGCACCGGGTTGGAACACGTTGGCCAGCACCAGGCCGACCAGGATCGCGATGGTGGTGACCACCTCGAAGTAAATGATGGTTTTAAAACCGATACGACCGAGTTTCTTCGCATCCCCCACGCCTGCAATCCCGACAACCAGTGAAGAAATCACGATTGGGATTACGATCATCTTGATCAGACGGATAAAGATATCGCCGGCAGGTTGCAGAACGTTACTGATCCACCAGGCCTTTTCAGCACTGAAATGGTTGAGCAGCGCGCCGATTGCAATCCCGAGGACCAGACCAATCAGGATCTGCCAGGCGAGGCTAAGTTTTGCCTTCTTCATGTCATTACCCTTACTTCAAGTGGACTCGGGCGCAGGCTCAGGCTAGAGCGCTCGAAAGCGCAAAAGAGAGAAACCTGCACCCCCGTAGAAGGTCGCCCAAACCGAGCCCGAAAGGCTCTTTGGCAGGCGAAAAAAGGCGCAACTATTCCCATGCAGGAGGTGGCCGTCTAATGCCGTAAACGCCTACCCTATGCCGAATCGGCATGGGTTTTGTCCGACAAGACCTCAAATCGCCCCTCCTGAGATTCCACAGAATAGACGACATAAGTGCCGTAGACCGGCTGTTTCAAGGTCATTTTGGTCAGGTAGGGGGTGGCATAAAGCCGCTTATATCCAAGAAATATCCGACAACACAAATCAGATATAAGTCCCGGCTATTTTTCTACAAGTCGATATACGGTCGACGTTCCGAAGCACCGTTCAGGCCACATTTGTTTTTAAAAAAATGAACCCTGATAAGGCATTACGCATGCCGGGTGGTTTTCTTCAGGCGTAAAAAAACCAAGGTAAAACCTTGGCCGCAACACGTGATGTAACCGGTTTCATGCCCCGCGGTCGCCACCCGATAACGGGGTAGCAACCGCTGCCTTAAAGGAGGGGGCGAACATGGCTAGCCTCGACCGCGACGACCGAAGATAAACGACACCACAAACATCACCAGGAACACGACAAAGAGAATCTTGGCGATGCCGGTAGCGGTGCCCGCAATACCACCGAAGCCCAGGACTGCAGCGATGATGGCGATAATCAGGAAGGTAATGGCCCAACTCAACATGGTGATTCTCCTTATTACAGTGTGAAACAGGGTGGTGCTTGACGCCCATCAGGGCTTCAAGGCTGTAAACACTTAAAACACCCAGCGTTCCGGCAGGGGCTGGGTGTTGGCTATCTGGGTGTCGTCGGAAGCGGCCAGCGCGTAATGGCCAGTGCCTTCAATGACCGCGCCCAATGCCTGGAAATGCTGTTGCGGGGCAGCGGCATGCACCACCGTGGCAACGGGCTGCGCTGCAGTCTCCCAGCGTGCCCACTGCTGACCACCGATCAAGGTCACCGACAACGCCAGGCTGGCAAACAGGCCTTGTTGCAGATGCAATGACGTAACACGCATGTTGGAGAATTCTTGACGATTCATGTTCAAACTCCTGCCACCCGGTGGTCAATGTGAGGTTGTGCCGCGAGTTGCGACGCTCTGTACAAGGGTAATTGCAGGGGTCGTGCCACTTTCTTGAGTCGAATAAAATCCTTATAAATCAATAGTTTATAAATAGATGAAAACAGATTTTGCACGCATCCTGCACGATGCCCGGCAAGGCTGTCGTGCGTTCTGCACGATCACGCAGCCACGTAAACCCCGTAGCAGTTGCCGAAGGAACGAGGCTGCGTTCGGCGGCGTAGCCGTCGTAGAACCGGAGCTCTATGGTGTACCAGGAGAACCGTTGACTCAGGATTTACGACGGCTACGCCGCCGAACGCAGCCTCGCTCCGCGAGTCAGCTGCTACGAGGGTAAATTCCCACGATTGATCAAGACCTGATTTCCAGCCTAATCAGCTGCAAAATCAGCCAGTTACTTCATGCAGCCCAGCACCTTCGGTGCTAGCCTCGGAATCAATCCGAAAAATCATGCAACTTGCCCGATTATTCCGACACTAACCAAGACCACATATAAAGGAACGTAGGAAATGGAGTCAGCCAAAGAGCAACAGGGCCGCATTCTGCTGGTCGACGATGAGTCCGCCATCCTGCGTACATTCCGCTATTGCCTCGAAGACGAGGGTTACACCGTCGCCACCGCCAACAGCGCAGCGCAGGCCGACGCGTTGTTGCAACGCCAGGTGTTCGACCTGTGCTTCCTTGATCTGCGCCTGGGTGAAGACAACGGCCTGGATGTGCTGGCCCAGATGCGCATTCAGGCGCCGTGGATGCGGGTGGTGATCGTCACCGCCCACTCGGCCGTGGATACCGCCGTGGATGCGATCCAGGCAGGTGCAGCAGATTATCTGGTCAAGCCGTGCAGCCCCGACCAACTGCGCCTGGCCACCGCCAAGCAACTGGAAGTGCGCCAGTTGTCCGCCCGCCTTGAAGCCCTTGAAGGTGAGGTGCGCAAACCCAAGGAAGGCCTCGACTCCCATAGCCCGGCCATGATGGCGGTGCTGGAAACCGCCCGCCAGGTTGCCGGCACCGATGCCAATATCCTGATTCTGGGCGAATCGGGTACCGGTAAAGGCGAACTGGCCCGGGCCATACACGGCTGGAGCAAGCGGGCGAAAAAGTCCTGCGTGACGATCAACTGCCCGTCACTGACGGCCGAGCTGATGGAAAGCGAATTGTTCGGCCACACCCGCGGTGCCTTTACCGGCGCCAGTGAAAGCACCTTGGGCCGGGTCAATCAGGCCGACGGCGGTACCTTGTTCCTCGATGAAATCGGCGATTTCCCACTGGCCCTGCAGCCAAAACTGCTGCGTTTTATCCAGGACAAGGAATACGAACGCGTCGGCGACCCCGTCACCCGCCGCGCCGATGTACGGATTCTGGCCGCCACCAACCTCAACCTCGAGGACATGGTGCGCGATGGCCGCTTCCGTGAAGACCTGCTCTACCGCCTCAACGTGATCACCCTGCACCTGCCGCCGCTGCGCGAGCGCAGTGAAGACATCCTGACCCTGGCCGACCGGTTCCTGGCCCGTTTCGTCAAGGAATATGCTCGCCCTGCCCGCGGTTTCAGCGAAGAAGCCCGCCGCGCGCTGGCCAATTACCGTTGGCCGGGCAATATTCGTGAGCTGCGCAACGTGGTTGAGCGAGCGAGTATCATCTGCCCCCAGGAAGTGGTCGAGGTCAGCCATCTGGGGATGGCCGAGCAAGCCACGCCCAACGCCCCGCGCATTGGTGCGGCACTGAGCCTGGATCAACTGGAAAAAGCCCATATCGGCGCCGTTCTGGCCACCAGCGAAACCCTGGACCAGGCAGCCAAGACGCTGGGCATCGATGCTTCGACGCTGTACCGCAAACGCAAGCAGTACAACCTGTGAGTAGCCGATGAAACTTGCGATCAAGCTGCGTACCCGTTTGTTCCTGAGCATTTCGGCGCTGATTACGGTGGCGCTGCTCGGCCTGCTGCTTGGCGTCGTCAGCGTGATGCAAATGGCCAAAACTCAGGAAGCGCTGATTCGCAACAACTTCATTACCCTCGACCTTGGCCTTAAGCTGCGCCAGTCCCTGGGCGATCAACTGGTCATGATGTTGCACAACCAGCCAGACCCCCAGGCGCTGCAGGCATCGGCCCAGCAGTATCTGAAGCTGCTCGACGAGGGCATTGAGCATGAGCGCAAAAACGATCTGCACAGCGGTTTTGCCCAGGCCCGGGAGGATTACAGCAGCTTTTTGCTGGCCTTCAACAAGGCCCACGACGCGCAACTGAACCTGAGCAATGACAAGGAACTGACCAGCCGATTCAATCAGCTGCGCAACGGCCTGATTACCGAACACCGCCGCGCGCTCGATACCATCTATGCCGCCCAGGCCGCAGCCCGGGATCGCGCTCTGGTCATTGCCGCCTTGCTCGGCCTGGTCGGCCTTGCCGTGCTGATCATCGGCTTTATTACTGCCCACGGTATTGCCAGGCGTTTTGGCGCGCCGATCGAAGCCTTGGCCAAAGCCGCCGACAATATAGGCAAGGGTAACTTCGAGGTGGTGTTGCCGCTCTCTTCGGCCACGGAGATGAACCTGCTGACGCGGCGCTTTGGCATTATGGCCGAGGCTTTGCGTCAGCATCAGGCCACCAATATCGACGAGCTGCTGGCGGGCCAGCAACGGCTGCAGGCCGTGCTCGACAGCATCGATGACGGGCTATTGATGATCGACCAGCAGGGCCGCCTTGAGCACTTGAACCCTGTTGCGCAGCGCCAGTTGGGCTGGGACGAGAGCCGCCTGGGCCAGTCGCTGGGGGACGTGATGCAGCGCCCCGAACTCGACCAGCAACTGCAGACGGTCTTGCGCGGCGGCAGCCTTGAGCGCCTGCCGGAGGATCTGAGCGTCGATATCGAGGGTGAAACCCGCCTGCTGACCTACAGCCTGACCCCCGTCAGCCAGCCCAAGGGGCCGATCCTCGGCGCCGTGATGGTGTTGCATGACGTTACCGAGCAGCGCGCCTTTGAGCGGGTACGCAGCGAATTTGTGCTGCGCGCCTCCCATGAATTGCGCACCCCCGTCACCGGCATGCATATGGCGTTCGGGCTGTTTCTGGAGCGTTCGCGCTTTGACCCGCAGTCGCGGGAAACCGACCTGCTCAACACCGTCAACGAAGAAATGCAGCGTCTGATGCAGTTGATCAATGACCTGCTGAATTTCTCCCGCTATCAAAACGGCATGCAAAAACTGACGCTGGCCCCTTGCAGCGTCGAGCACATGCTTGAAGACGCCCGCACCCGCTTCGCAGACCTTGCCGCGGCGAAAAATATCGAGCTGCTGGTGGAACTGCAGCAGCCGCTACCCGAGCTGCGGGCCGATCAGGTGCAGCTGGAGCGAGTGCTGGACAACCTGCTGGACAATGCTTTGCGCCATACCGCCAGCGGCGGGCAGATCCGCCTGCAGGCCCGGCGTCATGGCGAGCGGGTGATCATCAGCATCGAGGACAATGGCGAAGGCATTGCCTATAGCCAGCAGGGGCGGATTTTTGAACCCTTTGTACAAGTGGGGCGCAAAAAGGGCGGCGCCGGCCTTGGACTGGCGCTGTGCAAGGAGATTGTGCAACTGCATGGCGGGCGTATCGGGGTGTATTCGCGCCCCGGGCAAGGCACGCAATTTTACATGGCCTTGCCGTTGCTCTAGCCCGTCAGTGCTTTTGTGTGTTTAGCACTTTCAAAATGGCCGCACTTTCAGCATCGGGGGTGCCATCGAACCGCGACGGCCTGAAATGCATCTGGAAGGCGGCCAGAACATGGCGAGTGGCTACATCCAGCTCGCCGGTTTGTGGGGTCTCGTAGCCCAGTAGCGCCAGTTGCTGCTGGAACCAGGTAATGCTTGGCAAGTTGCTGGCGTACAACGCTTGCTCGCGGGCAACGGCCTGGGCGTTTGGCCAGATGCCAAAGCCGGCATCGGCCAGGCGCTTCCAGGGAAACAATGGGCCGGGGTCAAGCTTGCGCAAGGGTGCGATATCGCTGTGGCCAATGATATTGCGCGGATCGATCTTGTAGCGTGTGGAAATGTCCTTGAGCAATGCAATAACGGACTGGATCTGGCCTTCAGTGTAGGGGTACCAGACTCGGCCTTCTGGCGTATCGCGAAAGCCCTTGTTGACGATTTCAATGCCGATGGAGCTGGAGTTGAGCCAGGTGCGGCCCTTCCACTGGCTTTCACCGGCGTGCCAGGCGCGCTGGTTTTCATCCACCAGTTTATAAATGGTCGGCGGGGTATCGCCCACCAGGTAATGGCTGCTGACCGGGCCGCGGGTCAACAGCTCCAGGGAGCGCTCCAGCGAGGTCGACGTGTAGTGCAACACCACAAACTGCACGCGGCTGTCGTGGTTGACCGAAGGATGGCTGGTGTCCATGCGCAGGCCGTTGCTGCAACCGGCCAGCAGGGCAAGGGACACGATCAGGGCGGAAAATTTCATGGGCAGGCACAACACGACTGAACAGTTAATCAGCAAGCATACCTTAAGGGCCTTGTTGTGCAGTGGGATGGACGAATTATGTCGTCGTTACAGCGGCGCTGTCTCCACGCAATTGCGCCCACGGTGCTTGGCCTGGTACAGCGCTTCATCTGCGCGCTTGAGTACCTGATCACTGCGATCCCCCGGCCTGAACGCCGACACCCCTATGGACAGGGTGATGGTCACCGGTTCGCCCTTGAAGTGGAAGGGGCAGGCTTCAATCGCCGCCCGCAGTCTCTCGACCCCCTGCACACCCGCCGCCAGCGGTGTGTCGGGCATCAGCAGGACAAATTCTTCGCCGCCAAAGCGGGCAATAAAGTCGACCGGGCGCAGGTGCTTGCGCAACTGCGCGGCAATGATCTTGAGCACCTTGTCGCCCGCCAGATGCCCATAACCATCATTGATACGCTTGAAGTGATCGAGGTCGAGCATGGCAATCAGTAGCGGTTTGCCGTGGTTTTGCCACTGTTCGACTTCATCGTGCAGACGTTCGCCCCAGGCCGCCCGGTTTGGCAGGCCGGTCAGGGGGTCGATCAGGGCTTTCTGGCGCTGTTCTTCAAGGTGCTCGCGATAGTCCTGGGCCTGCTGCTCCATCTGCGCAATGCGCTCGGCCAGCCCTTGCAGGTGGGCTGAAACCTCCTGTTCGCGGGCATTGCGCTGCTGCTGGTGCTGATCCATCGCACCCAGCAGCCCTTCAAGACGGTTTTCCAGCAGGTGCTTGAGGCTGTTGAGGTCGACGGCGTCTTGCACGCTGTTTTGCAGGCCGTCGACGTGTTCGCGCAGTTGGCTGTGCAGGTCGTCGGCAGCGCTGCGACCTTCGGCATGGCCTTCGCTGGCGGCCTGAAGATTATTCTGGAATGCCTCAAGACGCTCATTGAGCTGTTTGAGATAAGCCCCGAATTCATGCTGGCCGCTGTCGGTAATGGCCAGCATCAAAACCGCAAGATCGTCGAGTATCGGCAGCAGCTCGTACCAGTTCAGCCCCTTTTCCAGACGTTTGCGCATGGCCTCGGCCTGGGGGCGATGATGTTCGGGCAACGACAGGTCGTTCAGCAGGCCGAGCAGGGTGGATTCAATATGCTCCGCAACGCTGCTGTAAGTGGGCTCGGGGGCCTCGGGCAGGGCATAGACGGCATCAATCTCGGCGGGCTCGTACTCGGGTTCAGGCCACGGTTCAGGCTCGGGACTTTCAGGGGCCCGGGCCTGGTCATTCTCTGCCTCGACCAGCGCCACCACGGACTCCAGCGCACCACTGGATGCCTGCTCATCAGGCACGTTTATGGCTACCACCTCTGGTGCGACCAGCACTGGCGCCTGGGCATCGTGCAAGGCTGGCGGGGGCGAGGGCTGCGGCGCGACTTCGGCGATGACAGGCTCAGCCGGCGCGATGATCACGGCCGGTTTGACCACAACCGGTGCAGCTACGGGTTTTTCCGCCGCGGGCTGCGGCAGTGGCGTGGCTTCTGTGGCCGGGGGGTCGCTGTCCTGGGTGCCGAACAGGCGCTGCAGCAGGCCCGGTTTGGGCGGTTCTGCATCCTTGAGCTGTGGTGCCAGCGCCTGCCCCTGTAAATGGCTTAGCTCATCGAGCAGCAGCGGTATTTCCCGGGCATGGGACACCCGGTTGTCGAGCTGCTTGGCATAGGCCTTGAGCGGCTTGCTGACCTCGCGGGGCAAGGGCAGGGCCTGCAACTGCGCGACCAAGGTATTGAGTGCCACGCTGACTTGCTCAACCCGGGTTTCACGCCGTTGTTCAGAGTCGAGCACGGCTTTTTCAAGGCGCGGCAGCAGGGCGGCAAGGGCGGCGTCCATCTCATTGGTGCGCACCACTTCGCGCATCTCTTTCATGCACTGGTCGACCGTGCGGTCGCTACCTTCAGCGGCCAGGGTGCTGCGCACAAGGCCACGGCGCAGCAAGTCGAGGCGGGCATTCCAGCGGCGCTCAAGCTTGTCTTGCAGCTCAACGCTTTTAAGGTATTTCTCTTTCCAGCGCGCGGCCTCGTCTGTCATGCCTGCGGCTCGTTGTCAGGCGGACGTAACGCTAGCTGTGAGTCGACGCCGACAGAACCTGGCAGGCGGATATCCACAGCCACCGGCAGATGGTCCGAGATTGGCTGGTCCAGTACCTGCACGCGTTCGAGGGTCAGGCTTGGGCTGAGCAAAATATGATCAAGGCAACGTTGCGGACGCCAACTGGGGAAGGTGGCCTCCATTTGCGGTGCCAGCAACCCGAGGTCACGCAGTGGCGAGGTGTGCAACAGGTCGTTGGCGTGGGTGTTCATGTCGCCCATCAACACCTGATGCTGATAGCCACCAATCAACTCGCGAATATAGGCCAACTGCCGGGTGCGGGTTTTTGTCCCCAGCGCCAGATGCATGATTACCACCACCAGTGCGTCAGGGCCTTCGCCAAAACGTACCAGAATCGCACCGCGACCCGCAGGCCCGGGCAAGGGATGATCCTCAATCACGGCAGGGCGCAGTCGGCTGAGCAAACCATTGCTGTGCTGGGCCAGACGCCCGAGATTGCGATTGAGTTGTTGATACCAGTAGGGGAATTCGCCCTGCTGGGCAAGATACTTGACCTGATTGATGTAGCCGGAACGATGACTACCACCATCGGCTTCTTGCAGGGCAACCAGGTCGAAGTCGCCGAGCAAGTCGCCAATGCGCTCCAGGTTACCGGCCCGGCCTTTGTGAGGCAGTACATGCTGCCAACTGCGGGTCAGGTAATGCCGGTAACCCTGGGTGCTGTTACCCACCTGGATATTAAAACTGAGCAGTCGTAAACGCCGATCATCCGGTATCCCGCAGGACGCCAGATGATCTTCGTTGATCTGCGGCTCATGCAGACCAACGGTTCGCTCGCCTTTCCAGCGGAGCATGGGCGAGGGCGCCGCTTAGTTTTTTGCGCCCGCTGCACGCTCTTTGGCGATCAGCTGGTCAGCCACGCTCAAAGCGCCTTCAGGGCCACCGGCAGTGCCCAGGTCGAAGCGGTACTTGCCGTTGACGACCATGGTCGGTACGCCGGAGATTTGATAGGCCTGGGCCTTTTTCTTGGCGTCTTCAACCTTGCCTTTGACGGCGAACGAGTTGTAAGTGCTCAGGAACTTGTCTTTGTCGATGCCTTCGCCGGCCAGGAAATCAGCCATTTCCTCTGGGGTAGCCAGCTTCTTGCCGTCGTGGATGGCCTGGAACACGGCTTTGTGAACCTTGTTTTCAACGCCCATGGCTTCAAGGGTGATGAACAATTGGCCATGAACATTCCAGATCCCGCCAAACATGGCAGGGATACGTACGAAGCTCACGTCGGCCGGCAGTTTTTCTGCCCACGGATTGATGGTTGGCTCGAAGGCGAAGCAATGCGGGCAGCCATACCAGAACAGCTCGACGACTTCGATCTTGCCAGGCACGGCAACCGGAACGGCGCTGCTCAGCTCTACATATTGTTTGCCCGCTTCAAGCGGCTCGGCAGCTTGAGCGGTCATGCCAAACAGGCTGGCACTGACGAGAGCGGCGCTGAGAATCAGATTACGCATGCTTTACTCCTGGACAGATAAG
The DNA here is from genome assembly GCF_900105835.1 of Pseudomonas fragi. Taxonomy (NCBI): domain Bacteria; kingdom Pseudomonadati; phylum Pseudomonadota; class Gammaproteobacteria; order Pseudomonadales; family Pseudomonadaceae; genus Pseudomonas; species Pseudomonas fragi. The sequence continues at coordinate 3,367,909 of NZ_LT629783.1, forward strand.
GTCATATCAACGTGACCTGTATTCAGACAGGTCCATGCTGGCTTGAGTTCGATAGTGTAACTGTAGACGCGATGCAAAAGGGCAGCCGAAGCTGCCCTTTGAGGTTCACATTCAAGGATTAAACGATCGTTAACGTGACCACTGGTTTCAAGACCTGGCCCCGCCGACCGTGCTGACCTTAGTGCAGGCCTTGAATATAGCTGGCCAGCGCCTTGATGTCCTTGTTGCTCATTTTAGCCGCGATGCCGCGCATGATCATCGAGTCGCCATCGTTGGTACGATCGCCTTCGCGGAAGTCTGTCAGCTGTTTCTCGATATAGCTGGCATGTTGGCCGCCCAGATGTGGGAAACCGGCAGCGGCAAGGCCCTGGCCGTCTGGCGAGTGGCAGCCGATGCACGCTGGCATGCCTTTCTCAAGGTTGCCACCACGGAACAGGGCTTCGCCCTGGGCAACCAGTGCCGGGTCTGCAGCGCCGACCGAGCCTTTCTGGCTGGAGTAGTAGGCAGCGATGTCGGCAAGGTCCTGATCGTTCAGGTTCGCCAGCAGGCCGGTCATTTCCAGCACCTGACGCTTGCCATCCTTGATTTCATGCAACTGCTTGAGCAGGTAACGATCACCTTGCCCGGCCAGCTTGGGGAAGTTTGGGGCCATGCTATTGCCGTCCGGACCGTGACAAGCGCCACATACAGCGGTTTTTGCCTGACCTGCAGCAGCATCACCTACCACAACGGCGCCTGCAGCCTGGGCAATACCGCTGACGCCCAAGGTCAACAGCAGACTCACGAGTAATTTGTTCATCAGCTAATCCAACTACGGCTAAGGGTTAAAGAGTTCTGGGCCGGGCTCACTCGCTTATCCACTGTAGGACAGTTCGGTGATCCTCGACACTGCAGTCCATGCACAAACCACGCGGCGGCATCGCCTTGAAACCCTGGGTCACGTGTTGCACCAGCGCTTCCATACCTTGCTCTAACCTTGGCCGATAAGCTGACCTGCATGGCAGACAATACAAACGCGGTTGTACACGGCTTCCGGATCCTGTGTAGCCTGAATGCTGTAACGTGGCATCAAGACACCGGCACCAGCAGTCATAAAACGACCTTTTCAGGGTTGGGAGCCTGCTGCGTTCTAATGCGCAACCTGGGTTTTTCGCTCCCGTGTTCTTCATCCTACGCTGGGACAAAGCGCACACAAAATCTGCGGCATTATATACTGGCGTCACTGAAACGGAAACGACACGCTCGCCGCGTCCATTCCTGACGCCGCTCACATCGGAAATCCCATGCAACTCAAGAACCCCATTCTCGGTCTGTGCCAACAGGCCACCTTCATGCTCAGCGCTGCCAAAGTCGATCAATGCCCCGATGACGAGGGCTACGAAGTCGCGTTTGCCGGGCGTTCCAACGCCGGCAAGTCCAGTGCCCTCAACACTTTGACCCACGCCAGCCTGGCGCGCACGTCGAAAACTCCGGGCCGTACCCAGCTGCTGAACTTCTTCAAACTGGACGAAGAACGTCGTCTGGTCGACCTGCCGGGTTACGGTTATGCCAAGGTGCCGATCCCGCTGAAACTGCACTGGCAGCGTCACCTTGAGGCGTATTTCGGCAGCCGTGAAAGCCTCAAAGGCGTGATCTTGATGATGGATATCCGTCATCCAATGACCGATTTCGACCTTTTGATGCTGGACTGGACCGTGTCCAGCGGCATGCCGATGCATATTTTGCTGACCAAGGCCGACAAACTGACGTACGGCGCTGCAAAAAATACATTGCTTAAAATCCAGTCGGATATTCGCAAGCAATGGGGCGATGCCGTCACCATCCAGTTGTTCTCCACGCCCAAGCGCATGGGCCTGGAAGAGGCGTACACCGTGCTGGCGCGCTGGATGGAACTGCCGAACAAAGGCGAAGAGCTGGTCGAGGCTGACGAGTAACACATCGCAGGCAAAAAAAACCCCGGACTTCGCATGGGGGGAAGGAGGTCCGGGGTTCAAGTACTGAACCGCTAGGGCGTGGTTCAGATATCTGCCAACACTTAACACAACATTAGGAGCTTTGAAGGGCTTCACCACCCATTCAATAAATCTGAGTGGTGTTGGCAGATTTAGTTCCGGGAGCCTAAAAACTCTTTGGAATAAGCCCGGTCTCTGCAGCAGCAATAAATTTTTAGTGTGGGAGCGGGCTTGCTCGCGATGGCATCAACGCGGTCATTGCGACAGACCGCGTCGCCTGCATCGCGAGCAAGCCCGCTCCCACATCCCCTCATTAATGCGCCTCATCCCAGTTGTTGCCCACGCCTACTTCAACCACTAGCGGCACATCCAGCTTCGCCGCTTCGCTCATGTGTACCCGCACTTCATCACGCACCTGGTCCACCAGGTCTTCGCGTACCTCCAGCACCAATTCATCGTGTACTTGCAGGATGACACGGGCATCGAGGCCTGATGCGCTGAGCCAGTTATCCACAGCCACCATCGCTTTCTTGATGATATCGGCCGCCGTGCCCTGCATCGGGGCGTTGATCGCCGTGCGTTCTGCACCTTTACGCAGGGCCGGGTTTTTCGCGTTGATTTCCGGCAGGTACAAGCGACGACCGAAAATGGTCTCGACATAGCCTTGCTCGGCAGCCTGGGTGCGCGTGCGCTCCATGTAGTCCAGCACGCCCGGGTAACGTGCGAAATAACGGTCGATATAGGCCTGTGACTGCTTGCGGTCGACGCCGATCTGTTTGGCCAGGCCAAAGGCGCTCATGCCGTAGATCAGGCCGAAGTTGATGGCCTTGGCACTGCGCCGCTGGTCGGTAGTCACGTCCGCCAGCTCAACCCCGAAGACCTCGGCCGCTGTGGCGCTGTGCACGTCCAGGTTGTTGCGGAAGGCATGCAGCAAGCCTTCGTCCTTGGCCAGGTGGGCCATGATCCGCAGTTCGATTTGCGAGTAGTCGGCCGCCAGCAGTTTGTAGCCTTTTGGGGCAACAAATGCCTGACGGATCCGACGACCTTCGGCAGTACGGATCGGGATGTTCTGCAAGTTCGGGTCACTGGAGGACAAGCGCCCGGTAGCCGTCACCGCCTGATGGTAGGACGTATGAATCCGCCCTGTACGAGGGTTGATCTGCTCAGGCAGGCGATCGGTGTAAGTGCTCTTCAGCTTGCTCATCGAACGGTACTGCATCAGCACCTTGGGCAGCGGGAAGTCCTGCTCGGCCAGCTCCGCCAGCACGGCTTCGGCCGTCGAAGGCTGGCCCTTGGCCGTTTTGCTGATAATCGGCAGGCCGAGTTTTTCGTACAGGATCACGCCGAGTTGCTTGGGTGAGCTCAGGTTGAATTCTTCACCGGCAATGGCAAAAGCCTCACGCTCAAGCGCAACCAGCTTGTCACCCAGTTCAACACTCTGGATGCCCAGCAGGTTGGCATCCACCAGCGCGCCCTGGCGTTCAATGCGTGCCAATACAGGCACCAGCGGCATCTCGATGTCCGTCAGCACGCTGTTGAGGCTGGGGATGGCTGCCAGTTTTTCGTGCAGCACATGGTGCAGGCGCAGGGTCACGTCGGCATCTTCGGCCGCATACGGCCCGGCCTGTTCCAGGGAAATCTGGTCAAAGGTCAGTTGCTTGACGCCCTTGCCGGCAATGTCCTGGAAGCTGGTGGTGGTGTGGCCCAGGTACTTGAGCGCCAGGCTGTCCATATCGTGGCGGCTGCCGGTGGAGTCGAGCACATAGGACTCCAGCATGGTGTCGTAGGCAACGCCCTGCACCATGATCCCGCACGCTTGATCACCACCGATGGCGCAGTTGGCCAGAATATTCATGTCGTACTTGGCGTGTTGTCCGACCTTGGCTTTGCTCGGGTCTTCCAGCAGCGGCTTGAGGGCACGCAAGACGGTGTCGCGGTCCAGTTGCTCCGGCACGCCCATATAGGAGTGGGTCAACGGGATGTAGGCCGCTTCGCCGGGTTTGACCGCGAACGACAAACCCACCAGTTGCGCTTGTTGCGCGTCCAGGCCGGTGGTTTCGGTGTCAAAGGCAATCAGCTTGGCGTCATTGAGCTTTTGCAGCCATACGTCAAACCGCGCCTGATCGAGGATGGTTTCGTATTGCTGCTCGGCCTCGGCAGGCGCCTCGGGGGCTTCGTGCACGATCACCTGGCCAGCACGCTTGGCCTCGCGCTCGACCTCGGCGATCCAGCTTTTGAACTCAAGCTCGGTGTACAGCTCGATCAGTTTTTCGCAGTCAGGCGCCTTGAGGTGCAAGTCTTCCAGGCCGATATCCAGCGGCACATCGATCTTGATCGTCGCCAATTGATAGGACAAAAACGCCATTTCCCGGTGTTCTTCGAGTTTGGCAGGCAAGTTTTTGGCACCGCGAATGGGCAGGGTCGGCACGATATCGAGCTTTTCGTACAGATCGACCAAACCACCGCCTACGCCCACCAACAAGCCGGAGGCTGTCTTGGGGCCAATGCCCGGCACACCTGGGATGTTGTCAGACGAATCGCCCATCAACGCGAGATAATCGATGATCTGCTCGGGCGAAACGCCGAATTTTTCTTTGACGCCTTCGACGTCCATCACGCTGCCGGTCATGGTGTTGACCAGGGTGATATGGCCATCGACCAGTTGGGCCATGTCCTTGTCACCGGTGGAGATGACCACTGGTCGGTCTGCTGCCGCGCTGCTGCGGGCCAGCGTGCCAATCACATCGTCCGCCTCGACCCCTTCAACGCATAGCAAGGGGAAGCCCAGCGCGATTACGCTGGCGTGCAAGGGTTCGATTTGTACGCGCATGTCATCGGGCATGCTCGGACGATTGGCCTTGTATTCGGCGTACATGTCATCGCGAAATGTCCCGCCCTTGGCGTCGAAAACTACCGCGAACGGACTGTCCGGGTACTGCTTGCGCAGGCTTTTGAGCATGTTCAACACGCCCTTTACGGCGCCGGTCGGCAGCCCCTTGGACGTAGTCAGCGGCGGCAGCGCGTGAAAGGCGCGGTACAGATATGAAGAACCGTCCACCAGGACGAGGGGAGCTTGGCTCATGAGCAGGATCAACCTTTTCGGCGAGTCCGGCGCTAGAATGTCCGGACCAATGACGACAAAGGGACAAGGTTATCATGCGCACACTCAATCGCCTGTTGCTGACCGGTTTGTTTGCACTCACTCCGCTGGTAACCTTCGCAGCAGATGAAGCAGTCACCGCCGATCCAGATGTAACCATTCGCACGGAAGGCGATAAAACCATTCAGGAGTACCGTCAAAACGGTTTCCTGTACGCCATCAAGGTCACCCCAAAAGGGGGCAAACCGTACTTCCTGGTACGCGCTGATGGTACTGATGCCAATTACATCCGTTCCGACCAGCCGGATATGCTGATTCCTTCGTGGAAAATCTTCGAATGGAAGTAGCGTCTTAACTTTAATTGGCGCCGCCTGGGGCGGCGCCCGTACTGGCAATTTAAATCATGTCTGTATTCACCCCACTGACTCGCAGCGAGTTGGAAACCTTCCTTGCGCCTTATGAACTCGGGCGTTTGCTCGATTTCCAGGGGATTGCTGCGGGCAGCGAAAATACCAACTACTTCATCAGCCTGGAGCAGGGTGAGTTTGTCCTGACCCTGGTTGAACGCGGCCCGGTCAAGGAAATGCCGTTCTTTATCGAGCTGCTGGATGTGCTGCATGACGCCGATCTGCCGGTGCCTTTCGCCTTGCGCACTGTTGACGGCCAGGCCCTGCGCGAGCTCAAGGGCAAGCCGGCGCTGCTGCAGCCGCGCCTGGCGGGCAAGCATATTCGTGAAGCCAACGCCCAGCATTGCGCCCAGGTGGGTGACTTGCTCGGCCACTTGCACACCGCTACCCGCAACAAGGTGCTGGAGCGCAAGACCGACCGCGGCCTGGACTGGATGCTGACAGAAGGGCCAGCCCTGATGGCCGGTTTGTCGCCTGATTCGGCACAATTGCTGCAGAAGGCATTGCAGGAAATTACCGAGCGCAAGGCACAGATTCTGGCGTTGCCTCGGGCCAATCTGCACGGTGACCTGTTTCGCGATAACGCGATGTTCGAAGGCACTCATTTGACCGGGCTGATCGACTTTTACAACGCCTGCTCGGGCCCGATGCTGTACGACGTGGCCATTGCCCTGAATGACTGGTGTGCCGACGAAGACGGCCAGATCGACGCCCCTCGCGCCCGTGCGCTGCTGGGCGCTTATGCTGCGCTGCGCCCGTTCACTGCGGCTGAAGCCGAGTTGTGGCCGACGATGCTGCGTATTGCCTGCGTGCGGTTCTGGCTGTCGCGCCTGATCGCAGCCCAGACCTTTGCCGGTCAGGACGTGCTGATTCACGATCCGGGCGAGTTCGAAAAGCGCCTGGCTTTGCGCCAGACAGTAACCGTACAGCTGCCGTTCGCGTTGTAACAAACGCTGAAATCAACGGTGGGAGCGGGCTTGCTCGCGATGGTAGCGACGCGGTGTATCTGAACAACCGCGTCGATCCAATCGCGAGCAAGCCCGCTCCCACAGAGGTTCTGGCATGCAGTACAGCGCAATACCAGCGGAGCTGGTTTACAAACTCTCCAGGCAACCCGCCAGGTCGTTGCCGAGTTTTTCCAGCAACTGCTCATACCCCTGTGCTGTCGCCGGGGTGTAGCCGCCCAGGGCATCCAGCTCTGCCAGCTTGACCGGCAACCCGGCGGTCAGGGTGTCCGCCAGACGCGGACGCAGCGGCGGGTCGCTGAATACACAGGTCTTGCCCACTTCCTGCAAACGCTTGCGCATGGCCGCTACATGCTGGGCGCCCGGCTGCACTTCCGAAGCCACACTGAAGGTCCCGGTGTGCTTGAGGCCGTAAGCACTTTCAAAATAGTCGTAGCCTTCGTGGAAGACGAAGAACGGCTTGTCGGCAATCCCGGCCATACGCTGCTTGAGGCGCGCATCCAGGGCATCGAGACGCTCATTGAAAGCCTTCAGGTTGCTCTGGTATTTGCCTGCGTTGGCAGGGTCTTTTTCGCTCAGGTCCGCGGCCATTTTTGCCGCAATCACCCGGGCATTGTCCGGGGCCAGCCACAAATGCGCATCCAGGGTGCCGGGGCGATGATCGTGGTCATGTTCGGCGGTATCTTCTTCGTGGGAATGGCTATCTTCGGCGAAATGACGCAGTTTCAAGCCCGGCAGGGTTTGTACCGTCACCGATGGCAGGGTCCGGCCCTTGATCACCCGTGGCAGAAACCCTTCCATGTCCGGGCCGATCCAGTACAACAGGTCCGCCGACTGCACACGCCGTACGTCGGATGGGCGCAGTGCATAATTATGCGGCGAGGCATTGGGCGGCAAAAGCACCTCCGGATGCCCCACGCCGTCCTGCACGGCAGCAGCAATCAGCTGCAGGGGTTTGATGCTGGTCAGCACGTTGACCTCGGCCCGGGCCGGGTTGATCACAAGCAAACTGGCGCTTAGAGCAAGAAAAAGAGACAAAAAACGGGGCACGATGAGCACTCATGTGGGCTGAAACAGGTAACATAATAACGTCTCTCTCAATAATCGTCGCCGCCCATGCCTATTACACCGCTTGCCAGCCGTCCCCATGACCACTCTCATTGTGTCCACAGTGCGCTGACCGAGGCCGATACCCTGTGCGCACAAAAGGGCCTGCGCCTGACCGCATTGCGTCGTCGGGTGCTGGAGCTGGTGTGGCAGAGCCACAAGCCGCTGGGCGCCTACGACATTCTGGCGGTGCTGAGCGAGCAGGACGGCCGCCGCGCCGCGCCACCGACCGTTTATCGGGCACTGGACTTCCTGCTCGATAATGGCCTGGTGCATCGTATTTCGTCGCTCAATGCCTTTGTCGGCTGCAGCCACCCTGAACATCCGCATCAGGGTCAGTTCCTGATTTGCCGCAACTGTCATGCGGCCATCGAGCTTGAGCAAAAAGCTATCAGCGACGCGATTGTGCAGAGCGCCCGCGATGTCGGCTTTACTGTCGAAGGCCAGACCGTCGAAGTGGTCGGTTTGTGTTCGGGTTGCCGGGAGGCCTGATGAGCGCAGCATTGATTCGCCTGCAACACGTCACGGTGACGTATGACGGGCAAAACGTCCTCGACAATATTGAGCTGAGCGTTGAGCCGGGCCAGATCGTGACCCTGATCGGCCCCAATGGCGCCGGCAAGACCACGCTGGTCAAGGCCGTGCTCGGCCTGCTCAAGCCTACCCGTGGCAGTGTCTGGCGCAAGCCCAAGCTGCGGGTGGGCTATATGCCGCAAAAATTGCACGTCGACCCGACGCTGCCGCTGTCGGTGTTGCGCTTTTTGCGTCTGGTACCCGGCGTGGACCGTGCCCAGGCCCTTGACGCACTCAAGGAGGTGGGCGCTGAAAAGGTCATCGACAGCCCGGTGCAAAGCGTGTCCGGCGGTGAGATGCAGCGGGTGCTGCTGGCCCGCGCACTGTTGCGCAAACCTGAATTGCTGGTGCTCGACGAGCCGGTACAGGGCGTGGACGTGGCCGGCCAGTCGGAGCTGTATGCCCTGATCACCCGTTTGCGCGACCGCCACGGCTGTGGCGTGCTGATGGTGTCCCACGACTTGCATCTGGTGATGAGCACCACCGACCAGGTGGTGTGCCTCAACCGCCACGTCTGCTGTTCCGGGCATCCTGAGCAGGTGAGCGGCGACCCGGCCTTTGTCGAGCTGTTTGGCAAAAACGCACAAAGCCTGGCGATTTATCACCACCATCACGACCATGCCCATGACTTGCATGGCGCGGTGGTCAGTGAAGACGCCCCGGCTGCACACACTCATGTACATGGAGAAGGCTGCAAGCATGGCTGATTTTCTGCTTTACGCCCTGCTGGCAGGTCTGGCTCTGGCAATCGTTGCAGGCCCTCTGGGGTCCTTTGTGGTGTGGCGTCGCATGGCCTACTTTGGCGACACCTTGTCGCACGCGGCTTTGCTGGGCGTGGCGATGGGCTTTTTGCTGGATGTGAGCCCGACCATTGCCGTGACCGTGGGCTGCCTGTTGCTGGCCGTGTTGCTGGTTACGCTGCAGCAGCGTCAATCGCTGGCATCCGACACTTTGCTCGGAATTCTCGCCCCCAGCACCTTGTCCCTCGGGCTGGTCGTACTAAGCTTCATGCATGAAGTGCGGATCGACCTGATGGCGTATTTGTTTGGTGACCTGCTGGCCATCAGCCCAACCGACCTGATGTGGATCCTGGGCGGCAGTGCGGCGGTACTGGCCTTGCTGGTTGCCCTGTGGCGGCCATTGCTGGCGATTACTGTGCATGAAGAGCTGGCGATGGTTGAAGGCCTGCCCGTGGCGGCGTTACGCTTGGCCTTGATGCTGTTGATCGCGGTGGTGATTGCCGTGGCGATGAAAATCGTCGGCGTGCTGCTGATCACGTCCTTGCTGATCATTCCGGCGGCGGCGGCCCAGCGCCATGCCCGCTCTCCGGAGCAAATGGCACTGGGCGCCAGCGCGCTGGGCATACTGGCCGTATGTGGTGGCCTGGCACTGTCATGGTTCAAGGACACGCCGGCAGGGCCGTCGATTGTGGTGTGTGCCGCTGCACTGTTTTTGCTGAGTTTTGTTCTGCCCCGTCGAGGGGTGTAGACTTGCTTGTTTTTTGCGCACTTAGAGAGCCGCAGGAATGAAGCTGTTCAACTCCCGTTACTTGCTCCTGGCCGCATTTTCCTTGCTGCTGGGCGCCTGCCAAAGCACGCCGTCGGCCGATACTACTGCCGCCGACGCTCGCGCTACGGCCATCGCACAGCTGGAGCAAAACCTGGCCAGCAGCGAACTCGCGACCGCTGAAGACCAACTGAGCGCCTTGCAGGCTCAAACCCCGGATGATCCGCAATTGGTGCAGTACCAGCGCCAACTGGCCGAGGCCTACCTGCAACGCAGCCAGATCGTTCTGCAAAAGGGTGATGTCAATGCTGCAGCCACTGCCCTGAGCCGTGCCCGCGCGCTGATGCCCAAGGCCCCTGCGCTGACCGGTGGCGTCAACAGCGCCATCACCCAGGCCCGCAAGGCCGAGCTGGACAAGGCCGAAGCTGCGCTCAAGGCTGCTGAAGCCCGGCCGCCTGCCAAGGTGATCGACCCGGCGGCCGAAAGCACCACCGTTGCACTGAACATCAACGATATTGCCAAACTTCGCCATCAACTGGATTTGATCGCTCAAGATATCGTTAATTACCAGTGTGCTGTCAGCCTGCAGGTTCCGCGTACCGCGGACTACCCCTGGCTGGCCACACTGATCAGCAAGCGGGTCAAGAAGCTCGACCCCGGGTTTGACCTCAAGCTGGAGCGTCAGATCATTCGCCATGTGCCTGCACAAATGGTGCTGATCCCTGCCAAGGCGGAGTAAATCGCCCGGGCATAAAAAAACCCGTAGTAGCCACCGGCTGCTACGGGTTTTTTATTGAAGACTAGGCCGGTATTGCCTTGGCCCTGGCCTCACGCGCCCATACACGATGTTGCCCGATTGCCGCAAAGAAGCCCTTCAGGTCCTTGGCTTCCTTGAGCACCAGCAGCCCTTCATCCGCCTGCAAATGCAGCACGTCCAGCAGTTGTCCGGCTTCGCCGTGCAAGGCGATGGCCTTGAGGTGTTTGTAGGCTTCCAGCAGGTAGTGCAAAGCCACGCCGTCGCCGCTCAAGGCCTTGATCGACGCTGCGCCGCCCGGCACATACACCGCGTCGAACGCCACCGAGGGCAAGCCTTCCATCGACGCATCCACCGCGAGCAAATTGCCTTCAGCTGTCTTGACCGGTGCCGAGGTCGGCCCCAGTAATTTGCCGTGGGCACCCTCGGCGGCCAGCGCCTGTTTCAGGGCATCGATCGCTTTGCCATCCACCCCGTTGGCGGCCAGAATCGCGACCTTGCGGGTTTTGATATTGCCCGGCAACAGATTGGCCTGACTCAAGGCCGGGGACTTGGCGATACCGGTCTTGCGCTCGGCCACTGTGCCGGCCTTGGGCGCAGGCAACCCCAGGTTCTGCGCTACGCGCCCGGCCAGGCCCAAATCGATATTGGCCAGGATTTCGTCCACTTGGCGCGCCCGGATATGCTCGCGCTCCACCTTGCCCAGCTCGAAACTGTAGGCGGCGATGATGTGCTCTTGCTCGTGTTTGCTCATGCTGTTGAAAAACAGCCGCGCCTGGGAGAAATGATCGCTGAACGACTCGCTGCGCTGACGGATTTTGTTGGCATCGATACGCTCCGGGTAGCTCTCGAAACCGCCGTCCCTGGCGGCGGGTGGCGTTTCTTTTGGCCAGCCCCCGTCAATGGAGTTGGGTTCGTAAGCCGCACGGCCCTTGTGGATCGTGCTGCGGTGCTGGGCATCGCGCTGGTTGTTGTGGAACGGCGCGACCGGACGGTTGATCGGGATTTCATGAAAGTTCGGCCCGCCAAGACGGCTGATCTGCGTGTCTGTGTAGGAAAACAGGCGCCCTTGCAGCAACGGATCGTTGGAAAAATCGATCCCCGGCACGATATGCCCCGGGCAGAACGCAACCTGCTCGGTTTCTGCGAAGAAATTGTCCGGGTTGCGGTTGAGCACCATTTTGCCCAAGGGTGTGATGGGTATCAGTTCTTCGGGAATCAGCTTGGTGGGGTCAAGAATGTCAAAATCGAACTTGTGTTCGTCTTCCTCCGGGATGATCTGCACCCCGAATTCCCACTCCGGGTAATCGCCCGTTTCGATGGCGTCCCACAGATCACGGCGATGGAAGTCAGTGTCTTTGCCTGCGAGCTTTTGCGCTTCGTCCCACACCAACGAGCAAGTACCTGCGCTCGGCCGCCAGTGGAACTTGACGAAGTTCGCCTGGCCTTCAGCGTTGATAAAGCGAAAGGTATGCACGCCGAAGCCTTGCATGCTTCTCAGGCTTTTCGGAATGGCCCGGTCGGACATGGCCCAAATAACCATGTGAGCAGATTCCGGCACTAGTGAGACAAAGTCCCAGAAGGTGTCATGAGCCGAGCCTCCGGTAGGGATTTCATTGTGCGGCTCGGGTTTTACGGCATGAACAAAGTCAGGAAACTTGACCGCGTCTTGTATGAAAAAGACCGGCATATTGTTGCCTACCAGATCGAAGTTGCCTTCGTCGGTGAAAAACTTGACCGCAAAACCGCGAACGTCACGCACCGTATCCCCGGAGCCCCTCGGGCCTTGCACGGTGGAGAAACGCACAAACACCGGGGTTTGCTTGCCCGGATCCTGCAGAAAGCCCGCCTTGGTCAGGGCGCTGTGGGACTTGTACGCCTGAAAATAGCCATGCGCCCCGGTGCCTCGCGCGTGCACGATGCGCTCGGGAATCCGCTCGTGGTCAAAATGCGTGATTTTCTCGCGCATGATGAAGTCTTCGAGCAACGACGGACCGCGGGAGCCGGCCTTGAGGGTGTTTTGATTATCAGCAATCTTCACCCCCTGGTTGGTTCTTAATGCCTGGTCCGTGGCGTCATCGCGAAAGGTTTCAAGGCTTTGCAATTTGACGTTGGTGTTGCCACGATCCAAGGTGTCGGTGCCGGCCATCTGGCTCTTGTTGGAAGACGGTTTTTTGCTGCTCATCAGACTAAACTCCTTGTTTGCGAAGCCCTGTGCATCAGGCCCTGTCGACAAATACCGCCGAGGCGGATGCGAGTTGCCTAAGTACTGACGCCTGGCCTCTACCGTCGTTCCTTTTTTCTGACCTTTAGTCGTCTTATTGCCAAATCAAAGGTTTGCGCGCAAATAAATGCTAAGTGCATCTATACGGACAGGCTAAAATGCGCGCCCGGCTTACCGCTGTACTTCTATTTACGCGCCCACAAGGTTCGCTACGTGATTGAGTTTCATAATGTTCATAAAACTTACCGGGTTGCCGGTAAGGACATTCCCGCGCTGCACTCCACCAGTTTGCGTGTTGAGAGCGGCCAGGTGTTCGGCCTGATTGGTCACTCCGGTGCGGGTAAAAGTACATTGCTGCGCCTGATCAACCGCCTCGAAACCCCGAGCGGCGGCAAGATCATCGTCGATAACGAAGACGTGACCGCAATGGACGCCAACGGCCTGCGCCGTTTCCGTCAGCAGGTCGGCATGATTTTCCAGCACTTCAACCTGCTGGCCTCCAAGACCGTGGCCGATAACGTCGCGATGCCTCTGACACTGGCAGGTGAATTGTCCCGCAGTGCCATTGATAAGCGCGTTGCTGAGTTGCTCGAGCGCGTGGGCCTGTCAGATCACGCCAAAAAGTACCCGGCGCAACTGTCGGGCGGCCAGAAACAGCGCGTGGGCATTGCCCGCGCCCTGGCCACCAAGCCAAAAGTGCTGCTGTGCGATGAAGCCACCAGCGCCCTCGACCCGCAAACCACGGCCTCGGTGCTGCAACTGCTGGCCGAGATCAACCGCGAGCTGAAGCTGACCATCGTGCTGATCACCCACGAGATGGATGTGATCCGTCGTGTGTGTGACGAAGTGGCCGTGATGGACGCAGGTGTGATCGTCGAGCAAGGCCCGGTAGCCGATGTGTTCCTGCACCCCAAGCACCCGACCACCAAGCGTTTTGTGCAGGAAGACGAGCAGATTGACGAGAGCGAGCAGCGCGACGATTTCGCTCATGTGCCTGGCCGCATCGTGCGCCTGACCTTCCAGGGTGAAGCTACCTACGCACCGTTGCTGGGTACCATTGCTCGCGAAACGGGTGTGGACTACAGCATCCTGGCCGGTCGCATCGACCGCATCAAAGACACCCCTTATGGGCAACTGACCCTCGCCATCACCGGTGGCGATATGGAAGCGGCGTTTGCCAGCTTCGTTGCCGCTGACGTTCATATGGAGGTGCTGCGCTAATGGAAACCCTATTGAGCTTCTTCTCCAATATCGACTGGTACGAAATCTGGTTGGCCACCGGCGACACGATGGTCATGCTCGGCGGTTCGCTGCTGTTCACCGTATTGCTCGGCCTGCCGCTGGGCATCCTGCTGTTCCTGTGCAGCCCGCGCCAGCTGCTGGAACAGAAAACCCTGTATGCCGCGCTATCCTTTATCGTGAACATCCTGCGTTCACTGCCGTTCATCATCCTGCTGGTGGTGATGATCCCGTTGACCGTCGTGATCACCGGCACATCCCTGGGTGTGGCCGGGGCGATTCCACCGCTGGTAGTGGGCGCCACGCCATTCTTTGCGCGCCTGATAGAGACGGCCTTTCGTGAAGTCGATCGCGGCATTATCGAAGCCACGCAGGCCATGGGCGCCACGACACGTCAGATCATTACCAATGCGTTGCTGCCTGAAGCACGCCCCGGCATCTTTGCCGCGATTACGGTGACAGCCATTACGCTGGTGGGCTACACCGCGATGGCAGGTGTTGTCGGTGCCGGCGGCCTGGGCGACCTGGCTATCCGCTTCGGCTACCAGCGTTTTCAACCTGACGTGATGATCGTCACAGTGGTGCTGTTGCTGATTCTGGTGCAAATTCTGCAGACCGTTGGCGACAGGCTGGTGGTGCACTTTTCGCGCAAGTAAACGCAAGCCGATTCTATAAACGTAACCGCCAGCTCCGGCTGGCAGATACCTGAGATCAGGTATTCACAAGGAGTTGCTGCATGAAGAAGTTATTTGCTGCTGTGGCCGCTGTTGCGGCGTTTTCGGCCCACGCGGGCGATCTGTCGGTTGCGGCCACCCCGGTGCCCCACGCGGAGATCCTGGAGTTCGTGAAGCCTGCACTGGCCAAGGAGGGCGTCAACCTCAAGGTCAAGGTGTTCACCGACTACATCCAGCCAAACGTACAAGTGGCCGAAAAGCGCCTGGACGCCAACTTCTTCCAGCACCAGCCGTACCTGGATGAGTTCAACAAGGCCAAGGGCACCCATCTGGTCAGCGTTGCCGCTGTTCACCTGGAGCCGCTGGGCGCTTACTCGAGCAAGTACAAAAAGCTGGATGAAATCAAAGACGGTTCTACCGTGGTGATCCCGAATGACGCCACCAACGGCGGCCGTGCGCTGTTGTTGCTGGATAAGGCCGGGCTGATTACGCTCAAGGACAAGAGCAACATCCTGTCGACCCCCAAAGACATTACCGCCAACCCCAAGAATCTGAAGTTCCGCGAGCTGGAAGCGGCCACCATTCCACGGGTGCTGACCCAGGTTGATCTGGCGCTGATCAACACCAACTACGCGCTGGAAGCCAAGCTGAACCCGGAAAAAGACGCACTGGTCATCGAAGGCAGCGATTCGCCTTACGTGAACATTCTGGTTGCACGCCCGGATGACAAAGACTCGGCTGACATGCAAAAGCTGGTTGCAGCGCTGCATACCCCGGAAGTGAAAGCGTTTATTCTTGAGAAGTACAAAGGCGCCATCGTTCCGGCGTTCTGACACCCTCTGTCGGAGCAATCCCGCCCCTCTGTGGGAGCGGGCTTGCTCGCGATGGCATCCTTGCGGTTTTTCTGAAAGACCGTGTCGCCTGTATCGCAGGCAAGCCAGCTCCTGCAGATTAATCTGCCCCTCTCCCTCTTACTTGCGCTCAACCAACCCCGGCAACTGGGCAACCATCTTCTGGTTGTTGAACGGTGCGCGGATAAAACCCCGCTGAGTACCGTCCGGGCCGATCAGCGCAAGATTGCCGCTGTGATCCACGGTGTAGTTCGCCTTGCTGGTATCGGCCGGAATAAAAGGGATGCTCACCGCGTTGGCCAGTGTCTGCAGCTCATCGATGGAGCCCGGCGTCAGGCCCACAAACTGCGGATCGAAATAGCCCAGGTACTGCTTGAGCTGCTGCGGCGTGTCGCGATGGGGATCAACGCTGACCAGCACGATCTGCAGCTTGTCCTGTACCTCCTTGGGCAGCTCGCTTTTGATCTGGCGCAGCTGGGCGAGGGTGGTCGGGCAAATGTCCGGGCAGAAGGTGTAGCCAAAAAACAGCATGCTCCACTTGCCTTTCAATTCATTCATCACCACCGGCTGACCGTCCTGGTTGGTCATCGTCACGTCCGGCAGCTGGCGGCTTTGCGGCAGCAAGATGATCCCGGCATCGATCAGCGACGTGTTGTCACCCTGGCTCTTGCCCGACATCATTTTGTTAAACGTCAGGCCCATGACCAACGCCACCAGCGCAACGAGGATAAAGACGGTTTTTTGAGTTTTAGTCATAGGTTCAACATCAGATAGTGGTCGACAAGCAGCGCGATAAACAGCAGGAACAGGTAGTAGATAGAGTACTTGAACGTGTTGATCGCCGCGTGCGGCTGGGTGCCACGGTACAGCACCCACGCCCAATGCAGAAAGCGTGCGCCCAACCCTAGCGCACAGCCCAGATAGAGCAAGCCGCTCATGTGGATCACAAACGGCAGCAAGCTCACTGCCAGCAGGACGAAGGTGTAAAGCAGGATATGCACCTTGGTGTAGTGCTCGCCGTGGGTGACCGGCAACATCGGGATATCGGCCTTGGCGTATTCCTCCTTGCGATAAATGGCCAGCGCCCAGAAATGCGGCGGGGTCCAGGCGAAGATAATCAGCACCAGCAGCAGTGGCTCGGCGGTGACCTGCCCGGTGACGGCCACCCAGCCCAGCAGTGGTGGTGCTGCCCCGGCCAGCCCGCCAATGACGATATTCTGCGGCGTGGCCCGCTTCAAAAACCCGGTGTAGATCACCGCATAGCCGAGCAGCGAGGCCAGCGTCAGCCAGGCCGTCAGCGGGTTGGTAAATACCAGCAACAATGCCATGCCCGCCAGCGCCAGCAGCAGGGCGAAGGTCAGCGCAGCCAGCGGCGACACCCGCCCCCGGGCCAGCGGACGCTTGTGGGTGCGGGCCATGACGGCGTCAATGCGCCGGTCCACCACATGATTGACCACCGCCGCGGCCCCGGCACACAGGCCAATACCCAGATTGCCGAAGATCAGCACGGGCCAGGGCACGCCGGCGCGGGTCGCGAGAAACATGCCTATCAGCGAAGTGATCAACATCAGCACCAGCACTTTGGGCTTGGTCAGCTCCAGATAATCGCGCCACAACGCCCGCTGTACGTGCTCGCCCATTACGGTCGCCACGGCTGCTCTCCTTTAAGGCTGAAGCTCCAGCGGGCAAAGCGCGGGGCCTTGACCCGCACCAGGGCCGTACGCGTGTGGTAATTGACCAGTACCAGGGTCAGCAGCAATGCCGCGCCCCCGGCGTTGTGGGCCACCGCCACGGCCAGTGGTAACCCCAACAGCACATTGCTCAGGCCCAGGCTGATCTGCGCTGCCAGCGCCACCAGCAGCAACCCCGCCAGCCGGGTC
This sequence comes from Pseudomonas fragi, assembly GCF_900105835.1. NCBI lineage: Bacteria > Pseudomonadati > Pseudomonadota > Gammaproteobacteria > Pseudomonadales > Pseudomonadaceae > Pseudomonas > Pseudomonas fragi. The sequence goes on from NZ_LT629783.1 coordinate 3,385,141, forward strand.
ATGCCGACCTTGCGCAACTGCCACGCCAGGCCCAGCAACACCCCGGTCAGCAGCACGGCGCCCAAACGATGGGTGAGGTGAATCGCCGTGCGGGCCTCGCTGTCCAGTTGCCCGCCCAGGTAGTTGGGGCCGATGTGCTGGGTCAGATGAAAGCCATTGGCGAAATCGGCCTCAGGCCACCATTGGCCATGACAGGTCGGCACATCAACACAGGCCACGGCGGCATAGTTGGAACTGACCCAGCCCCCCAGCGCGATCTGCAGGATCGCCAGCACCAGCCCGGCGGTGGCCCAGCGCTGCAGGCGCCGCGGCACTGCCAGCGCGGGCAATACGCCAGATAAGCGCAACGTCAGCAAAAACAGCAGGCTCAAGGTCGCGAAGCCGCCCAGTAAATGCCCCGTAACCACCTGCGGCCAAAGCTTGAGGGTCACCGTCCACATGCCAAAGGCGGCCTGGGCGATCACCACCAGCAAGATAAACAGTGGCAGCTTGAGCGGCTGATCGGGCAAGTGCCGCTGCCGCCAGGCCCGGGCCGCCAGCAACACGATCAACAGGCCCAGGGTGCCGGCGAAATAACGGTGGGTCATCTCGCTCCAGCCTTTGTCGGCTTCCACCGGGGTATCGGGAAAATGCAGCTCGGCATGGGCCAGTTGCGCCTCGGTCTTGGGCACGCTGATAAACCCGTAGCAGCCGGGCCAGTCCGGGCAGCCGAGGCCGGCGTGGGTCAGGCGGGTATAGGCACCGAGCAGCACCACCACCAGCGCCAGCAGGGTGGCAAGCAGGGCAAGACGAAATCCGGCTTTGGCCATGACATAGCCCTCTATCCGATATTGGACAGCTTCAGCAGCAGGCGCAGGTCGTTGAGCACGTCCTTGCCGACCACTCCGGGGCCGTAGCGCAGCACCAGATTGCCGTGGGGGTCGATGATCCACAGTTGCGCCGCACCGTTGCCCTCGGCGCCCTGTGTATAAGTCGGCAGGTCCAGGGTGTAGCGCTGCAATTGCGGGTATTCGAGCTGCAGTGTCGCGGCGTAGGCGGCATCCACCGGTTGTGCCGACGCCAGGGCGTGGCTGGCGCGGGAGGCATCGCGGCCCAGGCCAATCTGCAGTTGCCGGGCCAGGTACACCAGTTGCTGGCAGTCCGCCGCGCAAGCTTGTGGCGCGGTCACCAGCAGTTGCCAGCGTTGTTCATCAGCCGTCACCCCAAGGGCGGCGCGACTTTGCCCGTTGCCGAGCAACTCGCCGTGGTAGCTGCGGCTTTCGGGCAGCCAGAACTTGAGTTTGTACATGCCCGTGGCCAGCACCATCGGGCCGACGGTGAGCAGCAAAATAAGGACCAGCTGCAACCGCCCGCGCCGTCGTGTAACCGGCGACGGCGCGGGCGCGGAGTCAGGCGGATTGATGGCCGTTCCCATGGCGTTTCTCCTGTGCAGTGTGCCAACCGAGGTACAGATAGAGGCCGAGCAACGCGAACGCCAGGGCAAACCATTGCACGGCATAGGCAGTGTGTTTTTCCGGGCCCATGCCCGTGGCAATCAGCGGCCAGTCGGCCTGATACGCTGCCGGGCCGGGGGCGATGCGCACCTCGTCGGCAAAGCCTTCACGGCCCAGTTCGGCCCACAGTTTGGCGGGCATGACGGCCGTCACCAGCCGTGGCCAGGGGGCGTCCAGCGGGTCGGCGTGTAGCTGGAAGGGCGTGCCCGGCGACTCATAGACCCAGGCCTGAATATCCAGGATTTGCCCGGGGGTGCTGAACTGCGGCGGGGTGCGGCGGCTTGGCCACGGCAACCAGCCGCGATTGAGCAACAGCCACTGGCCGCTGGCCTGATCCTGAAACGGTTGCAGCAGCTCGACACCGACCTGGCCGTCACGCACGCGGTTGTCCAGCAGCAGGCTGTGTTGCCCGTCGAAATGGCCGCGCAACTGCACGCGGCGAAAGGCCGGGTCGGCAAGCCCGTGCAATTGCCCGACCGCTACCGGTGCGGCCATCTGGCGTTCGGCGTAGTTGTCGAGCAATACGCGTTTTTGCTCTGCGCGGCCCAACTGCCAGAAGCCCAGAAACAACAGCAGTGGCAGCAATGCCAACACCGTAAGGGTGGGCGCGATACCGGGGCGAAAGTGAGTCATAGCACATAAACAAACAAGAACAGGCCGAGCCACACCACATCCACAAAGTGCCAGTACCAGGTTGCGGCCTGAAAGCCGAACTGATGCTCGGCATTGAAATGCCCGCGCACGATGCGAATCAGCATGATCAGCAAGATCAGTGCGCCGATGGTGACGTGGGCGCCGTGAAAGCCGGTGAGCATAAAGAATGTCGCGCCATAGATCCCCGAGCCCAGGGTCAGGCCCAGCTCCTTGTAGGCGTGGACATATTCCTCAGCCTGGAACCCCAAAAAGCCTGCGCCCAGCAACACCGTCAGTCCCAGCCAGAACTTCAGCGCGCCACGATGGCCCTTGTTCAGTGCGTGGTGGGCGATGGTCAGGGTGACGCTGGAACTGACCAGCAATACGGTGTTGAGCAGTGGCAAGCCCCAGGGGCTGATGGTGCCCTTGGGTGGCGGGTACAGGGCAGGGTCGGGGGTGTGCAGCAGTGGCCAGGCGAACTGAAAGTCGGGCCACAGCATATGTGCCACCGCCTTGCTGCCTTCACCGCCCAGCCATGGGCCGGCAAAGTGGCGCACATAAAACAGCGCGCCAAAAAAGGCGAGAAAGAACATCACCTCGGAAAAAATAAACCAGGTCATGCCCCAGCGGAACGAACGGTCCAGTTGTGAGCTGTAGAGCCCGGCGCGGCTCTCTTTGATCACGGCGCCAAACCAGCCGAACATCATGTAGGCCACAATCAGACCGCCGACGAAAAAGATCAGCGGCCCGTGGGACTCAGGCCGCGCCGCCTTAAGATCGTTAAACCATGTGCCCAAGCCATACACCGTGACCAGCAAGCCGATAGTGGCAATGATCGGCCACTTGCTCTGTGCCGGGACGTAGTACTGATCGTGAGTTGCCATGAGGCGTTCTCCTATCGGGAAGGCTGGTCAGCGTCCTTGCCGGCGACAGCGGCGACGGGCGGATGGCGAGCGGTGATATCGAACAGCGTGTAAGCCAGCGTCAGGTGTTTCACATCCTTGGGCATGGCCCGATCGACAATAAAGCGCATCGGCATTTCGATCCGTTCACCCGGTTGCAGCACCTGTTGGGTAAAGCAAAAACACTCGGTTTTGTGAAAATACTGAGCCGCTTCGGCGGGAGAAATGCTCGGCACTGCCTGGGCCGACATCGGATGGTCAGTGGGGTTGTAGGCAACAAAGACCATCTCGTTGACTGCCCCGGGGTTGACCACCAACTGATCCCTCTTGGGGTAGAAGTCCCACACCATGTCGATGGCGTTGGTGGACAAAAACTGCACCCGCACCTGACGGCTCGGGTCTACCACCTGCTCGCCTTCGTACTGCCCGGCGGTCTTGCCGTTGATGCCGAAGGCCTTGCACATCACGTCGTAGATCGGCACCAGGGCAAAGCCAAAGGCAAACATCACCACCACCAGCAGCGACAGGCGCAGGACCAGGCGTTTGATGGGGGTTGAGTTGTTCACCCTTGATCTCCCTGGAGCCAAAAGCCCCTCACCCTAACCCTCTCCCAAAGGGAGAGGGGACTGACCGCATGCGGTTTCGAGAGCACCCCCAATCTGCTCCCTCTCCCAAAGGGAGAGGGACTGACCGCATGCGGTTTCGCGAACACTCCCAATCTGCTCCCTCTCCCTCGGGAGAGGGCTGGGGTGAGGGGCCTTTGACCTTTCATTTGATTTCCGGCGGCGTGGTAAAGGTGTGGTACGGCGCGGGCGAAGGCACGCTCCATTCCAGACCTTCGGCGCCGTCCCACGGTTTGGCCGGTGCTGGCGGGCCGCCGCGAATGCATTTGATGACAATAAACAGGAACAAAAACTGCGTAGCCCCAAACATGAACCCGCCAATCGACGACACCATGTTGAAATCGGCAAATTGCAGGTTGTAGTCCGGAATCCGCCGCGGCATGCCCGCCAACCCCACAAAGTGCATCGGGAAGAACGTCAGGTTCATGCCCACAAATGACAGCCAGAAATGCAGCTTGCCCAGGGTTTCGTCATACATGTGGCCGGTCCATTTCGGCAGCCAATAGTAGGTCGAGGCGAAGATGCCAAAGATTGCCCCCGGCACCAGCACATAGTGGAAATGCGCCACCACAAAATAGGTGTCGTGGTACTGGAAATCCGCCGGGGCAATGGCCAGCATCAACCCGGAAAACCCGCCGATGGTGAACAAAATCACAAAGGCCACGGCAAACAGCATCGGCGTTTCAAAGGTCAGCGAGCCTTGCCACATGGTGCTGGCCCAGTTGAATACCTTGACCCCGGTGGGCACCGCGATCAGCAGCGTGGCGTACATAAAGAACAGCTCGCCCACCAGCGGAATGCCCACCACAAACATGTGGTGCGCCCACACGATAAACGACAGGAAGGCGATGCTGGCCGTGGCGTAGACCATCGAGGTGTAGCCGAACAGCGGCTTGCGCGAGAAGGTCGGGATGATCGCGCTGACGGCGCCGAAAGCCGGCAGGATCATGATGTACACCTCGGGATGGCCGAAAAACCAGAACACATGCTGGAACAGCACCGGGTCACCGCCACCCGCAGCGCTGAAAAAGCTGGTGCCGAAGTGAATGTCCATCAACATCATGGTCACCACGCCCGCCAGTACCGGCATCACCGCAATCAGCAGGAAGGCGGTGATCAGCCAGGTCCAGACAAACAGCGGCATTTTCATCAGGGTCATGCCGGGGGCGCGCAAATTGAGAATGGTGGCGATCACGTTGATGGCCCCCATGATTGAACTGATGCCCATCAAATGAATGGCAAAAATAAAGTAAGTCACGCTTTCGGGTGCATAGGTGGTGGACAGCGGGGCGTAGAACGTCCAGCCGAAGTTGGGCCCACCCCCGGCGGTGAACAGCGTTGAAACCAGCAGCAGGAACGCCGCGGGCAACAGCCAGAAGCTGAAGTTGTTCATGCGCGGCAGGGCCATGTCCGGCGCGCCGATCATCAGCGGGATCATCCAGTTGGCCAGGCCGACGAACGCCGGCATCACCGCGCCAAAGACCATGATCAGCCCGTGCATGGTGGTCATCTGGTTGAAGAAGGCCGGGGCCACGATCTGCAGGCCGGGCTGGAACAGCTCGGCGCGGATCACCATCGCAAACGAGCCTCCGAGCAAAAACATGCAGAAGCTGAACCACAGGTACAAGGTGCCGATGTCCTTGTGGTTGGTGGTCAATACCCAGCGCATCAGGCCTTTGGCCGGGCCGTGAGCCTGGCCGTCTGCATGGCCGTGGTCATCGATAACAGCACTCATGTCCTGACTCCTGCAAGCAGCTGGACCAAGAAGTCGGCGGCACAGTGCCCCCGACCGTTGCGTGGGCACACCCTCGAGCGGCTCATTTGCCTTGCGCCTGTTTGAGCGCCAGCACGTCTTTTGGCGTCACCATGTCGCCCTTGTTGTTACCCCAGGCGTTGCGCTCGTAAGTGACGACGGCAGCGATGTCGACTTCCGACAGTTGCTTGCCAAACGCGGCCATTGCCGTGCCAGGTTTGCCGAAGAACACGCGGTGCAGGTGATCGGCGGCAGGCCCGGTGGCAATCGGCGACCCCTTGAGTGCCGGGAACATGGGCGGCAGGCCCTGGCCCTGAGCCTGGTGACAGGCCACGCAAGCGGTGTGGTAGACCTTGTCACCCCGCGCCACCAGTTCGTCGAGGGTCCACTCCTTGCTGGTCAATTCCTTGAGTTGCGCGGCCTGGGCCTTGCGTTCGGCTAACCAGGTGTCGTAATCGGCCCTGGTTTTGACATCGACCACGATCGGCATGAAACCGTGGTCCTTGCCGCACAGCTCGGCACATTGGCCGCGATAGATGCCGGGCTTCTCGACGCGGGTCCAGGCTTCGTTGATAAAACCGGGGATGGCGTCACGCTTGACCGCGAAGGCCGGCACCCACCAGGAGTGGATCACGTCGGCCGACGTCACCAAAAATCGCACCTTGGCGCCAATGGGCAACACCAGCGGTTCATCGACTTCGAGCAGGTAATGCTCGCCCTTGGGGGCCTGGTTATGGATTTGATCAGCGGGGGTGGCCAGGTTGCTGAAGAACTCGACGTCCTGGCCCAGGTATTTGTAATGCCATTTCCACTGATAGCCGGTGACCTGGATATCCACATCCGAGTCACTGCTGTCATAGATATGGATCAGGGTGCGGGTCGCCGGTACAGCCATGGCGATCAGGATCACCAGGGGGATGATCGTCCACAGGATTTCGACTTTGGTGCTCTCGTGGAAGCTGGCGGCCTGCTGGCCGGTGGAGCGACGGTGAACGATCATCGACCAGAACATGGCCCCGAAGACGATGATGCCGATCACCACACAGATCCAGAAGATGGTCATGTGCAGGTTGAAGACCGCATGGCTGACTTCGGTTGCACCCGGCGCCATATTCACGGTCCAGGCCGCTTGTGCCTGGCCGAACACTGACCACAACAGCAGGCCCATCCATAGGTGTGGATGTCGCATCGCGGTGTTCCCCTTTGTTTTTCTTGTTATTGCGCCGGTCTGCATCAGTACACGGGCAGCGCTACAAGGGGGCGGTGTTCAAACCAGCTGTCTATTACCGCCGAGCCTCGTCTGCTCAAGCAGTCGGGCGTCATCGAATAACGGTTACAGAAACGAGTATAGACACCGGGCCCAACCCCGCAATACGAGGGGCCAAAACAATGAAATAAGGGACCATCGACAAATGGCACTCACTGCCTGGTCACAAAATGAATAACAATACTCCCCCTGAAAAAGCCCTTTCCTTGACTTGAGAAGGCTACTTTTAAAGTACCTCCCTGCCTGACACCCCCCCTGGAGTTCCCATGAACACCGCCGCCATCCGCGTGCAGATCTCGCGTGCCCAAGAACATGAGGCCAGCACGGGCCTGCTCGCCAAGCATCTGGCCGCTCAATTGCCACACCTGCACACCGCTATTCAACTGCCTGAAGTCGACCGTAATGTGGTGATGACGCGTTTTGTCAGCGCCTATATCGACCAGGTGCCCGACTTGCTTGATGCGGCCAATGAAGTTGCCCGCGAAGCCGGTATCGAGTCGCAGATCACACCCATCCTGAAAATCGCCGAGCAGTTTTTTGCCCAGCCACTGCCGCTGCTTGATGGCCACGAAGGGCTGGAGGGTTTGCTGGACGAGGCTTACCTGGCGCACCGCCTGGTCGAAGAGGTCAACGATCTTTATATCAAGCACTTCCAGCAGCCGCTGATTCCGCTGGACATGACCGTGGCCAACCTGATTGCCCACCAGTTGATCGGCGAAGACTTCGCCAACCAGCTGGACGCCGCCGTGCATCATGCCGTTGACCTGATGCTCAACGAAGAGAGCTTTGCCCTGGAGTCGGTCGAGGCCTACCGCGAGCGCCTGACCAGCCCCGAGACCGGCGCTGCCTGGAAGCGCTGGCCGTGCCTGTCCAAGCAATTGGGCGTTGGCCTGGCGTTGTAAGATTTTTGCAGGCTTTTTGTGGGAGCTGGCTTGCCTGCGAAGCAGTCGCTGCGGTTTAACTGACGGACCGCGTTGAAGCCATCGCGAGCAAGCCCGCTCCCACCGATCATGCCGCTTAAAACCGCGCTTTGGGCGTCGCGCTCGGGATCGGGCTGGTGCCGTCCAGCGGCAGGAAGGCGCCCTTGTCGGCATCGTAGGCCTTGATGGCGCTGGTTTCGATGTCGTACACCCAGCCATGAATAAACAGATGCCCGTTGGCCATGCGTGACGCCACCGACGGGTGCGTGCGCAAGTGCTGCAGTTGGGCAATCACGTTTTCTTCGGTCAGCACATGCATGCTTTCCGATTCATTTGCGCAGTTGCAGTTGTCCTGCACCATGGTCTTGGCCACTTCCACGTGGTGCAACCAGGCTTTTACCGTCGGCATTTTTTTCAGGCTGGCGGGGTTGAGCACGGCGCGCATCGCGCCACAATCGGAATGCCCGCAAATGATGATGTGCTGCACGCCAAGTGCCAGTACCGCGTACTCGATGGCCGTGGAAACACCCCCGTTCATCTGGCCGTAAGGCGGTACAACGTTGCCCACGTTACGGGTCACGAACAGATCGCCCGGTGCGCTCTGGGTGATCAGCTCCGGCACGATGCGCGAATCGGCGCAGGCGATAAACATCGCCCGCGGGTTTTGCGCCGTGGCGAGTTTTTTGAAAAAAGCTTCTTGTTCAGGGAAGATTTCGTGATGAAAGTGCAAAAAGCCATCAACGATATGGTGCAGTGCTGTGTCGGCACTTTCGGCCGCGGCCGAGGCCTGTGGTTTAGGCTTGTCAGTCATCGTTGTATCCCTGGGCAAAAGTGGTAGCGGATGTTACCTGAAGTCATTTCTCCGTCAAAATACCCAGTGCTTTGGCCGCTTCTTCCAGCTCCAGCTCACTGAATACCTGTACTCCGGCACGGGTCAACAAGGCCGCAGTTACGCCCTGCCCCTCGACTTTTACCCCACTAAAGCTGCCGTCATAGGTTAGCCGGTTGCCGCAGGACGGGCTGTTGGCCTTGAGAATAGCAAGGCGGATGCCATGACGCTCAACCAGCGCCAGAGCCTGACGCGCCCCGGACACAAACGCCTCGGTTACGTCTTCGCCTTCGGTGGTGATGACCGCAGCCTTGCCCGCGAGCACCTCGACGCCCTGGCCACCAGGGATTTCTGCTGCGGCGCGTGGCGTGGGCAAACCCCCCGCGACTTCCGGGCACAGGGCTATCACCCGGCCTTCAGCCTGCCATTGCGCCAGTTGTGCATAGGGGCCGCTGGCGCCGCCGTCGTAACGCACACGGTGGCCCAGCAGGCAACGGCTGACCAATACTTTGGGGCTCATACAAACACCTCGGTGGCGCGACGGCGAAACCAGCCGGTCAACGACAGGCGGTCACGGGTGGCAGGCATCACTTCGTGGGGGATTTCGCCGGAGAGAAAGACCACCAGGCAACCGCCTGTCGGCAACACGTCATAGTCGACATTGCCGTCCAGGTACATGCGCAAATGCCCGCCATGTTCTGGCAACCAGCCTTGATTGAGATAGACCACGGCCGAAACCATGCGCCGGTCATCATCACGGAAACGGTCCAGATGCTTGAGGTAAAACGCCCCGGGCGGGTACAGGGCAAAGTGGCTTTCAAAGTCCTCCAGGCCCAAAAAAAGCCTGCGATTCATGGCGATTCGCAGGCTTTCCATCAACCCCAGGTAACTGTCGCAGGCCAAAGCCTCACCCGGCTCCAACCATTGAATATGGTCCCCGCGAATACCTTCGCGGACCTCCTGCGTCACGCCGCGCCCTACCGCTGCCGGGGTCAGTTCGCCCTCGGCAGAACGTTTATGGCACTCAGCCGCCAGTTCGAGGGTCAGAGCCTCGGGCAGGAAGATAGTTTGCTGTGACCATCCCTGCGTATACAGGTCGTCGACGATGCGTAGCAACAGCGGGTGATCAGAGGGTATGTGCATGGCGCGCATAGTATCGAGCCGCCTCAAAATCTGACAGCTCCGTCTGGCTGCCAACGTCGAAAAAAAACACTTGGGCATTTTAAGCCTACAAGAGCGAGAGGAATTCTCGACAAGTCCTACGCCACACCCGGACAATAGCGCCCTGCAGACAGGAGCCCCCCATGCACCGCTTGTTTTTACTGTTAATGATGTTTTGTACGTTACCCGCATGGGCAGATAACCTCGATGATCTGTTTACGGTCGCCGGCTGGCCACAACAACGTGCGCACTTCAATGACGCACTGAGCGCTGCCCAGGAACGCTACCGCAACAATTTGCCGCCTGCGGTCTATCAAGCGCTGGTCAATAACAGCAACCAGCGCTTTGAAGCTGCGGCGATGGACAAGCGTGCCAGGGACCAGATGCGCAGCAATTTGCCTGACCCAAAGCCGGCCTTGATGTTTTTTCGCTCGCCCCTGGGCGGCAAGATTGTCTCTGCCGAGTTGCTGGCCACCCGCCGCGACCAATTGGCCCAGCACGCCCAGGGCCTGCCGCGCATGGAGGCTGACGCCACCCGCCAGTTGCTGATCAATCATTTGTCCCGTGCACTGCCTGCGCGGGAAGCCGGGGCCGAGGTCAGCCTGGCAATTGCCGGTGTTGCCGCTGACAGCTTGAGTTCGATGATCCCCGGGCTACTGGGCGGCGGGCAAGCGCAAAGCATGTTGAACAGCCAGCGCCAACGCCTCATGGATCAGATCGGCGGTGAGCTGGATAACACCTTGCTCTATGTGTATCGCGACCTGTCTGACCCGGAACTGGAAGAGTTCGTCACCTTCGCCCAGTCGCCTGACGGCAAGACCTATTATCAGGCTGCTCTGGCTGCAGTTCGCGCCGGATTGGCGGTGGGGCAAAGCACTGCAAGCCTGAACCCATAAAACTACGGTGCCCTTGGGGGAGCGGCCTTGCTCGCGATGGCATCGCAGGCAAGCCAGCTCCTGCAGCAAGAGTCAGTCTCAGAGATACTGGTCCAGAAAGCCGAAATACTGCTCGCGTATTGCGGCCGTTTCATTCGCCAGATGGTGCCGCGCTTCAGGCAACAACAGCACCCGGGGCTGATTGAACCGGGTTTTGAGCACTTCAAGGTTATGTTGCCAATCCACGGTTTTATCAGCCTGGCCCTGAACCACCAAAGGCTGACGCGCACTCGGCGACGCGTTCTCTATTCGCGGGATCCAGCGCGCCAGCGCGCCCACCCAGGCCGTGGGCAAACGCAGCGGTTGCAGCGGGTCGGCTTGCAGGAACGGCAAGAAAGCCGGGTCGTTGGAGTTCTCGCTAAAACGCCGGGCAATGCCTTTTACGAACGGGCGCAGCAGGTAGTAGCTGAGTTTTGACCAGCCCCAGTCTTTGGGCCGCACCAGCGGCGAGAGCAGAATGGCCTTGCCCTGGGCCGGGCTTTGCTCGCCGTAGCGCAGCAGGTGATCGAGCACAATGGCCCCACCCGTACTCTGCCCGCACAAGTGCCAGGGCTGCGGTAATTGCAATGATTGAGCTTCGATAAACAGACCTTGCAGCACCGCCTGGTATTGGGCGAAATCATCGATGCTGGCCCGTTCGCCACTGGACAGGCCGTGCCCTGGCAGGTCGCAGGCAATCACCACAAACCCGCGGTTCAACCCCCACTCGATCACATGCCGATACAGCCCCATGTGATCGTAAAAACCGTGAATCACAAACAGCGTGGCCACTGGCGGGGCATCAGGCCACCACACCTGGCTGACGATTTCATAACCGCCCGCATTGAAGCGCCCCAACTGGCGTTTGACTGCCGGTGAGCGCTGTGCGAAATCCAGCCCGTAAAAACGCTGGTACGCCAGCGCCTCACTCGATAGCGGCTGCCCGGCGGCCAACGGCTGCAGGCTGGCACGCAAGGAATCGGGAGAAAACGGGGCAGGCATAGGGGCTTCCAGACAGGGCGCGGGCGCGCAAAACAGGCTTTATAGACCATCGATATTCATCTGTCAGGTCAGGCATGGCAAGCTACGCGGCCTTCAAGGAGCTTTTGCATGCCGCTGCCCACGCCCAAAACCCTGCTGGCCTGCCTGCTGGCGCTGATCTGCGCGGCGGGGCTGTGGGCCGCTTACGACTGGTTCCAGGGCCGCTACATTCGCGCCTTCAGCGAGCAGACCGCGGTATTTGCCGGGGACATCCTCAGCCTGCCCGCCGAGCTGTCCGGCCCCGGGGCAATCCGCGTGGTGCACTTCTGGGACCCGGCTTGCCCGTGCAACGTCGGCAACCAGCAGCACCTCAGCGAGCTGCTGGCTCATTACGCGCCCCAAGGCGTCGAGTTCTATTCGCTGCAAAAGCCCGGCAGCCGCGGTCAGCTCCCCGCCACCCTGGGCGCCATCAAACCCCTGCACAGCCTGCCCGGCGCCGAGCGCCTGAGCGCCAGCCCGGCGGTCGCCATCTGGGACCGCAGCGGCCAGTTGGCCTACTTCGGCCCTTACAGCGAAGGTGCCACCTGCAATGCCAGCAACAGCTTTATCGAGCCGATCCTGCAAGCCCTGAGCGAGGGGCGCCCGGTCAAGGCCACGCACACGATGGCGGTGGGCTGTTACTGCGCGTGGCAGGACGAGCGCTCTGCCCGGCCATAACGCTGTGGCGCCCACGACCCGAACAAGGAATTGCTCCATGAAACGCAGCCTGACCGTTATCGCCGTTGTCGTTGCCGCCCTCGCGGGTGGCGGGTTCTGGTATGTGCAAAGCAAACTGCCCACGCGTCAGGGCCAGGTTGCGCTGGCGACGCTGCAAGGGCCGGTGACGGTGCGTTATGACGAGCGTGGGGTGCCGCATATCCGCGCAGGCAACCAGGCCGACATGTACCGCGCTCTGGGCTATGTCCAGGCGCAAGACCGGCTGTTTCAGATGGAAATCATGCGCCGTCTCGCGCGGGGCGAGCTGGCAGAAGTGCTGGGGCCAAAGCTGGTCGATACCGACAAGTTGTTTCGCAGCCTGCGGATCCGTGAGCGGGCCGCCAGCTACCTGGCTGAGCTGGACCCGCAGTCGCCGGCATTCCTGGCCTTGCAGGCGTACCTGGACGGCATCAACCAGTACCAGGCCCACCACGCCAGGCCCGTGGAGTTCGACCTGCTGGGCATCAAGCCACGGCCCTTTACGGCCGAAGACACCATCAGCGTCGCCGGGTACATGGCCTACAGTTTTGCCGCCGCCTTTCGCACAGAGCCATTGCTAACCTATGTGCGCGACCAACTGGGCAGCGATTACCTGAAGATTTTTGACCTCGACTGGCAACCCCAGGGTGTATTGGCCCCGGCGCTGGCGGCCAGTGACTGGAAAACCCTGGGGGCGTTGGCGCAACTGAGCGATCAGGCCCTGAGCCAGGCAGGCTTGCCGCAGTTTGAAGGCAGCAACGCCTGGGTGGTGTCGGGCAAACGCACGCCAAGCGGCAAGCCGCTGCTGGCGGGTGACCCGCACATTCGCTTTGCCGTGCCATCCGTGTGGTACGAGGCCCAGCTCTCGGCCCCGGACTTTGACCTGTATGGCTACCATCAGGCGCTGGTGCCGTTTGCGTTTCTAGGCAACAACCGCGATTTTGGCTGGAGCCTGACCATGTTCCAGAACGACGACCTGGACCTGATCGCGGAAAAGACCAACCCCGCCAACCCCAACCAGGTGTGGTACCACGGCCAGTGGGTCGACATGACCCGCAGCGACCAACAGATTGCCGTCAAGGGCGAGGCGCCGGTGACCCTCACCTTGCGCCAGTCGCCCCACGGGCCGATTATCAATGACGTGCTGGGCGCCACGGCGGGCAACACCCCGATTGCCATGTGGTGGGGCTTTCTGGAGACGAAAAATCCGATCCTCGAAGGCTTCTACCAACTCAACCGCGCCGACACCCTGAGCAAGGCGCGTACGGCAGCGACGTTTATTCAGGCGCCGGGGCTGAATCTGGTGTGGGCAAACGCCAAGGGGGATATCGGATGGTGGGCAGCAGCGCAGTTGCCCAAACGCCCGGCGGGGGTCAACCCGGCATTCATCCTCGATGGCAGCACCTCACAGGCCGATAAAAACGGTTTTTACCCGTTCAGCGCCAACCCCCAGGAAGAAAACCCGGCGCGGGGCTTTATCGTGTCGGCCAACTTTCAGCCGCTGTCGCCTGCCGGCATCGAGATTCCCGGTTATTACAACCTGGCCGATCGCGGCCAGCAGCTTGATCGCCAGCTCAGCGATGCCAGCGTGAAGTGGAACCTGAAAAACAGCCAGGCCCTGCAGTTGGGGACTGCCACGGGCTACGCGCAGCGTGTGCTCAAGCCCCTGTTGCCGGTGCTGCGCGAAGTGGTCACGGACCCGGGCGAACGCAAACTGGTGGAGCAACTGGCACAGTGGAAGGGCGATTACCCGCTGGACTCAACTGCGGCGACCTTGTTCAACCAGTTTTTGTACAGCCTCACAGAGGCCACCATGCGCGACAAACTGGGCGACAGTTTTTTTGATGCCATGCTGACTACGCGTGTGATCGATGCTGCCTTGCCGCGCATGGCGGCCAGCCCGGATTCACCGTGGTGGGACAACCGCAGCACCGCGCGCACAGAAACCCGCGCCGATACGGTCAAGGTGGCGTGGCAGGCCAGCATCGCCCATTTGAAGGCCACCCTGGGTGACGACCCCGGGCAATGGCGCTGGGGCGTGGCCCACACCCTGACCCATGAACACCCGCTGGGGCGGCAAAAGCCCCTGGACTGGCTGCTCAACGTCGGCCCCTTCGCCGCCCCCGGCGGCCACGAAGTGCCCAACAACCTCAGCGCCAAACTGGGCAATGCCCCGTGGCCAGTGAGTTACGGCCCGTCTACCCGGCGCCTGATCGACTTTGCCGAGCCGTCCCACGGGCTGACCATCAACCCGGTCGGGCAAAGTGGCGTGCCGTTCGACAAACACTACCGCGACCAGGCTGAGTCCTACATCGAGGGTGATTACGACAAACCGCATATGGACGAAAACGAAATCCAGCTCAATACCCGCAGCACCTTGCGGCTGGTGCCAGCGGGGTAAGGCCGATGTGGGAGCGGGCTTGCTCGCGACTGGATCGTCGCGGTCTTGCAGCGCCACCGCGCTGTCCGCATCGCGAGCAAGCCCGCTCCCACAGGGGTTGGGTCAGCGTTGAAAAAACTCGCGGGGCAGGGGCTCAAGCCACCGCATAATTGAGCACGATGCCCACAAAAATCGCCAACCCTGCCCAGTGGTTGTGCAGGAAGGCCTTGAAGCAGCGCTGCGGGTCGCGGTCGCGGGTATACCAGAATTCCCACACAAAACAGCCCGCCGCTGCCAGCAGGCCAAGGTGGAACCAGCCACCCAGTTCAAAGTGCGAACCCGCCAGCAGCAGGCAGCCCAAGGCCAGCCCCTGCAAGCTCAGGATAATCACACGGTCGGCATCGCCAAACAGGATGGCGGTGGATTTGACGCCGATCTTGAGGTCATCTTCGCGGTCGGTCATGGCGTAGTAGGTGTCATACCCCACGGTCCACAGCAGGTTGGCGATGTACAGCAACCACGCCGCAGCCGGCAGGCTGCCGGTCTCGGCGGTGAAGGCCATCGGTATGCCCCACGAGAACGCCGCGCCCAGTACCACCTGCGGGTAGTAGGTGTAACGCTTCATGAACGGGTAGGTGGCCGCCAGCGCCAGCGCGCCGAATGACAGCCACACGGTCTGGGCATTGGTACACAGCACCAGCAGGAAACTGATCCCCATCAGCAGCGCAAAGAACACCAGCGCTTCTTTACTGCTGATTTTTCCGCTGGCCATCGGCCGTTGTTCGGTCCGCTTGACGTGACCATCCACCTTGCGGTCGGCAAAGTCGTTGATCACACAACCCCCGGCGCGGGTCAGGATCACCCCGAGCACGAAGATCAGCAGGTTGCCCAGCGAGGGCACGCCCTTGGCCGCCACCCACAGCGCCCACAGGGTCGGCCACAGCAGCAGATAGATGCCGATGGGCTTGTCCATGCGGGTCAGCTGGATAAAGTCCCAGGCGCGAGGGTTGAGGCGATTCAGGGATTTGAGCAGGCGCGTGTACATCAGTTGTTCTCCGACCGGGCACCCAGGGCGGCCCACAGTTTGGGTAAAAACACTTCGGCCACCAGCACGCTCAGTTTTGCGCGCACAAAGCGCGAGCGGCGGGCCCACAGGTGATCGGCCTGATCGGCCGGCGGCAGCCATTCACGCGGGTAGTGGCAGACCTGCAACGCGCCGCGTGCAAAGGCGTGGTCGCTGAACAGCAATTCGCCCAGCGAGCGGGTGCCCAGTTCGTCCATGTTCAGCCCGCCATCTTCCAGCGAGCTTTTGCCCGCGACGCTGCGGGCAAATACCCAGGGCTCGCCGCGCCCGCGCAAATATACTTCACGCACCCAGCCTTGTTCGCCTTGTGGCAGGGCCAGAGCTGCGCATTCGTCCGGGCGCAACACCTGCCAGCCCTCAAATAGCGGAAGTACGCTGAAGGAGTTATCTGAAACTATAGTGAGACGCCGAGTTAGCGAACCTTCGTCAAACAGCCAGTCCAGGGTCTGTGCGTCCGGCAACGCAGGCAACTGGCCTTGCTCAAGCCAGACGGGGGAGATAAGCGGAGACGTTAAGTGCGGCACGGTGGGTCATAATTGGCAGCCATTGAGGCCAGCGAGCTTATCACGCTGCTCCTCGAATGAGCGGCCAAGGGACTTTTGCCAGCATTGGTGCTTGCATCTGCCTGTGGTCATCAGTACAAAACGCCCTGAATTTGACGAGCAGCCCGGCCCGCATCGAGAAGTTCGCGGCCTCGTCCATGCCTGAACCTGTAGGAATTACCCCGATGAAAAAGTGGCAATGCATTGTATGTGGACTGATTTATAACGAAGCCGACGGCTGGCCGGATGATGGCATCGCCCCCGGCACCCTGTGGCAAGACGTTCCGGAAGACTGGCTGTGCCCGGATTGCGGCGTCGGCAAAATGGATTTCGAGATGATTGAAATCAACTGATCGACCCTTTTAAAACCTGATTGACCCTTGGAGATTGGAATGAACGCACCTGTCGTGATCGTTGGCACCGGGCTGGCTGGCTATAACCTGGCCCGGGAGTTTCGCAAGCTGGACAGCGAAACCCCGCTGCTGCTGATCACGGCCGATGACGGGCGTTCTTACTCCAAGCCGATGCTGTCCACCGGCTTTGGCAAGAACAAAGAGGCCGACGGCCTGAGCATGGCCACGCCCGAGGCAATGGCCACGCAGCTCAAGGCCCAGGTGCGCACCCACACCCGTATCAGCGGTATCGACCCGGGCCACAAGCAATTGTGGATCGGCGAAGAGGCCGTGCCCTATCGCGACCTGATCCTGGCGTGGGGCGCGCAAACGGTGCGGGTGCCGGTGGAGGGTGATGCTCAGGACGCCATCTACCCGATCAACGATCTGGAAGATTACGCACGCTTTCGCGCTGCAGCGGCCGGCAAGCGCCGCGTGTTAATCCTTGGGGCCGGGCTGATCGGCTGCGAATTCGCCAATGACCTGATCGCAGGCGGCTACGAGGTCGACCTGGTCGCGCCCTGCGAGCAGGTGATGCCCACCCTGTTGCACCCTGCTGCTGCCGCGGCGGTGCAGGCCGGTCTGGAAGGCCTGGGCGCGCGCTTTCACCTGGGCCCGGTGCTGACCCGCCTGCAACGCACTGACTCCAGGCTGGAGGCGCATTTGTCCGATGGTAGTGTCGTGCCGTGCGATGTGGTGGTGTCGGCCATCGGCCTGCGCCCGCGCATCGATATGGCCGCGGCGGCGGGGATCAAGGTCAATCGCGGGGTTGAAGTAGATCGTCAGCTTAAAACCTCTCACGCCAATATCTATGCATTGGGCGATTGTGCCGAAGTTGACGGCCTTAACCTGCTGTATGTGATGCCGCTGATGAGTTGCGCCCGTGCACTGGCGCAAACCCTGGCAGGCAATCCGACCGCCGTCAGCTACGGGGCCATGCCCATTACGGTGAAAACCCCAGTGTGCCCGCTGGTGGTGTCACCTGTGCCGCGTGGCTGCGAAGGGGTGTGGACCGTGGAAGGCCAGGGTGGCGATATCAAGGCGCTGTGCCGCGACGCAGAGGGCAAGTTGCTCGGTTATGCCCTGACGGGGGAAGCCGTTCGCGAAAAATTGGCGCTAAACAAAGAGCTACCTGCACTTTTGGCGTAAACACAGCCTACTCTGTCGTATATGGCATTGCCTTGACTCAACAAAGCCTGTGCAGAGGCTGGCGCCGACCTTGGGCGCGTGCCATTCTCACACCGGTCTGCCGCAGTTTAGAGCCTGCGGCGCCTTGGGCGCTGTTCCGTAGAGAGCAGCACGGACATAACAACAAAAAACCGTCAAAGAGGCTTCATCATGCGTAAACCCGATCTCGCCGCAGCTATCGCTGAAAAGGCCGACCTAACCAAAGAGCAAGCCAACCGCGTTCTTAATGCAGTGCTGGAAGAAATCACCCAGGCCCTGCATCGCAAGGACAGCGTCACGCTGGTCGGCTTTGGCACCTTTATCCAGCGCCATCGCGGTGCCCGTACGGGGCAAAACCCGCAAACCGGTCAGCCGGTCACCATCAAGGCCAGCAACACGGTCGCGTTCAAGCCGGGCAAGTTCCTCAAGGACAGCGTGAACCCTTAAGGCGCTGGCGGCATGAAGAATGGGCAAGCTGGCCCTGCCAGCAGCCCATTCTTGATAAAACACGGGTCGATTGTGCGGCCATAAGTGGCAAAATCCAGCCCATCTGCGCCTATCTATTCAGAAACATGGCGTTCTTCGCTCAAATCGTTACACTGCGCCGGCCATTTTTTAATTCCCCGAGGCCGCGTAAATGAAATTTCGTTTTCTGCTCTGGATGCTGGGCTTTTTGATGGGCAAAGCCAGCCGCAACAATCCTGCTTTCCAGCAACAATTGGTGGACAAGGATCTGGTGTTCCAGCTGCAAACCCTCGACGGCAAAGTGGCCCGTCATTTCAAGGTCAAAGACCAGCGCATCACCAGCCACGGCGGCCTGTACCCGGAGCCGGCGTTTGCCATCGCCTTTAAAGATGCCGCCTACGGCTTCGCCACGCTGCAGGCAAAAAACAAGCAACTGGCGTTTATGACCGGGATTCAGGACAAGTCGATTCAGATCAAGGGCAATCCGGCGCTGGTGATCTGGTTCCAGGGCCTGACCAAGTACCTCAAGCCGCGTAAAAAGGCCAAGGTTTAGATCAAGAGCCCCTCACCCTGGCCCTCTCCCAGAGGGAGAGGGAACTGACCGCGCGCGATTTCAAGAACACCGACAATCAGCTCCCTCTCCCTCCGGGAGAGGGTTGGGGTGAAGGATTGTGCTTTTAGCTCTTCAAGCCTGACCGAACTGCGCCGCCATTTCGCGCAGCAGCACTTCAGCTTCCAATACTTTGCCCACCACCGCCTCAGCCTTTTCTCGTGGCACGCCAAGACGCTCGAACAACGCATCCGGCAACGGCGCACAAGCCCCGTGACCGATTCCGCGGCTGCGCAACAAGCCCAGGGCTACGCACACAAGATTCGGATACTGCGCATCCACCCCCACATAAGCTGGGTCGTGTTGATAGCGTACGGCAATCGCCAACTCATCCGGCATCCCCCAAAAGCGCATCAGCCAGGCGCCCATCTGTTCACGGCTGATACCCAACAGATGCTGCTCGATCAGGCTGTGGCTGACATGAGGGTTGACCTCAAGATGACGGCAGATCAGCGAGAAATGCGGCGGAAATACATGGGCCAGCAGCAGGTAACCAAAGTTGTGCAACAGCCCGCCCAGGTAAGTCATGCCGACTTCGGGGCGCTGCTCCCGGGGCATGGCCCGGGTCAGCCCTTCAATCACCGCCGCGGTGTAGATCGACTGCTGCCAGTAAGGAGTACTCGATTGTGGGTGGTCCTTGGGCAGGCTCAAGGTTTTGCCCAACGACAGGCTGAGTGCCAGGTTGATCACCAGATCAACCCCCAGCACGCGCACAATGGCGTCTTCGACCGAGCGAATCTTGCTCTGCGAGGCGTAAAACGATGACGATGCCCAGCTCATGACCTGCGCCGCCAGCGCCGGGTCAGTTTCCACTACGCTGGTGATTTCATCGATGGTCACATCAGGGTCGGAGCGCAGCCGCATGATTCTGCGCACACTCTCGGTCAGCGGTGGCAGCTCGATGGTGGCCTCCAGCCGTTGCTGGATACGCCGCGCCGTGAAGGCCTGCACCGCCCGGGTAATGGCCTCGCCATCGTCCCCGCCGAGATCAGGCGTGATGGCGCCCAGGGGCTCGCCAAAACGGCCGGCGCTGGCATTTTTGAGCAGAGGCCTGAAGTCTTGCTGGGTAATCTCCAGCCACAGGTCCGGCTCGCCCGTGCTGATCAGTAGCGAGGGTTGTTGCAGCAAGTGTTCTTCGTACAGGCAGGGTGAGTTGACCAGCGCCGGCAAGCCCGGCAGCTGGCTCAGGCCATGCTTGTCCAGCAAGACCTGCAGGCGCTCCGGCGCAACGGCGGTCATGCGCCGCCCGGTCAAGTCGGCCAGGCGGTTAAGATCAAGTAAATGGTTCTGGGTGAACAGCACCAGCAGGGGGCCGATCGAATCGTCGAGCAGTACGGCATGCACCTTGCGCGCAGGGTCGAGCCCCGGGTGATCCGGGACTTTGCGATAGGCAACAGCCAGGTCACCGAGCAAGCGCCCGATAACAGATGGCGTGCTTGCAGCAGCAAGGGCACTGGCAACTTCAGTCATGGTCTGCATCCGTTCTGTACAACTCGATTTTGATTAGCTCTTGATCGGCCGCCGGGCCATTTACTGAATGGTCTTTTACACCTGACCATATTGCTGACCGTGGCGCAGCCAGCGATCAAGCAGGGGGCTGACATGGCCGGGCCAGCGTTCGATCAACGCCTGGGCGGCCTCGCGCACGGCGGGCAGCAGGTCGGCGTCGCGCATCAGGTCGGCGACCTTGAATTGCAGAAGTCCGGTCTGGCGGGTGCCGAGCATTTCGCCGGGGCCGCGCAGTTCGAGGTCTTTTTCGGCGATCACAAAGCCATCGTTGGTCTCGCGCATGATGCCCAGGCGCTGACGGCCGATTTGTGACAGCGGCGGGTGATACAGCAGTACGCAATGGCTGACGGCGCTGCCTCGGCCTACGCGCCCGCGCAACTGGTGCAGCTGGGACAGGCCGAGACGCTCGGGGTTTTCGATGATCATCAGGCTGGAGTTGGGCACGTCGACCCCCACTTCAATCACCGTAGTGGCCACCAGCAGTTGCAGCTCGCCGGCCTTGAACCGGGCCATGACTTCGGCTTTTTCTGCGGCTTTCATGCGCCCGTGGATCAGGCCGACGCGCAGCTCGCCCAGGGCGCTGGAAAGGTCCTCAAAGGTGGTTTCAGCTGCCTGACAGGTCATCTCCTCGGACTCTTCGATCAAGGTGCAGACCCAATAGGCCTGACGCCCTTCGGCACAGGCGGCGCGCACCCGTTCGATCACCTCCAGGCGCCGGGTATCGACCACCAGCACGGTGTTGACTGGGGTACGGCCCGGCGGCAACTCGTCGAGGATCGAGGTGTCGAGGTCGGCATAGGCGCTCATGGCCAGGGTGCGCGGGATCGGCGTGGCGGTCATGATCAACTGGTGCGGGCACATCACCCCGCCGACGCCCTTGTTGCGCAGGGCCAGGCGTTGCTGCACGCCGAAGCGGTGCTGCTCGTCGATGATCACCAGCGCCAGGTTCTTGAACTGCACGTTGTCCTGGAACAGGGCGTGGGTGCCAACCACCATCGGCACGCCGCTGGCGATTTGCTCCAGCGCAGTAACCCGTGCCTTGCCTTTGAGCTTGCCGGCCAGCCACGCCACTTCAAGGCCCAAAGGCTCGAGCCAGCGCTTGAAGTTGATGAAGTGCTGCTCGGCGAGGATTTCCGTGGGCGCCATCAGGGCCACCTGATAACCCGCTTCAAGCGCCTGCAGGGCCGCCATCGCCGCGACCACGGTCTTGCCGGAACCCACGTCGCCCTGGATCAGGCGCAGCATGGGTTCGGGCTGGCTGAGGTCGTAGGCAATCTCGTTGCCGACCCGGGTCTGTGCGCCAGTCGGGGGGAAGCCCAGGTTGGCGAGGAACTGCTTCGGTAGTTTTTTCGCCTTGGGCAACGCCGGGGCTTGTTGCGAGCGCAAGCTCTCGCGCAGGCGCTGCTGCGACAGTTGGTGCGTCAGCAGCTCTTCAAAGGCCAGCCGGTGCTGGGCCCAGTGATGGCCCAGGGCGAGTTCTTCAACGTCGGCATCGGCGGGGGGCTGATGCAGGTAGCGAATGGCCTCATCCAGCGGGGCCAGCTGATAGTCCTTGGCCAGCTCCGGCGGCAGCCAGTCGGGCAGGCTGCGCGGGCCAAGCATGGCCAGGCTCTGCTGGCTGAGCTGGCGCAAACGCTGCTGGGTCAGGCCTTCGGTGGTGGGGTAGATCGGCGTCAGGGTGGTGTCGACGGGTGGTGGCTCATCGCCGGTAATGGCGCGGTACTCGGGGTGGTAGATCTCCAGCCCCGAGGCGCCGGGGCGGGCCTCGCCATAGCATCGCACTTCGGTGCCGCGCTTGAGGCTTTCCTTTTGCGCATTGCTGAAGTGGTAGAAGCGCAGGCTCAGGCCGCCGGTGCCATCGTTGATGCGCACCAGCAAGCTGCGACGCTTGCCCATGACCACGTCGGCACCAATGACCCGGCCTTCGACCACCGCATCCTGACCGGGGCGCAAGGCGCCAATCGGCACCACGCGGGTGCGATCCTGATAACGCAAGGGCAAATGGAACAGCACGTCCTGGACGTTCTCCAGCCCGACCTTGGCCAGTTTCTCGGCCATAGCCTCACCGACGCCCTTGAGCGCGGTGACCGACACAT
Source organism: Pseudomonas fragi (assembly GCF_900105835.1). Taxonomy (NCBI): domain Bacteria; kingdom Pseudomonadati; phylum Pseudomonadota; class Gammaproteobacteria; order Pseudomonadales; family Pseudomonadaceae; genus Pseudomonas; species Pseudomonas fragi. The sequence goes on from NZ_LT629783.1 coordinate 3,407,597, forward strand.
TCGACAACTCGGTCATCACACGGGCACTTAGGTCGCGGCAGGTGGCTTGGCCACCGAGCACAGGCGGATCGAGTCCGCGAGGATTTCAATCGCCTTGGGCCGCGGGAAGCTGGCGCGCCAGGCGATGGCCACGGTGCGAAACGGTACCGGCGGGGTCAACGGGCGCACGGCCAGAATGCCCGGGGCATAGTGATGGCTGTCCACGGCCGACAACGGCAGGATCGAGATACCCAAGCCAGATGCCACCATATGACGGATGGTTTCCAGCGAGCTGGACTCCACCGTGGTGTGCATGGCGCCATCATTGCCTTTGGCCACGGTCGGGCAGGCTTCCAGCACCTGGTCGCGGAAGCAGTGGCCTTCACCCAGCAACAGCAGGCTCTTGTCGTTGAGCAGGCTGGCGTCGATGGTGTCTTTTTTGGTCCACGGGTGCTCGCTGGGCATGAGCACATAAAACGGCTCGTCGTACAGCGGCAGGGTCAGCACGTCGGCTTCATGGAACGGCAGGGCGATAATGATCGCGTCCAACTCACCGTTACGCAGTTTGTCGCGCAGTACATGGGTGAAGTTTTCTTCGATATACAACGGCATCTGCGGGGCGACCCGGTGCAGTTGCGGGATCAGGTGCGGGAACAGGTACGGGCCTACGGTGTAGATCGCCCCCACTTTGAGGGGAGCCGTCAGCTGGTTTTTGCCGGCCTGGGCCAGTTCACGAATGCCCTGGGCCTGCTCAAGCACTTTTTGCGCCTGAGCCACGATGGCTTCACCCACCGGCGTGACGCGCACCGCGCTTTTGCTGCGCTCGAAAATCAGCACACCGAGTTCGTCTTCCAGTTTTTTCACACCCACCGACAGGGTCGGCTGGCTGACATGGCAACGTTCGGCGGCATGGCCGAAGTGCTGCTCTTGGGCGAGGGTAACGATGTAGCGTAATTCTGTAAGCGTCATAGCGGGCGTCCCTTTGGTTGCGGGCCAAGCATAGCGGCAGCAATCGATAGACGCACGTTATCAGACATTGCCCTCAGAGCTACAGTCGCCAATCACGCTATAACTGGTTTTTTATCCAGACCCCAGATGCACAAAAGGCACCCTGGGGTGCCTTTTGTGGTGTTAGCGCCGACGCTTATCGATGGAATAAACGAAGGGTGCCACGATCTCGATACTGCCATTGGTCAGCATTTCAGGCGGCGGCTTGGGCAACGGTTGTGCCCGGCGGATCATTTCCAGGGTGGCCCGGTCCAGATCAGCGTTACCCGAACGCCCTACCAGCTCGTAGGACAGCACCTTGCCTTCAGCGTCCACCACGAAGCGCAGACGGTTCAGGCCTTCCTTGCCACGGGATTGCGCAGCAGGCGGGTACTTCTTGTACTTGCCCAAGTGATTGAGCAGCGTACCTTCCCAGCTGGCCTTGGCAGCCAGTTGTTGCGCCGACGGCCCCGGGGCCGGTGCAGCGGATTTCTCGCTGGTGTTCTTGGTCGGCGTTGCGTCGCTCGGTTTCTCTTCTGAAGGCTTCTCTTTGACCGGGTCCGGTTTTTCCACAGGCTTGGGCGGTTGCGGCTTTTGCTTGGGCTTGACCGGTTTGGGTACAGAAATCTTCGGTTTAGGCGCTTCGGCCAGCTTGGGTATCGGCAACTCTTCCACCGGCGCCGGGGGTTGTGGTGGTGTCACCACTTTGGGCGGCGCTGGCGGTGGCGGTGCTGGCAACGGTGCCAGATCAACCATCATCGCTTGCGGCGGAAGTTCGATTGCCCGCGGGTTGGACCATTGCAGCATAAGAGCTACTGCCACTGCATGGATGGCCAACACCGCGGCCAGGCTGATTGCGTAACGCGTCATCTTTTGGCGCGCTATGGTCATTTCTTGGCTGCCGTCTCAAGTCCGACCAGACCTACCTTCAAGTAACCGGCTGCGCGCAAAGCATCCATCACGCTCATCAGGTCGCCGTAGTCCACGCCCTTGTCGGCCTGGAAGAAGATCGTCGTGTCTTTGTTGTTGTGGGTCCTGGCATCCAGGGTCGGGCCCAGGGCTTCAACCGTGACCGGCTCTTCGCCCAGGTACAGACGCTGGTCAGCCTTGACGCTGAGGAACACCGGTTTCTCGGGCCGAGGCGCCGGCTTGGCGCTGGACGCAGGCAGGTCAACCTTGATATCCACAGTGGCCAGCGGTGCTGCCACCATAAAGATGATCAGCAGTACCAGCATCACGTCGATAAAAGGGGTGACGTTGATTTCATGGTTCTCGGCGAGATCGTCATCGCCTTCTTTTAAATGCAGGCCCATGGCCGATTACCCCACTTTCACCATGTGCGGTTGCGAGCTGCGCTCGGGCGGCAGGTGATCGAGGTCACGGCTAACCAACAGCAACACTTCAGCAGACGCATCCGCCACCTGGGCCTTGTAGCCGGTGATGGAACGGGCGAAGACGTTGTAAATCACTACCGCAGGGATCGCAGCAACCAGACCCAATGCCGTGGCCAGCAGGGCTTCGGCAATACCCGGCGCAACCACGGCCAGGTTGGTGGTCTGGGTTTTGGCGATACCGATAAAGCTGTTCATGATGCCCCATACAGTACCGAACAGACCGACGAACGGTGCTGTGGAGCCGATGGTGGCCAGTACGCCGGTGCCGCTGCTCATGTTGCGACCGCACGCTGCAACCAGACGCTCAAGACGGAAGCTCACACGTTCCTTGATGCCTTCTTTTTCACGGCTGTTGGCCGACAGGCGCATTTCTTCAAGGGCGTCCTGCACCAGCAGGTGGGCCAGGGTGCCTTCTTTGCCAGCCGTTTCGCTGGCTTCTTTCAAGGTGCGGGCTTTTTTCAGTTGGGCGATTTCGCTGCGCAGACGACGCTTGGCGCCCAGCACTTCAAAGCCTTTGGCAATCCAGATCGTCCAGGTGATGATCGAAGCAATAGCCAGGCCGATCATTACGATTTTGACGATGATGTCTGCGTTTTTATACATGCCCCAAGGCGACAGGTCATGGGCCATGCCCAGGCTGTTGTCTTCTTCGGCAACGATTTGCGGAGCGTCATCGGCGGGAGCGGCTGCGCCCTCTACCAGTGTAGGATCAGTCGCACCTGGTGCAGCGACAGGTGCCGGGGCCGCTGCTTCGGTGGCCGCGTGTACGGCCGGGGTAGCAGGCTCGTCGGCAAAGGCCGCGACAGGTGCCAACATCAAGCTGAACATCAGCGCCGCAACCCCACGCCAGACGCGTGTTGGGCTCAAAGGCTGGGTTGGCGAAGCGGTGGGATGATTGCGTGTCATGCTAGCCGGACCTGAGAAAGTAATGAGGTAATGCCCTACAACGCGGTGTAAGACCAAGGGCAAAATGATGGGTTATTATTGCAAGTAATTCTTGTTAACAAAAGCAATAGCATCTGTTTTTTTCGAAAGTCACGACTTTGGTCGTGTCAAATCACGTCGTTTTGTAACTTTTCATTAGGATTTTTACGATGTCCAAAGCCTCTGTATTGATCGTCGGGTGCGGTGATGTCGGTAGCCGCCTGGCTACTCAACTGCTCGACGCGCACTGGCAGGTCTATGGCCTGCGCCGCTCCATCGAGCGTTTACCCACGGGGGTTATCGGTGTGGCGGGCGACTTGTTCAGTGAGCAATGCCCGGCACAATGGCCAACCGGCCCGATCGACTATGTGGTGTACAGCGCGGCGGCGACCGAGCATGACGAAGCGGGTTATCAGGCGGCGTATGTAGACGGCCTGAAAAACACCCTGGCCTGGCTCAAACAGCATGGCCAACAGCCCAAGCGCCTGTTGTTTGTCTCCAGTAGCGGCGTTTACGCCCAAAAAGACGGGGAGTGGATCGACGAAACATCACCTGCCCTGAGCACCAACTACTCGGGCCGGATCATCCTGGATGCCGAACGGGTGGCGCTGGATAGTGGCATTGCTGCCAGTGCGGTACGCCTGACCGGGATCTACGGGCCGGGTCGAGAGTGGTTGCTGGGGCAAGTGCGCAAAGGCTATCGCGTGGCGGTTGAGCCGCCGCTGTATGGCAACCGTATCCATGCCGATGATGCGGCGGGGCTTTTGGCCTTTCTGCTGGAGGCGGACCGCCAGGGCAAGGCGCTGGATGATTGCTATATAGGTGTGGATAACGCACCGGCACCTTTGGCAGAGGTGGTGGACTGGTTGCGTGAGCGTTTGGGCATTACCGAATGGGCCGCCGAAGCGAGCGTGCGCCGGGCAGGCAGCAAGCGCTGCAGCAATGCCCGCGCCAAGGCGCTGGGCTGGGAGCCGCGCTATTCGAGTTACCGTGAGGGCTATGCAGCGGTTTTGGGCTAGCAGGCCTGAGAGTGGTCTTGTGGGAGCGGGCTTGCTCGCGATTCAGGCGGCGCGGTTTGAAAGAAAAATCGCGGCGATCTTATCGCGAGCAAGCCCGCTCCCACAGGTCAGGGGATTAGGTTGGCTTACAGTTTCTCCAGCGACCATTCAAGCTTGCCCGGGTAGAACTGGGGCATGTCGTCTGGCGCCGAGGCGTCCAGCGCCTGGAAGATTTCCAACTTGCGGCCATCGCGGACAAAAATGTGCGCCGCACCCGTTTCACCTTGCTGCAGCCAGAGGCTGTCGTATTCGCCGCTCATCGATGCGCAATCGCCCGCCAGGCACAGCACATAATTTTGGGTGTTGGGCAGCCCTGTCACCTGGCCGTCTGCCGAGAACGTCACCTGATTGCCCTTGCCCGCACCGCTGACCACACGCCACTGGCCACCCAGGTAGGCGGCGTTGAGCGCTGTTTCAAAGCTCGTGCCTAATGGCGCATCGCTTGCAACCTTGACCTGCGAGCGTACAAAAGGCTGGCGCGGCTCTGCATCCGTTTCGGCCTGGACCAGCGTTTCGCCCTCCAGGCTCAAGTCGGTGGAACTGCTGCCATAAAAGCTGACCTGCCACATGCCATCATCCGCAGGCAGCAGCTTGCCTTCAACTGACTCAAAGCCGTTGGTGTAGTGGGCGGTGGCGTTTTTGACGTCGATGTCCCATTCCAGGTTCGGCCCATATGCCAGCAGGGCTTCGCGCAGGTTGCCGCCATTGGCAGCTGCATCGATTGCGGCCTGGTTGATCCAGACACCACTGATGTCGCGGCGGGCGGGTTCGCTGGCACAACCACCCAAGACAATGGCGAGCAGTGACAACACGAGCGCTTTGCGCATGGTGGGATCCTTTTGAAACCGGGAAGAGCGGGGGTTGGCGCAGCATGAAGACGCTGCGCCGGGGGGTGTTACTCAATAACCAGGATAGCGTCCATCTCTACCTGCGAGCCCTTTGGCAGGGCTGCAACGCCGATGGCGGCGCGGGCCGGGTATGGCTGTTCGAAGTAGGTGCCCATGATCTCGTTGACCTTGGCGAAGTGGCTCAGGTCAGTCAGGAAGATGTTCAGCTTGACGATGTCCTTGAACGAACCGCCTGCGGCTTCAGCAACCGACTTCAGGTTTTCGAAAACCTGGATGGTCTGGGCTTCAAAGCCTTCAACCAGTTCCATGGTTTTTGGGTCCAGAGGGATTTGACCGGACATGTAGACAGTATTGCCAGCTTTGATCGCCTGAGAATAAGTACCGATTGCAGCAGGTGCCTTGTCGCTGGTGATAACAGTCTTGGACATGGGTGACTCCTTGTAATTAGATGGCTACGCACGCATGCGAGTGATGCGTATGACCCCGGTAAGGGCGCGCAGTTTTTTGATCACGCGAGCCAGGTGCACACGGTCGTGCACGCTGACCACCAGTTGGACCACGCTGATGCGACCATCGCGTTCGTCCATGCTGATCTTTTCGATGTTGCCGTCGGCAGCGTTGACGCTGCTGGCCAGCAGCGCAATCAGGCCGCGCTGGTGTTCCAGTTCGACGCGCAATTCGACGTTGAATTCGCCGGTAACGTCCTTGGCCCACGACAGCTGGATGCACTTTTCGGGGTTGTGGCGGATTTCACTGATATTGCGGCAGTTGTCCAGGTGCACGACCATGCCTTTGCCTGCAGACAAATGGCCAACGATCGGGTCGCCCGGGATCGGCGTACAGCATTTGGCGTAGCTGAGCACCAAACCTTCGGTGCCGCGGATCGCCAGCGGGCCTTCAGGGCTCGGCAATGCTTCGCCTTCGCCCAACAGGCGTCGGGCCACCACATAGGCCATGCGATTGCCCAGGCCGATATCTTCGAGCAGGTCTTCGATCTGTTCCAGGCGGTATTCCTGAAGCATGGCCTGCACGCGCTCGGCCGGGATCTTGTCCAGGGCGCTGTTGAAACCGTTGAGTACTTTGTTCAGCAGGCGTTCGCCCAGGTTGACCGACTCGGAACGGCGCTGCAGCTTGAGGGCATGGCGAATGTGCGTGCGCGCCTTGCCAGTGACCACAAAGTTGAGCCAGGCCGGGTTGGGGCGGGCGCCGGGAGCGCTGACGATCTCGACCGTGGAACCGCTTTGCAGCGGCTCGGACAGCGGCGCGAGGCGACGGTTGATCCGGCAGGCGATACAGCTGTTGCCGACGTCGGTGTGAACCGCGTAGGCAAAGTCGACGGCCGTGGAGCCTTTGGGCAGCTCCATGATCCGGCCTTTGGGCGTGAACACATAGACCTCGTCCGGGAACAGGTCGATCTTCACGCTTTCGATAAATTCCAGGGAGTTGCCGGCGCGTTGCTGCATTTCCAGCACGCCCTTGACCCATTGCCGCGCCCGGGCATGGGTGCCCGTGTGCTGCTCGTCGCCACTGGACTTGTACAGCCAGTGGGCGGCGATGCCGTTGTTGGCCATTTCTTCCATTTCACGGGTACGGATCTGGATCTCGATCGGTACGCCATGCATGCCAAACAGCGTGGTATGCAACGACTGATAGCCGTTGGCCTTGGGAATGGCTATGTAGTCCTTGAACCGGCCCGGCAGGGGTTTGTACAAATTATGTACAGCGCCCAGTACGCGGTAGCAGGTGTCGACCTTGTCGACGATGATCCGGAATGCGTAAACATCCATGATCTCGTTAAAGGCCCGGCGTTTGCCGCGCATCTTCTTGTAGATGCCGTAGATGTGCTTTTGACGACCGCTGACTTCGCCCTGAATGCCGTCGATGGCCAGACAGTGGCTGAGCGATTCTTCAATCTTGTTGACGATTTCCTTGCGATTGCCCCGGGCACGCTTGACCGCCTGGTAAATGCGCGCAGAGCGCATCGGGTACATCGCCTTGAAACCGAGGTCTTCGAATTCGATACGAATGCTGTGCATACCCAGCCGATTGGCGATGGGTGCGTAGATTTCCAGGGTTTCCTTGGCAATCCGTCGGCGTTTTTCGCCGGACAGCACTTCGAGGGTACGCATGTTGTGCAGACGGTCAGCCAGCTTCACCAGGATCACGCGGATGTCGCGTGCCATGGCCATGGCCATCTTCTGGAAGTTTTCTGCCTGGGCTTCGGCCTTGGTTTCGAAGTTCATCTGCGTCAGCTTGCTGACGCCATCGACCAGGTCGGCCACGGTTTCGCCGAACTGCGCTACCAGCGCTTCCTTGGCAATACCGGTGTCTTCAATCACGTCATGCAGCATGGCCGCCATCAGGCTCTGATGGTCCATATGCATGTCGGCAAGGATATTGGCCACTGCCAGCGGGTGCGTGACATAAGGCTCGCCGCTGCGTCGGCGTTGGCCGTCGTGGGCTTGTTCTGCGTAGAAGTACGCCCGGCGGACCAGATTGACCTGGTCCGGGCCGAGGTACGCCGACAAGCGATCGGCGAGGGCGTCTATGCTCGGCATGAGGAAACCTCCTGCCAAAACTTTTTACCCTTCGCCGTGCTACGTCGACCGGGCATAGGCTTAGTTCGCCTCGTTGGACTCGTCCTCGAACGCTGCGAACAGCGGTTCGTCTTCGACGATTTCAGCGTTGGCGATAAACTCGTAGCTCATCAGGCCTTCTGCGATTTCGCGCAGGGCAACAACGGTAGGCTTGTCGTTTTCCCACTGCACCAGAGGCTCTTTACCGCCGGTGGCCAGTTGACGGGCACGCTTGGTAGAGAGCATGACCAGCTCAAAGCGGTTATCCACGTGTTCTAGACAGTCTTCAACGGTTACGCGGGCCATGGTCTTCCTCGTAGCAAATGCAATATGCGCGCTGCCCGGATGGGCGAGCGGACTGAACAGTTTAAAAAATCACCAGCCATTAGGGAAGCGCTGATTTTTCGGCCACTGCTCCAAAAACCTCTGTAAGCACCAATGTAAAGCCCTTACAGGGGTTTTGGGAAGTGTTCATTAACCCAGCAGTTCGGCCAGCAATTTGCCAAAACGCTGTTGCTGGCGCTTTTGCTGCAGGCGATTGGCGCGGAAAATGGCCTTGAGGTCTTCAAGGGCCAGGGCGAAATCGTCGTTGATGATCAGGTAGTCATAGTCCACATAGTGGCTCATTTCGCTCACGGCTTCGCGCATGCGGGCGTCAATGATTTCGTCGCTGTCCTGGCCACGGTTGTCCAGGCGCTGGCGCAAGGCTTCCTGGCTTGGCGGCAGGATAAAGATCGAGCGCGCCTGGGGCATCAGCTTGCGTACCTGCTCGGCACCTTGCCAGTCGATTTCCAGAATCAGGTCGTGGCCTTCATCCAGGGTCTGCTGCAGGTGGCTTTGCGAGGTGCCGTAGAGGTTGCCGAACACTTCGGCACGTTCCAGGAAGTCACCGTGCTCGATCATTTTGACGAACTCTTCGCGCTCGACGAAGTGATAGTTCACGCCATTGACCTCGCCCGGACGCATGGCGCGGGTGGTGTGCGAAACCGATACCCGGATCTGCGGCTCAACGTCGATCAAGGCCTTGACCAGGCTGGTCTTGCCTGCGCCCGAAGGGGCAGAAACGATATAAAGGGTGCCAGTGCTGTGGGTCATGTCAGGGGATGCCTTACTCAATATTCTGTACTTGTTCACGCATCTGCTCGATCAACACCTTGAGGTTGACCGCCGCTTGGGTGCTGCGTGGATCGAATGCCTTGGAGCCCAGGGTATTGGCCTCGCGATTCAGTTCTTGCATCAGGAAGTCCAGACGTCGCCCGGCAGCTCCCCCCGACTTGAGTACGCGGCGTACTTCAAGAATATGGGTGCTCAGGCGGTCCAGCTCTTCGGCCACGTCGCTCTTTTGCGCGAGCATGACCATTTCCTGTTCGAGACGCTGCGGGTCCAGCTCGGCCTTCATGTCGGCAAAACGGTCGAGGACCTTTTGCCGCTGGGTGGCGAGCATTTGCGGCACCAGCTCGCGCAGGGTTTCAACATCGCTTTCAATGGCGGTCAGGCGATCGCTGATCAAGCGGGCCAGTTCCGCGCCTTCGCGCTCACGGCCGTTTTTCAGTTCTTGCAGGCCTTGCTTGAACAGCGTCAGGGCCTGGGTGTTCAAGGCTTGCGGGTCGCTGGCATCGGCCACCAGAACACCGGGCCAGGCCAGCACTTCCAGCGGGTTGAGCGCGGCAGGCTGCTTGATCAGGCTGGCGATGGTCTCGGCGGCGGCCACCAGCTGTGCGGCACGTTCGCGGTCAACCTGCAGCGGCTTGCCGGTGGTTTCTTCCGTGAAACGCAAGGTGCATTCCAGCTTGCCCCGGGAAATGCCCTGGCGCAGCGCTTCACGCACCGCACCCTCGAGATCACGGAAAGATTCAGGTAGACGCAGGTGCGGCTCCAGGTAGCGGCTGTTGACCGAACGCAGCTCCCAACTCAGGGTGCCCTGAGTGCCGGCGCTTTCGACGCGGGCAAAGGCGGTCATGCTGTGCACCATGGACGGTACCTCGCGATTGGATGAGTTAAGCCTGGCGGCAAGTTAGACGACAGATTGTAACGCAGTGCGGGCAACTGCCCCAAATGACGTCGGTCGTAAATACGTTTCACCGCCGTTCAGCGCCGGCGTCCACCGACGCGCCCTGCGCGGCCATGCCCTTTCCTTTATAATGCTCGGCAGTTTTCCGTCCCGTACAGGTATCCCACATGAAACGTCCAAGTGGTCGCGTTGCCGATCAGCTCCGCCCGATCCGCATCACCCGCAACTACACCAAACACGCAGAGGGTTCTGTACTGGTCGAGTTCGGTGACACCAAAGTCATCTGCACCGTCAGCGTCGAGAATGGCGTGCCGCGCTTCCTCAAGGGCCAGGGCCAGGGCTGGCTGACTGCCGAATACGGCATGCTGCCACGCGCCACCGGCGACCGTAACCAGCGTGAAGCCAGCCGTGGCAAACAAGGCGGGCGTACCCTGGAAATCCAGCGCCTGATCGGCCGCTCCCTGCGCGCTGCGCTGGACATGTCCAAGCTGGGCGATATCACCCTGTACGTCGACTGCGACGTGATCCAGGCTGATGGCGGCACCCGCACTGCCTCGATCACCGGTGCAATGGTTGCCCTGGTCGACGCCCTGAAAATCATCAAGAAGCGTGGCGGCCTCAAGGGCGGCGATCCGATCAAGCAGATGATCGCGGCGGTATCGGTGGGCATGTACCAGGGCGTACCGGTACTTGACCTGGACTATCCTGAAGATTCGGCTGCTGAAACCGACCTGAACGTGGTGATGACCAGCAGCGGCGGTTTCATCGAAGTTCAAGGCACCGCCGAAGGCGCGCCGTTCCAGCCTGAAGAGCTGAACGCCATGCTGGCACTGGCACAAAAAGGCATGAACGAAATTTTTGCCCTGCAACAAGCGGCACTGGCTGACTGATTGCCCGAGCCAACGCTTAGCACTTGGAGAATCTCATGAGCGAACTGGATCTTTCAAAACCTGGACCGAGCCGCGACGCTCGCAAATGGGCCATGTTCTGTCATTTTTCGGCGTTCCTGGGGATGTGGTTTCCGTTTGGCAGCCTGATCGGCCCGCTGATCCTGTGGCAGGTAAAGCGCGAGAGCGATCCCTTTATCGACGATCAGGGCAAGGAAGCGATGAACTTCCAGATCACCGTGGCGATTGCCTCGGCCATTTGCTATGTGCTGATGTTCGTGCTGATCGGCTTTGCGCTGCTGGGCCTGGTGCTGATCGGTGCGGTGGTGCTGGTGGTGATTGCCGGGGTCAAGGCCAATGACGGGGTGGCTTATCGTTACCCTTTCACCTGGCGGCCGCTCAAGTAACACACCTGCCTTGTGGGAGCGGGCTTGCTCGCGATGCAAACGATGCGGTCTGTCTGGTAAACCGCGTTGATGCCATCGCGGGCAAGCCCGCTCCCACATCGCCCGCCACCACAATGGGTTGCGTACAAAAAAGGCCCGTATCTTCCGATACGGGCCTTTTTTAACTGCGAAAAAACACTTAGATAGTCAGTGTCCAGTCGTAGTCCACGATCAATGGCGCGTGCTGCGAGAAGCGTGGCTGACGCGGCATGCGAGCGCTTCGTACAAAGCGGCGCAAGCCCGGTGTCAGCAGCTGGTAGTCAAAACGCCAGCCCAAATTCAGCATCTCGGCCTGTTCGTTGTCCGGCCACCAGCTGTACTGGTCGCCTTCACGACTGACTTCACGCAGGGCATCGACATAGCCCATGTTGCCGACAATCTCATCCATCCAGGCCCGTTCAGGCGCCAGGAAGCCAGGCGATTGCTGGCTGTCGCGCCAGTTTTTAATGTCGAGTTTCTGCTGCGCCACATACAGCGAGCCGCAGTAGATGTACTCACGACGCTTGCGACGCTGCTTGTCGAGATAGCGCGCAAAGTCGTCCATTAGCTTGAATTTTTGATTCAAGTCTTCATCGCCGTTCTGCCCCGAAGGGAGCAGCAAGGTCGCGATGCTGACCTTATCGAAATCGGCTTGCAGGTAGCGCCCGTAGCGATCGGCCGTCTCGAAGCCAAGCCCGGTGATGACTGCTTTCGGCTGCAACCGCGAGTACAAAGCCACACCACCTTGGGCAGGAACTTCGGCGTCACAGGCATAAAGAAAGTAGCCATCGAGCTGGTAGGCTGGATCGTCCAGTTCAAAGGCGGAGGCACGGGTGTCCTGCAGGCAGATAACGTCGGCATTCTGAGCTTGCAGCCAACTGAGTAAACCGCGCTCGACTGCCGTCTGAATACCATTGACGTTCACACTGATGATCCGCATAAATGGCCCCAAAAATCTCGTGCGTGTATGATACACGCCGTCTTACCAATTAGCTAAATCCGTGGTATCTGGGGCCTTTTTCATGCAAGCGTATCAGCGCGACTTCATCCGTTTTGCCATCGATCGCGGCGTACTGCGCTTCGGTGAGTTCACCCTGAAGTCCGGGCGCACCAGTCCTTACTTCTTCAATGCCGGCCTGTTCAACACCGGTTCCGCCCTGGCCCAGCTAGGGCGCTTCTATGCGGCGGCCATCGTTGACAGCGGCATTTCCTTCGACGTGCTCTTTGGCCCGGCCTACAAGGGCATCCCCCTGGCGGCGACCACTGCCGTGGCACTGGCCGAACACCACGACCGCGACCTGCCGTGGTGCTTCAACCGCAAAGAAGCCAAGGCTCACGGCGAAGGCGGCAGCCTGGTTGGCTCGCCGCTGGAAGGCGATATCCTGATCATCGACGATGTGATCACGGCTGGTACCGCTATCCGTGAAGTGATGCAGATCATCCAGGCCCAGGGCGCCAAGGCGGCCGGCGTGATGATTGCCCTCAACCGTCAGGAGCGCGGTAACGGCGAGCTGTCGGCGATCCAGGAAGTCGAGCGCGACTTCGGCATTCCGGTGATCAGCATCGTTTCGTTGAATCAGGTGCTGCAATACCTGGCCGAAGACGAAACGCTCAAGCAATACCTGCCAGCCGTTGAGGCGTACCGGGCGCAGTACGGGATTTAATCCCCCCCCCGCCCATAAAAAAGCCCCGCCCGGATCATTCCGGGCGGGGCTTTTTTAGTTCTGCTTAAGCCGGTTTGCTATTGGTAATCAGCGTACCTACACCGGTATCGGTGAAGATTTCCAGCAGTACGGCATTCGGCACGCGCCCGTCGACGATATGCGCCGTGGTCACGCCACCTTGCACAGCTTCCAGTGCGCAGCGGATTTTTGGCAGCATGCCACCATAAATGGTGCCGTCGGCGATCAGGTCATCCACCTGAGCGGTCGTCAGGCCGGTCAGTACCTTGCCTTCCTTGTCCATCAAGCCGGCGATGTTGGTCAGCAGCATCAGTTTCTCGGCCTTGAGGGCTTCGGCAACCTTGCCCGCCACCAAGTCGGCGTTGATGTTGTAGGACTCGCCATTGGCGCCCACGCCGATCGGCGCAATCACCGGGATGAAATCACCCTTGGTCAGCATGTGCAGCAGGTCGGTGTTGATGTCGATGACCTCGCCCACATGACCGAAGTCGATGATTTCCGGCTTGGTCATTTCCGGCGTCTGACGGGTCACGACCATCTTTTTGGCGCGAATCAGCGTCGCGTCCTTACCGGTCAGGCCGATGGCGCTGCCACCGTGGCGGTTGATCAGGTTGACGATTTCCTTGTTCACATGGCCGCCCAGCACCATTTCCACCACATCCATGGTTTGCGAGTCGGTCACGCGCATGCCGTCGATAAAATGGCTCTCGATGGACAAACGCTTGAGCAGGTCGCCGATTTGCGGGCCGCCACCGTGGACTACGACCGGGTTGATACCCACGGCCTTCATCAGCACGATGTCACGGGCAAAGCCGGTTTTCAGGTCATCGTTCTCCATAGCGTTGCCGCCGTACTTGATCACCAGCGTCTTGCCGACGTAACGGCGAATGTAGGGCAGCGCTTCGGACAAAACCTTGGCGACGTTGGAGGCGGCATCACGTTCGAGGGTCATTCAGGGCTCCGGTAGAACAAGTCGGTCAAAACGGTAGTTGGAGATCAGGTGCCACACGCTGCAATTGAGCGTGAAAGACATCCTTGATACGTTGCAGTTCGGCCTCGGTTTCGGCCTCGAATCGCAGCACCAGCACCGGGGTGGTGTTGGAGGCGCGAACCAGGCCCCAGCCATGAGGGTAGTCAACCCGCACGCCATCAATGGTCGTCAGCTCGGCGGCTTCGCCCCATTGGGCGTCGTGCAGGGCCTCAATGATGCTGAATTTGCTCTCGTCCGTCACATCGATATTGATTTCAGGTGTGGAAATATCGTTCGGGAAGGTCTCAAACAGCGCTTCAGCAGTTACCTGACGCTTGCTGAGGATCTCCAGCAGGCGTGCAGCGCTATAGATGCCGTCGTCAAAACCGAACCAGCGCTCTTTGAAAAAGATATGTCCGCTCATTTCGCCAGCCAGCAAGGCGCCGGTTTCTTTCATCTTCTTTTTCATCAGCGAATGGCCTGTCTTCCACATCAGTGGTCGACCGCCGAGTTCCTTGATGAGCGGGATCAGACGGCGGGTGCATTTCACATCGAAAATGATCTCGGCGTCCGGGTTGCGCTCCATTACATCCTGGGCGAACAACATCAGTAAGTGGTCAGCAAAGATAATGGTGCCAGTGTTGGTCACGACACCCACGCGATCAGCATCACCATCAAAGGCAAGCCCTATATCGGCATTGGTTTCTTTGACCTTGGCGATCAAATCCACGAGGTTTTCCGGCTTGCTAGGGTCGGGGTGATGGTTGGGGAAATTGCCATCCACTTCGCAAAAAAGGGCGGTCACATCACAACCCAAGGCTTCAATCAGCTGGGGGGCGATGACCCCGGCCACGCCGTTGCCGCAGTCCACAACGACCTTCAAGCGCTTGGCCAGCTTGATATCGCGGGTAATCACTTCGGTGTAGAGGGGCAAAATATCTACACGTTCTATACGCCCTTCGCCCCAGGTCAGGTCATTGGCCTTGAGCCGCGTATGCAGTGCCTTGATCTGCTCATCAGCCAGGGTATCGCCCGCGATCACGATCTTGAAACCGTTGTAGTCCGGCGGGTTATGGCTGCCCGTGAGCATCACCCCCGACTTGCCTGCCAGCACATGCGTGGCGTAATACAGCGCAGGGGTCGGCACCAGCCCAACATCGCTAACCTGGCAGCCACTGTCTGCCACGCCCTGGATCAGGCGTTCGACCAGCTCAGGGCCTGACAGGCGCCCGTCCCGACCTACCGACACATGGGGTTCACCCTTGGCCAGGCTTTCGGCACCGACGGCACGGCCGATCCAGTACGCGGTTTCAGCGGTCAGGGTTTTTGGCACCACACCGCGGATGTCATAGGCGCGGAAAATGCTGTCAGGCAGTATCGGTGGAACCGAAGCGGGGTTAATCATTGCTGGGGGGGGCTCCACGCTCAGAGGATTCAGGAGGGTGCTGAAGGCCAGGTCGGACGCCTGGCCTTGTCGTGCAAAATCAGAGCTTGCCGGAGTGGCCAAAACCGCCAGCGCCGCGCTGGCTTTCGTCGAATTCTTCGACCAGTTCAAAGTGTGCTTGTACCACCGGCACCAGTACCAGCTGAGCGATACGCTCGCCGATGGTGATGTTGAAGGCGGTCTGGCCACGGTTCCAGCACGACACCATCAGCTCGCCCTGGTAATCAGAGTCGATCAGGCCGACCAGGTTCCCCAGCACGATGCCGTGTTTATGGCCCAGGCCCGAACGCGGCAGGATCAGGGCGGCAAGGCCCGGGTCGCCAATGTATACCGACAGGCCGGTAGGGATCAGCAGGGTCTGGCCCGGCTCCAGAACGGTGTCTTCTTTAAGCATGGCGCGCAGGTCGAGGCCGGCGGAGCCCGGGGTGGCGTACTGCGGCAGCGGGAATTCGTTACCAATGCGTGGGTCGAGGATCTTGGCTTGCAAAGCGTGCATACGAGTTAAACCTGGTTCAGACGTTCGGCGATAAAAGTGACCAGCTGGCGGGCAATCTTGCCCTTGCTGGTCTGGGCAAATACGGTGGCATGCAGTTCGCGATCAATCACGCTGCAGGCGTTCTCTTCGCTGTTGAAGCCGATGCTGGGGTTGGCCACATCGTTGGCGACAATCAGGTCGAGGTTTTTGTCTTTGAGCTTGCGTGCTGCGTAATCGAGCAAGTGCTCGGTTTCTGCGGCAAAACCAACACTGAAAGGGCGGTCAGGGCGTGAAGCAATAGTGGCCAGAATGTCTGGATTGCGCACCATCTGCAGCAGCAGGCCGTCACCCTTGGTAGGGTCTTTCTTGAGTTTTTGCGGGGCAACGACTTCCGGGCGGTAGTCTGCAACCGCAGCGGACGCGATAAACACGTCACAGGGGATCGCCGCTTCACAGGCTGCGAGCATGTCACGGGCGCTTACAACGTCGATGCGGGTGACGCGATCCGGAGTCGGCAGGTGTACCGGGCCGGTGATCAGGGTCACGCGCGCACCGGCTTCCACTGCCGCTTCGGCCAGGGCGAAGCCCATTTTGCCCGAGCTGTGGTTGGTGATGTAACGCACCGGGTCGATGTTTTCCTGGGTCGGCCCGGCAGTAATCAGCACATGCTTGCCGGTCAGCAGCTGGCGCTGGAAACACTCGGCGGCGCAGTGCACCAGATCATCGGCTTCGAGCATGCGGCCAAAGCCCACGTCGCCACAGGCCTGACTGCCAGACGCCGGGCCAAACACGCGCAGGCCGCGGCTTTCGAGCAGTCGGGTATTGGCCTGGGTGGCCGGGTCGCGCCACATGGCCTGGTTCATCGCCGGCGCGATGGCAACCGTGGCATCCGTAGCCAGCACCAGGGTGGTCAGCAGGTCATTGGCCAGGCCCTGGGCCAGGCGGGCGATCAGGTCTGCAGTTGCAGGTGCAATCAGCACCAGGTCGGCCCACTTGGCCAGCTCGATATGCCCCATAGCCGCCTCTGCCGCAGGGTCGAGCAAATCCAGATGAACGGGGTGCCCGGACAACGCCTGCATGGTCAGGGGGGTGATGAATTCGCTGCCGCCGCGGGTCATGACAACCCGTACTTCCGCGCCTTGGTCCAGGAGACGGCGAACCAGCTCTGCACTCTTGTAAGCCGCGATGCCGCCGCCGACGCCCAAGACAATGCGTTTTCGATACAGCCGCTGCATAGGCCTGCCTTTTAGTTCGATGATGACTGCGCAGAAAATGGCCAAATGCCGCGCAAAAATGATGGGCTAAGATAACACAGCGCCTGCCAGGGAACAGCGGCGCCCACTCACAAGGAGGTGTTATGAGCATTCGAGATTGGCCTGCGGCGGAGCGTCCGCGGGAGAAGCTTTTGCAACACGGATCCGGCAGTCTTTCCGACGCCGAACTGCTGGCAATCTTCTTGCGCACCGGGGTTTCGGGCAAAAGCGCGGTCGATCTGGCGCGCCATCTGCTCAGCGAGTTTGGCAGCCTGCGGGCCTTGCTCGAAGCTGATCTGCGTGCCTTCTGTCGCCAGCTCGGGCTGGGCCCGGCCAAGTTCAGCCAGTTGCAGGCCGTACTGGAAATGAGTCGCCGCCATTTGGCCGAACGCTTGCGCCGCGAAAGCGCGCTAGAGAGCCCGCAAGCTGTTCGCGACTATTTCAAGGCCTTGCTGCGTCATGAGCCGCACGAAGTGTTTGGTTGCCTGTTTCTGGACACCCGGCACCGCATGCTGGCCTTTGAAGTGCTTTTCAGGGGCTCGATAGACAGCGCCAGCGTCTACCCGCGCCAAGTGGTCAAGCGCGCCCTGGCGCACAATGCCGCAGCGGTGATTTTCTGCCACAACCATCCCTCCGGCATCAGCGAACCCAGCCAGGCTGACCGGACCTTGACCAGGCGTCTGATCCAGGCGCTGGACCTGATCGAAGTGCGGGTTCTGGATCACTTTATAGTCGGCGACGGCCAGCCGCTTTCGATGGTCGAACGCGGCTGGATGTAAGGCTCAGGGCTTAACGCTGACTGTTGAAAAGTCCTGACGCCCAAACGGACTTACCTGATATCCCTGTACGTCTTTACGGGTCAGTGCGTAGGCCGTTGGATGGGCCAGCGGCAGCCACAGGGCTTGCTGCTGGATCTGCGCTTGGGCCTTTTGATACAACGCGCTGCGTTTGTCCTGGTCGGTCAGGGTTTTGCCCTGGCTGATCAAACCGTCCAGGGTCTTGTCGCAATAGCGCGCAAAGTTGGTCCCGGACTTCACTGCCGCACAGGAAAACTGCGGCGTGAGGAAGTTGTCCGGGTCACCGTTATCGCCCGCCCAGCCCATAAACAGCAGGTCATGCTCGCCCGCCTTGGCGCGACGGATCAACTCACCCCACTCGATCACGCGGATATCGGCCTGGATGCCCACCTTGGCCAGGTCAGCCTGCAGCAACTGCGCTCCAAGGCTCGGGTTGGGATTGAGCACGCTGCCTGTCGGGCGCGTCCAGATCGTGGTTTTGAAGCCGTCTTTCAGCCCCGCCCTGGCCAACAACTCCCGGGCTTTTTGCGGGTCGTGAGCATACCCCGGCAAGTCCTTGGCATAACTCCAGGTGGTTGCCGGGTAAATCCCGTTGGCCGCCTGGGCGCCATTTTCAAACACGGCCTTGAGATAAGTGTCCTTGTCGAAAGCCAGATTAATGGCCTGACGAACTTCGGGTTTATCCAGTGGCGGATGCTGGCTATTGATGGCCACAAACGCGGTCATGAAGGCGGGGGTTTGTGTCACTGCCAATGCCGGATCCTTGGCCGCGGCGGCTACGTCCAGCGGCTTGGGCGAGAGGGCAATCTGGCATTCATTGCGACGCAATTTCTGCAGGCGCACGTTGGCATCAGGGGTGATGGCAAAAATCAGCCCATCCACCGCAGGCTTGCCGGCAAAGTAGTCCGGGTTGGCCTTGTAGCGCACCACGGCGTCTTTCTGGAAACGGTTGAAGATGAAAGGCCCGGTGCCGATCGGCTGGCTGTTCATCAACTCGGGCGTGCCCGCTTTCATCAGTTTGTCGGCATATTCGGCTGAGTAGATCGAGGCAAAGCCCATGCTCAGTGCTGGCAGAAAGGTCGAATCAGGGCGGCTGAGGGTAAAGCGCACAGTCAGCGGGTCGGGTGTTTCAATCTTTTTGATCAGCTCGGGCAGTTGCAAGGATTGCGCATGGGGGAAACCGCTTTGCGCCACCTTATGCCACGGGTTGGTGGGATCAAGCATGCGTTCGAAGCTGAAACGCACGTCATCGGCATTCAATTCACGGCTTGGAGTGAAATAGGCCGTGTTGTGGAACTTGACCCCGGGGCGTAGCTTGAAGTCGTACACAAGACCGTCAGGGGACACTGACCAGCTTTGCGCCAGTGAAGGCACCAGCTTTGCGGCTTTGGCGTCAAAGTCCACCAGGCGGTTCATCAGCACGTCTGCCGAAGCATTGGTGGTGCTGAGCGAGTTGTACTGCACAACGTCGAACCCTTCAGGGCTGGCCTCGGTGCAAACGCTCAAGGTGGCTGCCTGTACCAGCGGGCTCAGGCAAAAGGTGAGCAAAAAAGGGACGGCAGCGAGGCGCATGATCTGTTTCCTGTACAAGTCGATGAGGCCCATCTGCAAGTGCAGTCTGGAAAAGTCTTACCCTAGTGTTCTGATTGCTAAATGACTACTTTTTAATGACAGCCGATACGCTGTAGCCGCTGACAAGGCCCGCAGGGCCTTCAATAATCGTGAAAAAACGACCGCTGCGCCCTCGATTGCAGCCTTCGGCAGCGGCTACACGATGGCATTGGCACCTGAAAACTTTCACCCAGCGACGAGCGGTAAAACGCCACAAGGCATAGACGCGGCGTGGATTGGCGTTAAAATGGCGGCTTCATTAATTACACCAAATCACACTGCTTGTTGTTGCTCTTTAGTCTTTCTGGTATAAAGCAGCGCTCTTTTCTAGGGGCCCGGTTCCTGCGTTTGTAGGTGTAGCCGGTAAGACCCTTAAAGAAACGCGGCGCCTGGCGCCATGACTGAGAGATTAAGCGGCCAACCCATGCCGGGTTGGGCATGTGGTTTTAGAGGGCTGAGGCATGTCGAGAGTCTGTCAAGTTACCGGTAAGGGTCCGGTGACTGGGAATAACATTTCCCACGCAAATAACAAAACCCGTCGTCGTTTCCTGCCGAACCTGCAGCATCACCGCTTCTGGGTTGAAGAAGAGAAACGTTTCGTACGTCTGCGCGTATCTGCTAAAGGCATGCGTATCATCGACAAGCGTGGCATCACTGTCGTGCTGGCCGAAATCCGCCGTGCTGGCAAGATCTAAGGGAGCTAATCATGCGTGAATTGATCCGTTTGGTGTCGAGCGCTGGTACAGGCCATTTCTACACCACTGATAAGAACAAGCGCACCACTCCGGACAAAATCGAAATCAAAAAATTCGATCCGCGGGTTCGCAAGCACGTGATCTACAAAGAAGCCAAAATCAAGTAATTGGTTTTTCTTCTTACGAAAAAGGCCCATATCTCACGATACGGGCCTTTTTTGTGCGCGCTTTTCGGCCTTAGCCGCACATAAAGCTCTGCATCAGGTTGTTTTCGTCGACAATAACGCGAAGACGATCAGCGTTGTATTCCTTGGTATAGCCCTTGCCGGGTTCCTCGACGCGAATTTCTGTTGCTCCGGTCTCGCGACGCAACATCTCCAGCAGGGCAGGCGTCGCCTCAGGCGCAACCAGAAAATTGATTGCAACCTGTTTGCACTTGCCGCCCTGCTCAGCCATTGCGGGCGTGGAGCAAACCCCCAGTACGACGCTGCTGGCCACTAACAAACGTTTCAACGCATTCAGACTGGACATGGATCTTCCCTGTTTTCAGATAAATGAAGTAACGCTGCGGGTCTCATTCCGTAAGTGCCCGGCGTTCTCCCAAGACTGGCCCAAATCGGCGCGAAAGGTGCTGGTGACGTATTTCTGAATTTGTAGTCGTTACCTTGAAGGGCAGGCATAAAAAAGCCCCGCCAGCAAAGCGTGGCAGGGCTTGTTTAAAGCTCTGGATCAGCTGTCTTCGGCCTTTTTCTCAAAGACGACGTAAATTTTCCGACATGGCTCCAGTACTTCCCATGTCCCTTTGAAGCCCGCGGGGATGACAAAGCGATCTCCGGCGCGCAGGGTCTTGGCGTTACCTTCATGGTCACGCAAAACGGAAACGCCCTGCACGATCTCGCAGTATTCGTGCTCGGTGTAATTGACGGTCCACTGGCCCACAGCTCCTTCCCACACTCCGGCGTTCATTTGCCCACAGGGGCTGTCGTAGTGGTTGTGGATAACTTGTTCGGGGCTGCCTTTGAGCACCTTTTCCGGGGCCGGGCTAAAACGCTCAGCCTGGGTATTGGCAGTGCTGAAGTCGACTACGCTTGCGATGCTCATCTTTGTTATCCCCCCGAAATTGCGGCGTATGTGGTCAGAAAACCAAAGTCTATGTTTATTAAAACGAACAAGCCATGCCGTATGCGTCACTTGTGTCAAATATATTGAAAGTTCAATGGCCACTGGTTTAGGGTGGCGCTTCCATTTCAACAAGAGGAGGACACTCGAATGACCACCCTGACGCGTGCTGACTGGGAACAACGGGCCCAACAGCTGAAAATCGAAGGTCGCGCCTTTATCAACGGTGAGTACACCGCTGCGGTCTCCAATGAAACGTTCGAGTGTCTGAGCCCGGTCGATGGCCGCTTGCTGGGCAAGGTTGCCAGCTGTGATAGCGCAGATGCCCAGCGCGCCGTTGAAGTGGCCCGCAAGACGTTCGAGTCCGGCGTCTGGTCGCGCCTGGCCCCGGCCAAGCGCAAGGCGGCAATGATCCGCTTTGCCGGCCTGCTCAAGCAAAACGCCGAAGAACTGGCCCTGCTTGAAACCCTGGACATGGGCAAGCCGATCAGTGACTCCCTGCATATCGACGTACCCGGTGCTGCCGGCGCGCTGAGCTGGAGCGGCGAAGCCATCGACAAGATCTACGATGAAGTTGCCGCCACCCCCCACGACCAGCTGGGCCTGGTAACCCGTGAGCCGGTGGGCGTGGTCGCCGCCATCGTGCCGTGGAACTTCCCGCTGATGATGGCCTGCTGGAAACTGGGCCCGGCCCTGTCGACCGGTAACTCGGTCATTCTCAAGCCGTCCGAAAAGTCTCCTCTGACAGCCATTCGTATCGCAGCGCTGGCGGTTGAAGCCGGTATTCCTGCGGGCGTGTTCAACGTGTTGCCAGGCTACGGTCACACCGTTGGCAAGGCCCTGGCCCTGCATATGGATGTCGATACGCTGGTGTTTACCGGTTCGACCAAAATCGCCAAGCAATTGATGATTTACGCGGGCGAATCCAACATGAAGCGCATCTGGCTTGAAGCTGGCGGCAAAAGCCCGAACATCGTTTTCGCCGATGCGCCGGACCTGCAAGCCGCTGCCGAAGCGGCAGCCAGCGCCATTGCCTTCAACCAGGGCGAAGTCTGCACCGCCGGTTCGCGCCTGCTGGTGGAGCGCTCGATCAAAGACAAATTCCTGCCGCTGGTGGTCGACGCACTCAAGGGCTGGAAGCCCGGCAACCCGCTGGATCCGGACACCACCGTGGGCGCTCTGGTCGATACCCAGCAAATGAACACCGTTCTGTCGTACATCAAGTCTGGCCATAGTGAAGGCGCAAAACTGGTCGCAGGCGGTAATCAAATCCTGCAAGAAACCGGCGGCACCTACGTTGAACCGACCATTTTCGATGGCGTCAGTAACGCGATGAAAATCGCCCAGGAAGAAATCTTCGGCCCTGTGCTGTCGGTGATCACCTTCGACAGCGCCGAAGAGGCCATCAAGATTGCCAACGACACGCCTTACGGCCTGGCAGCAGCCGTGTGGACTGCGGACATTTCCAAGGCGCACCTGACCGCCAAGGCCCTGCGCGCCGGTAGCGTGTGGGTCAACCAATACGATGGCGGCGACATGACCGCGCCGTTTGGTGGTTTTAAGCAGTCGGGCAACGGCCGTGACAAGTCGCTGCACGCGTTCGACAAGTACACCGAGCTGAAGTCCACCTGGATCAAGCTGTAACAGTGTAAACGCAACACCCTGTGGGAGCGGGCTTGCCCGCGATGGCAGCACTGAGGTCTGACTGACAGACCCCGGTGCCTTCATCGCGGGCGGGTTCGCTCCCACAATGGTTTTTACACCACACAAGTAGCGCCCTCACCCTAACCCTCTCCCGGAGGGAGAGGGGACTGACCGAGTTGATGCTGGATTCAACTTAAAACTGTCAGATTGCCGAAACTCTTAAATATCCCCCAATCAGCTCCCTCTCCCTCCGGGAGAGGGTTGGGGTGAGGGCAGCCGTCACTCAGAGCATTCGCTCAAGCCCCACACTTTTGCTGAACCAGGCATTGAGCCGGCGCCACCAGTTGCCTGGCTCATGGTGCAAGGTGTGCAACTGGCCGTTGTCTTCGGTCACCCAGACCAACTTGCCCTGTTCCAGTTTCGGTTCATAACTCAAGGCCGGGGCCATGCCCTGCAACGCCAGTTTGCGGGCCTCGGCAGCCAGTTCAGGGCTGTCCACCAGCACGCCGACCTCGGTGTTCCACAAGCCCGAGCGCGGGTCGAAATTGAACGAGCCGATAAAGGATTTCTGCTGGTCGAAAATCATCGCCTTGCTGTGCAGGCTCGAATCCGAACTCATCCCCGGCTTGAACCAATGTGGGCCGCTGCCGCCGCTACTGCCCGGCTGGCGCCGCAGCTCAAAGAGCTTGACCCCATGCTCCAGCAGCGCCTTGCGATACGGTGCATAACCGCCATGCACCACGGGTACGTCGGTGGCCTCCAGCGAATTGGTCAATAAACGTACATCCACTCCGGCATCGGCGCGGCCCGTGAGGTACAGCAGCCCGGTTTCACCGGGTACAAAGTAGGCGGAAACCAGAATCAGCTCCTGGTTCACCCCCGCCAATTCCGGCGCCAGTTGCGTGGTCAGCATCAAATGTGAGTCAGGCTCGTCGCGGGCCAGCACCTTGCTGGGTGCATCCCACAGCGCCTGATTCCAGGCCCAGATCAGTTCCTTGCGCCACACGTCGAGCTGCGGGCGGGTTTCGTACGAGGCCAGCTCTTGATACAGCGCCGGGTTGCGTTGCTGCGCACGCTTGAGCGAGGCTTCCAGTTGTTTGCGCGCCTTGCCCAGCTCGTGCTCAGTCAGGCTCGAAGAGGCAAAATCGCCAATCGGCTGGCTCAGGGCGCTGTTCCAGTATTGGTCGAAGCTGTGCCCCAATTGTTCTGCCACCGGGCCGACGCTGAGCAGGTCGATATCGGTGAAATTCAGCTCCGGCTTGGCATCGAAATATTCATCGCCCAGATTGCGCCCGCCGACGATCGCCACGCTGTTATCGGCCAGCCAGAGCTTGTTGTGCATGCGCCGGTGCTGGCGCGAGAGATTGAACAGCCGCCCCATCGCCCGGGTCACGCCCGTGCTGCGCCCCAGTTGCAGCGGGTTGAACAGGCGGATCTGGATATTGGGATGGGCCGCAAGGGTTGCCAGCACATCGTCCAGGCCATCACTGGCCGTGTCATCGAGCAGGATGCGCACCCGTACTCCGCGATCGGCCGCCTTGAGCAGCTCGTCGATCAACATGCGCGTACTCAGCCCGTCGTGGACGATGTAGTACTGCAGGTCGAGGCTGGTTTGCGCGTTGCGGATCAGCTCGGCCCTGGCCCTGAACGCTTCGCCGCTGTTGGGCAGCAGGCGAAACCCCGAGCGGCCCTGATACGGTGCGGCCTGGGCCTGGATTGAACGGCCAAAGGAAGAGTCGGTTGCGGGCAACGCCTGGGTGGGTTCACGGGGTACGTCCAACGTGGCACAGCCTCCCAGCAAGACGGCTAAAAACAATGCGCAAAGTGATTTCAACGGGTCGAGCCTCGGGCAGACGTCACGGGAGTTAAACGGAATCTGCCAGCAGTTTACTGGCCGCCATACCCACTTTGCGTACAGCGTCTTCGATCTGCGGTGTAGGCTTTGCAGCGTAGTTCATGCGCAGGCAGTTACGGTACTTGCCCGAGGCCGAAAAAATACTGCCCACTGCGATCTGAACGCCCTGGTCCAGCAACGCGCGATTGAGGCGCAGGCTGTCAAACCCCTCCGGCAGCTCAAGCCAGAGCATAAAACTGCCCTGGGGCCGGCTGGCGCGGGTGCCGGGCGGAAAGTAACGACTGATCCAACCCAGCATCAGGTCGCGATTGCGCTGATACTGGCTGCGCATTTTGCGCAGGTGCGGCTCGAAATGACCGTTTTTCAAAAAATCTGCAACCGCCAGTTGCGGCTGCGGCGCAGTAGAGCCGGTGCTGATGTATTTCATATGCAGCACCCGCTCCAGATAACGCCCCGGCGCAACCCAGCCAACGCGCAAGCCGGGGGCCAGGGTTTTGGAGAAAGAACTGCACAGCAGGACACGACCGTCATCGTCGAAGGATTTAATGGTGCGCGGGCGAGGGTAGGTGTAGGCCAATTCGCCGTACACATCGTCTTCAATGATTGCCACATCAAAACGCTGGGCCAGGGTGACCAGCGCCCGCTTGCGGGCCTCGGGCATGATATAGCCCAGCGGGTTATTGCAACTGGGGGTGAGCTGGATGGCCTTGATCGGCCACTGTTCCAGGGCCAGTTCCAGGGCTTCGAGGCTGATACCCGTCAGTGGATCGGTGGGGATTTCCAGGGCTTTCATACCCAGGCCCTTGAGGGTTTGCATGGCGCCGTGAAAGCTCGGCGAATCCACCGCGACGATATCCCCCGGCTCGCACACGGCGCGAATGCTGCACGACAACGCCTCATGGCAGCCGGTGGTGATCACCAGATCTTCTGCGCCCAGCTGGCAGCCCGAATCGAGCAACAGCCGCGCCAGTTGCTCGCGCAGGCCCAGCACACCGTAGACGTTGTCGTAATACAGACCGGGCAAATCCAGACGCCGGCTGATCTGCGCCAGGCTGCGCAACAACGGCTTGATGGTCGGCGTGGTGACATCGGGCATGCCGCGCCCCAGCTGGATCACGTCCTTTTGTGGCACCGAGCGCACCAGTTCCAGCACCTGTTCCCATTGTGAAATTTCCACCGGGCGCTGCGCCGGTTTGCCCATGCCCGGCAGGGCGGGCAGCTCACGCTCCATCGGCACAAAGTACCCGGACTTGGGCCGCGGCGATGCCAGGCCATTGTCCTCCAGCAACCGATACGCCTGCTGCACCGTGCTCAGGCTCACGCCGTGCTCGGCGCTTAACGCGCGTACAGAAGGCAAACGGTCGCCAGGGCGATAAAAGCCTTGTTCGATGCGTGTGCCAAGCAGGTCGGCGAGGTTGACGTAGAGGGTCATGGGCAGGGCTCCTGCAGGGTTGACCAGTACAGATAGGGCTAAAACCGAGGATTCAGCGCCTGAAATGCCGAATCTGTATGCACTTAAAAGGACTTTGCTGAATCTGTCATGGTTTTGAGCAGACGGCCATCATGCTGACTCATGGCAATTGAGTCAAAAGGAGCTGTCTGATGAATGGTTTGAGCGATGTGCGCCTGACGCTGCACAGCCAACAATTACTGGCCGAGCATGAAACCCGTGAAGTCACCAGCATCCCGACCGGCCTTGGGTTGTGGGGCCTGTTTTGCCACCGCGCCCGCAGCCGCCGCGTACTGCTGAACCTGGACGAACAACAGCTGCGTGACGTGGGCCTGAGCCGTGAAATGGCTCAGCGTGAAGGCTGCAAGCCGTTTTGGCGTTCATGACTGCAACGCCTGTGGGAGCGGGCTTGCCCGCGATGGGAGCGCCGCGGTGTGTCGGCTACACCGGGGGGGCTTGATCGCGGGCAAGCCCGCTCCCACAGGTTTAACGCAGTTCTTTTAACCGGTGCCACAGCATCCCCAGCGCCAGCAACGGCGAACGCAGGTATTTGCCGCCGGGGAAGGTGATATGCGGGACTTTGGCGAACAGATCAAAACCGTCACTGTGCTGGCCACTGATGGCTTCGGCCAGCAACTTGCCCGCCAGGTGAGTGGCATTGACCCCGTGCCCCGAGTAAGCCTGGGCGTAATACACATTGGGTTGGTCTGGCAGGCGGCCAATCTGTGGCAAACGGTTGGCACCAATGCCGATCATGCCGCCCCACTGGTAATCGATTTTTACATCCTTGAGATGGGGGAACACCTCAAGCATTTTCGGACGCATATACGCCGCAATATCCTGCGGGTCACGGCCCGAATAATGACAGGCGCCCCCGAACAGCAAGCGTCGATCCGCCGAAAGCCGGTAGTAGTCCAGCGCCACTCGCTGATCGCACACGGCCATGTTTTGCGGCAGCAAAGCGTGCGCCTGGGCCTCGCTTAACGGTTCGGTGGCGATGATGTAACTGCCCGCAGGCAGCACTTTGCCACTGAGCTGCGGGTTCAAGTCCTTGAGGTAAGCATTGCAACCCAACACCAGGCTTTTGGCCCGCACCGTGCCCTGGGCCGTGTGCACCCGCACCTCAGGGCCATAATCAATGCGGGTCACGGCGGAATTTTCAAACAGCTTTACACCCAGTTGTGCCGCCGCTGCGGCTTCGCCCAGCGCCAGGTTCAACGGATGCAAATGCCCCGAGCCCATATCGACAAAACCGCCAACATAACGGTCCGAACCCACCACGGTATGTACTTCATTGGCCTGCAACAGGCGGGTTTCGTGGCGATAGCCCAGGTCGCGCAGCTCCTGGGCTTCTTCGGCAAAACCTTCAAGGTCACGGGGCTTGTTGGCCAGGTCGCAATA
Organism: Pseudomonas fragi; assembly: GCF_900105835.1. NCBI lineage: Bacteria > Pseudomonadati > Pseudomonadota > Gammaproteobacteria > Pseudomonadales > Pseudomonadaceae > Pseudomonas > Pseudomonas fragi. The sequence continues at coordinate 3,435,082 of NZ_LT629783.1, forward strand.
GCCCCAGGTCAGGTCGCAGGCAATATTGAAGCGCTCGACGCGCTGGCGCACGATTTCCACGGCCTCCAGCCCCATCAGCTTCATGTGTCGTACACCGTCCTTGCCGATGATGCCTTCAAACTGCTCAAGGCCATGACCGACACCGCGAATCAACTGGCCGCCATTGCGCCCGCTGGCGCCCCAGCCGATCTTGTGCGCTTCCAGCAAGACCACGCTCATGCCGCGCTCGGCCAGCTCCAGGGCCGTGTTCAGGCCGGAAAAGCCACCGCCCACCACACACACATCCGCCATCAGCTCGCCCTGCAGCACCGGGTGATCGGGTTGCGGCAGGCTGCTGGCGGCGTAATAAGAAGCGGTGTGCTGGCTGCGCTGAACTGGGGCGTTCATGTGCGTAATCCTGATTATTGATGTTTGGAAAATTTGACGGAGCATAAGCCGTGCCATTCCCGCGGGGCAAGAACAGCCGAATGGCCCTGTCTAGTGCAGGGGTTTTCAGGCAGACTCTGCGGCCTTTTCAAAATCGGTACGTTCTGGATGAGCTGCAACAGCCACAAGATCCGCTTTCTCAGGCAGCAAATCCCCTCGTTCGACTGCGTGCCGGGTTGCCATGACTGCTGCGGGCCTGTGACCACTTCATCCGAAGAAATGGCCCGCTTGCCACGCAAGACGGCGGCCGAGCAGGAAGCGGCGATGGATGAGCTGAACTGTGTGCATCTGGGGCCCAATGGCTGCACGGTGTATGAAGAGCGGCCACTGATCTGTCGGCTGTTCGGTACGACGCCCACCTTGCCGTGCCCCAATGGCCGACGCCCGGTAGAGATGATTCACCCCAGTGCAGAGAAGCTGGTGCATGAATACATCGCCAGCACGCGGCAGGTGTTGGTCTAGATCAAAAGCCCCTCACCCTAACCCTCTCCCGGAGGGAGAGGGGACTGACTTGCGCTGTTTTTGAAATCGCGTGCGGTCGGCTCCCTCTCCCTCGGGAGAGGGCTGGGGTGAGGGGCCGCTGTTAATCCGCAATCGGCAGATTCAGGCTCTCTTTCACTTCTTCCATCACGATATAGCTCTTGGATTCGCGCACATGGGGCAGCTTGAGCAGGATGTCGCCCAGCAGCTTGCGGTATGAAGCCATCTCGCTGATCCGCGCTTTCACCAGATAGTCAAAATCCCCCGACACCAGATGACATTCCAGCACATGTGGCAATTTCAGCACGGCCCGTCGGAATTCGTCGAAGGTATCGCCTGACTTGTAGTCCAGGCTGATCTCCACAAACACCAGCAGGCTGCCCTGCAAGTGCTGCGGGTTGAGCCGGGCGTTGTAGCCCATGATGATCCCTTCGCGTTCCAGCCTGCGCACCCGTTCGGTACAGGGCGTTGTGGACAGCCCGACCTTCTCGCCCAGCTCGGTAAACGAGATGCGGCCATCGACTTGCAGGATGCGCAAAATGTTGCGGTCTATCTTGTCCAGTTCACGCTTTGTTTGATGATTTGTACGCATAGGAGATTCTCCTCCGTGAAAAGCGATTCGCCCGGGAATTGTCGCCAAATATAGCTGCTTATACAGTGAATTCCACTAGCCAATGCTTCATATACTGCGCTCATCTTCGCTCTGAACAATAAACGTCTGCGGCTGGCCGCGATGAGGGATATAAATATGCGAGTTATGGTATTGGGTGGCGGCGTTATTGGTACTGCCAGCGCCTATTATCTGGCCCGAGCCGGTTTCGATGTGGTCGTCGTGGACCGTCAGCCAGCCGTTGCAATGGAAACCAGCTTTGCCAACGCCGGCCAGGTGTCTCCGGGCTACGCTTCGCCGTGGGCTGCACCGGGTGTGCCGCTCAAGGCCATCAAATGGCTGCTCGAACGCCACGCGCCTCTGGCCATCAAGGCCACGACCAGCATTGACCAGTACCTGTGGATGGCCCAGATGCTGCGCAACTGCACCGCCAGCCGCTACGCCGTGAACAAGGAGCGCATGGTCCGCCTGTCCGAGTACAGCCGTGACTGCCTCGATGAACTGCGCGCCGAAACCGGTATTGCCTACGAGGCCCGCAACCTCGGTACTACGCAACTGTTCCGCACCCAGGCCCAGCTCGATGGCGCCGCCAAGGACATCGCGGTCCTGAAAGAATCCGGCGTACCGTTCGAACTGCTCGACCGTGCTGGCATTGCCCGGGTTGAGCCTGCACTGGCCAGCGTCACCGATATCCTGGCCGGCGCCCTGCGCCTGCCGAATGACCAGACTGGCGACTGTCAGATGTTTACCACCCGCTTGGCTGAAATGGCCAAGAACCTGGGTGTAGAGTTCCGCTTCGGCCAGGATATCCAGCGTCTGGACTACGCAGGCGACCGAATCAATGGCGTGATGATCGACGGCAAACTCGAAACCGCCGACCGCTATGTACTGGCACTGGGCAGCTACTCGCCGCAGATGCTCAAGCCGCTGGGCATCAAGGCTCCGGTTTACCCGCTCAAGGGTTATTCGCTGACCATTCCGATTACCAATTCGGACATGGCCCCGACCTCGACCATTCTCGACGAGACCTACAAGGTCGCGATCACCCGTTTCGACAATCGCATCCGCGTTGGCGGCATGGCTGAAATCGCCGGTTTTGACCTGTCGCTGAACCCGCGTCGACGCGAAACCCTGGAGATGATCGTCAACGACCTTTATCCTCAGGGCGGTGATCTGAGCCAGGCCAGCTTCTGGACCGGCCTGCGTCCGACCACCCCGGACGGTACGCCGATTGTTGGCGCGACCCCGTTTAAAAACCTGTTCCTGAACACCGGTCATGGCACACTCGGTTGGACCATGGCCTGCGGTTCCGGTCGTTTCCTTGCGGACGTAATGGCCAAGAAGACCCCGCAAATCAGCGCCGAAGGCCTTGATATTTCCCGCTACGGTAACCACCAGGAGACTGCAAAACATGGCAATCCAGCGCCAGCTCACCAATGAACGCATGAGCCAGATCGTTACCCATAACGGTACTGTCTACCTGTCCGGGCAAGTCGGCGACGACATGAACGCCGGGGTCGAGCAGCAAACCCGTGAAACACTGGCCAATATCGAGCATCTGCTGGACCTGGCGGGCACCGACAAAAGCCGCATCCTGTCGGTCACCATCTACCTCAAGGACATCGATGCCGATTTTGCCGGCATGAACAGCGTCTGGGACCAGTGGCTGCCAAAAGGTGTAGCGCCGGCCCGAGCGACCGTCGAAGCCAAGCTGTGCGAACCTGAAATTCTGGTCGAATTATCTGTTGTGGCAGCACTGCCCTAGTAGTTTGATCATGTAACAGTCCCTCTTGCGGTGCGGCACGCGGTTCACGCTGCGGGTTTGCACCGTTTTTTTATTCAATTGCCGTTAGAAGCCCGCCGCCATGCGCCCAGCCCGTGCCCTGATTGACCTGCAAGCCCTGCGTCACAATTACCAACTGGCGCGTGAAGTCACGGGGGCCAAGGCCCTCGCTGTAATCAAGGCCGATGCTTACGGCCACGGGGCCGTTCGCTGCGCCCAGGCCCTTGAAGCCGAAGCCGACGGCTTTGCCGTTGCCTGCATAGAAGAAGCACTGGAGCTGCGTGCCGCCGGTATTGGCGCACCCATCCTGCTGCTCGAAGGTTTTTTTGAAGCTGATGAACTGCCGCTGATCGTCGAACATGACTTCTGGTGCGTGGTGCATTCGCTGTGGCAGCTCGATGCGATCGAGCAGGCCCGCCTCGCCAAACCGCTCCACGTATGGCTGAAACTGGACAGCGGCATGCACCGCGTCGGTTTGCACCCCAATGATTACCAGGCGGCCTACCAGCGCCTGCAGGCCAGTGCCAATGTGGCGAAAATCGTGCTGATGAGCCACTTTGCCCGCGCCGATGAACTCGATTGCACCCGAAGCGTAGAGCAAGTCGCTGTGTTCCTGGGCGCTCGCGCCGACTTGACGGCAGAAATCAGCCTGCGTAACTCGCCAGCTGTACTCGGCTGGCCACGGGTGCCAAGTGACTGGGTACGCCCGGGGCTGATGCTGTATGGCGCCTCGCCATTTGAAGAACCCCAGGCCACTGCATCACGTCTGCAACCGGTGATGACCCTGGAGTCCAGGGTGATTTGCGTGCGCGAATTGCCCGCCGGTGAACCAGTGGGCTACGGTGCCAAATTCATCACCCCGAAGCCGATGCGCATTGGCGTGGTGGCAATGGGTTATGCCGACGGTTATCCGCGCCAGGCACCCACCGGTACCCCGGTGCTGGTGGACGGTGTGCGCAGCCAGTTGCTGGGCCGGGTGTCGATGGACATGCTGTGCATCGACCTAACCGATGTACCGCAAGCCGGCCTGGGTTCGACGGTCGAGTTATGGGGCAAAAACATTCTCGCCAACGAAGTGGCAACCGCAGCAGACACCATTCCTTACCAGATTTTCTGCAACCTTAAACGCGTGCCACGCCTCTATTCCGGTAGCTGACAGGTTGTATCCAATGTACGGGGGCAAATGGGTACCCGGGTTTGAAGTCGAAGTGTTGTAAATACTGAACGCTATCGCCATCATGGCGGCTTCTCGACTTGAATCTGCCCCAGGAGGCTCCCGCATTGGACGTCGGTGAACGACTGCAATCCATCCGCAAACTCAAAGGCCTGTCGCAGCGTGAACTCGCCAAGCGCGCGGGCGTCACCAACAGCACCATTTCGATGATCGAAAAGAACAGCGTGAGCCCGTCCATAAGCTCCCTGCGCAAAGTGCTGAGTGGCATCCCCATGTCCATGGTCGAGTTTTTTTCCGAAGAGATCCTTCAAGAAAACCCAACTCAAATTGTCTACAAAGCCAATGAGCTGATCGACATTTCCGACGGTGCCGTGACCATGAAACTGGTCGGCAAGGCGCATCCGAGCCGGGCCATTGCATTTCTCAACGAGATTTACCCACCGGGCGCCGATACCGGGGACGAAATGCTGACCCATGAAGGCGAAGAAACCGGGATTTTGGTGGAAGGTCGCCTAGAGTTAACCGTGGGTCTTGAGACCTTCGTGCTGGAAGCCGGTGACAGCTATTATTTCGAAAGCTCCAAACCGCACCGTTTTCGCAATCCGTTCGACGTCGCGGCGCGACTAATCAGCGCAGCCACCCCGGCGAACTTCTAAGAACAGAGGCGCCCTGCCTGTTTGCAGAGGCACCCGTAGATGCATTTCGCCAGCTCTATTCCCCCTTTGTCTTTAGGGTTGTTTCAGAGAGGCGGGCTAACCGTTATACTTTTGCCGCCCGCGAAACCGTGGTTGTGGGCGTGAATAGCCACCATTGAGGGTGAACGCGTGAACCTAATTATGAAAATGCTGGCCGTACCAGCAGCAGTAGTGGCCCTTTGGGCAGTCAACGCTCAGGCAACAACGAACGATGACATTGCAAAACGTCTTGAGCCAGTGGGTAAAGTCTGTGTTCAAGGGCAGGAATGCAAAGGGATGGAAGTGACTGCTTCTGTAGGCGGTGGTGGTGGCATGACACCAGACGATATTATTGCCAAGCACTGCAGTGCTTGCCACGGCACCGGCTTGTTGGGCGCACCGAAAATCGGTGACACCGCGGCCTGGAAAGAGCGCGCCGATCACCAGGGCGGCCTTGATGGCATCCTGGCCAAGGCCATCACCGGTATCAACGCCATGCCGCCAAAGGGCACTTGCATGACCTGTACCGATGAAGAGCTTAAAGGCGCCATCGAGAAGATGTCCGGCCTCAAATAAGCCGAACGTCCCTGAAAAAGCCGCTGATGGGCGGCTTTTTTGTGCCCGGGATTTGGGGTGGATCGCACCAACTGTTCTTTATCACGTCTATATTCAAGGATGGATAAGGAGAGTCAGATGGTGCAGCCCTGTTCGATCGAACGCGCAGTCGATGATGTGCTGGCGCGGTTACCGATACATATTCACCTTGGTCTGCCACTGGGTCTGGGCAAGGCGAACCGCTTCGTCAATGCGCTTTATCAGCGAATCAAACTGCTGCCCGAGCGCCAGCTGACGATCTATACCGCCCTGAGCCTGGGTCGCCCAGCGCTTGGCGATGGTTTGCAGCGGCTGTTTCTGGAGCCTTTTGTCGAGCGGGTATTTGGCGATTACATCGAGCTGGATTACCTCGCCGATCTGCAGCACAACCGCATGCCCGCCAATATCCACGTTGAGCAGTTCTTTATGCAGCCGGGCAGTTTGCTCAACAGCCCGGCGGCCCAACAGGATTACGTCAGCAGCAATTACAGCCACGCGGCTCGCGACATCAATGCCAGCGGCCTGAACCTGGTGGCCCAGCTGGTGGCCCGCCACCCCGGGGATGCCACGCGTCTGAGCCTGAGCTGCAACCCCGACATCACCCTCGATCTATTGCCCATGATTGCCAGGCGGCGAGCGGCGGGCGAGACCATTCTGATGCTGGGCCAGGTACATGAAGACCTGCCGTATATGCCCGGTGACTCGGAATTGAGCATCGACGATTTTGACTTGCTGATCGACGAAGATGAACGCACTACGTTGTTTTCAACCCCCAGCATGCCGGTCAACCTGCAAGACCATATGATCGGCTTGCACGCCAGCACCCTGATCCGTGACGGCGGTACGCTGCAGATTGGCATTGGCTCGATGGGCGATGCCCTGAGCGCAGCTTTGCTCGCACGCCAGGGTGACAACGAGGGCTATCGCGCCCTGCTCGACGATATCGATACCACCCCGTGGCACACGCTGATCGAGCGCGAAGGTGGCGTCGAGCCTTTTGCCCATGGCCTGTACGGTTGCAGCGAGATGTTTGTCCACGGCCTGATGGTGCTGGCAGATGCCGGGATTGTGCGACGCAAGGTCTACCCCGATGTCGAACGCCAGGCCCAGGCCAATGCCGGCACCCTGGATGAAAGCCTGCATGAAGACGGAGTCAGCATCCACGGCGGTTTTATTCTCGGCCCCCGCGACTTTTACCAGCGCCTTAGGGAATTGCCCCACAGCAAGCGTTGCGAATTCAACATGACTGCCATCAGCTATATCAACGAGCTGTACGGCCAGGAAGAGTTGAAGCGCTTGCAACGGCGCGATGCGCGCTTCGTCAACAGCGCTTTCACCGCCACCTTGCTCGGTGCTGCGGTGGCCGATCAGCTTGAAGACGGCCGGGTGCTTAGCGGGGTCGGCGGGCAATACAACTTTGTTGCCCAGGGCCACGCCCTGCATGATGCCCGCTCGGTGATCATGCTGCGCAGCTGGCGTGAGTCAGGCGGGGAGGTGAGTTCCAATATTGTCTGGGAGTACGGCCACTGCACGATCCCGCGGCATTTGCGCGACATTGTGGTCACTGAATACGGGATTGCCGACCTGCGCGGCAAAACCGACAGCAAGGTGATCGAAGCGCTGCTCAACATTACCGACTCACGCTTTCAGACCGAGCTGACGACGCAGGCGCAATTGATGGGCAAATTGCCCAAGGATTTCTGCCTTGACCCGCGTTTTGCCGACAACAGCCCGGAACGCTTGCAGGGGATAGCTGCCAGGCACCCGCACTTGTTCCCTGAGTACCCGCTGGGCAGCGATTTCAGCGCGCAGGAGCAAGACCTGCTGCGAGCGTTGAATTGGCTCAAGAGCAAATTCAAGCTCACGCAGATTTACCAGTTGGGCAAGGCCACGCTAGACGCGCCGTCGCCGCAGGCCTTCCCCGAACACCTGGCGCGTATGCAGCTCGCACAGCCCGACGGGTTGCGCGATGAGCTGTACCAGCGTTTGCTGCTGGCGGGGTTGCAGGCCACCGCGAAAAGCCATTGACGCGCCTTTCGTAGCAGCTGCCGCCAGGCTGCGTTCGGCGGCGCAGCCGTCGTAAACCCTGCAATCACGGTTGTTCGGATAGACCGCGACGACCGGGTTTACGAGCGCTTCGCGCTCGAACGCAGCCTTCGTTCCTCGGCAGCTGCTACGGGCTGAATGGGTTACTCGATAAAGGTCACTTTACCGCCCGCCAGGGATTTGACCCGGGCCAGGGATTCAACGCGGTAGCCCTGTGCATCCAGTTCGGCACGGCCGCCCTGGAACGACTTCTCGATCACGATACCCAGGCCGGCAACGGTGGCGCCCGCCTGCTTGATGATCGAGATCAGCGCTTGCGACGCCTTGCCGTTGGCCAGGAAATCATCGATCACCAGAACGCGGTCGCTGCTTTGCAGGTGACGCGGGGAGATCGCAACGGTGCTTTCGGTCTGCTTGGTGAACGAATACACCGTGGCCGACAGCAGGTTTTCTGTCAGGGTCAGGGACTGGTGCTTACGCGCGAAAATCACAGGTACACCCAAGTTCAAGCCAGTCATCACGGCAGGGGCGATGCCCGATGCTTCGATAGTGACGATCTTGGTGATGCCCGAATCCTTGAACAAACGCGCGAACTCGTCGCCGATCTCTTTCATCAGCTGAGGGTCGATCTGATGGTTCAAAAAGGCATCGACCTTCAAAACCTGATCGGAAAGCACGATGCCTTCTTCGCGAATTTTCTTGTGCAGTGCTTCCAACGTAACGTCCTCAAATAGCGCTTATGCGCTGAAGGTAGAGTGAAAAATAGTCGATTTTAGCGTTTTAGCATGGCGCGTATATCGGCCAATGCCGTATTGCCGCGAACCGCTTTGACTTCGGTAGGGGTATCGTCGTTGCCTTCCCAGGCCAGATCGTCCGGTGGCAACTCATCGAGGAAGCGGCTTGGCGCGCAATCAATGATCTCGCCGTACTGCTTGCGCTTGGCCGCGAAGGTGAACGCCAGCGTCTCACGGGCACGGGTAATGCCCACGTAGGCCAGACGGCGTTCTTCTTCAATGGTGTCTGCTTCAATGCTGGAGCGGTGCGGCAGGATTTCTTCTTCCATGCCCATGATGAACACGTAGGGGAATTCCAGGCCCTTGGAGGCGTGCAAGGTCATCATCTGCACGCCTTCGGCACCGTCTTCCTCTTCCTGCTGGCGCTCAAGCATGTCGCGCAGTACCAGCTTGCCGATGGCTTCCTCGATGGTCATGGCGCCGTCTTCGTCTTTTTCGAGGGTGTTTTTCAACGCCTCGACCAAGAACCAGACGTTGGACATACGGTAGTCCGCCGCCTTGTCGCTGGAACTGTTGGTGCGCAGCCAGTTTTCGTAGTCGATGTCCATGATCATGCTGCGCAGCGCCGCTATCGGGTCTTCGCCCGAACAGTGCTCGCGCACGCGGTCCATGAAACGCTTGAAGCGCACCAGACGATCGGTAAAACGCGCATCCAGATGCTCGCCCAGGCCGATTTCATCGGTGGCGGCATACATCGAGATTTTGCGCTCGGTCGCGTAGTTGCCGAGCTTTTCCAGGGTAGTCGAACCGATCTCGCGACGCGGGACGTTGATCACGCGCAGGAAGGCGTTGTCGTCATCCGGGTTTACGATCAGGCGGAAGTAAGCCATCAGATCTTTGACTTCCTGACGCCCGAAGAAGCTGTTGCCGCCCGATAAACGATATGGGATCTGATGGTGCTGCAGCTTCAGCTCGATCAGTTTGGCCTGGTAGTTACCGCGGTACAGAATCGCAAAGTCGCTGTACGGGCGGTCGGTGCGCAGGTGCAGGGTGAGGATTTCGACGGCAACGCGCTCGGCTTCGGCGTCTTCGTTGCGGCAGCGGATCACCCGCACTTCGTCACCGTGACCCATCTCGCTCCACAGCTGTTTTTCAAACTCGTGGGGGTTGTTGGCAATCAGGATATTGGCGCAGCGCAGGATACGGCTGGTGGAGCGGTAGTTTTGCTCCAGCATCACCACTTTCAAGGACGGATAATCGTCCTTGAGCAGCATCAGGTTTTCCGGGCGGGCGCCGCGCCAGGCGTAGATCGACTGGTCATCGTCACCTACTACGGTGAACTGGTTACGCTTGCCGATCAGGTATTTGACCAGCAAATACTGGCTGGCGTTGGTGTCCTGATACTCGTCCACCAGCAGGTAACGCACCTTGTTCTGCCATTTTTCCAGAATGTCGGCGTGTTCTTCGAACAGTTTGACCGGCAGCAGGATCAGGTCGTCAAAATCCACCGCGTTGTAGGCCTTGAGCGTGCGCTGGTAGTGGGTGTAGACGATGGCTGCCGTCTGCTCCTTGGGGTTGCGCGCGTTTTCCAGGGCCTGGGGCGGCAGGATCAGGTCGTTTTTCCACGAGCCGATCATGTTCTTGATTTCGTCGACCCCGTCGTCGCCCGAGTATTCCTTTTGCATGATGTCGGCCATCAGCGCCTTGACGTCAGCCTCGTCAAAGATCGAGAAACCCGGCTTGTAGCCCAGCCGTGCGTGCTCCTTACGGATAATGTTCAGGCCCAGGTTGTGGAACGTACACACCGTCAAGCCGCGGCCTTCACCCTTTTTGAGCAGGGTACCGACACGCTCTTTCATCTCGCGGGCGGCTTTGTTGGTGAAAGTCATGGCGACGATGTACTGGGCACGGATGCCACAATTCTGGATCAGGTGCGCGATTTTTCGGGTAATCACGCTGGTTTTGCCGGAGCCTGCGCCGGCGAGCACCAATAGAGGGCCGCCGACGTAGCTCACGGCTTCTTGCTGCCGGGGATTGAGTCGGGACATGACGAGATCAGGGGTCGTGTGTAAAAAGGGCGGGCATTTTAACAGGCTGAGCGAATATTGCTGCCTCTGTGCGACGGTGTGACATGCCAGAGCATCTATATTTGCCGCTTTTGTTACTTTCGAGCAGGATGCTGAGAGCATTTACAGCTAATGTTGGGTAAATGCAGCAAATGCGTATTTGATAACCAGTGTCATTGCCATTGGTTGCCGGCACGTCATAATGCCCACCGGTCGAATTTTTGCAGAGTCTAGGGAGCTAGCTTGTCTACGCCTGTCGAACCCTTGCGTTTGCTGCTATTGGCCGAAGAGCCATCTTGGGCAGCGTTGTTGCGCGAGTGTCTGGCGCCAATGGGAAGTGCGGCCGTACTGATAGACGCGCCGAGCTGGGAATCTGTCAGCCATCTGTTCGAGAACGATCGCAATGCGCTGCTCCTGACGACCCCGGCCCTGCAGCCCTCAGCGGGCCGCTGCCGCTTGCCCACGATTTTGCTGCTCGACAGCGAACCTGCGAGCGCCCCTGCGGGCGTCAGCGACTGGCTGGTGGGCGCCAGCCTGACCAGCGATGTGCTGCGCCGCTGCCTGCGCCATGTGCGTGAACGCGGCCTGCTGGAGCACACGTTGCAGCGTCTTGCCGAAGAAGACCCGCTGACCGGCATCGCCAACCGTCAGGGTTTCCAGACCTTGCTGGCCGTGCGCCTGGCTGAAGGCGACGGTCGCGGCATAGCCCTGGGCCACCTGGACCTGGACAACTTTCGCCACGCCAACGACGCATTGGGCCATCAGGCGGGCGATCGGCTGATCCTGCAAGTGGTGGCGCGCCTCAAAAGCCAGCTTGAGGCCTGCGACCAACTGGCCCGGCTGGGCAGCGACGAATTCGCCCTGCTGATTAACACCCATCGTGCGCCTGAACGCGCCGAATGGATGGCCGAGCGCATCACCGAGGTGATGGCCGAGCCCTACTGGGTTGACGGTGAGAGCCTGCTGATCGGCTGTAGCCTGGGCATCGCCCACGCCCGCGCCAACGCCGGGGCCGACCCGTTGATGTGGCACGCACACATTGCCATGCAGCAGGCTAAAAGCACCCAGGGCTGCACTTTTCACGTATTTAACGAACGTATCAATCGCAACGCCCGCAGCCTGGCCGACCTCGAAAGCGAGCTGCGCCGGGCTCTGCGCCGTGACGAACTGGAGCTGCATTACCAGCCGCGGCTGGACCTGGGCACGGGGCAAATCGTCGGGCTGGAAGCGCTGGTGCGCTGGCGCCATGCCGAGCGGGGTTTGTTGGCCCCCAGCGAGTTCGTGCCGCTGGCCGAGCAAAGCGGGTTGATTGTGCCGCTGGGGTACTGGGTGATTTCCCGCGCCCTGCGGGATATGCAGGCGCTGCGCGAACGCGGGCTTGAGCCATTGCATATGGCGGTCAACCTGTCGTTCCGCCAGTTTCAGGACAGCCAGTTGCTTTCGACCCTTAGCCGCTTGATCACCGAGCGCGGCGTTGAAGCCCAGTGGCTGGAGTTCGAGCTGACCGAAACGGCCGTGATGCGGCGCAGTGACCTGGTCAAACAGACCATGGATGCCCTGGGCCGATTGGGTGTGCGCTTTTCGCTGGATGATTTCGGTACGGGTTTCTCATCGTTTGTGCACCTCAACAGCCTGCCGATAGCGCTGCTCAAGATCGACAAAAGCTTTGTGGGCGGCATGGAAAGCCGCGAAGAGAACCGCAAGCTGGTGCATGCCATGATCAACCTGGCGCACAACCTGAAACTGGAAGTGGTTGCCGAAGGCGTCGAAACCCCGGAGCAGCTTGCGCTTTTGCGTGATTTTGGCTGCGACCAGGTGCAGGGCTACTTCATCAGCAAGCCGCTGCCGCTGGCAGAACTGGTGGACTACCTGACTTTCGGGGCCAGGCAGCAGGTGCCGCAGGCAATATAAGGCCGGCACCTCACCTGTGGGAGCGGGCTCGCTCGCGATGCAGGCGACGCGGTCCTTCAAGCGAACCGCAGTGATGCCATCGCGAGCAAGCCCGCTCCCACAGAGGCCAGGCAACCGGTCTGGTCCCTACACAGCGCTCAAGCCCGCCACTTTCGCTGCCTTGCGTTCCTGCTTGAGCATGCGCCGCACCTTCCACTCGAATGCCAGGGTCAGGCTGATCGACGCACAGGCCAGCCCCATCGCCAGGCCCCACCACACGCCGGTCGGCCCCCAGCCGAAGGTAAACGCCAGCAGCCAGGCCATCGGCGCACCAATCACCCAATAGCAGAACAGCCCCACCAGGAACGTGGTCTTGGCATCCTTGAGCCCGCGAATCGCACCCATCGCAATGGTCTGCGCGCCATCAAACAGCTCAAACCAGGCCGCGACGGCCAACAGGCTCACCGCCAGCTCGAACACCGGGCGGAAGGCCGGGTCGTTGTAATCCAGGAACAGCCCGATCAACTGGCTCGGGATAAACCAGAACACCGCCGAAAACCCGAGCATGATCACTGCACCACAGCCGATCCCGACCCGGCCCGCCAGCCGCGCCCGCTGCAAATCACCACCACCATAATGCTGGCCGATGCGCATGGTGATTGCATAGGACATGCCTGCCGGCACCATAAATGCGACCGAGACGATTTGCAGGGCGATCTGGTGCGCCGCCAGTTGCGTGCTGCCCATCGTGCCCATGCACAGGGCCGCGAAGGCAAATAGCCCGACTTCCACCGCATAGGTGCCGCCAATCGGCAAGCCGAGCCGCCACAGTTCCCGCAGGTAAGTCAGATTGATCCGCGACAGGCCCTTGCTGATCGGATACGCGTCGTAGGCCGGGTGCCGATGGATATGCCAGGCCAGGCCCAGGGCCATGCCGGTCGCCACAACCGCCGTGACCAGGCCGATACCCATCAAACCCAGTTTTGGCAGGCCGAACATGCCGGTAATCAACGCGTAATTGAGCACAAAGTTGGCCACGGTGCCGATCAGGCTGATCACCATGACCGGCGTGGCCCGACCCATTGCACTGGTAAAGCCGCGCAGGGCCATGAAAGTCATATAGCCGGGCAGGGCAAACGGCAGCAGCAGCAGGAACTGGCCAGCGGCTTCAACGTTGGTTGGCGTTTGGCCAAACAGCAGCAACAACGGCTTGATATTCCACAGCATCACCGCGCCGCCCAATGCCAGCGCCCAGGCAAGCCACAGCCCGGCCTGGGTCAGGCGGGTCGCACCTTCAATATCCCCTGCACCCTGGCGAATTGACACCAGCGTGCCTATGGCAGCGATGACGCCAATGCAGAAAATCGACACGAACGAGTAGCTCGCCGCCCCCAGGCTCCCGCCCGCGAGCGCCTCGGGGCTCAGGCGCGCCATCATCAGCGTATCGGTGAGCACCATCAGCATGTGAGCCAGCTGCGAAGCGATCAGCGGCCCGGCCAACCGCATAATGGCCGAGAGTTCGATACGTGCAGGATGCTGTTTGGTCATCGTAAAAATATCTATAGGTGCGTTGAAAGGCTTGATTCTCGGCGCCTTGAGTGTTTTAAGCAAAGGGATAAAAACGATCGCTGGCATGATTTAAACTCATGCTGGTAGTTATGTTTTCTATCGTCACCTGTTGTGCAATAGGAATATTCGTAATGGCTCGTAGCCTTCCTCCGCTTTATGCCCTGCGCGCCTTTGAGGCTGCAGCTCGCCATAGCTCCTTCACCCGGGCGGGGGAAGAGCTGTCGATTACCCAGAGTGCCGTCAGCCGCCATATCAAAACCCTGGAGGCGCATTTCGCCTGCCGGCTGTTTCAGCGCAGCGGCCGCAGCCTGCAACTCACTGAAGCGGCTCGCTTGCTGCTACCCGGAGTGCGCGAAGGCTTTGCTGCTCTGGAGCGCGCCTGCACCACTTTGCGCGCCGAAGATGACATCTTGCGCATGAAAGCCCCCTCGACCCTGACCATGCGCTGGCTATTGGCAAGGCTGAGCCGCTTTCGCCACTTGCAGGCGGGCAACGAGGTACAGCTGACCAGTGCCTGGATGGACATCGACCATGTGGATTTCAATCAGGAGCCGTTCGACTGTGCGGTGCTGTTGAGCAACGGCCACTTTCCGCCCGACTGGGAGGCCACGTTGCTGTTTGCGGAGATGCTGATCCCGGTCGGCGCGCCTGCCAGCCAGGACGACAAACCCTGGGACGTCACGCGTCTGGCCGCCACTGAACTGCTGCACCCCACGCCCGATCGCCGTGACTGGCGGCGCTGGCTCGACTGCATGGGCCTGAGCGGGCAAGTATCACTCAAGGGCGGGCAAGTTTTCGACACCCTGGAACTGGGCATGATTGCCGCCGCCCGGGGTTACGGCATCTCTATGGGTGACCTGCTGATGGTGGCCGAAGACGTGGCCCAGGGCCGCCTGAGCCTGCCGTTTCCGGCCGCGGTGGCCAGCGGCGATAATTATTATCTGGTTTGGCCCAAGACCCGCCCCGGGGGCGAGCGTTTGCGCCGGCTCAGCGACTTTTTGCAACACGAAGTCGCTGCCATGGTGCTGCCAGCGGTTGAGCAGTTGCATTGACCGGCCTGATCAGCCACTGAGCGGCCGATACTGCAACGCCTCTGCCAGATGTTTGCGCTCTATGTGTTGTACCTGTTCAAGGTCAGCCAGGGTTCTTGCCACTTTCAACAATCGATGTGCCGCCCGCAGTGACAGGGTCATGCGCTCGCAAGCAGCCTCCAGCCAGCTGTTATCCCCATCACTCAAGCGGCACTGGGCACGCACCCCCGGCAGGTCGAGAAAGGCATTGGCACAGCCCTGGCGTTGCAGCTGCCGCTCTCGCGCCGCAGCTACCAACGAAGCCGCCTTGGCCGTGGTGTCATCTGAGGCCAGTGGCGGGTTGAGGGTGGTGGTTTCGCGGGCCACGGTCAGGTGCAGGTCAATGCGATCGAGCAATGGGCCAGACAGTTTGTTGCGATAGCGCTGAATCTGCTCCGGTGTGCAGCGACAGCGCCCTGTGGGTTCGCCGAGATAGCCACAAGGGCAGGGGTTCATCGCCGCAACCAGCTGGAAACGCGCCGGAAAACGCATGCGATCCTTGGCCCGGGCAATCACAATAAAGCCGCTTTCCATGGGCTCTCGCAAGACTTCCAGAACCTTGCGATCAAACTCGGGGAGTTCATCGAGAAACAACACGCCGTGATGGGCCAGGGTGATTTCCCCGGGCCGGGGTTTGGAACCGCCGCCCACCAACGCGGGGCCGGAGGCCGAATGATGGGGTTGGCGAAACGGTCGCTGAGGCCAGCTGTTCAATGGCACATGGCTGGCCACCGACTGAATGGCGGCCACTTCCAGCGCCTCGTGTTCATTGAGAGGGGGCAACAAGCCAGGCAGGCGACTGGCCAGCAAGGTTTTGCCTGTGCCCGGCGGCCCGGTAAACAGCAGGTTGTGACTGCCGGCTGCGGCCACCAGCAACGCCCGCTTGGCCGAAAGCTGGCCCTGGACATCGCTCAGGTCGGGATAGGGCTTGCTTAGATGCAGCAAGCCGCTGGGGCTATAGGGCGCAATCACTTCCCGGCCTGCGAAATGGGCCACCACCTGCAGCAAGTGCTCGGCCGCGATGACCGTCAGCCCGCAGGCCAGGCAGGCTTCCTCGGCATTGGCCAGCGGCACCACCAGCGCCCGACCTGCGGCGCGAGCTGCCAGGG
The DNA here is from genome assembly GCF_900105835.1 of Pseudomonas fragi. Classification (NCBI taxonomy): domain Bacteria; kingdom Pseudomonadati; phylum Pseudomonadota; class Gammaproteobacteria; order Pseudomonadales; family Pseudomonadaceae; genus Pseudomonas; species Pseudomonas fragi. The sequence continues at coordinate 3,451,307 of NZ_LT629783.1, forward strand.
CGGCCGGCAATATGCCCTGTACCGGCCTGATTGCCCCCGATAGCGCCAGTTCGCCTAAACACTCCACTTGCTCCAGCGCCACTGCCGGCAGTTGCCCGCTGGCCGCCAGAATGCCCAGGGCAATGGCCAGATCAAAGCGCCCGCCGTCCTTGGGCAGGTCAGCGGGAGCGAGATTAAGGGTGATCCGCCGGGCCGGGAAATCCAGGGTGGAATTGATGATTGCACTGCGTACCCGATCTTTACTTTCCTTGACTGCGGTTTCAGGCAAACCGACCAGCGTCAACGCCGGCAACCCATTGGCCAGATGCGCCTCCACCGTCACCGCAGGCGCCTCGACGCCCACCTGGGCGCGGCTGTAAACAATCGCCAGAGCCATGACTCATTCCTTGAGTTCGCTAAAAAACTCATGGTGCGCGAATCAGAAGCCAGGGGCAGGCAGGGAATGGATACGGGATGTTAACGGGTATGGGAACACGGCATATGAGCTGCCAGAGTGCGGTTGCGAAAAAATTAAAAGCCCCTATTATTAATCAATAACGTTATGCATTAATTATGATCGTAAGCTTTAAATGCAACAGAACGGAACGTCTGTATCGAAGCGGCAAGACGCGCTTATGGTCAGATATTCTCAATGTCATTGAACGAAAATTAACCATGCTGGACGCTGCCAGCGTGCTGACAGATTTGGCGTCCCCCCCTGGCAACCGCCTCGAGGCACTCGGCGGAGCTCGCAAGGGCCAATACAGCATCCGTATCAACGCACAATGGCGAATCTGCTTTATCTGGGGCGCCAAAGGCCCTGAAGCAGTAGAAATCGTCGATTACCATTGAGGTCATGATGATCAAGAACGGCATGCGCCCGGTTCACCCGGGTGAAGTTCTCAAGGAAGAATACCTTGAGCCCCTGAGCCTCTCGTCCGCTGCCTTGGCCAGGGCGCTGGGGGTGTCTACACCGACGGTCAACGATATCGTGCTGCAACGCCGTGGCGTCAGTGCCGATATGGCGTTGCGACTGTCGGTCTGCCTGGGGACAACCCCCGAGTTCTGGCTGAACCTGCAAACCACTTACGACCTGCGAAAAGCCGAAATCGACCGCGGCGCCGCGATTCGCGAACAGGTGCAGCCGATTCACCACTGCGCCTGAATTACTCCCCCAGCGCTTTGGTGCCCAGGTCTTGCGCAAAGCGCAGCAGGTAGCCATCAGGGTCGAGCACCAAAAAGTTGCGCTCGCCAAACAGCACGTCGTTGCTGCGGTACCAGCGTTCTTCCAGGGGTTTGCGCAGGGTGTGGCCTGCGGCCTCCAGGCGCTCGATCAGCCCTTGGGCATGCGGGCATTTGATCGACAGGTTCATGCCCCGCCCGAACGGCTGTTCCAGCGGCCCGACCCGCCAGGAGGACGCTTGGAGGTCATCCTGCTCCAGCATCAGCTGGCTGCCATGAAACGACAAAAATGCAAACAGATCCTCGGGCCGTTGGTATTCGACCCTGAAACCGAGCACGTCACAGTAAAAGTGCAGGCTGCGCGAAAGGTCCGAGACGATCATCTCGGGCACCAGCGGATTCATCACCAGCATATAAAAACGTCCTTGTTCTGACAGGCGAATGCACCGCCTTTGAGCGTCATTCGCCCGGTGGCAACAACCTGGCTTCCAGTTCGGCCACTTTGGCTTCCAGGCTTTCAAGGCGGGCACGGGTACGGGCCAGCACCACCATCTGGCTGTCGAACTCTTCACGGCTCACCAGATCAAGCTTGCTGAAACCGCTTTGCAGCAAGGCTTTGAACTGGCTTTCGATTTCATTGCGTGGCAGCGCGGTTTCGCCACTGAACAAGCGGGAGGCGTGGCCACCAAGGGCGTCGAGAAAATCTTTGGGCGCGAGCATGGATAAGGTCCTTAAAACTGATGGCGGCGAGTGTATCACGGGGTGCCGGGGCCTATTGCCGGGGGCTTTCTGCACATTTTTCGCGCATCGATTGGTCAGGTCGCGCACCAACTTCGCGCACAAACCTTGCGGAAAATCAGGCTAAAAGCCATCAGTTCCCGCTAAATAGCTGTAATTATTGATTTTTCCAGACATGGCAAGGTTTCTGCTAATACCAACATGACTCATGCACTGATGCAGTAGCTGTGACGAAGGCAGTGCGGCAGGTGGTTCAAGGAGTGTTTTCGTCACCAGCGATTTAACACACGTTGTACAGCCTGAAGAAGGCTGACGATGCGTTACAAAGCCAGACACTGCGCTTAGACTTGAGCCGGGTTTGTTTTCCTGGGGCAAGTCCACCAATTCGGGAGAAGTTTCATGAAGCTAGTCACCGCCATTATCAAGCCGTTCAAGTTGGATGACGTGCGCGAGTCGCTGTCTGAGATCGGCGTACAAGGCATTACCGTTACTGAGGTCAAAGGCTTCGGCCGGCAGAAGGGCCATACCGAGCTGTATCGCGGCGCGGAATATGTGGTCGATTTTCTGCCAAAGGTGAAGATTGATGTCGCCATTGACGACAAGGATCTTGATCGGGTTATCGAGGCGATCACCAAGGCTGCCAACACCGGCAAGATTGGTGACGGCAAGATTTTCGTAGTCAATCTGGAACAGGCTATTCGCATCCGTACCGGCGAAACCGATACCGACGCAATCTAAGCCGCCAAACCCAACGCCCCAGGAGAAAACACTATGACTCTGCGTAAAATCGCAGGGCTCGGAGCCCTGCTGTCTGCTGTAATGCCTGGCCTGGCCATGGCGGCAGACGAAGTGGCTGCTCCAGTCCTCAATTCCGGCGACACCGCCTGGATGCTGACGGCTACCGCCTTGGTGCTGTTTATGACCATTCCCGGCCTGGCGCTGTTCTACGGCGGCATGGTGCGCTCCAAAAACATTCTTTCCGTGATGATGCAGTGCTTTGCCATTACCGGTCTGATCAGCATCCTGTGGGTCATTTATGGCTACAGCATCACGTTCGACACCGCAGGCATGGAGCAGGGCGTCACCAACTTCAATTCGTTTATCGGCGGCTTCGGCAAAGCCTTCCTGGCGGGTGTCACGCCAGAAAGCCTGACCTCATCCACCGCGCTGTTCCCGGAAGCCGTGTTCATCACCTTCCAGATGACCTTCGCCATCATCACCCCGGCACTGATCGTCGGCGCATTCGCCGAGCGCATGAAGTTCTCGGCCATGCTGATCTTCATGGGCGTGTGGTTCACCCTGGTGTATGCGCCGATTGCGCACATGGTGTGGAGCGGCAACGGCGGCCTGCTGTGGGACTGGGGTGTACTCGACTTCGCAGGCGGCACCGTGGTGCATATCAACGCCGGTATCGCCGGCCTGGTAGCGTGCATCGTGCTCGGCAAGCGTAAAGGCTACCCTAGCACCCCGATGGCCCCACACAACCTGGGTTATACCCTGGTGGGCGCGGCCATGCTGTGGATCGGCTGGTTCGGCTTCAACGCAGGCTCCGCTGCTGCCGCCAACGGCACTGCCGGCATGGCCATGCTGGTGACTCAAATTGCCACCGCAGCCGCAGCGCTGGGCTGGATGTTTGCCGAGTGGATCACCCACGGCAAGCCAAGTGCACTGGGCATCGCCTCGGGCGTGGTAGCAGGCCTGGTGGCAATCACCCCGGCTGCGGGCACTGTTGGCCCGATGGGCTCGGTGGTGATCGGCTTGTCGGCTGGCGTGATCTGCTTCTTCTGCGCCACCAGCCTCAAGCGCAAGCTGGGCTACGATGACTCGCTGGATGCATTCGGCGTTCACGGCATCGGCGGCATCGTCGGCGCAATCCTCACCGGCGTGTTTGCAGCCCCGGCACTGGGCGGCTTCGGCACTGTGACCGACATCGCAGCGCAGGTCTGGATCCAGTTCAAAGGCGTGGCCTTTACCGTGGTCTACACCGCGATCGTGACCTTTATCATCCTCAAGGTACTGGATGCGGTGATGGGTCTGCGTGTGAATGAAGAGGAAGAGGCCGTGGGCCTGGACCTGGCTCAGCACAACGAACGTGGCTACAACCTGTAAGGTTTCGTTTATAAAAAACCCGGCGTGCCGGGTTTTTTTTTGCCGGTAATAAAGCGATATTCGCGGCGTCTAAATGATTTGCCTTACAGGTTAAAAGGGTGAATGAGTTCTAAGCTTGTTTATGTGACGCGTGCTTGTGACACAACTCGACTATTAGCCGCTTTGCTTTTTTCTTCAGCACGCTAGAATGCGCGCCGAGGGCTTGAAACAAAGCTCGAGTACGACGAAGGCGAGGATGATCTCCCGACGCTTTCAAGGCCCGTGATCCGTGCTGCGCAATTTCTGGCAGCGGGCGCCTGGCAAGGTGTTTATTCAGGCGCAGGCCATGTGTGTGTGGTGTGCGCCAAGTCCTCTTTACCTCACAACGGTAAAGAGGCGTAAGCCGCGGTTTGCCCAAGGCTACTTTTTCACCAGCGGTGGTAGACAGTCGCCACAGCTGGTCTATAACTAATCTGCTTTACGTATGTCATGGGGTAGAACATGAGCGACGACGATCTGGAAAATGATGACCTCGAAGTAGGTGACGAAGACGAAACCGAAGAAGGTCTGGAAACGTCTGCCGATGACGTGGCGGACGACGATGGTGGCGATGATGCGCCGGCCCCTGCGGCCAAAGGCAAGTCGAAGGCTGCGGTGTCGGTTGATGACCTGCCCAGCGTAGAAGCCAAAAACAAGGAGCGTGATGCTCTGGCCCGCGCGATGGAAGAGTTTTTGTCCAAGGGCGGCAAGGTGCAGGAAGTTGAGGCCAATGTGGTGGCAGACCCACCCAAGAAGCCTGACAACAAGTACGGCAGCCGTCCTATCTAAGGATAAGAACCGCTCGCTTGCTTGAAGAAAAAACCCGCCGTCGCTGCGGGTTTTTTTGTGGGCGATGGAAAAATTCACACCCCTGTGGCGTGGGCTTGTTGTGGGAACGGGCTTGCCCGCGATTGCATCGCCCCGGTTTGCCTGGCGACCGCGGCGCCTGCATCGCGAGCAAGCCCGCTCCCACCGTTACAAGTGCTTCAACACCAGTGGCAATTCACTCAAACAGCCAATTTCGGCATCCGGGGCCTTGTCGCCGTCCCAGCGCTTGCCGCCAGGGTTGAACCACACCGCCCGCAAGCCCGCCAACTGCGCACCAGCAATGTCGTCACCAGGGTGATCGCCCACATGCACTGCGGCACCCGCCGCTACGCCACCGCGCAGCAGGGCTTCGTGAAACAGGCGCGCATCAGGCTTGGCAATGCCGATATCTTCAGCACACAACACAAACTTGAAGTGATGGCCCAAACCGATTCTGCGCACATCGGCGTTACCGTTGGTCACCACGCCCAAGGCGTAATCCCGCGCCAGCGCAATCAGGGTTGGCTCGGCCTGGGGGAACACTTGCAGGGCATGGCGCGCCTCAATAAACACTTCAAACGCATCGTCAGCCAACGCCGCAGCGTTGGCGTAACCGGCACCGTGCAGGGCATGAAACAGAATCCTGCGGCGTAACGCGCTGATCCGGTGCTTGAGCTGCGGCTCTTCACTCAAAACCTGCTCGCGAATCGCCTGGAAATGTCCGACTTCAACAACGCCCAATTTTGGTGCGTTGTCTGTCAGCCAGTCCCGCAACACGGCTTCAGCGCTGACGATTACCGGGGCTGTGTCCCACAGGGTATCGTCAAGGTCGAAGGTAATCAGCTCAATCGTCATTCACTGTCCTTACTGCGTTTGGCGCGTGGATGGGCACTGTCGTAGACCGATGCCAGATGCTGGAAATCCAGATGAGTATAGATTTGCGTGGTTTTGATGTCCGCATGCCCCAGTAATTCTTGCACCGCACGCAAGTCCTGGGAGGACTCCAGCAAGTGGCTGGCAAATGAATGGCGCAGCATATGCGGGTGCAGGTTCTGCCCCAGCTCGCGCTCACCGGCAGCCTTGACCCTGACTTGAATGGCTCGCGGCCCCAGGCGTGTGCCGCGCTGGCTGACAAATACCGCATCGTCCTGCGGGTTGGCCAGCGCCCGCAGCGGCAGCCAGGCCTGTAGCGCCTCACGGGCCTTCCTGCCGACGGGCAGCACGCGGGTCTTGCTGCCCTTGCCGAGCACTTCGACCAGCCCGTCAGCCAAATCCAGCTGCTCCAGGTTAAGCCCGGTCAGCTCCGACAAACGCAGGCCCGAGGAGTAAAACAGCTCCAGAATGGCCTGGTCGCGCTGGGCCAGAAAGTCGTCTTCAACGCCCCCTTCCAGCAATTGCAGGGCGCGGTCGGTATCCAGGGTCTTGGGCAGGCGACGCTCGCCTTTGGGCGGGGCCAGCCCGTTTGCCGGGTCGTGGTCGCACAGGCCTTCACGATTGAGGTAGTGGTAAAGCCCGCGCACTGCCGACAGCAGCCGCGCAATGCTGCGCGAGGACTGACCTTGCTGGTGCAGGCGTGACACCAGTTGGCGCATGCGCTGGATGTCCAGTGCTGCCCAGCCGGGGATTGATTCCTTGGCACAAAACGCCAGCACCTTGTTCAGGTCGCGACGGTAGGCCTCAAGCGTGTGGGGTGACACCTGGCGCTCACTGCGCAGATGAATGCAGTAAGCGTCCAGCTGCCGTTCCATCTAGCGCACCGAGCGCAGGGCGTTGGTAAAACGCGGCAACACCCGGCCCAGCACTTCGGCGATATAACCGAGGAACAGCGTGCCCACCGAGCTTTTGTAGTGCTGCGGATCGCGACTGGCGATCGCCAGCACACCGTGCAACCCCAGATGATTAAGCGCGACCACGGCCGTCGAACCGATTTGCTTGCGCTGTTCTTCGCCAAACAGGAAGTCCAGCTCATGTTCGCGCAAGCTGCCGCTCACGGTCTTGCCTTCAGTCAACAAGCCACCCAGTGCGCGTTGCGCATCGGCGCTGCTGACCCAGCGGCCGACTGGCATCGGGTTGTCGCCAAATAGCACCAGGCTGACAAAAGGCACCTGGAAGTCCTGGCGCAGGCTGTCTTCGACGGCAATCACCAGCTCTTCGAGGCTGGTGGCGTCCATCAAGGCCAGATTCAGGCGACGGGTTTTTTCGAACAGACGGTCGTTGTCACGGGCCACGTCCATCAATTGCGACAAGCGATGACGCATCTCTATATTGCGCCCGCGCAACAGCTCCAGCTGGCGCTCCACCAGGGATATGGTGTCGCCACGCTGATGCGGAATACGCAGCGACAGCAGCAGCTCTTCGCGCTGGGCGAAAAAATCCGGGTGCTCCTGCAGATAAGCGGCCACCGTGTTGGCGGCTGAGTTATCCACAGATACGTCGGGTTCAGCTGACTGCGTCTTGTCGGTCATCGGTTACGCTCGCTCATAAACGGACTTGTCCTTCGTAAACACGCATCGCCGGGCCGGTCATGATCACTGAATGGCCAGGGCCTGCCCATTCAATGGACAAACGGCCACCCGGCAAATCGAGGATCAGCGGTGAATCCATCCAGCCCTGGCTGATCGCCGCTACGGCGGCGGCACAAGCCCCGGTACCGCAAGCCTGGGTTTCCCCGGCGCCGCGTTCCCAGACCCGCAGTTGCCCGCGCTGGCGATCGATAACGTGCAGAAAACCGACATTGACCCGCGCCGGAAAGCGCGGGTGGTGTTCAATTTTTGGTCCCAGTTCATGCACCGGCGCCGCGTTGATATCGTCAACGCGCAGCACCGCATGGGGGTTGCCCATCGACACGGCGGCAATCTCGACGGTCTGCCCGTCAACATCCAGTTCATAGCTCAACGCCTGGGCGTCAGCCACAAACGGGATATCTGCCGGGACCAGGCGCGGCGGGCCCATGTCGACGCTGATCTGCCCATCGCTGCGCACGTTCAGCTCGATAATGCCGCTTTTGGTTTCGACCTTGATCTGGCGCTTGGTGGTCAGGCGCTTGTCGAGCACAAAGCGCGCAAAGCAGCGCGCCCCGTTACCGCATTGCTCCACTTCGGAACCGTCGGAGTTGAAGATCCGGTAACGGAAATCCACCTCCGGGTTGCTTGGCGCTTCAACGATCAACAACTGATCAAAGCCGACACCCGTGTGCCTGTCACCCCATTGCTTGGCGTGCTTGGGCAGGATGTGCGCGTGCTGGCTGACCAGGTCGAGAACCATGAAATCATTGCCCAGGCCGTGCATTTTGGTAAAACGCAGCAACATGGTTTTACTCCGGCAGCAGGCTTTCGCCAGCAAACAACTCGGCAACGGTCTCGCGACGACGCACTTCGAACGCCTGATCGCCGTCCACCAGCACTTCGGCGGCGCGGCCACGGGTGTTGTAATTCGAGCTCATGACAAAACCATAGGCCCCGGCCGAATGCACGGCCAGCAGATCCCCTTCGGCCAACGCCAGTTGGCGGTCTTTGGCCAGGAAATCACCGGTTTCGCAGATCGGGCCGACAATGTCGTAGGCGCGCGCTTCGCTGTCACGCGGGCGCACTGCGGTCACGTCCATCCAGGCCTGATACAGGGCCGGGCGGATCAGGTCGTTCATCGCCGCATCGACGATGGCGAAATCCTTGTGCTCGGTGTGCTTGAGGTACTCGACCTGAGTCAGCAACACGCCGGCATTGGCCACGATATAACGGCCCGGCTCGAACACCAGTGCCAGGTCACGCCCGTCGAGACGTTCGCGCACGGCCTTGATGTAATCACCGGCCAGAGGCGGTTCTTCATCGCGGTAACGCACGCCCAGGCCGCCACCCAGATCGATGTGGCGCAGGTAGATACCGCAATCGCCCAGGCGGTCGATCAGCGCCAGCAGGCGGTCGAGAGCGTCGATGAACGGTTCGAGGGTGGTCAGTTGCGAGCCGATATGGCAATCGACACCGACCACTTCCAGATTGGGCAACTGCGCGGCGCGGATGTACACATCCTCGGCGTCAGCGATGGCAATGCCGAACTTGTTTTCTTTCAGACCGGTGGAGATGTACGGGTGCGTGCCGGCATCGACGTCCGGGTTGACGCGCAGCGAAATCGGCGCGCGAACGCCCATTTCGGCGGCCACGACCTGCAGGCGTTCCAGCTCTTCGGTGGACTCGACGTTAAAGCAGTGCACGCCGACTTCCAGGGCGCGACGCATGTCGTCACGGGTCTTGCCGACACCGGAGAACACGATCTTGTCAGCCTGGCCACCAGCGGCCAGCACACGTTCCAGCTCGCCACGGGACACGATGTCGAAACCGGCGCCAAGACGGGCCAGGACATTGAGCACGCCCAGGTTGGAATTGGCCTTGACCGCGAAGCACACCAGATGCGGCATGCCGCTCAGGGCATTGGCGTAAGCATTGTATTGCGCCTCGATGTGCGCCCGGGAGTAAACGTACGTCGGTGTACCGAAACGTTCGGCAATGGCCGTCAGCGCAACACCTTCGGCGAACAGCTCACCGTTGCGGTAATTAAAAGCGTCCATGGTGTTCCCTTATTGGTGCTTGTGCGATTGCGTTTGCGACGACTTCGCTTGGTCTTCAGGGGATTTGCTGTCATCGGGCAGATACAGCGGTCCTTTTTGACCACAGGCAGAAACAAGGCAGGCGACCGCGACGAGCGCAGCAATAGAAGAGATCAGGCGCTTCATGGCGAAATCCTTTGAAAAGCATTAATTGCGCCCGAGTATACCGAGCACCCACCAGCTTGCCTATGCAGCAGAGCGGCCGAGCGTAACCTGCTGTGTGGATGATCAGTGGTAGCTGGCAGATGGCTGTTATGGGGTTTGCAATCGGCCTGGAGCGCCCGTATCTTGCGAGCTCCGAGCATGACTAGACACTACGAGGTTCCACCATGAGTTTGACTGAAGCCCGTTTTCACGATCTGGTCGATGCCACCCAGGAAAATCTGGAAGACATCTTCGACGACTGCGATCTGGATGTAGATGTGGAAAACTCCGCCGGCATCCTGACCATCAAGTTCGAGAATGGCAAAGCCCTGATCTTCAGCCGTCAGGCGCCCGTGCTGCAGCTCTGGCTGGCGGCTCCAAGCGGTGGTTTTCACTTCGATTACGATGAAAAACGCAGTTCGTGGAAGTGCGATAAAACCGACGAACTGCTTAGCGAAATGGTTCAGCGCCTGACCCTGGAACTGGCAGGCGCCGAGCTGGAATTTGAAGAGATCTGACAGTGACCGCTTCTGCTAAACCTGCAAAACCGCTCTACAGCAACGTCAGCCCGGCAGTGCCGTCCCCTTGCATCAGCACCTGCCGGCTGGATGAGCACAAAGTCTGTCTGGGCTGTTTTCGCCACGTTGAGGATATTCGCGAGTGGCGCTCGGCAGACGACCAGCGGCGCCGGGTCATTTGTGAACAGGCCCGGCAACGCCAGGGCTGAGGAGTGAATGTGGGAGCGGGCTTGCTCGCGATACAGGCGGCGCGGTGTATCTGGCAAACCACGTTGATACCATCGCGAGCAAGCCCGCTCCCACAAAACCCCCACCCTGCTTGTGTATTTATTTTGCTGTGGTAGTGTCCGGGTTCGCCTCGCACTAACGAGGTTCGTCAAAACCCCGCCATATTCCGGCGGGGTTTTGCTTTTTCGTGCAGAAAAAAGGAGTCTGCCAGGTCATGAGCACACCAACCCCACTCATCCTCACCCGCCTGGACGTACAGCGTCTGGAGCAATTGATCGACAGCTTGCCAGAAACGACTCCTGGCATTGAGGCACTGCAAGCCGAGCTCGATCGCGCCGAAACCATCGTCGGCCACGAAGAAGTGCCTGCAGGCGTTGTGACCATGAATTCCCGTGTGCACTGCCGCGAAGAAAGCAGTGGCAAGGACTACCGCCTGACGCTGGTCTATCCAAAAGACGCCAACGCCGACGAAGGCAAGATTTCGATTCTGGCGCCTGTGGGCAGCGCACTGCTGGGTCTGCAAGTCGGCCAGCACATCAACTGGCCCGCGCCGGGTGGCAAGACCCTCAAGCTGGAACTGCTTGAAGTGGAATACCAGCCAAAAGCTGCCAGCGATTTCAGCGCCTAAGACCTTCCAGATCAGTCATGTCACTGCGCAGGCACTTGCCCGTCACGGGCAAACTGACGCAAGGACCGGTAGCTGGCGCTCAGCTCCCGGGCCAGGGCCCGACGCTCATGACTGACCTGCTGCGCCTGCCACTGCGAGCGATGGTCGAGCAGGGCCAGATGCTGCTCATCCCAGCCCCATTCGCGGGTCAGGCGCTTGAGTAAGCGCCGCTGCCACTGCGTGCCTGCCTCGCCATTGCTTAACGCATGGTCAACCTTCAGGTACAGGCTGCGGCGTACCAGTTCCAGCCGCTGCGCCTCGCCGCGCCCTTCAAGGTAGCGCTCAATGCGTCGGTAAACCACGACGTAGGGGTCCAGCTCATCCAGGTCAAGCTGATTGGCATACACCCTTTGCTTGAAGTCCAGGCTCAGGCAGTTCACCTGCGGGTGCTCGCTGGCGTACACCTCAATCAGCAGCAACTTGAGCAGCGACTTGTGCGGCGACTCAATGCCCTTGAACAGTTGCCACAGCCCGGCGCCTACGAATTCGCCGGGGGCGATATGGGCCAGATGGCCAAGATCGATGGTTTCGTCGCCGCCGATCAGCCCCGCGTCCAATAAACCGCGGGTGAATTCGGCGTACCGCGCTTCCTCCTGCACCGGCACCCACCACCACATCGGCGTGCGCCCGGCGAGCCAGATGGCGGTGCGGTAAAACTCATCGAGCAACAATCTTTGCCGTGGTTCGCTGCCTTCGTCGTTGCGCAATTGGGCGTCGATCAGAAACAGGTGCGCCTCACTGCCCTGACTCGTCGCCCACGCTTCCAGGCGGCGGCATTTTTTGCGCAGCGCCGACACGGCGGCATCGCTCAAGTCCGGCGCCAGGCAAATCCATACGTCCATATCGCTTTGCGCGGTCTGGGCCAATGTGCCGAGGCTGCCCATCAAAAACAGCCCGTGGATCGGTTGCGACGGGCAAACGCTGGCCACGCTGCAAGAAAAGTCCTGAACCAGTTGGCGGGCAGCGGCAAGAGTGGCGGCATCCGGCGTATAACCCGACACCCCGGCGGGGGTGCAGTCCGACACATAGCCGGGCAACAGCGGGTGATTGACATGAAACAGCAGCGCCAACAGGCTCAGCAGCGTTTGCTGGCGTGGCGCCAGGCCTTCCCGGGCGCGGGCCAGGCGGCCCTGATTGACGCGTAAAAAGCGCCCACGCAACTGCTGGAGAACCTGTCGCCCGGTTCCCTCGTTCAGTACGGGTGCAGAGAAGTGTGCCCGCGGAATCATGAATCGTGCAGATCCCGAGGGCGTGGCGTGGCGTCAGGCAACTTCTTTGGATTCAACAAGAATCGACAACAGCACTTGAACAGCTTCGGCAGCATCACGTCCCAGGCTTGTCAGGTAGCCACCATCCGGTTGGTCAATCAGCTTTTTATCAAACAGGCGCTGCGCCGCCGCGATTTTTTCTGGCGCGGCATGTTGATGAATCTTCAGGCCCTCAAGGGTACTTTCCAAGTCAAACAGTGCAAGGACTTCCAGTTCGGCAACCAACTCAGGGGTAAACGACATAAAGACTCCAGACTATGCAGGAAAAGACGACAGCCGCTCTAAGGTGATCCCACTTGTGCTGACTGTCCAGCAACACTTCCCACCTTTGTAAAACAGCCTGTCGATATAAGGCAGTTGGAGTGTAGTCAGTACCCGGTCAAACGCAGGGCTAATGCGCAATAACTTGTGGGAGCAACTGCCTTTTAAACCTGTGGGAGCGGGCTTGCTCGCGATGGCACCGGCTCGGTCTGCCTGATACACCGCATCAATCTAATCGCGAGCAAGCCCGCTCCCACAAGGGCGTAAATGGCCCGAATCAATCATTTGTTTTTTCAGTTATATAAACATTCTTAAATAGTCTTTTTAAGAATATCCGCACCTCACTACTATTGCCCCTACGCCAGCAACCCTGTCGGCACCCCATTTTTTCAGGAGCAGCACCATGAGCGCATCTCTGCGTAGCGTTGACGGTCAGGACGAAGCAACCATTCTGCGGGAAATCCAGAGCGCGCTGCGAGACCTGCGCTTTGGTGCTGTGGAAATCACTGTGCATAACGCGCAAGTGGTGCAGATCGAGCGCAAAGAGAAATTCCGTTTGCAAAACCCGAGTCAAAAAAACGCCTGAACCGTTCAAGCGCATTCACCTGAGTGCGCTCAATAAAAATTAAAAAATGCTTTGGAGCCTCACCTATGTCCCTACGCCGTTACGCTTTGGCCGCGCTGGCCAGTGCCATTTTTGCTGGCTCCGCAGTAGCCAAAGATTACGAGTTGTTGAACGTTTCCTACGATCCAACCCGCGAGCTGTACCAGGATTACAACACTGAATTCACCAGTTTCTGGAAAGCCAGCCACCCTGGCGACAACGTCAAAATCCAGCAATCCCACGGCGGTTCGGGCAAACAGGCCCGCGGTGTGGTCGATGGCCTGCGCGCTGATGTGGTAACCCTGGCGCTGGCCGGTGATATCGACGAAATCGCCAAGCTCAACAAGGGCTCGCTGCCGGAAAACTGGCAAACCCGCCTGCCGGACGCCAGCACCCCGTACACCTCGACCATCGTGTTCCTGGTGCGCAAGGGCAACCCCAAAGGCATCAAGGACTGGGGCGACCTGACCAAGGACGGCGTATCGGTGATTACCCCGAACCCCAAAACCAGCGGCGGCGCGCGCTGGAACTTCCTCGCGGCTTACGCCTATGGCCTGAAAGCCAACGGCGGCGACGAAGAAAAAGCCAAGGAATATGTAAAAACCCTGTTCAAACACGTGCCCGTACTGGACACCGGTGCACGCGGTTCGACCATTACCTTCGTCAACAACGGTCAGGGTGACGTGTTGCTGGCCTGGGAAAACGAAGCATTCCTGGCACTCAAGGAAGACGGCGGCACTGACAAGTTCGACATCGTCGTACCTTCCCTGTCGATTCTGGCTGAGCCGCCAGTGGCTGTAGTCGACAAGAACGCCGAGAAAAAGGGCAACACCGAAATCGCCAAAGCCTACCTTGAACACCTGTACAGCCCAGCCGGCCAGGAAATTGCTGCAAAAAATTTCTACCGCCCGCGTGACGCTGCAGTCGCTGCCAAGTATGCACAGCAGTTTCCGAAACTGGAGCTTGTGACTATCGACAAAGACTTCGGTGGCTGGAAAACTGCGCAGCCGAAATTTTTCAATGACGGTGGCGTGTTCGACCAGATCTACCAGGCGCAGTAACCTGTGGGGCGCGGCCTTTGGCCTCGCTGAAAGCTAGAACATAGAGCCCGCGACTGAGTTGCGGGCTTCGTGCGTTAACCAAGGACTCTTATGTCTCGTCGTATCTCCCCCGTCATACCCGGCTTCGGGCTGACACTGGGCTACACCTTGGTGTATCTCAGTCTGATTGTGCTGATCCCGTTGGCTGCGATGTTTGTGCATGCCGCTCAACTGACCTGGGACCAGTTTTGGGCCATCATCACCGCCCCCCGGGTGCTGGCAGCGCTGCAATTGAGTTTCGGCACCGCCTTTGTGGCAGCCATCATCAACGGTGTGATCGGCACCGTACTGGCCTGGGTCCTGGTGCGCTACACCTTCCCCGGGCGCAAGGTCATCGATGCCATGATCGACCTGCCGTTTGCCCTGCCGACCGCCGTGGCCGGTATCGCCCTGACCGCCTTGTACGCGCCCAACGGCTGGATCGGTCAGTTCGCCACCGACCTGGGTTTCAAGATTGCCTACACGCCGATGGGCATCACCCTGGCACTGACCTTCGTCACCCTGCCGTTTGTGGTGCGCACCGTGCAGCCGGTGCTGGCCGATATTCCCCGTGAAATCGAAGAAGCCGCCGCCTGCCTGGGCGCCAAGCCCCTGCAAGTGTTCCGCTACATCCTGGTGCCGGCCTTGCTGCCCGCCTGGTTGACCGGCTTTGCCCTGGCCTTCGCCCGCGGTGTGGGCGAATACGGCTCGGTGATTTTTATCGCCGGCAACATGCCGTTCAAAACCGAAATCCTGCCGCTGTTGATCATGGTCAAACTGGACCAGTACGACTACACCGGCGCCACGGCCATTGGCGTGATGATGCTGGTGGTTTCCTTCATTTTGCTGCTGATCATCAACTTGATTCAGCGGCGCATCGAAAAACCGTGAAGGAGGCCTGACCATGTCCAGTTCAACCCAAAGCGCCTCATCGGTGGCCAACGCCGCCCGCCGTGGCAGCCCGCTGTCGCGGCGTTTGCTGATCGGCTTCGGCTGGTTGTTCTTCACCCTGTTCCTGCTGCTGCCGCTGCTGATCGTGGTGTCCCAGGGGCTGAAAATGGGGGTCGGCACCTTCTTCGATGCCATCCTCGAACCTGACGCCCTGTCGGCCCTGAAGCTGACCATCATCGCGGTGGCGATCTCGGTGCCGCTCAACGTGGTGTTCGGTGTCAGCGCGGCCTGGTGCGTGAGCAAGTACAGCTTTCGCGGCAAGAGCATCCTGGTCACCCTGATCGACCTGCCGTTTTCGGTGTCGCCGGTGATCGCCGGTCTGGTCTACGTGCTGATGTTCGGCGCCCAGGGTTTCTTCGGCCCGTGGCTGCAGGATCACGACATTCAGATCGTCTTCGCGTTGCCGGGCATCGTGCTGGCCACCATCTTCGTTACCGTGCCTTTTGTGGCCCGTGAACTGATCCCGCTGATGCAAGAGCAGGGCACTCAGGAAGAAGAGGCTGCACGCCTGCTGGGCGCCAATGGCTGGCAGATGTTCTGGCACGTCACCGTACCCAATATCAAATGGGGTCTGATCTACGGCGTGGTGTTGTGTACTGCGCGGGCGATGGGTGAGTTCGGTGCGGTGTCGGTGGTTTCCGGGCACATTCGCGGGGTGACCAACACCCTGCCGCTGCACGTCGAGATCCTCTACAACGAATACAACCACGTTGCCGCCTTCGCTGTGGCCACCCTGTTGCTGATCCTGGCGCTCTTCATCCTGCTGCTCAAGCAGTGGAGCGAATCCCGTATTAACCGCCTGCGCGCCAGCGCCGCGGAGGAATAAACCATGTCGATCGAAGTCCGTAATGTCAGCAAGAACTTCAACGCTTTCAAGGCGCTGAACAGCATCAACCTGGATATCCACAGCGGCGAACTGGTGGCCCTGCTCGGCCCGTCGGGCTGCGGCAAGACCACCTTGCTGCGCATCATTGCCGGCCTGGAAACCCCGGATGAAGGCAACATCGTGTTCCACGGTGAAGATGTCTCGGGGCACGACGTGCGTGATCGCAACGTCGGTTTTGTGTTCCAGCATTACGCCCTGTTCCGCCACATGACGGTGTTCGACAACGTGGCTTTCGGCTTGCGCATGAAGCCGAAAAAAGAACGTCCGAGCGAAACCCGCATTGCTGAAAAAGTCCACGAACTGCTGAACATGGTGCAGCTGGACTGGCTGTCGGATCGTTACCCCGAGCAGCTTTCGGGTGGTCAGCGTCAGCGTATCGCCCTGGCGCGTGCATTGGCGGTAGAACCCAAGGTACTGCTGCTGGACGAACCGTTCGGCGCCCTGGATGCCAAGGTGCGTAAAGAGCTGCGCCGCTGGCTGGCACGCCTGCACGAAGACATCAACCTGACCTCCGTGTTCGTGACCCACGACCAGGAAGAAGCGATGGAAGTCGCCGACCGTATCGTGGTGATGAACAAGGGCGTGATCGAGCAGATCGGTTCACCGGGCGAAGTGTACGAAAACCCGGCCAGCGACTTTGTGTACCACTTCCTGGGCGATTCCAACCGCCTGCATATCGGCGAAGACCAGCATGTGCTGTTCCGTCCCCATGAAGTGTCGTTGTCCCGTCACGAGCTTGAAGACCACCATGCCGCCCAGGTACGCGACATTCGCCCGTTGGGTGCGACCACCCGGGTGACGTTGAAGGTTGAAGGGCAAAGCGAGCTGATCGAAGTGGAAGTGGTCAAGGACCATGACAGCCTGACCGATCTGGCGCGGGGCGAGACGTTGTTCTTCAAGCCGAAGGTGTGGCAGAAGGCGTAAACCCACCGCCCTTGTGGGAGCGGGCTTGCTCGCGATACAGCCGATGCGGTCTGTCTCCAAACCGCGTTGCTGCCATCGCGAGCAAGCCCGCTCCCACAGGGTTATTGCAGGTTTACGGTTTTTTAAGCTTCGGATTGGGGAAAAACTGCACCGCCTGCACCTTGGGATCCGGTGCTTTTTTCAGCGCTGACGTATTAACCCGCGTACCCAATTCCTTGGGCACCGACAAACCCTGTTCATTCAATGTATCCGAATAACCGCAGGCCACGCATTCGCGGTGCGGCACTTCGTCTTCGTTCCACATCATCAACTTGTCAGGCTCGCTGCACGCCGGGCAGACAGCCCCGGCGATAAAGCGTTTTTTGGTCACGTTCACAGGTGCCTCACTCATGCTGCCGAGTCCTCGCTCAGGCCGCTGTGACGCAACAGGGCGTCAATCGATGGCTCACGACCACGGAAGTCCTTGAACAGCTCCATCGGGGCCTTCGAGCCACCACGGGCCAGGATCGCCTGGCGGAATGCCTTGCCGGTGTGCGGGTTGAACACGCCTTCTTCTTCAAAGCGCGAGAACGCATCGGCCGACAGCACTTCCGCCCACTTGTAGCTGTAGTAACCCGCCGCGTAACCGCCGGCGAAGATATGCGCAAAGCTGTTCGGGAAGCGGTTGTAGGCTGGCGGACGCATGACCGACACCTCGTCGCGGATGCCATCGAGCACCTGCGCCACGCTGCGACCGTCACCGTGGGTGGCGTGCAGCTCGAAGTCGAACAGCGAGAACTCCAACTGGCGAATCATCATCAGCCCGGACTGGAAGTTCTTGGCCGCGAGCATTTTATCCAGCAGGTCTTTTGGCAGAGCTTCGCCGGTTTCGTAGTGGCTGGAAATCAGCGCCAGGCCTTCAGGCTCCCAGCACCAGTTTTCCATGAACTGGCTCGGCAGCTCGACCGCATCCCAGGCCACGCCGTTGATGCCCGATACGCCCGCGTGTTCGATCTCGGTCAGCATATGGTGCAGGCCGTGGCCGAATTCGTGGAACAGGGTGGTCACTTCATCGTGGGTCAGCAACGCAGGCTTGCCTGCCACCGCCGGGGTGAAGTTGCACACCAGGTTGGCCACCGGGCTTTGCAGGTTGCCGGCCGCCGTGCGGCGACGGTCGCGGGCGCCGTCCATCCACGCGCCGCCACGCTTGTTGGCGCGGGCGTAGAGGTCAAAAAAGAAACGCCCGATATGCTGGCCGTTTTCCTTGATTTCGAACAGGCGAACATCCGGGTGCCAGGTGTCGAAGCCTTTGATTTCGGCGATTTCGATCCCGTACAGCTTTTGTACGATGGCAAACAGGCCGCCCAGTACCTTGTCGATCGGGAAGTAGGCGCGCAGTGCTTCTTGCGACACGCTGTAGCGCTGCTCACGCAGTTTCTCGCCAAAGAAGCCTGTATCCCAGCTTTTCAGTTCAGGGGTGCCTTGCTCGCTGGCGTAGGCTTGCAGCTGCTCCAGGTCACGGGCAGCGAACGGCTTGCTGCGCTTGGCCAGGTCGCGCAGGAAGGTCAGCACCTGATCCGGTGTCTCGGCCATTTTGGTGGCCAGGCTCAGTTCGGCGAAGCTGGCAAAACCCAGCAGTTTGGCCAGCTCCTGGCGCAGGTCGAGGATTTCTTCCATCACCGGGCCGTTGTCGAACTTGCCGGCATTCGGGCCCTGGTCCGAGGCGCGGGTGCAGTACGCGGCGTAGACTTCTTCGCGCAGGGCGCGGTCTTGCGCGTAGGTCATCACCGGGAAGTAGCTCGGGAACTCCAGGCTGATCAGCCAGCCGTCCAGGCCCTTGGCCTGTGCAGCGGCGGCCATTTGCGCCTTGGCCGAATCGGTCAGGCCCGTCAGCGCGGTTTCGTCGGTGATGTGCTTGGTCCAGGCCTGGGTGGCGTCCAGCAACTGGTTGGAGAACTTGCTGCCCAGCTCGGACAGTTTGCTCTGGACTTCGGCATAACGCTTTTGCTCAGCCTCTGGCAGGTCGATACCCGACAGACGGAAGTCACGCAGCGAGTGTTCCAGAATGGTTTTTTGCGCCTGGTCGAAATCAGCGACCTGCGGGCTGTGGGCCAGGGCTTCAAAGGCCTGGAACAGTTCGCGGTTCTGGCCCATCTCGGTGGAGTAGGCGCTCAAGGCCGGCAGGCAGGCCTCGTAGGCTTCACGCAGTTCTGCACTGTTGCACACCGCGTTGAGGTGGCTGACCGGGCTCCAGGCTGCGCCCAGGCGGTCGTTCAGTTCATCCATTGCCAACACCAGGCCGGCCCATGTCGGGTTCTGGCCCTGGTCCTTGAGGATGGCTTGAATGCCGGCGCGGTTGTCGGCGAGGATCTGCTCGATGGCCGGCTGTACGTGCTCAGGACGGATCGCCGAGAACGGCGGCAGGTCGTAGGGCTGCAAAAGAGGGTTGTTCTCGCTCACGTTTGGCACCTTGGCTGGAAGAAACATTGGGCCATCTTAATTACAATCGACGCTGACCGCAGCATTGCAACGCCCTATTACGGCTAAAGAAGGAAGCTATTTGTGTCCATTCGTCCATTCCAGCAGCACACACCTACCCTGGGCGAGCGCGCCTTCGTGGACCGCTCGGCGGTGGTGATCGGTGATGTCGAGATCGGCGCCGACAGTTCCATCTGGCCGTTGACCGTGATTCGCGGCGATATGCACCGCATCCGCATCGGTGCGCGCACCAGCGTGCAGGACGGTTGCGTACTGCACATCACCCACGCGGGCCCCTTTAACCCTGATGGCTTTCCGCTGCTGATCGGCGATGACGTGACCATCGCCCACAAAGTCATGCTGCACGGCTGTAACGTGGGAAGCCGCATTTTGATCGGCATGGGCAGCATCGTGATGGACGGCGCCGTGATCGAAGACGACGTGATCGTTGGTGCGGGCAGCCTGGTGCCGCCGGGCAAGCGCCTGGCCAGCGGCTTCCTGTATGTGGGCAGCCCGGTTAAACAGGTGCGCGAGCTGACCGAAAAAGAGAAAGCCTTCTTTACCTACAGCGCTGGCAACTACGTAAAACTCAAGGATCAGCACCTGGCCGAAGGCTACGACCAGCCCGTTTAAGCCCCCCTTTTTTGGAGCCCTGCATGCATTACCAAAACGTATTGTTCGACCTCGATGGCACCCTGACCGACCCACGGGAAGGGATCACCCGCTCGATCCAGTTCGGCCTGAGCAAGATGGGCATTGATGAGCCTGACCTGAGCAAGCTTGAGCACTTTATTGGTCCGCCGCTGCTGCAGCAGTTTATGGCCAGCTATGGCTTCGACGAAGCCAGGGCGTGGGAGGCGATGGGCTATTACCGCGAGCGTTTTGCCGTGACCGGTCTTTATGAAAACGAAGTGTTCGAAGGCGTCACACCGCTGCTCGAAGAGCTGGTGGCCCAGGGTCGCCAACTGTTTATCGCGACCTCAAAGCCGCATATCTACGCCCGGGAAATTGCCCGCCACTTTGATTTTGCCCGCCATTTCAAGGTGATCTACGGCAGCGAGCTGGACGGTACCCGCACCAACAAGGTTGAGCTGATTGCCCATCTGGTCAACGAACAAGGGCTGGACCCGGCGCAAACCCTGATGATCGGTGACCGCAAGCACGACCTGATCGGTGCGCGTGACAACGGCATGGATGCTGCGGCGGTGGGTTATGGTTTTGGCAGCTTTGAAGAACTGAATTCATTCGCGCCCAAATACCACTTTGAAACCCTGGCGCAGTTGCATCAGGCGTTCAAGCACTGACCTGCGCTTGTGGGAGCGGGCTTGCCCGCGATGGCCGCGACGCGGTGAATCTTTCACACCGCGGTGGCCCAATCGCGAGCAAGCCCGCTCCCACAAGGTGCTAACCGGCGCGCAGCGCCATCTCCCGGCGCAAGTCCTCGCGCCAGCCCAGCAAAAAACCCAGTTCCACCACCACGAACAGCGGCCCCACGATCAGCCCGGTCACGTCATCGATAAACGCCGGCTTGCGCCCCTCGTAGTAATGCCCCACAAACTGGAACACCCAGCCCACCACAAACAGCCCAATGCCCCAGGCCAGCCAGGCTATCGTGCTCAACCCCGCGAGGGTGTGCCCCAGCCATACACTCAACGCCAGCAGCACCGTCATCAACAACCCCAGGCGCAACTCCAGGCGCAAATAAAAAATCGCACTGGCCACCATCACCAGCATCGCCGGTGAAACACCCGCCCACTGCGGCCGCGACAAGAGCGTCGCCACGGCAATCACGATCAGCGGGATGCCCACGAAATGGGTGGCGATATTGTGAGGATCACGGTGATAAGCCGCATATTGGCTTAGATGGTCGACCAGGCTTTTCATGGTGCAGAACCCTCAAGGATTACTTTTTAGTTATAAACAAATAGCTTCTTATTCCTTAGCGAATCTAAAAACCGTCCCTATACTGACTCGGTAACACACATACCGCTGGAGGCGCACACCCATGGGCAACGATTCGATTCGCTATTTGATAGTGCCGGGCTGGCAAGGTTCGTCCGACGATCATTGGCAAACCCACTGGCAAAACAGCTTACCGAACAGTACCCGGGTGGAGCAGGCCGACTGGCTGACGCCACGCCGCGAGGACTGGATCGCCGCCCTGGCCGAAGCCATTGCTGCCGACAGCACACCCGTGATCCTGATCGCCCACAGCCTGGGTTGCATTACCGTAGCCCATTGGGCCGAGCGTGCGCCAGAAAGCCTGTTAAGCCAAGTACGCGGCGCGCTGCTGGTGGCCCCGGCAGACGTCGAGCGCCCGGCCTGTGCACCGGCGTTGCGCAACTTTGCGCCGATCCCGACCCGGCCGTTGCCTTTTCCAAGCCATATCGTCAGCTCGGATAACGACGGTGCGGTCAGCGCGCCACGGGCGATGGAATTTGCCCGTCAATGGGGCGCCGAGATCGGCATCATCAGCGGCGCGGGGCATATCAATGTGAAATCCGGACACCAGCGCTGGGAGCAAGGCTTCGCCTTTTTATACCGCCTGCAAACCCGCATCGAGCACGGCGCCCTGCGTCGCGCGTGAATTCCTGTAACGCCCGCGCCCACCCTCCGGCGGCGGGCGGGAGCCTGCCATGAGCCTGCATGAAACCTTCGGTCAGCCGCTGCTGACCTTTCCCGACGCGGAAAAAAGCCCGCTGAGCATTCGCGCCAAAGCACTGGTGTTTGTCGACCCCCGCTCGCGCCAATTACGCAACGATCTGGAATTGCTCGCGCCACGCGCCTTGCCCGTGCTGATTCGGGGTGAAACCGGCAGCGGCAAAGAGCTGCTGGCCCGGCATATCCACCGGGCCAGCGACCGCACCGGCCTTTTTGTATCAGTCAATTGCGGCGCCATCAGCCCCACTTATGCCGACGCCGAGTTGTTCGGCTATGCCGCCGGAGCCCACAGCAGTTCGGCCAGCAGCCGCGCCGGGTGGTTTGGCTCGGCCAATGGCGGCACCCTGTATCTGGACGAAATCGGCGACTTGCCGTGGGCTATCCAGACCAAGCTGCTGGCGGCTCTGGAAACCCACGAAGTGACCCGCGTGGGCGCCCATCAACCGAGCCCGGTGGACGTGCGCCTGGTGGCGGCCACCAGCATCGATCTGGCGCAGGCCGTGAGCGCAGGCAAATTCCATGAGCGCTTGTATCACTACCTCAGCGAAGGGCGGCTGGACTTGCCCGCGCTGCGCGAAAGGCCCGGGGATATCCTGTCGTTGGCCGAATACTTTTTAGGCATTTACAGCCAGCGCCTGAACCTGCCCGTGCCCTTTATCAGCGACGCTGCACAGCGGGTACTGGAGCGCCACAGCTGGCCGGGCAACACCCGGGAGCTGGAGAACGTGATCCACTTTGCATTACTGGTCAGCACCGGCGAAGAGATCCAGCCCGAGCACTTGAACCTGCCTGAGGCCCTGAGCCAGATCGAGTTGTTTATAAAAGGCGCCACGGCGCAGGAGTTGGCGGCGATCAGGCAGTTGCTGCCTTGACCCTGTGGGAGCGGGCTTGCCCGCGATGGCAGCAACGCGGTGTATCTGTCACACCAAGGCGTTCCTATCGCGGGCAAGCCCGCTCCCACAAAAACTCAAGTGAACAAAATGGCATAAGAAGCTGAATAAATATTATTGTTCGGGAATAAAGAATCTCGGTATTGTCCGTTTCGTCTTCCAGGAAAACCGTCATCCGAACGGTCACACACATAAGGGTATCGCATGAAAAAGGTTCTGTTGTTTACCGCATTGGCGGCTGCTTTGACTGCAGGCCTGGCCCAGGCTGGCGAAAAACTGGTGGTTGCCGCAACGCCGGTGCCTCACGCTGAAATCCTTGAGCTGATCAAACCAACCCTCGCCAAAGAAGGCGTGGATCTGGAAATCAAGGTCTTCACCGATTATGTGCAACCCAACGTGCAAGTGGCCGAAAAACACCTGGACGCCAACTACTTCCAGACCCTGCCTTACCTGGAAAGCTTCAACAAAGGCAAAGGCACTAACCTTGTGACCGTGACCGGCGTTCACGTTGAGCCTTTTGGCGGTTACTCGAAGAAAGTCAAAAACCTGTCCGAGCTTAAAGACGGCGCCACCATCGCCATCCCTAACGAAGGCAGCAACAGCGGCCGTGCCCTGATCCTGCTGCAAAAGGCTGGTCTGATCGAACTCAAGGACCCGACCAACGCTGTGTCCACGCCAAAAGACATCGCCAAGAACCCGCACAACTTCAAGTTCAAAGAACTTGAGTCCGCACTGCTGCCACGGGTGCTGGATCAGGTCGACCTGGACATGATCAACACCAACTACGCGCTGGAAGCTGGCCTGAACCCGGCCACTGACGCGCTGATCATCGAAGGGGCTGACTCGCCATACGTGAATTTCCTGGTAGCCCGTCCGGACAACAAGGACAGCGCGGCCATCCAGAAGCTGGCCAAGGCCCTGACCAGCCCTGAAGTGAAAGCCTTTATCGAGCAGAAATACAAAGGCGCGGTGCTGCCAGCGTTCTGATCACGCACCAGCCCACTGAAAACGCCGACGGCTTGCACAGCGTCGGCGTTTTTATTTGTCCGGCCAGTGCCAGGCGGGCTGATCCAGCATGCGTTGGCCAACCACTTGCGTCTGGCCGAGATTTTTTTCCAGCACGATGCAGTTGCACTCAGGGTCTTGCTGCAAGGCGGCGATCAGGCGCCGGGCGTGGGATACCACCCATACTTGTGAGTGCTGCGAAGCACTGATGATCAGCCGCGCCAGCGCGGGCAACAAGTCGGGGTGCAGGCTGGTTTCGGGTTCGTTGAGCACCATCATGCTCGGCGGGCGCGGGGTCAGCAAAGCCGCGACCAGCAGCAGATAGCGCAAGGTGCCGTCTGACAGCTCGGCGGCAGATAACGGGCGCAGCAGGCCCTCCTGATAAAACTCGATATAAAAATGCCCGCCGGGCACACATTCAATTGCCAGCCGCGCGCCAGGGAATGCATCGCTGATCGCGGCATGCAAGGCTTCGGGGTTGCCGACCTCAAGGATTGTTTGCAACGCAGCGGCCAGGTCACTGCCGTCGTGATGCAGCACCGGCGTGCGTGTACCCAGTTGCGGTTGGCGCGCAGGCGCCTGGGGGTCGGTGCGAAAGTGATCGTAAAAGCGCCAGCCACGGATCGACTCGCGCAGTTGCAACACCTCGGGCGAGGCCTGCAAGCTGCCAACCTGATCGAACAGGCTGTCGTACAACGGCGTGTGCTGTGCCAGCACCTGCCAGTTGCGCCCGTCACGCGCGCGGATCATGGGGCCGTTGCGCTCGACCAGCTCGCTGGCCGGCCGATAAAAAGGCCCCGCCCAGATGCTTTCGTGCTTGATCTGCGGGTCGAGGTTGAACTGCGTGCGGCCGGGTATCGGTAAGCCCAGGGCGATGGCGTAGCTGAAGTCTTCCCCGGCAAAGCCAAGACGCAGGCGCCGGGTTTCCTGGCGCACGCTGGCATGCACATCGACTTCACCCGATTTCATGCGTCGGGAGATCACCTCAGGTCCCGCCCAGAAAGTCGAACTCAGCCCGCCTTCACGCGCCAATGCATTCACCACGCCGCCCTGGGCGGTTTCGGCCAGTAACCGCAGCGCGCGGTAAAGGTTGGATTTGCCACTACCATTGGGGCCAGTGATCAGGTTCAGCCTGGCCAAAGGCACTACCAAGTGATTGATAGAGCGGTAGTTGGCCACGGCCAGGGTGGTGAGCATGGGTGACCTCGTTGCTGGATGGGGGGCCGTAGCAGCTGCCGAAGGAACGAGGCTGCGTTCGATTGCGCAGCGATCGCAAATACTTGATCCCGAATTGTCCTGATACACCGCAGTGTACGGTTTTGCGAAGGCTGCGTCGGAGTACCGCACCACGCCAACGCAGCCTCGTTCCTTCGGCAGCTGCTACAAATGATTTTCGGCTGCGGCAATAGAGTCCCACAGACACTGAACCCTGTTCTACGCTGTCAGTCGTATCCGCATGTTAAACAGCATCACGCAAAGGAGCTTGCATGGCTGGTCCACTGAACACGGGCATTTTGGGCTTGAGCCTGTTAGCGCTTCTCACCGCGTGCGGCAAGGAGGGGCCCAAAGAGCCTCTGTCCCCCCGTGTGTATGTGCAACAGGTGAGCACCCGCGAATTCGCCCCGCCCATCCAGCTCAGCGGTGATATCCAGGCCCGGGTCGAAACCCAGTTGTCATTCCGGGTGGGCGGCAAGATTATCGAGCGCACGGTCGATGTGGGTGACCACATCCAGGCCAACCAGGTGCTCGCGCGTCTCGACCCCAAAGACCTGAAGATCCAGGTTGAGACCGCCCAGGCCAGCGTCAACGCGCAACAGGCCCAAGTGGTGCAAACCCGCGCGGCGTTTGTGCGCCAGCAAAAGCTGCTGCCAAAAGGCTACACCAGCCAAAGTGAATACGACGCTGCCAACGCCGCGCAACTGAGCGCACAGAGCGCCCTGGCGGCGGCGCAGGCGCAACTGGCCAACGCCCGTGACCAACTGAGCTACAGCAACCTGAAAGCCGAGGCACCCGGGGTGATTACCGCGCGCCAGGCCGAAGTGGGCCAGGTGGTGCAGGCCACCATGCCGATTTTTACCCTGGCCCGCGATGGTGCCCGCGATGCCGTGTTTAACGTGTATGAATCGCTGTTTATCGAGCCGCCCAAAGACCCCACGGTGCAGGTCACGCTGCTGAGCGATCCGACGATCAAGGTCAACGGCCAGATCCGTGAAATCACACCGACCGTTGCGGCGCAAAGCGGCACGTTGCAGATCAAGGTGCAGCTCGACGCCTTGCCCAAGGGCATGGACCTGGGCTCGATTGTCAGCGTTAACCTGACCCCGCCGCCAAGCCGCAGCATCGAGCTGCCGTGGTCGGCGTTGACCAAGGACATCAGCGAGCCCGCCGTGTGGATCGCCGACGAACAAAGCAATGTGCGCCTGCAGCGGGTCAAGGTCGGGCGCTATCTGACCGGCAGCGTGATCGTCAGCGAAGGTCTCAAGGATGGAGAAAAAGTCGTGGTCGCAGGCGGGCAGTTGTTACACCCCGGCATGAAGGTTGAAATCGCCACGGCCCCGGCCGAGGGGGTGCAGCTATGAGGCGCTTATGGTTGATACCGCTGGCTGCCGCCATGCTGATGGCCTGCTCTGAACCCCAGCCGCCCGAGCCGGTGCGCCCGGCTCTGTATGTGGTGGCCAAGCCCGAGCTGGCACAAGATCTGGGCCGTTTTGCCGGCAATATCGAAGCGCGCTACGAAAGCACTCTGGGCTTTCGGGTTCCGGGGCGCATTGTGCGGCGTTATTACGATGTGGGCGCGGTGGTGAAACAGGGCGACATACTGGCCAACCTCGACCCCACCGACCAGCAAAACCAGCTGCGTGCGGCCCAGGGCGACCTGGCCAAGGTGCAGGCGCAATTGATCAACGCCAGAGCCAACGCCCGCCGCCAGCAAGAGCTGTTCGACCGTGGCGTGGGCGCCCAGGCCCAGCTCGACACCGCGCAAGCCGACCTCAAGACCACGCTGGCTTCGATGCAACAGGCGCAGGCTGCGGTCAATCAGGCTCAGGACCAACTCAGCTACTGCAACCTGCGCGCCGACCATGATGCCGTGATTACCCAATGGCATGCCGAGGCCGGGCAAGTGGTGAGCATTGGCCAGGAAGTCGTCACCCTGGCCCGTCCCGAGATCAAAGAGGCGGTCATCGACCTGCCGGGCCCGCTGGCCGAGGCGCTGCCCAAGGGCATCGAGTTCCTTGTCGCCGGCCAGCTCGACCCGAATATCAACACCCATGCCCATGTGCGCGAAATCGCCCCGCAAGCCGACAGTGCCACCCGTACCCGGCGCACCCGCCTGACGCTGGACCAGACCCCGGCAGCATTTCGCCTTGGCAGTTCGGTGAGCGTGACCGTCAGCAGCCCGACGGCCGAGCACTTCCAGTTGCCGCTCACCGCCCTGCAGGAAGTCGATGGCCACAGCCGCGTATGGATCATTGACAGCGCCACCCAAACCGTCAGCCCGCGTGACGTCAGCGTACTGCGCCGCGACGCCCGCAACGTGCTGTTGTCGGGTGGCATCAAAACCGGCGACAAGGTCGTCAGTGCAGGTGTGTACAGCCTCACCCCCGGGCAGAAAGTCAGACTCGATAAGGAAAGCTCGCAATGAATGGGAAGTTCAACCTGTCCGAGTGGGCCCTGAAGCATCAGTCATTTGTCTGGTATTTGATGTTTGTCGCGGTGGTCGCCGGGATTTTTTCGTACATCAATCTCGGACGCGCTGAAGACCCGTCCTTCGCCATCAAGACCATGGTCATCCAGTCCAAATGGCCCGGTGCTACGGTTGACGAGACCCGGCTGCAAATCACCGACCGCATCGAGAAAAAGCTCGAAGAGCTGGACTCCCTCGACTATGTACAAAGCTACACCCGCCCCGGTGAGTCCACGGTGTTTGTGTTCCTCAAGGACACCACCAAGGCCGATGCCATCCCCCATATCTGGTATGAGGTGCGCAAAAAGATCGGCGACATTCGCGGCGACTTCCCCCAGGGCATTCAAGGCCCGGGGTTTGACGATGAGTTCGGCGATGTCTACGGCACCATCTTCGCCTTCACCGGCGACGGCTTCACCATGCGTCAGCTGCGCGACTATGTAGAGCAAGTGCGTACCGGCATTCGCGATGTACCCAATCGCGGCAAGGTGATGACCATCGGCGAGCAGGACGAAACGTTCTACCTGGACTTCTCGACCCGCAAACTGGCGGCCCTTGGCCTTGACCAGCAGCACATCCTTGAAAGCCTGCAGGAACAGAACGCCGTGACCCCCGCCGGGGTGATCGAGGCCGGGCCGGAGCGCATGTCGGTGCGCACCTCGGGGCAGTTCCACAGCGTTGAAGACCTGGCTGCGGTGAACCTGCGGGTCAACGATCGCTTTTATCGCCTGGCCGATATCGCTGAAATCACCCGCGGTTATGTGGATCCGGCAGCGCCCATGTTCCATTACAACGGCAAGCCGGCCATTGGCCTTGCCGTCGCCATGATCGATGGCGGCAATATTCAGGAATTCGGCAAAGAGCTACAGCAACGCATCGACGACCTGACCGCGCAGTTGCCGGTGGGTGTTGGTGTGCACATGGTGTCCAATCAGGCACAGGTGGTGGAGGTGGCCGTCAGCGGCTTTACCAGTGCGCTGTTTGAGGCCGTGGTGATCGTACTGGCGGTGAGCTTTATCAGTCTGGGCCTGCGTGCCGGGCTGGTGGTGGCGATCTCCATCCCGCTGGTGCTGGCGCTGGTGTTCGTGTTTATGGAGTTCACCGGCATCGCCATGCAGCGTGTGTCGCTGGGTGCGCTGATCATCGCCTTGGGCCTGCTGGTGGACGATGCGATGATCACGGTGGAGATGATGATCACGCGGCTCGAACTGGGGGAAACCAAGGAACAGGCGGCCACCTTTGCCTATCACTCCACGGCGTTCCCGATGCTCACCGGTACGCTGGTGACCGTGGCAGGGTTTGTGCCCATCGGCCTGAACAACAGCTCGGCGGGGGAGTACACCTTTACCCTGTTTGCGGTGATTGCCGTGGCCATGCTGGTGTCGTGGGTGGTGGCGGTGCTGTTCGCGCCGGTGCTGGGCGTGCATATCCTCAGCGCCAAGGTCAAACCCAAGCCCGAGAAACCCGGGCGTCTGGCCCAGGCCTTCGACACGGCGCTGCTGTGGTGCATGCGTTATCGCTGGACGACCATTGGCGCGACAGTGCTGATGTTTGTGCTGGCGGTGTTCGGCATGGGCCTGGTGCAGAACCAGTTTTTCCCGGCCTCCGACCGCCCCGAGATTTTGGTGGACCTGAACCTGCCGCAAAACGCCTCGATCCAGGAGACGCTCAAGGTCACCCAGCGTTTTGAAGAATCGCTCAAGGGCGATGGCGATATCGTGCGCTGGAGCTCTTACATCGGTGAGGGCGCGATCCGTTTCTACCTGCCGCTCGATCAGCAACTGCAAAACCCCTTCTACGCCCAGTTGGTGATTGTCAGCAAAGGCCTGGAAAGCCGCGACGCCCTGATCGAACGGCTGAACAAACGCCTGCGCGAGGACTTTGTGGGCGTCGGCAGTTTCGTGCATACCCTGGAACTGGGGCCGCCAGTGGGCCAGCCGCTGCAATACCGGGTTAGCGGGCCGAACATTGACCTGGTGCGCAAGTACTCGATTGACCTGGCCTCCGTGCTCGATGCCAACCCCAACGTCGGTGAAACCATCTTTAACTGGAACGAACCCGGCAAGGTGTTGCGCATCGATATCGCCCAGGACAAGGCCCGCCAGTTCGGCCTGTCGTCCGAGGACGTGGCCCATGTGATGAACAGCATCGTCAGCGGTGCCGCCGTCAGCCAGGTCAAAGACAATATCTACCTGATCAACATCGTCGGGCGGGCCAACAACACCGAGCGGGGTACCCCGGAAACCCTGCTCAACCTGCAAATCACCACCCCCAGCGGCACCTCGATCCCACTACTGGCCTTTGCCACGGTGCGCTACGAGCTGGAGCAGCCGCTGGTCTGGAGCCGTGACCGGATTCCCACGTTGACGCTCAAGGCCTCGGTACGCGGCTCGATGCAGCCGACTGATCTGGTCAAGGTGCTCAAGCCCGACGTCGACAAGTTCGCCGCCAATCTGCCTGAAGGCTACAACGTGCAAACCGGCGGCACGGTAGAGCAAAGCGCCAAGGCCCAGGGCCCGATTGCCAAGGTGGTGCCGTTGATGCTGTTCCTGATGACCACCTTCCTGATGATCCAGCTGCAAAGCGTGCACAAGATGTTCCTGGTGGTGAGTGTCGCGCCATTGGGGCTGATTGGCGTGGTGCTGGCGCTGGTGCCTACCGGCACGCCGATGGGCTTTGTGGCGATCCTGGGGATTCTGGCGCTGGTGGGCATCATTGTGCGTAACTCGGTGATCCTGGTGACCCAGATCGACCAGTACGAACGCGACGGCTTTGATCCGTGGCATGCCGTGATGCAAGCCACCCAGCATCGTCGTCGGCCGATTCTGCTGACCGCAGCCGCCGCCAGCCTGGGCATGATCCCGATTGCCCGGGACGTGTTCTGGGGGCCGATGGCCTACGCCATGATCGGCGGCATTCTATCGGCCACCTTGCTCACGCTGCTGTTCCTGCCAGCGCTGTATGTGGCTTCGTACAAGATCAAGGAGAACAAGAACCCGCCACCAGAACATGCGTAAACCTGTGGAAGCGGGCTTGCTCGCGATTCGGACGACGTGGTCTGACAGACACGCCGCGTCGATCCCATCGCGAGCAAGCCCGCTCCCACAGCAGGGCGATTGTTGTGGATTTACGAATGCCGGTATCAAGAAACCGGTCTTTATCTGCCTGAAAGCACATGTGAACCTAGCCCCACGCCTGAACCAATACGGAGTGTTGTCATGAGTTCTTCACAACCCAGAGTCGCCATCATTACCGGCGCCTCGCGCGGCATCGGTGCCGTTATTGCCAAACAGCTGGCCGGGGAAGGGTTTGCCGTGGTCATCAACTACGCCAGCAGCGCCGGCGAAGCTACCCAGCTGGTCGCGCAGCTGCGCGAAGACGGCCATGAAGCGATTGCCGTGCAGGCAGACGTGAGCAGCGCTGACGACGTAAAGCGCCTGTTCGATGAAGCCGAGGCGCAACTGGGCAAGGTCGATGTGCTGATCAACAACGCGGGCGTGCTCAAGGTACTGCCGCTGGCCCAGCACAGCGACGAGCTGTACGAGCAGACCTTCAACATCAACACCAAAGGTACGTTCAACACCCTGCGCGAAGCGGCCACGCGGTTGAACGGCGGCGGGCGCATCGTCAATTTTTCAAGCAGTACGGTGGGCATGAACCTGCCGGGCTATGCGGTGTATATCGCCAGCAAGGCGGCGGTGGAGTCATTGACCCAGGTGTTTGCCAAGGAACTGCGCGGGCGGCAGATCACGGTCAACGCCGTGGCGCCGGGACCGGTAGCGACGGAGCTGTTTTTGCACGGCAAGACCGAGGAACAGATCCAGACCTTTTCCAAGATGCCGCCACTGGAGCGACTGGGCCAGCCACAAGACATCGCCAACATCATCTCGTTTCTGGTGAGCCCGGCAGCGGACTGGGTCAACGGGCAGGTTTTGCGGGCCAATGGCGGGTTGGTGTAAGCACAGCACAAGCGCCCTCACCCCAACCCTCTCCCGGAGGGAGAGGGGGCTAATCTGTGGCGCTACGCACATGTGCTTTAGCTTTTAGTCCCCTCTCCCTCCGGGAGAGGGTCAGGGTGAGGGGCTCTTGGCTCTAGCCTTGGGCTTTTAGCGCTGTGCCTGCCCCTGCTGCATCACCCACTGCACCACTTGTGGCATCAGCACATCACTGGCCTGGCCAAAACCTGCGACCACGCCTGGCACCATCGGGTTACTCAGCGGCTGGCGCGCCTCAAAGCGTTTGGAAGCAATCACCCGCTGATCGCTGCTGCGCACCAGTCGTGCGTTGTACTGGATCAGCACTTCAGGATTTTTGCCGTTGTAGTGCGTCTGGAACGCCAGCAACTCGCCACCCAGCTCGTAATCGGACTGCAAGTTGCTGTCATCGGTGCTCAAGCCCTGGATCCGCCCGTCCTGCAAGAACGCCTCAAGCAGACGGTTGCGCAGCAGCACAGGCGCCGTATCGCTCCAGCGGGCGCCCTTGTAATTGCTGATCAGGTTGCCCTCGGGCACCACCACGATGTTCTGGCTGTTCAGCGCGCCGGTGGTCATCGGTTTTTCCAGGCGCAACGACCACTTCACGGGCGCACCCTGGCTGGCAACCACGGGCGCTTGCGCAGCCGGCAGCCGATACACGTCGACTATCTCGGGTTTGGGCAGGATCGAGCAGGCGCTGAGCAGGCTCAGGCCGGCCGCAAGGACAATGGTGCCGGCCAGGCGATAGGTGCGCTTCATGGGGTGAATTCCTTGTTCTGCTCGCGGCCCAGCAAGTAACCGCTTGGGTTGGATTCCAGGCGCCGCGAGATCGAGCGCAGTGTGCCAAGGGTTTCGCGCAGTTCGTTGACCGCAGGGCCGAGTTGATTCAGCCCCTGCAGGCCGCTGTTGAGCGAGTCCTCATTGTTGTTGATCAGCTTGTTGATCGTCGCTGTGCTCTGTTGCAGCGAATTCATGGCCTGTTCGGCACTGTTGAACATCTGCTTGCCTTCGGTGCTCAACAGGCCGTTGGCATTGCGCATCAGCACGTTGGTTTGCTCAAGCGTGACGCTGGCCTGCTTGCCAACCTGGGCCAGCTGTTTCAACGTCTGGCTGATATCGCCACGCTGACCGGCAATGGCCGTAGTGGTTTGCTCAAGGTTGTCCAGGGTCTTGCTGACACGATTGACGTTGTCTTCGGAGAACAACGCATTGGCGTTATGCAGCAGCATATTGACGTTGGCCATCACGTCGCTGCCATCGGTGAGCAGGCGGGCAATGGGTGAGGGCGAAGCCACGATTTCCGGCAACTTGCCGTCCTTGCCCTTGAGGGGCGGGCTGTTGGGGTCGCCGCCACTGAGCTGGATGATCGAAGTCCCGGTAACGCCTGTCAGCGCCAGCTTGGCCTTGGTATCGACCTTGACCGGGGTGTTGGCCGCCAGACGAATACGCGCCAGTACCCGGCGCGGGTCCTTGTCGTCCAGGCGCAGTTCGATCACGTCGCCGACCTTGATGCCGTTGTATTGCACCGAGCTGCCTTTGGACAGGCCGCTGACGGCTTCGTTGAACACCACTTCGTAATCCTTGAACGTGCTGTCCATGCTCGCCTTGGCCAGCCACAGGCCGAACAGCATGGCCCCGACGACAACCAGGACGCTGAACAGGCCGATCAATACATGATGGGCACGGGTTTCCATGTCATTGCTCCTTGAGGTGGGTTGCCGCTTCGTATGCGGCGCGGCCACGGGGGCCATGGAAATAGTCATGAATCCACGGGTCGTCGTAGTCTTCGACCTCAGCGATAGGCGCCGCCACCAGCACCCGTTTTTGCGACAGTACCGCCACCCGGTCGGTGATGGTGTACAGCGTGTCGAGGTCGTGGGTCACGAGGAATACGCTTAAGCCCAGCGCATCGCGCAGGGTCAGGATCAGTTGGTCGAAGGCCGCCGCCCCGATCGGGTCGAGCCCGGCAGTGGGTTCGTCGAGAAACAGGATATCCGGGTCCAGCGCCAGCGCCCGGGCCAGCGCAGCGCGCTTGACCATGCCGCCGGACAGCGAGGACGGGTACTTGTCTGCCGCCGACAGGGGCAGCCCCGACAGCGCCAGCTTGACGCACGCCAGGTGCTCGGCATCAGGGCGGCTCAGGCCTGCGTGCTCGATCAGGGGCAGGGCGATGTTCTCTTTCACCGTCAGCGAAGAAAACAGCGCGCCCATCTGAAACAGCACGCCAAAGCGCCGTTCGACCATTGAGCGTGCCTGTTCATCAAGGCTCATCAAGTCCTGGCCAAATACCCGGACTTGCCCCTCGGTGGGCCGACGCAGGCCGACAATACTGCGCAACAGCACGGATTTACCGGTACCGGAGCCGCCGACCACACCGAGAATCTCACCTTTGTACACATCAAGGTCGAGGTGTTCATGCACGGTCTGGCTACCAAAGCGGTTGCACAGGTCACGCACCTCGATCACTGCCTCGCCGGGCTTGCGCAGGGACGTACTCACCAGCCCATCTCCATAAAGAACAACGCGGCCACGGCGTCGAGGACGATCACGATAAAGATCGACTGCACCACGCTGGACGTGGTGTGGGCGCCCACCGATTCGGCGCTGCCGCTGACTTTAAAGCCTTCAAGGCAGCCCACCGCGGCAATCAGAAAGGCAAAAAACGGCGCTTTGACCATGCCCACCAAAAAGTGCTGTACGCCGATATCCGAGTGCAGCAGCGAAATAAACATGTCCGGCGAGATGCCCAGCGACACCACGCACACCACGGCACCGCCGAGGATGCCTGCCATCATGGCCATGAACGTCAGCAGCGGCAGGGAAATCAACAACGCCAGCACCCGTGGCAGCACCAGCAAGTCCATCGGGTCCAGGCCCAGGGTGCGGATGGCGTCGATTTCTTCGTTGGCTTTCATCGAGCCGATTTGTGCGGTAAAGGCACTGGCCGTGCGCCCGGCCAGGAGGATGGCGGTGAGCAATACGCCGAACTCACGCAGGAAGGAGAACGCCACCAGGTCAACGGTAAAAATCCCCGCACCAAAGTTGGCCAGTACCGTGGCCCCGAGAAACGCCACTACGGCGCCCACCATAAAGGTCAGCAACACTACGATCGGCGCGGCGTTGAGGCCGATTTGCTCGATATGTGCCACCACCGGAGTGATGCGCCATTGTTTGGGGCGGAACAGGTTGCGCGCCAGGGTTTGCAGGATCAGGCCGATAAAACCCAGCAATTGCAGGGTGTCTTGCCACAGCTTGTAGACCGCGCTGCCGATACGGCTGAGCAACAGGATGCCGACGTTCTGTTCCTGGGGTGCAACCGGCACGCAAAAATCGCGCATCGAGGAATACACGGTCTGCAGCAAGGCACGGTCGGCCGCGGGAAGTTTTTGCGCGGTATCGGTCAACTGGCTGACGCGCTCGGCCCCCAGCAATTCCACCAGCAGCGAAGCCCCGGCCGTATCGATGCTGGACACGTCGTCCAGGTTGATGGCGGTCTGGTCATCGTATTTGCCGACCAGTTGCTCGGTCTGCTGCTTGAGGCCGGTGTAATGGGCAAGCGTCCAGTCGCCGCTGATCAACAGCCGCGCCGGATTACTGGAAGTGTCTAGTTGGGCATTGCCCGCCATGGCCGTAATAGTCTTAAGCTCCCAGCTCAGTACGTTTAAACACAGACCTTATGTAATAGCACAATCCTGTAAAAGTGTTTCAGTTTGCCTTAACAACCGCAGGCGCGGATTGATCCAGGTTAACCCTGAAGCGCAAAACCCCGATCAACTGGCCATCTTCGGTCAGCACCCGCACTTGCCAGCGCCCCTGGGGGTTGGGCGGGAAATTCTGCTTGTGGGTCCAGGCGCGGTAGCCTTCCTTGCGCCCGCCGTGAATATCCAGGGCAATACGATCGACTTCCTGGCCGTTGAGTTGCCACACATGGTAGATGCGTTCGTTCAGGCCGCGCGGGGCATTGATCGAGGTGTAGGCATACAGACCCTGGCTGCGCAGCTCACTGACGCTGATCTGCTTGATGCTTTCACCCGGCGTGCGGTCTTGCAGCTGGGTGGTAACGGCCACCTCGGTCATCCACAACGTAGCCGGCGGCACCCAGGAGCGCAGCAGCCAGCCGGTGCCGCCCAGCGCCAGCACAATCAGCGGCAACACCAGCCAGCCACGCCAGGTTTTCAGCGGCAGGCTCACGGCCAGGCTGGGGATGGAGAGCAGCACGGCAGTGCCC
Organism: Pseudomonas fragi; assembly: GCF_900105835.1. Classification (NCBI taxonomy): domain Bacteria; kingdom Pseudomonadati; phylum Pseudomonadota; class Gammaproteobacteria; order Pseudomonadales; family Pseudomonadaceae; genus Pseudomonas; species Pseudomonas fragi. The sequence goes on from NZ_LT629783.1 coordinate 3,487,170, forward strand.
AGCGCCAGTTTGTAGCTCTCGGAAGTGGTGAGGTTGAGGATGATCGGCAAGGCCGTGAGCATCGCTGCAAACAGGGCAAGGGTGTGCAATGCCAGAAACAGCCAGCGTCGCGGGGCCAGCCATCGGTAGTACAAGGGGTCAGTGATGGCGATCAGTGCGCACACCCCCAGAAGCCCGGTAAACACCAACTGCCCGCTGTTCCAGGTAGTGGTGATAAAGAAAAACGGCAGGACGAAGAAAAAGCTTTCCTGATGGATCATCTGGGTTGCATAGCGCAGCAACGGTTCGGGTATTTCGCGCTTGAACACCCGGCTGAACAATTGGGTAAAGGTGTTTTCCAGCATCAACCAGACCCAGCTCACCAGCAGGATCACGGCGATCCAGCGGGCCATGCCTTGCTGGCGGTCGACCAGGATAAAACTGCCCACGCCGGAGCAAAAACCAAACGCCGCAATCAGCCCTGGATAGCGCTTCATCAACTCAAGGACGCGCTGTACGTAGTGGTTCCAGTCTGGCATTTGGCGGTTCACATTCTGTAAAAGGAAAATCCTCGACAGAATAGCGTTTTAGGCGCTCCGCGTCCGGCGCGATTGAAGGGTCGTGGCACCCATCGGCGCCCTGCAATCAATGCCCGTGGCTTCTGCCCACATGGCTGGGTTCGCCTTCCGGCGTGCTGACCGAGCCGCTGACTTCCAGTTGCTGCAAAATCCCGCAATGCTCGCCGTTCGGTCCTTCGCCACACTTTTGCCGCAGGTCGAGCAGTTGCGCCTGCAAGGCCAGCAGGCTGTCGACCCGAGCCTTGACGTGGTGGATATGCTCGTCGATCAACGCATTCACGCTTTCGCATTGGTCCTGGGGGCTGTCACGCAGGTTGAGCAGGCTGCGGATTTCTTCCAGGGTCATATCCAGGCTGCGGCAATTGCGGATAAACGTCAGCCGCTCGACGTGGGCCTGGGTGTACAAACGGTAATTGCCTTCGCTGCGCGCAGGCTCTGGCAACAGCCCTTCGCGTTCGTAGTAACGGATGGTTTCGACCTGACAGTCGGTCAATTTCGCCAGCTCGCCAATTTTCATCACGCCGATCTCCAAAAGGATGCTTGACCCTATAGTGGCTACAGGGTCTTTACTTGGCAACAGGCACCTTTTCCGGACGCAACCCGATGAGCGATTCCATTCACACACCGCACAAGCACGACCACGATCATGGCGACAAGCATGACCACGCCAGCCATGCCCATAGCTGCTGCTCGGCCCCTGCCGGCCCCAGCGTGATCAAGCTCGATACTGCCGTGACTGCGGGGGCTCGCCTGAGCAGCTTTCGCATCGAAGCGATGGACTGCCCCACCGAGCAGACCCTGATCCAGAACAAGCTGGGCAAGCTGGCCGGTGTGCAGCAGCTGGAATTCAACCTGATCAACCGGGTGTTGGGCGTGACCCATGACCTGCCGTCCGTCGAGCCGATTGTCGACGCGATCAAATCCCTTGGTATGCAGGCCGACCCCATTGATGCCGGGGCCGACGCGACACCGCCTGCGCCACCAGCGAAAAAGCACTGGTGGCCGCTGGCCGTGGCCGGTGTTGGCGCACTGGCAGCGGAAGTGCTGCATTTCACCGACGCGGCGCCCACCTGGGTGATTGCGCTGGTGGCGTTGGCGTCGATCCTCAGCGGCGGCCTGACCACCTATAAAAAGGGCTGGATTGCCCTGAAAAACCGCAACCTGAACATCAACGCCCTGATGAGCATTGCCGTGACCGGCGCCGTGCTGATCGGCCAATGGCCGGAAGCGGCGATGGTGATGTTCCTGTTTACCGTGGCCGAGCTGATCGAAGCCAAGTCCCTCGACCGTGCGCGCAACGCTATCAGCGGTCTGATGCAAATGGCGCCGGACAAGGCCACCGTGCAGCAGGCGGATGGCAGCTGGCAGGAGCGTGAAGTCAAGGATATCGCCCTGGGCAGTCTGGTCAGGGTACGGCCCGGCGAGCGTATTGGCCTGGATGGCGAAGTGGTAGCGGGTAACTCCACAGTCGATCAGGCACCAATCACCGGTGAAAGCCTGCCCATCGAGAAAGCGCTGGGCGATAAAGTCTTCGCGGGCACCATCAACCAGTCCGGTGCTCTGGAGTACCGGGTGACGGCAGCGGCCAACAACTCGACCCTGGCGCGGATCATTCACGCCGTGGAGCAAGCCCAGGGCGCACGGGCGCCGACCCAGCGGTTTGTTGACAGCTTCGCGAAAATCTACACCCCGCTGGTGTTCGCCTTTGCCCTGGCGGTGGCGGTGATTCCGCCGTTGTTCATGGGTGGCGTGTGGTTTGACTGGATCTACCGCGCCCTGGTGCTGCTGGTGGTGGCGTGCCCGTGCGCGCTGGTGATATCGACGCCGGTCACCATCGTCAGCGGCCTGGCCGCGGCGGCGCGCAAGGGCATCCTGGTCAAGGGCGGGGTGTACCTTGAAAGCGGCCACAAGCTCGACTTTCTGGCCCTGGACAAGACCGGCACCATTACCCACGGCAAACCGGTGCAAACCGACTATCTGCCGCTTGATCCGCTGGTCACGGACAGTGCGGTGCTGCTGGCTGCGAGCCTGGCTTCGCGTTCCGATCACCCGGTGTCGCTGGCGGTGGCCAATGCGGCTGTGGATAAACACCTGACCCTGAGTGCTGTGGATAACTTCGCTGCATTGGCAGGGCGCGGTGTGCGCGGCGAAATCGACGGCAAGCTGTATCACCTGGGCAATCACCGGTTGGTTGAGGAGCTGGGCCTGTGCTCCCCGGCGCTGGAAGAAAAGTTGTTTGCGCTGGAAGAGCAGGGCAAGACCGTCATCCTGCTGTGTGACACCTCAGGTCCGCTGGCGCTGTTCGCTGTAGCGGATACCGTCAAGCAATCCAGCCGCGAAGCGATCCGCGAACTGCATGAACTGGGTATCAAGACCCTGATGCTGACTGGCGATAATCCGCACACCGCCAACGCCATTGCCGCCCAGGTCGGTATCGACGAAGCGCAGGGCAACTTGCTGCCCGAAGACAAGCTCAAGGCGATTGAAGCCCTGTACGCCCAGGGCCATCACGTTGGCATGGTGGGCGATGGCATTAACGACGCCCCGGCCCTGGCCCGTGCCGAGATCGGTTTTGCGATGGCTGCGGCGGGCACGGATACCGCGATCGAGACTGCCGATGTCGCCCTGATGGACGACGATCTTCGCAAGATCCCGGCATTTATTCGCCTGTCACGCCAGACCTCGAGCATCCTCAAGCAGAACATTGCGTTGGCATTGGTCATCAAAGCGATCTTTCTTGCGGTAACCTTCCTCGGGTTGGCCACCATGTGGATGGCCGTGTTTGCCGACATGGGCGTCAGCCTGTTGGTGGTGTTCAACGGTTTGCGCTTGCTGCGCAAATAGAACAAGAGAGGTCGCTGTGCTGAGTGCCGAGCTGAAAGCGTTTTACCGGGTGGCCCAACTGGGCAGTATTACGCAGGCCGCAAAAAAGCTCGGGCTGAGCCAGCCGACCGTGACCACGCAGATCCGCAACCTCGAAAGCCACTACGCCGTGGAGCTGTTCTACCGCGGCGGCCGGCGTCTGACCCTCAGCGACGAAGGCGTGCGCCTGCTGCCGATGGTCAAGGCGTTGCTGCAACAAGAAGCCGACATTGAGTTCTTTTTGCGCAACAGTGGCCAGGGCAGCGGTACGTTGCGCATTGCCGCGACTGCGCCGTATTACATCCTCGATCTGGTCAAGGCCTTTCGCGAACGCTTGCCGCAGATCGAAGTGGCGGTGGATATCGGCAACTCCCAGCAGGTGCTCGAAGCGCTGGACGAATACCGGGTCGATATCGCCGCGTCGTCGCAACTGGTGGAAGACCCCCGTCTGATCCGCCGCATCCTGGGCGCCGACCCGCTGGTGCTGGCGGTGCACCGCAACCACCCGCTGGCCAAGCTTGAGCATGTACCGCTCAGTGCGCTGACCGGGCACTGCCTGTTGATGCGCGAACAGGGTTCGACCACGCGCCAGTTGACCGAAGACCTGCTGGCCAATGCCGGGGTGAGTTTTGGTCCGCTGCTGGAAATTGGCAGCCGGGAGTCGATCCGCGAAGCGGTGCTGCGCAATATCGGCATCAGCATCATTGCCCGCCAGGAAGTGCCCCATGACCCGCAGTTACGGGTGCTGACGCTGGAGAATGCGCCGGTTATCCATGAGTATCTGTACTGCCTCAAGGAACGCAAAAGCGCGCGTTTGCCAGCGGCTTTTCTGGGGCTGGCGCAGGAAATGGCCCGGCCTAGTTACAACCATTGTGGGAGCGGGCTTGCTCGCGATGCAGGCGATGCGGTCTGTCAGGCAAAACGCGGTAAGGCCATCGCGAGCAAGCCCGCTCCCACAATGACTTTGCTCGCATACCCAAATCCACCAATACCACTATCGCCAGCTTTGGCCTTGTTGCCACATCTTGTACGCATTGCGTCTCTAGGATGACCCCCATCTGCTTGATGAGGTGCATCCATGAACAGCTCGAACGCAACCGCTTTGACCCAACCCGGCGTGCCGATGAAGGTGCGCAATGTGAGCAAGCGCTTTGGCGCCTTTACCGCGCTGGACAACGTCTCGCTGGAGGTGGCCGCAGGCGAGCTGGTGTGCCTGCTCGGGCCGTCAGGCTGCGGCAAGACCACGCTGTTGCGCTGCATCGCCGGGCTTGAGCGCCAGGACAACGGCGCGCTGTACCTGGGTGATCGCGATGTCTCCGAGCTGGCCCCGCAAGCCCGTGACTACGGGATTCTGTTTCAGTCCTACGCCCTTTTCCCCAATCTGACTGTTGAAGCCAATATCGCCTACGGTCTGGCGGGCAGCAATCGTGATGTGGTGCGCAAGCGCGTCGGCGACATGCTGGAACTGGTGGGCCTGACTGGCAGCGAAAAGAAATTCCCGGGCCAGCTTTCCGGTGGCCAGCAGCAGCGGGTCGCCCTGGCCCGTGCCCTGGCGCCGTCGCCTTCGCTGCTGTTGCTTGATGAGCCGATGTCAGCCCTGGATGCCCGCGTGCGTGAGCATCTGTGTACCGAACTGCGCCAGTTGCAGCGCAGCCTGGGCATCACCACGCTGATGGTCACCCACAACCAGGACGAAGCCATGTTGATGGCCGACCGCATTGCGGTGATGAACAACGGCAAGGTCGAGCAGTACGCCACACCGCAGGAAATCTACGACAAGCCGGCCACGCCGTTCGTTGCCGAGTTTGTGGGGCAGGGCAACTGGCTGCCGTTTATGCGCAACAGCGCCACCCATGCCCAGGTCGGTGGCATGAACATGCGCCTGGCGGATGACGCTGGCCGCGCTGCCTCAGGCCGTTTGTTCTGCCGCCCCGAAGCCATCAGCGTCAACCCGGTGTTGCATCAGGAAAACCTGTTCCCGGCACGGGTGCGCGAAATCACTTTTTTGGGCAATCGCTGCCGCATGAGTTTTGAACTCAACCACCTGCCGGGCCATGCCCTGACGGCTGAAGTGGGCAGCCAGGACTTGCCGCGGCTCGGCACGCCGGACATTGTTGTCGCCCTGCCGCCCGCTAGCCTGCAGGTGTTTGCCTAAGATGGCCGCTGAAATGGCCCTGCCACTGCCCGGCAAAATCCCCCGCCAAGCCAGCCGCGCGGAACTCGGTGACCGCATCTTCGTGGTCGGCGGTAAACTGCTGTTATTGCTGTTGTTGAGCGTGGCGGTATTGATGCCGCTGCTGGCGATCTTCTGGCGCGGGTTCAGTGCCGAAGACGGCCAGGGCGGCGGTTGGGTCGCGGCGCGTGAGCTGGTCACCAGCGCCAACTTTCACTGGCTGCTCGGTAACAGCCTTAAGGTTTCCCTCAGCGTGGCGGCCATTGTCGTACCGCTGGCCTATCTGTTTGCCTACGCCCTGCAGCGCACTCTGATCCCCGGCAAACGCATCTGGCGCGGGCTGTCGCTGTTGCCACTGATGGCACCTTCCATGCTGCCGGGTATCGCGCTTGTGTACCTGTTCGGCAATCAGGGCATGCTGCGCGGGCTGATTTCCGACAATATCTACGGCTTTTGGGGAATCGTGCTCGGCGAAGCGATCTATACCTTCCCGCACGCGCTGATGATTTTGCTCTCGGCATTGTCCCTGGCTGATGCGCGCTTGTTTGACGCCGCATCGAGCATGGGCGCCGGGCCTTTCAAGGCCTTTCGCAGCATCACCTGGCCGGGCACCAAACAGGCCGTGTTTGCAGCGTTTTGTCTGGTTTTCACCCTGACCATCACCGACTTCGGCGTACCGGTTGTGGTGGGCGGCGACTATCAGGTGCTGGCGCTGGAAGCCTACAAGGCGGTGGTTGGCCAGCAACAATTCGGTCGCGGAGCCTTGATCGGCATGGTCTTGCTGCTGCCTGCGCTGTTCAGTTTTGGCGTCGATGCCTGGTTGCGCCGTCAGCATGGTGATTCGATGAGCGGCCGCGCCCAGGTGTTCAAGCCGGTGCCGTCGAAAGTCCGTGACCGCTGCTATCTGGCCATTGTGTTGTTGATCTGCGCCACGTTGTTGCTGGTGTTCGGCATGGCGGTGTACTCGTCGCTGGTCAAATTCTGGCCGTACAACCTGTCGCTGTCGCTCAACCACTACCAGTTCAACGACACCGCTGGCGGTGGCTGGCTGGCGTATCGCAACAGCGTGACGATGGCCCTGTGTACGGCGGTGATTGGCAGTGCGGTGATCTTCACCGGCGCCTATCTGATGGAAAAAACCCGCAGCCAGAAAGGCCTCAACCTGGCCCTGCGCATGCTCAGCTTTGTGCCGATGGCCGTGCCGGGCCTGGTGTTGGGCCTGGGCTATGTGTTCTTTTTCAACCTGCCGGGCAACCCGCTGCATGTGCTCTACGGCACCATGACCCTGCTGGTGGCCTGCACCATTGCGCATTATTTGACCACCGCACAAATGACCGCCACCACGGCCCTGCGCCAGCTCGACGGCGAATTCGAAGCCGCCGCGCTGTCGCTCAAGGCGCCGCTGTATCGCCATTACTGGCGCGTCACCGTGCCGATTTGCCTGCCGGCGCTGCTGGACATCATGCGCTACCTGTTTGTCTCGGCGATGACCACGGTGTCTGCGGCGATCTTTCTCTACAGCCCCGACACCATCCTTGCGGCGGTGGCGGTGCTGAACATGGACGACGCCGGCAACGTTGGCGGCGCGGCGGCCATGTCGACCCTGATCCTGTTCACTTCGGCGGGTGTGTCCCTGCTCCTGGCCCGGGCTTCGCGCGGCTTGCTGCGCCGTTCCCAGGCCTGGCGCCAGGGCGCGCCGGCGCAATAACAATAACCCTGCCCCCTACACCCAAAAGGAACCGCACCATGTTCAAGCCTCTTGCTCTTGCCGCTGCAGTCCTCAGCGCTTTTAGCCTTAACGCGTTCGCTGCCAAAACCGAACTGACCGTGTACACGGCCCTGGAAGCCGAACAGCTCAAGACCTATAAGCAGGCCTTTGAAAAGGCCAACCCGGACGTCGAGATCAAGTGGGTGCGCGATTCCACGGGCATCATCACCGCCAAGCTGCTGGCCGAAAAAGCCCGCCCGCAAGCGGATGCGGTGTGGGGCCTGGCCGCCTCCAGCCTGGCGATTCTGGACCAGCAGGGCATGCTGCAAAGCTACGCGCCCAAGGACCTGGCCAAGATTGGCGGCAACTACCGTGATGCGGCCAACCCGCCGGCCTGGGTAGGCATGGACGTGTGGGCCGCGACCATTTGCTTCAACACCATCGAGGCCGAAAAACAGGGCCTGAGCAAGCCGGTGAGCTGGCAAGACCTGACCAAGCCTGAATACAAGGGCAAGATCGTGATGCCCAACCCGGCCTCGTCCGGAACCGGCTTTCTGGATGTGAGTGCCTGGTTGCAAACCTTCGGTGAGAAACAGGGCTGGCAGTTTATGGATGACTTGCACCAGAACATCGGCCAGTACGTTCATTCGGGTTCCAAGCCTTGCAAACTGGCGGCGGCGGGCGAGTTCCCGATCGGTATCTCGTTTGAATACCCGGCCGTGCAGCTCAAGCGTCAGGGGGCGCCGCTGGATATCGTGTTGCCGAAGGAAGGCCTGGGCTGGGAAATCGAAGCCACTGCCGTGATCAAGGGCACGCCCCACGAAGAGGCAGCCAAAAAGCTGGCTGACTTCTCCGCAAGCCCGGCGGCTATGGAGCTTTATAAAGAAAACTTCGCGGTGTTGGCCCAGCCCGGTATCGCCAAGCCACAGACCGAACTGCCAGCCGACTACGAGCAGCGCCTGATCAAGAACGACTTCGCCTGGGCCTCGCAGAACCGCGACAGCATCCTGGCCGAATGGCGCAAGCGCTATGACGGCAAGTCCGAGAAAGTGGCGCAGTAGTTTTGTAGCCACAAAAGACCTGTGGGAGCGGGCTTGCCCGCGATTGGATCGCTGCGGTTGGACAGCTGCACCGCGGCGTTTGTATCGCGAGCAAGCCCGCTCCCACAAGGGAAGTGAAGTTGCCCTTCAGGACATCGTGATGACTCAACCAATCCTTATCGTCGGCGCCGGCATCCTCGGCCTGTCCCACGCCTACGCCGCTGCAAAACGCGGGCTCAAGGTGCGCGTCTTCGAACGCACCGCCACGCCACTGGGCGCCTCGGTGCGCAACTTCGGCCAGGCGCTGGTCACCGGCCAGCCACCGGGCGTGATGCTCGATCTGGCCCGCGCCAGCCGCAGCATCTGGGCTGACTTGGCACAGCGCGCAGGCTTTGATCTCAAGCGCAATGGCTCATACCTGTTCGCCCGCACCGAAGCCGAAGAACACTTGCTCGAAGCCTTCTGCCAGGGCCGTGCACGGGAGTCCGGCTATCGCGTCGAATTATTGCGCGGTGCAGCAATGGAGGCTCTGTACGCTGGCCAGTTCAGCCATCATCGCGCCGCATTGCATGGCCTTGACGACCAGCAGGTGTATTCGCGCGAAGCCATCCCGGCCCTTATCAACTATCTGCAGCGTGAGCTGGGCGTCGAATTTCATTTTTCCACCCTGGTGCGCGAGGTTGAACCCGGTCAAGTCCACACCACGGCAGGCAGTTTCAAGGGCGCGCAGGTGATTGTGTGTTCGGGTCACGATTACCTGACCTTGCTGGCCGAGCCGCTGGCCAGACTCAACCCGCAGGTGTGTCGTCTGCAAATGCTGCGTGTGCGGCCCAAGGTCGATTTGAAGCTGCAACATGCTCTGCTCACCGGCCTGAGTTGCGTGCACTACGGCGCATTTGCCGACTTGCCCGAAGCGGCAGCTGTGCAGGCCGAAATCCTGCGCGACAGCCCGCACCTGGATGAGCACGGCATCCACCTGCTGATCAGCCCGACGCCTTATGGTGATTTGATCGTCGGCGATTCTCACGATTACAGTCGGGATCCTTCACCTTTCAACTGCGAACAGGTGGATAACTGGATGCTGCAACTGTGCGAAGAAACCCTGGGCTGTGAAGTGCAGGTGGTCGAGCGCTGGCAGGGCGTCTATGGTGCCCGGGGGGCCAGGCCATTCACCTGGCTGGAGGTCGAGCCCGGCCTGCATGCGGCGCTGATGCACACCGGCGTGGGCATCAGCGTGGGCCCGGCGATGGCCGAGGGCAATATCGCCCGGATGCTGGAGACGATGTGATGACCCACGCGCAGCAAGTGGTTGAAGATGTTTTTGGTTTGTATCAGCAATACGGCACCGACGATTATATCGGTGAGCCGGTGTCACAGATCGAGCATATGTCCCAGGCCGCGCAGTTGGCGTTGGCCGAAGGTTATGACGATGAAGTGGTGTTGGCAGCGTTCTTTCACGATATCGGGCACTTTTGCGGCAAGGATACGCAGAACATGGGCGGCTACGGGGTGGTCAGCCATGAGCGGGTTGGCGCCGATTACCTGCGCCGGGCCGGGTTCAGCGAGCGGCTGGCCAGGCTGGTGGAATACCATGTACAGGCCAAGCGCTACCTGACTTTGCGCCAGCCGGGGTATTACGCGCTGTTGAGCGAAGCGAGCATTCGCACCCTGGGTTATCAGGGCGGGGTGATGAGCGAGGCCGAGGCCGATGCATTCGAGCAGGACCCGCTGTGCCAGCTGAGCCTGCGCATGCGGGTGTGGGATGAACAGGCCAAGGCGATGCATGTGCCAGTTATCGACCTGCAAATCCTCAAGGCCAAAGCCCTGCGCCTGCTGAATGCGTGATCACTGATCATTGTGGGAGCGGGCTTGCTCGCGATGCTTACGCCGCGGTACATCAGCTTCACCGCAGTGATCCAATCGCGAGCAAGCCCGCTCCCACAAGGGGGGGGCGGCGTCTAGATTTGCTCGGCCAGCAACTCAATCTGCTCCTGACGCTCGGCCTGGCTCAACTTCGCATGCGGGTTGAGCGACGACCATTGTGGATGCGCCCGTGCCTTGTTCAGGGCTTCGGGCAGTTTGCCCTCGCGCCAGGTCTTGTCCTGCGGGGTGGCGACCTTGATGCTGTCTACGGCCGCATGCCCGCGAGCATTCAGTGCGTGCAGCAATTGCCGCTGACGCAAGGCCAGCAGGCGTAACACGCTGTCGTCCACGGTCAATTCGCGCTGGCCCTTGAGCTTGCCCAGCAAGCGGCTGCCGTAGCTGCGTGCGGTTTGCAGCGCACCGCCGGCAATGGCCCCGGCCAATGCGGCAGCGCCCAAGGTCAGGCCGCCGACCATCAAGTCCACACCGGCACCGGCCGCAGCGCCTGCGGCAATCCCGCCGCCGACCCGTACACCCAGATGCTTGAGCGTCTCCGGGTTGAACAAGTCATCGCCCCAGCGCCCGTCGAGCAACGGCAAGTCGCTGGCCGCTGCATCGCCGGGGCGAAAGCCGTACAGCTTGAGCATGGCTTCCACACAGCGTTGTTCGCGCTGCCGGATCGCTTCGCGCAACTGCTGGATGGCCTGTTGCTCGGCAGTTTTTTCGCTGGCCACGCTGCGTCGGCAGGCGGCGCAGTCGATCAGCAGTTCGGCGATCAGGCGCAGGGCGCTGTGCTTGCGGGCTTCACGCTGGGCCTCCTGGTCAGTGATCAAGCGTTGCAGCGCCCCGCGTGAATGCTCCAGCAACAGCGCCAGGCTTTCATACAAGCGGCGTTCGCCATCTTCGGGCGGGGCCACGCTGTCGAACCGCACCAGCGCATGCAAACCGAGGCGGGCCAGGGCTTCGCGCCACTCGGGCTCGCGGTGTTGCGGGCTGCTGACAAAGTTGAGCACTGGCAGCAGCGGCTTGCCGCAACTGGCCAGTACGCTGAGTTCGTCGCGGTACTTGGCCAGCACCGGCTCGCGGGCATCGATCACATACAGCCCGGCGTCCGAGGCCAGTAACTGGCGCAGTACTTTGGCTTCCTGCTCAAAGCGCTGGCGCGCCTCGCTGCCCTGGAGAAAGCGGGCCACCCGCGCTGGGCCATCCAGGCGTTCACCGGGTTGGTCGAGGCGCTCAAGGTAGTCGAGCAGGGCGATGGCGTCTTCCAGCCCCGGCGTGTCGTACAGTTCCAGCAACGGCTCGCCGTCGACCGACAGCCGCGCCCCTTCGACATGGCGGGTGGTGCTGGGGCGGTGGGACACTTCGCCAAAGCCGACATCCCGGGTCAGGGTGCGCAGCAATGAGGTTTTGCCAACATTGGTGTGGCCGACCACGGCCAGCGTCAGTGGCTTAGTCATGGCCAGTCTCCAGCCAGTTGAGGGGGGCGCTGGCGGCGAAGGGCAGGCCGAGCTTTTCCAGTGCGACATGCCAGTCGCCCAGGCGGTCGGCGTCCAGCGCCTGGCCGGGCGGTGCTTGCAGCAGCCAGATGCGGGTTTCGCGGGCACTGCGCGCCAGTTCACCGATCAGCGCCAGGCTGCCGCGGTCCGGCGAGCGGCGCGGGTCGCAGGCAATGGCCAGGCGTGCCGGGGGGAAACGGGTCATTTGTTCCAGCAGTTTTTGCCGCGACTCGCGGCTGTCGAGGATGCCGGCGTCCTTGACGGTGGGCGGTAACTTGGGTGGCCACGTATGCTGGTCGTCCAGCTCAATGGCCACGATCAGGGCGCCATCGGTTTGCAGGGCGCTGTGCCCGGCCTGCACGTTGTGCAACTGCTCGGGGGCGGTGTCATTGACGCCCAGGCGCTCGCTGCTGGGCATCAGGCGCTCGCGCAACTGGCTATAGCCGGGCAGGTTGAGGTCCAGTTGCAGCGCGTTGCGCCCGGTTTTCCAGCGCCACAGGCAGAATGCCGCCAGCAGCAGGCGCGGGATCACGCCGTAAATCAGTACCACGCCTACAAGCCAGACTGCCCAGGCCTGACGCACCCCTTCGTTGTTGTAAAGGCTGGTGTCGTTGCTGATGCGGATCATCTCCACGGTGGGCACGCTCATCCCCAGCCAGTTGGGGAGCGCGCCGAGGGCGCGGGTGGCGGCGACGAACACATCGGCACCGAGGATCGTGGTTTCCCAGATAAACCCGTAGCGGCGCGTGGCCATAAGCAGCAGCATCATCACCAGCGCGCTGAGCATGGCCAGCAACCATAAGCCATTGACCAGCGTACCGAGCGCCCAGCGATTGAGTTTGCGCCGCTGCAGCAACAGCACCAGGGCCGGGGCCAGCTGCGCAGCCTTGGCATCGCGGGCGAGTTTTTCGCTGAGCCACAACCACAGGCGGCCGAGGCTGGCGCCGTGTTCACCGGCAAACAGCAGGCCCAGTGCCCAGCTCAACAGCAGGATCAGGTTGAGCCCCAGCAGGCTGCCCAGCGCCCAGAACACATTGACCGGGGTTTGCCCGTCGCCAAGGGCGGCGAATGCCAGCCCGGCGCCACTGATCACGGCCAGCACGGCCAGTACCAGCAGCGCCAACCGCGCACCTTGCAGCCAGTGCTGCATGGCAGCGAGCAGGCCGTCGCGCTCGGCCAGCCACAGGGCGCGATTTTGCAGGCGTGTGGGCAAGTCGCCGGCGGTGGCGCGGGCGCGTCGATTGGCTTCAAGGTCGTCCAGCGCGCCCGCGTGTTCTTCGCGCAGGCGCACGGTTTCGGTCAGCCAGAGGCGTTGTAGCGGGGAAAGTTGAGTCACGCGACATTCCATTCAAGTGAACCAAGAGCATAACCGCTGTTAGTCAGGCGGGGTACTGTCGGCGCGGGCGGCTCTGGTATCCTCGGCGCCATGAAAAAATCACTCCCCCTTAGCCTGATCGCGGCACTTGCTGAAAACCGTGTGATTGGCGTCGACAACAGCATGCCGTGGCATTTGCCGGCGGATTTCAAATATTTCAAGGCCACCACCCTGGGCAAGCCGATCATCATGGGTCGCAAGACCTGGGATTCGCTGGGGCGCCCGTTACCGGGCCGTTTGAACCTGGTGGTCAGTCGTCAGACTGATTTGCAGCTCGAAGGTGCCGAGGTGTTTGCCTCGCTGCAGGACGCTGTTGCGCGAGCCGAAGCATGGGCGCAAGAGCAGGGCGTGAGCGAAGTGATGCTGATTGGCGGCGCACAGCTGTACACCCAGGGTTTGGTGGATGCCGACCGCTTGTACCTGACGCGTGTGGGCCTGAGCCCGGAGGGGGATGCGTGGTTCCCTGAGTTCGATCAGGCGCAGTGGAAGCTGGTGTCGGAAGAGCTGCATGGCGCCGCGGATGACAAGCCGGCGTTCAGCTTTGAGGTGTGGGAAAGGGCTTAAGGTCAAAAGCCCCTCACCCTAACCCTCTCCCGGAGGGAGAGGGGACTAAAAGCAAAAGCAGATCTTCGCAACACCACAGATCGGCTCCCTCTCCCTTTGGGAGAGGGCTGGGGTGAGGGTCGGCTTTTTAAGCGTGCGCCAGATCACCATGATCGTCTTCAGCCAGAATGGCCTTGTCGGTCTGGTGCAGTATCTGGCTGGTTACGGTACCTGCCACCATCGAACCACTCACGTTCAGCGCCGTGCGGCCCATATCGATCAGGGGCTCAACCGAAATCAGCAGCGCCACCAGCGATACCGGCAAGCCCATCGCCGGCAACACGATCAGTGCCGCGAAGGTTGCACCACCGCCCACACCGGCCACGCCTACCGAACTCAAGGTCACAATAGCCACCAGCGAAGCGATCCATACCGGATCCAGCGGGTTGATGCCCACGGTCGGGGCCACCATCACCGCCAGCATGGCCGGGTACAGACCGGCACAGCCGTTCTGGCCAATGGTCGCGCCAAACGAAGCGGCAAAGCTGGCGATCGAAGACGGAATGCCCAGGCGACGGGTTTGCGCTTCGATGCTCAACGGGATGCTGGCTGCGCTCGAACGGCTGGTGAAGGCAAAGGTCAGTACCGGCCATACCTTGCGGAAGAAGCGCAGCGGGTTAACCCCGGAAAACGACACGATCACGCCGTGAATCACAAACATCAGCGCCAGGGCGATGTAGGACACCACCACGAAGCTGCCCAGTTTGATGATGTCCTGCACGTTGGACATGGCGACCACTTTGGTCATCAGGGCCAGTACGCCGTACGGGGTCAGTTTCATCACCAGGCGTACCAGGCGCATCACCCAGGCTTGCAGGGTGTCGATGGCGCTGAGGATCTTGCCGCCTTTTTCCGGCTCGTCCTTGAACAGCTGCAGCGCGGCGATGCCCAGGAATGCGGCGAAAATCACCACGCTGATGATCGACGTCGGTTTGGCCCGGGCCAAATCGGCAAACGGGTTTTGCGGGATAAAAGACAGCAGTAGTTGCGGCACGTTCAGGTCCGACACCTTGCCCGCGTAATCGCTCTGGATCACTTGCAGGCGGCTCATTTCAGCCGCGCCGGCCACCAGGCCATCGGCAGTCAGGCCGAACAGGTTGGTCAGGCCAATACCGATCAGTGCCGCGATCATGGTGGTGAACAGCAGCGTGCCGATGGTCAGGAAGCTGATCTTGCCCAGAGACGAGGCATTATGCAGACGGGCCACGGCGCTGAGGATCGAGGCGAATACCAGCGGGATTACGATCATTTGCAGCAATTGCACATAGCCGCTGCCAACCAGATCGAACCAGCCGATGGAGGCTTTCAGGGTCGGGCTGTCTGTACCGTAGGTCAGGTGCAGGCACAGGCCGAACACCACGCCTATAACCAGCGCCAGCAAGACTTTTTTCGCCAGGCTCCACGCGGTGTGGCGGGTCAGCGACAAGCCGAACAGCAACGCGAGGAACACCAGCAGATTGAGGATCAGCGGGAAATTCATGAAAGCTCCGAGGGACGACTTGTACCAGTCTTGGATGTAACTATTGCGAACCGGAAATCGTAACAGGTTGATATATCTACAAATATACCGATGTGGAATGACAACCTAGGTTTTTGGAATAAGCAGGTGGCGCAGACAAGACGATGACTGTCGTGCCCAAGCCAAAAACTGTCATGCAGGTTTGTTAGCGTCGATGCCTTTGACGAGGAGCATAGCTGATGAAACTGACCGCCAAGTTGACCGCATTAACCCTGTGCATGGGGCTTGCCGGGCAGGCACTGGCCACCGAACTCAAGCACTGGCCCGCCGACCAGGCCAGGCAACTGGACGCCATGATCGCCGCCAACGCGAACAAGGGTAACTTCGCGGTCTTTGACATGGACAACACCAGCTACCGCAATGACCTGGAAGAAGCGCTGCTGCCGTTTATGGAAAACCGCGGCCTGATCACCCGGGACAGCCTCGACCCGTCGCTCAAGCTGATCCCGTTCAAGGACACGGCCGACCATAAGGAAAGCCTGTTCAGTTACTACTACCGCCTGTGCGAAGTGGACGACATGGTCTGTTACCCGTGGGTGGCCCAGGTGTTTTCCGGTTTTACCCTGCAGCAGCTCAAGGGCTATGTGGACGAGTTGATGGCGTCAGGCAAGCCAGTACCGGTGACTTACTTCGAGGGGGATGTGGTCAAGACCTCCGAGGTGCAGCCGCCCAAGGTGTTTACCGGGCAGGTGGAGCTGTTCAACAAGCTGATGGAGAACGGCATCGAGGTCTACGTGATGACCGCCGCCTCTGAAGAGCTGGTGCGCATGGTCGCGGCTGACCCCAAGTACGGCTACAACGTCAAACCGCAGAACGTGATTGGCGTGAGCACGCTGCTCAAGGACCGCAAGACGGGCGAACTCACCACCGCGCGCAAACAGATCAGCGCTGGCACCTACAACGAAAAAGCCAACCTGGGCCTGGAGCTGACCCCATACCTGTGGACCCCGGCCACCTGGATGGCGGGCAAGCAGGCGGCGATCCTGACCTATATCGACCAGTGGAAAAAACCGGTGCTGGTGGGCGGAGACACGCCGTCCAGTGACGGCTACATGCTGTTTCACGGTGTGGACGTGGCCAAGGGTGGCGTGCACTTGTGGATCAACCGCAAGGACAAATACATGGCACAGCTGGAAGGGATGATGGCCAAGAATGCGGCGGCGCAAGCCAAAGAGGGGTTGCCGGTAACAGCGGACAAGAACTGGGTGATCGTCAAGCCGGATCAGATCCAGTAATTCCTGTGGGAGCGGGCTTGCCCGCGATGCAGGCGGCGCGGTCTGCCTGCATGACCACGGCGATGCCATCGCGGGCAAGCCCGCTCCCACAAGGGTGGTTATGTTGCCCATAAAAAATCCCGGCGCATGGCCGGGATTTTTGGTCTTGCGTGATGGCTTACGGCACCAGCTTATCCAGCAACGCCTTATCACGCACCGCGCCTTTGTCGGCGCTGGTAGCCAGCAAGGCGTAGGCCTTGAGGGCTGTGGTGACTTTACGCGGCCGCACTTCCACCGGCTTCCAGCCTTTCTTGTCTTGCGCGGCGCGGCGTGTAGCCATTTCTTCGTCGCTGACCAGCAGGTTGATCGAACGGTTCGGAATGTCGATCAGCACCTTGTCGCCGTCCTGCACCAGACCAATCGCGCCGCCCGCAGCCGCTTCAGGTGAAGCATGGCCGATGGACAGGCCCGAAGTACCGCCCGAGAAACGACCGTCGGTGAGCAGTGCGCAGGCTTTGCCCAGACCTTTGGATTTCAGGTACGAAGTCGGGTAGAGCATTTCCTGCATGCCCGGGCCGCCTTTCGGGCCTTCGTAACGGATGATCACGATGTCACCGGCCTGCACTTCGTCTGCCAGAATGCCGCGCACGGCGCTGTCCTGGCTTTCGAAGATCTTGGCGTTGCCTTCGAACACGTGGATCGACTCGTCGACCCCGGCGGTTTTGACCACGCAGCCATCCAGCGCGATGTTGCCGTACAGCACGGCCAGGCCGCCTTCTTGCGAGTAGGCATGCTCGACACTGCGGATGCAGCCGTTTTCACGGTCGTCGTCCAGGGTGTCCCAGCGCGTTGACTGGCTGAACGCGGTTTGCGTCGGGATACCGGCCGGGCCTGCACGGAAGAATGTGTGCACGGCTTCGTCGTCAGTCTGGGTGATATCCCATTTGGCGATGCCTTCAGCCATGGTCTTGCTGTGTACGGTCGGCAGGTCGGTGTGCAGCAGGCCGCCACGGGCCAGCGAACCGAGAATGGAGAAAATGCCGCCGGCACGGTGCACGTCTTCCATATGGTACTTCTGAATGTTCGGCGCCACTTTGCACAGTTGCGGCACATGGCGCGACAGGCGGTCGATGTCTTTAAGGTCGAAATCGATCTCGGCTTCCTGGGCGGCGGCCAGCAAGTGCAGGATGGTGTTGGTCGAACCGCCCATGGCGATGTCCAGCGTCATGGCGTTTTCAAATGCCTTGAAGTTGGCGATGTTACGCGGCAGAACCGACTCGTCATTCTCGACATAGTACTGGCGGCACAGGTCGACGATGGTGCGGCCGGCCTGCAGGAACAGTTGCTCGCGGTCGCTGTGGGTGGCCAGAGCCGAGCCATTGCCCGGCAGGGCCAGGCCCAGGGCTTCGGTCAGGCAGTTCATCGAGTTGGCGGTGAACATGCCGGAGCACGACCCGCACGTCGGGCAAGCGCTGCGCTCGTACTCGGCAACCTTCTCGTCAGAAGCGCTGGAGTCGGCGGCGATGACCATGGCGTCTACCAGGTCCAGACCGTGGCTGGCGAGCTTGGTCTTGCCCGCTTCCATCGGCCCGCCCGAAACGAAAATCACCGGGATGTTGAGGCGCAACGAGGCCATCAGCATGCCAGGGGTGATCTTGTCGCAGTTGGAAATGCACACAATGGCGTCGGCGCAGTGGGCGTTGACCATGTACTCCACGGAGTCGGCGATGATTTCGCGGCTTGGCAGCGAATACAGCATGCCGTCATGGCCCATGGCAATGCCGTCGTCCACGGCAATGGTGTTGAACTCCTTGGCCACGCCGCCAGCGCGCTCGATCTCGCGGGCAACCAGCTGGCCCATGTCCTTGAGGTGGACGTGGCCGGGTACGAACTGGGTAAAGGAGTTGGCAATGGCGATGATCGGCTTTTTAAAGTCGGCATCTTTCATCCCCGTGGCGCGCCACAAAGCGCGGGCGCCGGCCATGTTGCGGCCGTGGGTGGAGGTTTTCGAACGATAGTCAGGCATGGAACAACTCCGGGCGGCTAATCAGGTAACAAACAGGGAAGTGAGCTTCTAATGACTGACGGATCACACAGAAAATGACTACGTATCCGCGAGTTGCCGTAAACGCTGCGGGATCGCCGCGCGCCGGGGCTTGAGCTCATAAACCCGCCGGGGATGATTGGCGATGAATGAGTTGATTCTACACGGCTGGCGGGCGGAGGGAATGGGCAGGGCAGTTGCTCCTGAACACAAATGAGCGACTCGCAGGCCCAGCACTTGCGGTTGGCGGTTAATCTGGGCGTTGGGCAAGAAGCAGCCCGACTTTATGTAAGAAAGCACTATTTTGCGAACTGACCGCGCCATTTGCTGAAAATCACGCAATAGTGTTGGGATGATTTTTTCAGTGGGGACTCTAAATGCTAACCCTCAACCGCTCTGTCAAAACCAGCCTGGCCATTGGCCTGATACAGGGCCTGCTGCTCTGGCTGGCAAGTACGCTGACCGACCCTGGGGTCAGGGTTGCCCTGGCCACTGTCGTGCTGGTGGGTGGCATCAACCTGCTGCTGTTGGGTGACAACGTGCGACAGCGCGGCACTGCCTGGCTGGTGGTCGGACTCACGGTGGTCGTGGCGGCAATCAGTACCTGGGTGTTTGTGGACGGCGACAGGCAGCTGTTCAACAACCGCTGGCTGACGGGCAGCTGGACGTTCTTTTCCCTGGTGATTGTTTACGTCTGCACGGTGTTCATCCTCAGCTGGCCAACCCGCGAAGGGCGCTATCCGCGTTATGAAGATTTGTTCCGCCATGCCTGGGACACGGTGTTTATCGTATTGCTGGGCTTGTTGCTGAATGTGGTGTTCTGGGGGCTGCTGCTGTTGTGGGGCAACCTGTTCAAGATGCTCGGGATCGTGGCGCTCAACCGGCTGTTTTCAACCGAGGGGTTTATTTGTGTCAGCTCGGCAATGGTGTTTGCCCTCGGCTTGAACATGGGCCGTGAGAACGACCGGATCATTGGCCTGCTGCGCGGTATTTTGCTGACACTGTGCCGTTTCCTGCTGCCTCTGGGGGCGTTGATTGCGATTGTGTTCACTTTCGCCTTGCCCTTTACCGGGCTGGAGCCCATCTGGAATACCGGCTATTCGACACCCATCATGCTGTGGCTGGTGGCGGTCAATCTGTTTTTGCTCAATGGCGTGTTCCAGGACGGTGCCCAGGGCAGCGGGTACCCGGTCTGGCTGGTGCGTGTGGTCGACCTGTGCCTGCTGTGCTTGCCGGTGCTGGTGCTGCTGGCGGGGTATTCAACGTGGCTGCGCATTGCCCAGTACGGCCTGACACCTTCCCGGGTGTTGGCAATCCTGCTGGTGGCGGTGATTTTTGCCCACTGTGTGGCGGCCGTCTGGGCGGTAGTGATGCCGCAGCGCCAGTGGCTATGGAGTGTGCGTCGCACCAACCCGGTGATTGCGCTGCTGACGGTTGCGCTGTTGCTGGCAATTCATACACCGTGGTTCAGCCCGTTGAAAATCAGCGCCAGCAACCAGGTTGCCCGTGTGCTGAGCGGCAAGACCCCGGTGGATATGTTTGACGCCGATACCTTGCGCTACCGCCTGGGCCAACCCGGTGAGCAGGCGTTCAGCGTGCTGCTGGCGCAAGTGGAGCAAGGGCAGGTACTGACGCAAACCGAGCGTCAGGCCTTGCTCAAGCGGCTCAAGAATGCCGACACCGGTAAAGGCAAACGCGCGCCCAAGGAGAAAGCCCTGGAGTGGATCGGCCCTGAAGTGGCGGGCAGCGAGCAGTTTGAAGCGTCGGACTTTGGCAAGCAGACCTGCGAGAAACCGGGCTGTGTACTGTGGGCGGTTGATCTGGATCGGGATGGGCAAAGCGAGGTGCTGCAGTTGCCCAAGCGGGGCTGGGTGAGGTCGCTGGACTTCTTCAAGCGTGATGCGCAGGGTAAATGGCAGTTGGCGGGTACGTTCGAGGTCGATGGCAATGCGCTGGAGCTGATCGAGCAGATCCGTGAAGGCAAGGCCAAGGTGGTGGCGCCGCGATATCAATCGCTGTTGATCGATGGCGTGGAGCTGAGCCCAAACCCCAAGGCGCAGTAAACGCAGTGGGGGCGGGCTTGCTCGCGATGGTGGTGACTTACCCCATCGTTCTAATCGCGAGCAAGCCCGCTCCTGCAAGGAGCGGGCGTTACATCAGCTGTTAGGCAGCAAACGGCAGGTGATGCTCTTGATGTAACGGGTTTCCGGGATGGCCGGGTGTACCGGGTGGTCCGGGCCCTGGCCGCCGCGTTCCAGCAGTTGCATGTTGCGGTCCAGGTGACGGGCGCTGGTCAGCAGGATGTTTTGCAGGTCGTCTTCCGGCAGGTGCATCGAGCACGATGCGCTGACCAGAATGCCGTCCTTGTTGAGCAGGCGCATGGCCTGCTCGTTCAGGCGGCGGTACGCGCCTTCGCCGTTTTTCAGGTCTTTCTTGCGTTTGATAAAGGCCGGCGGGTCAGCCACGATCACGTCGAAACGCTCTTCGTTGGCCTTCAGTTCTTTGAGGGCCTCAAACACGTCGCCTTCCATGCAGGTGACTTTCTCAGCAAAGCCGTTCAGCGCTGCGTTGCGTTCAACCCCGTCGAGGGCGAAGGATGAGGCGTCGACACAGAACACTTCGCTGGCGCCAAAAGCACCGGCCTGGATGCCCCAGCCGCCGATGTAGCTGTACAGGTCCAGTACGCGCTTGCCCTTGACGTACGGGGCCAGGCGGGCGCGGTTCATGCGGTGGTCGTAGAACCAGCCAGTTTTTTGCCCGGCGATCACCGGGGCTTCGAATTTCACGCCGTTCTCTTCCAGTGACACCCACTCCGGCACCAGGCCGAAGACGGTTTCAACATAACGCTCAAGGCCTTCGGCATCACGCGCAGCCGAGTCATTCTTGAACAGGATGCCGCTTGGCTTGATCACTTGCACCAGGGCTGCAATCACGTCGTCCTTGTGCTGCTCCATAGTGGCCGAGGCCAGCTGGACCACGAGGATATCGCCGAAACGGTCAACCACCAGGCCCGGCATCAGGTCGGAATCGCCGTAAACAAGGCGGTAGTAAGGCTTGTCGAAGAGGCGCTCGCGCAGGGACAGGGCCACGTTGAGGCGGTGTACCAGCAGCGACTTGTCCAGTGGCAGCTTGATGTCGCGCGACAGCAGGCGTGCACAGATCAGGTTGTTGGGGCTCATGGCAACGATGCCCAGCGGCTTGCCGCCGGCGGTTTCGAGTACCGCTTGGTCGCCGGCCTTAAAACCGTTCAGCGGTGTGGCGGCTACATCGATTTCGTTGCTGTAGACCCACAAGTGGCCGGCGCGCAGGCGTCGATCGGCATTGGCTTTAAGGCGCAGGCTTGGCAGGGACATGACGTCGCTCCGGGTATTGAAAAGGGCGCGATTATAGCCTTAGACGCGCCCCGGAGGCGTGGCTGATTCACCGCATTGCGTCGGATCGCGGAGCCAGTGGCGCAGAAATTTCCGTTAGAATTGCCAGCTATTCCAGAGTACGGAGCCTCCATGCCTGAATTACCTGAAGTCGAAACCACTCGCCGTGGCATCGCCCCGCACCTTGAAGGGCAGCGGGTCAGTCGGGTGATTGTGCGCGAGCGGCGTTTGCGCTGGCCGATCCCTGAGGACCTCGACGTGCGGTTGTCGGGGCAGCGTATCGTGCTGGTGGAGCGCCGGGCCAAGTACCTGTTGATCAATGCTGAAGTCGGGACGCTGATTAGTCACCTGGGCATGTCGGGCAACCTGCGGCTGGTGGAAGCCGGGTTGCCCGCGGCCAAGCATGAGCATGTGGATATCGAGCTGGAGTCCGGGCTGGCCCTGCGCTACACCGACCCGCGCCGATTCGGGGCCATGCTCTGGAGCCTTGACCCGCTGAACCATGAATTGCTGGTGCGCCTGGGCCCGGAACCGCTAACCGACCTGTTTGATGGCGAGCGGCTGTTTCAGCTGTCGCGCAAGCGTTCGATGGCGGTCAAGCCGTTCATCATGGACAACGCCGTGGTGGTGGGGGTGGGCAATATTTACGCGACCGAGGCGCTGTTTGCTGCCGGCATTGATCCGCGTCGCGCTGCCGGGAGCATTTCCCGGGCGCGCTATTTAAAGCTGGCGATTGAGATCAAGCGGATTCTGGCGGCCGCCATCGAGCGCGGCGGCACCACATTGCGCGATTTTATCGGCGGCGACGGCCAGCCCGGTTACTTTCAGCAGGAGCTGTTTGTGTACGGTCGCGGGTATGAACCGTGCAAGGTCTGCGGCACCGAGCTGCGTGACGTCAAGCTGGGCCAGCGCGCCAGTGTGTTCTGCCCGCGTTGCCAAACATAGCCACCCGTAATGGGCTGAACTCTTGTGGGAGCGGGCTTGCTCGCGATGCAACCACCTCGGTCGAACGGATCGATCGCAGTGAATCTATCGCGAGCAAGCCCGCTCCCACACAAATCGCATAGACGATGAATCAGGCCTTCCCGGTAATCGCCCGGTACTTTTCCATCAGCTGTTCTTCGGTTTCCGGGTGGGCTTCATCCAGCGGGATGCAGTCAACCGGGCACACTTGCTGGCATTGCGGCTCATCGTAGTGGCCGACGCACTGGGTGCACAGGTTGGGGTCGATCACATAGATCTCTTCGCCCTGGGAAATGGCAGCGTTCGGACACTCGGGTTCGCAGACGTCGCAGTTAATGCAATCGTCGGTGATGATCAGGGACATGGGTACTCCGGCCGGGGCGCTCGGCCCGGGCAACTGAAATCGAATGCGTCAATTGTGCCGCATTGGCGCCCGCAGTGCACGCGGGCGCCGCTTCAGTGGTTATTTCTTGCGAAAACGCTCGGTCAGGGCATCGGCCACAACCGGGTGCACAAACTTGGTGATATCGCCGCCTAATGCCGCGATTTCCCGCACCAATGTCGACGATATAAACGAATAACGCTCCGACGGCGTGAGGAACAGGCTCTCCACATCGGGGGCCAGTTGGCGGTTCATGTTCGCCAGCTGAAACTCGTATTCGAAGTCCGACACGGCACGCAGGCCACGCAGGAATACATTGGCATTCTGTTCCTTGGCAAAGTGCGCGAGCAGCGTCGAGAAACCGACCACCTCGACATTGGGCAGGTGTTTGGTGACTTCACGAGCCAGCTCCACCCGCTGTTCCAGAGGGAATAGCGGGTTTTTCTTGGTGCTGGCAGCGACAGCAATGATCACATGGTCAAACAGGCGCGAAGCGCGTTCGACCAGATCGCCATGGCCCTTGGTAATAGGGTCGAATGTACCTGGGTACAACACTCGGTTCATCGCGTCGTCCTGGCGGGAATCCGTTGGGGAGTCGGATGGTATCGCAGCATTCCCGGTCGGCCAAGTCGCCATTCGCAGAAGAAAGCACTATAGACGCGACGAAATAACTGCTTTTTCATGAATTTTTAAGGCGTTCAGCCAGTCGCGTTGCCAGTTTTGCTGTCAGCCCATATACCGACAATTGTGGGTTGGCGCCTATGCTGGTGGGGAACAACGAGCCGTCATGGATGGACAGGTTTTGTAATTGATGATGGCGCCCAAGGCTGTCGCTGACGGCCATTTGCGAATTTTCCCCCATCGCACATCCACCCATTACATGGGCGCTGGCCAGGCGGGTGCGATACAACTCAAGGCTCAAACTGTCGATCAGGTCACGGGTTGCGCGCAGGCGGGTGGTGTAGCCAGCATCGCTGTGCAGCGGCATCACCGCGCTGGCGCCTGCGGCAAACTGGATTTCGGCCATGCTGTGAAACGCGCGCTTGAGGCCCTCCCAACCATAGGGTGTGAGGCTGTAATCGAGCACAGGGGTGTCATCGCTGCGTAACTGCACATGGCCGCCGGGGCTGTCGGGGTGAAAACCGTCGCGCATCAGTGCCAGCATCATATGGGTGTTGGGCAGTTGTGCCATTTGTGCGGCGCTGGTCTGGCCAACACCGGCAAACAGGGTGGCGGCCAGGGCCGGGTGCAAAGGCGGGACTTCGAGTTTGTAGCCCATTGGGCCTGTGACGCCGTCTTTCCACTGAAAGTGATCGGAGTAAATCGACTGCGGCGCTCCGTAAAAAGGGTTAATGGCAGTAGGAAATTGCGCAGCCGAAAAGTTGACCAGATGGAGAAACGTCCGTTTACCCAGTTGTTTGTACGGATCGGGTGCGTCGGAACGCATTAGCAGGCCGGGTGTATTGATGCCGCCGCCTGCCAGTACATAGTGTCGGGCCTTGACCGTTATGGTGCGGCCCGTGGGCGCTACGCAGCGGCTGTCCATAGCCTGACATTGCAGGCCGGTGACCTGCTCGCCACTGATCTGCAGTTTCCAGGCGCGGGCCAGGTAGAGCAGTTCGCCGCCATTTTCGAGGGTGGCGGGAATGGTCGTGACCAGCATCGATTGCTTGGCGTTGGTGGGGCAGCCCATGCCGCAATAGCCCAGGTTCCAGCAGCCGCGTACATTGCGCGGGATCACATGCCAGCTGTAACCGAGCTTTTCGCAGCCGCTGCGGATCACCTCGTTGTTGGCGTTGGGCGGCACTGCCCAGGGGGCGACACCCAGGCGCTGCTCCATGCGCTCGAACCACGGTGCCATTTGTTCGGCACTGTGCCCCGCCACGTTGTGTTCGCGGGCCCAGTGCTCCAGCGTCGGGGTTGGCGTGCGAAAGCTTGAGGTCCAGTTGACCAAGGTGGTGCCGCCCACGGCCCGACCTTGCAAAATGCTGATGGCGCCGTCCTTGCTCATGCGCCCGACACCTTCTTGATACAGGCTGGCGTAGGCTTCGTTTTCAAGGAGTTTGAAATCGCTGCTGGTCTTGAGCGGGCCTTCTTCGATCAGCAATACCTTGTAACCCGCAGCACTGAGGATCTCTGCCGTGGTGCCGCCGCCTGCACCGCTGCCGACAATGGCAACGTCAGCCTCCAGGGTCAGGTCGCTGTCGAGGCGGGAGCCGTCATGGGTTTTCCAGCCTCGGGCCAGGCCTTCTCGGAACGGATCGGGTACAGGCATAGGAAGTACTCAAAATGAGTGTGAGATATCTCTGTGGGAGCGGGCATGCTCGCGATGGCATCAACTCAGCAGGTCTGAAGTAGCGCGTTGCCTGAATCGCGAGCAAGCCCGCTCCCACGGGTTTTTTACAGCTTGGGTGGCCCTGGGTAGCCGCAGGCGCCCCAAGACTGCGGGCACTCGTACCAGCTCATCATCACCAGTTGCACCAGCGAGCCGTGGCCCATTTTCAGCAGGCTCAGGCTGCTGTTTTGCCAGCGCTGCAGGAATGACTCAATCTGTTCGGGGCTGGCGTTTTCCCAGCGCCCCCACACCCCGGTCAACGGCCCGCGTGTTACAGGCATGGCCAGTACGTCGAACAGTTGCTGGGTCAGGGTCAGCAGCGCGGGTGACAGGTGGTTGAGGTTGTCGTCCAGTGTGTCGAGTGTGGCCTTGACCGCGCCGGGCATTGCTGGCGCGGTTACGCTGGCGGTGAGCATCACCGGGATCAGCGCACGCAAGAATGCCAGGTCACTGCTGCGCAGAACCGAGAACCCGCGGGCGCTGCTGCTGGCGGAACAGCCGCTGAGGCTGGCGCCCAGCCCGGCAGTGGCCAGTAATACACTGGCCACTGCGCCGACCTTCAAGACCCCGCGACGTGAAATCAGGGCGTTTTCGACACTGTGTGCTGGCATGGCCAAGGCTCCGCTAGCGGATAAACAGTTTCTGGATGATGCCTACCAGCTTTCGGCCATAGGGCGGGTAGATCAGCAAAGCGCTGTTCAGGCGCTGTTTGACCAACACCCCCTTGGCCTTGCTGAAGGTCAAAAAGCCTTCGTGACCGTGGTAATGGCCCATGCCCGAATGGCCGACACCGCCAAAGGGCAGGTCGTCGATGGCCACATGCAGCAGTGTTTCGTTGATGCTCACCCCGCCCGAGTGGGTGTTGTGGATAACGGTCTGTTGTTCGGCCTTGTTGTAGCCGAAGTAATACAGTGCCAGAGGGCGGGCTCTGCGGTTGATGTAGGCCATTGCCTGATCCAGAGTGGAGTAGGGCACAACGGGCAGTAGCGGGCCAAAGATTTCATCCTGCATGACCTGCATGTCGTCGTTTACATCCAGCAGCAGGGCATGGGGCATACGCCGCCCCTGGCCCTGTTCATACAGCGGGATCAAACGTGCGCCCTTGAGGGTGGCGTCGGTTTGCAGCCGTTCCAGGCGCGCCAGCTGCCGGTCGTTGATGATTGCGGTGTAGTCCGGGTTGTCGGCGAGCGTCGGATAAAAACTGAGCACGGCCTGGCGATAGGCGTCGACAAAACCCTCAAGCCGATTCTGGGGGACCAGCACATAATCCGGGGCGATGCAGGTTTGCCCAGCATTCAGGGTTTTACCCCAGGCGATGCGCTGGGCAGCGTCTTTGAGCGGTACATCGGCCGACACGATGGCGGGAGATTTACCGCCCAGCTCCAGGGTGACCGGCGTTAGATTTTCAGACGCGGCGCGCATCACCTGTTTGCCCACATGGGTAGAACCGGTGAACAGCAAGTGATCGAAGGCCAGGCCGGAAAACGCGATCGCTACTGCTGCCTCGCCCAACACCACGGTGACCATGTCGTCGGGAAAGACGCGCCCCAGCAAATCCTTGAGCAAACGCCCGGTGGCCGGGGTGAATTCGCTGAGCTTGAGCATGACCCGGTTGCCCGCCGCCAGTGCCCCAACCAAAGGGCCAATGGCCAGGTACAGCGGGTAGTTCCATGGCACGATAATCCCCACCACGCCCAGCGGCTGGTACATCACTTTGGCACTGGCGGGCGCGAACATCATGCCTACGCGGCGTGATGAGGGTTTCATCCAGCGCTTGAGGTGCCTGAGGGTGTAATCAATGCTGTGCAGGCACGGCATCAGCTCGGCAAACAGGGTTTCGTCGGGGCTGCGGTGGCTGAAATCCTGGCTGATGGCGTCGATCAGCACCTCGCGCTCGTGGCTCAACAGTTGGCGCAGGCTTTTTAGCCATTGCTGGCGCTGTGCAAGGGGCGGGAATGGATGAGCGGCGTAGGCTTGGCGCTGCTTGTCGAGCAGGGACTGGAGATCGTCCGGTTGGAGCGAGGCGTCGTGAAGGTGGGAACTGTCGACAGACATAGTGGCTCCAGGCGTTTTTTATCGGTTTTTATCGTTGCAGAGCAGTCATGTTTTTAGAGCCTATGCTCTAACTTGTCAATTGCAGGCCTGCCCTCCGTGTTGTTTATCGTTTCAAGGTTAGGCCGTAAGATGCCTTTCGTTTTTAATTTAAGCGCAAGCCCATGGCCATACGACTAAAAACCAGCCAGCGCATCGCCAATAGCAGCCTGGAGCTTTTTAACCAGCTGGGTGAACGCAGTGTCAGCACCAACCACATTGCGGCCCACATGGAAATTTCGCCGGGCAATCTGTATTACCACTTCCCCAACAAGCAGGCGATTATCTCGGTCTTGTTCAGCGAGTACGAGGCACTGGTATTGAGCTTTTTGCACCCGCCGCAAGGGCGGTTGCCAAC
This sequence comes from Pseudomonas fragi, assembly GCF_900105835.1. Lineage (NCBI taxonomy): Bacteria > Pseudomonadati > Pseudomonadota > Gammaproteobacteria > Pseudomonadales > Pseudomonadaceae > Pseudomonas > Pseudomonas fragi. Next base: position 3,515,127 of record NZ_LT629783.1, read on the forward strand.
CGTTGCCGACAAGCGCCAGTACTTGCAGCAACTGCTGGACGCCATGTGGCGTTACCGGTTTCTGTACCGTGATATCGAACACTTGCTGCACAGCGACACGGAACTGGCCATCCGCTATCGACGTTTCTCCCAGCACTGCCTCACTCAGGCCCAGGCCATTTACGCCGGGTTTGTCGAGGCTGACATCTTGCGCATGACTCCCCAGCAAATTGAATCCTTAAGCCTGAATGCCTGGATTATTCTTACCTCCTGGGTAGGTTTTTTATGTACCACCCGTGACAGCAGTGACCAGCTCAGCGAGCAGGCCATCAAGCGCGGTGTGTACCAGCTGCTGGTGCTGGAGTCGGGTTTTGTCACCGAGCAGGCTCGCGAAGCCGTCGATGAGTTGATCAAGGAATACTACGTCCCCCTGGAACATGCGTTGTACGCTCAATAACCGCATTTCACCCCTCACAGGAGTCCACTATGCCCGTTGCGCAACTGATCAGCCCGCAAGCCCTGAATGAACGTCAGGCGCAGCCCGGCCTGGTTATTCTGGATTGCCGCTTTGCCCTTGAAGACCCGGACTACGGCCGCTGCAGCTATGCCGAGGGGCATATTGCCGGTGCGCAGTTTGCCGATCTTGAACGCGACCTGAGCGGGCCTGTGATCAAGGGTGTAACCGGCCGTCACCCGCTGCCCGACCCGCGTACCTTGGTTGAGCGACTGCAAGCCTGGGGCATCAATGCCGACAGCGATGTGGTGCTGTATGACGATGGTCCTGGTGCTTTTGCCGCTCGTGCATGGTGGTTGCTGACCTGGTTGGGCAAGCGTGACGGCGTGTTTATCCTTGATGGCGGCCTCAAGGCCTGGCATGGCGCGGGCTTCCCGCTGAGCCTGGATGCCGCCCCGACGCTGCGCGGGACGTTCGAAGGCAAGCCCGACAGCCATATGTTGCTGAGTGCCGAAAAACTGCAAAAGCGCCTCGGCCAGCCGGAGCTGACCCTGATCGATGCCCGTGCCCAGCCGCGTTTTCGCGGTGAGGTCGAGCCCATCGACCCGATCGCCGGGCATATTCCGGGTGCGCAATGTGCGGCGTTCAGCGAAAACCTCGACAGCAGCGGGCGCTTTTTGCCTGCAGAGCAGCTCAAGCAGCGTTTTGCCGAGAAACTTGCGGGCCGCTCCCCCGAGGAGTTGGTGGCCTATTGCGGCTCGGGCGTGACGGCGTGCCATAACCTGTTTGCAATGGGCTTGGCGGGCTATCCGTTGGGCAAGCTTTATGCGGGCTCGTGGAGTGAGTGGATCAACGATCCGGCACGGGGCATTGCCACCGGCGATTGACGTGCGCAGTACAACAACCCCTTTGGGAGCTGGCGTGCCTGCGATGCCAGCAACGCGGTTTAGCGGATAGACCGTGGCGTCTGAATCGCGAGCAAGCCCGCTCCCACAGCATGTGTGCAGATTTCAGCGGTTCGAGTTGGCACTGGCCAAGCGGTATGCACCGGGGCCAACGCCGTAGACCTTCTTGAATTGCCGGTTGAGGTGGCTCTGGTCAGCAAAGCCCAATTGCGTCGCCACCTCTAATGGCAAACAGCCCTGTTGCAGCAAGGCCCGGGCATGGGCGATACGTTGCTGCATCAGCCAGGTGTGCGGCGGCATGCCGGTGGCGCGCTGAAATACCCGGGCAAAGTGGAATGGCGACAAATTGACCGCTGCGGCGAGTTCTTCCAGTGAAGGCGGCTCTGCCAGGCGGGCTTGCAGCAGTTCCTTGGCGCGGCTGACGGCGCGGTGTTCGACCCCGGGCTTTGCTGGCAATGGCAGGCGGGCATGGCGGTTAAGCAGGGCAAGCATCATCTGGCGCCATGCCGTTTGTTGCTGCAGTGCAGTCTCTGGCCCTTCAAGCAATTGATGCAACTGGAACAACCCGCGAAACAGATCGCAGTCGTACAGCAATGTGTCATTGAAGGTCGGCAAGTGGCTGGCGGGCAGTTCCAGTTCTTCCAGCAGCTGTCGGATTTGCGCATTGTCCGGGTAAAAAGCCCGGTAACGCCAACCCGCATCATGGCCTTTGTGACCATTGTGCACTTCGTCCGGGTTGATCAGCACCAGCGTGCCGGTGGCGGCCAGATGCTCGGCACCGCGATAGCGATAACGCTGGGCGCCTTCGATAATCATGCCGATCACAAAACCATCATGCACATGGGGCACGAAGCGGTGTTCGATATAGCGCGCCGTCAGCAGCTCCACACCCGTCAGGGGAGGCGTTTGCCAGAAGCGGATCGACTCACCCTGTTCTGCGTCCATTACGCAGATTCAAGCCGCAGCGCGGCCAGCCATTGCGGGATTCTGCGCTCAAGGTAATACCCCGGCCTTCCTGGCGAGCCTTCCAGAAATCCGACATGGCCGCCCTTGGCGTGCAATTCCAGTTGCGTGCAGGGCGATAGCTCGCTGGTTTCGGGAATACTGTGCTTGAACACGAACGGATCGTCCGTGGACTGGATAATCAGTGTCGGTGTATCGATGGTCCCCAGAAAGTAGCGGCTGGAGGCGCGCCGGTAGTAGTCATCGACATTCAGGTAGCCGTTGAGAGGTGCCGTTACGCGGTCATCGAACTCCCAAAAGGTACGCATTTTGCTCAGGGTTTTGACCGAGCCCAGCTTGGTCAGGCTGGCCAGGCCTTCATGTCGGGCGTCGAGCTGGAACCGGTGTTTTTTGTCTTTGACGTAAGCCAGCATCTCGCGCATGAAGTGGGCTTGATAGACCCTGGAAAAGCCCAGGCCGATCCGGTCGGCACACTGGTCAAGCCGGAACGGCACCGACACCGCCACAGCACCGCATAAACCGCTGTCACTGCCGCTTTCGCCCAGGTACTTGAGCAGCACGTTGCCCCCCAGCGAATAGCCCACGGCATACAGCGGGGCCAGGGGGTGTGCGGCGCGTATATGGGCCACGGCCTCGGCCAGATCTTCGCTGGCCCCCGAGTGGTAGCTACGGGCCAGTAAATTGGGCTCGCCCGAGCAGCCTCGCCAGTTCAGTGCGGCGCTGCTCCAGCCGCGTGCGGCGAGGGCATTTTGCAGCCCCAGCACATAGTGCGAGCTCGATGACCCGGTCAGGCCGTGCAGCACCAGTACCACCGGTGCATGGGCTGATGATATGCCGTGCCAGTCCAGGTCGAGAAAATCGCCATCCTTGAGCCAGATACGTTCACGTCGATGTTCAATGGCGGGCTTGGTGCGCCACAACGGCCCCCATAGTGTCTGGATATGGGGGTTGCCCAGGCCCGTAGCCGGAGTAAACGGCTTGAGGGGTAAAGCATGGCTGTCTGAAAAAGGCACGGTGGTTCTCATCGGATGACAGGTACGGCGGTTGTCTAAATTGCCACATCATGGCCTGACGCCCAAGTGTTGCGTGCAGGCCGCGGGGTTATCGGTTGGCTGGCATGCAGCTTTGCGCCGTTACTGTCTGCGGTGCTATGGGATCCGGCAGGGGTTGTTGTACAACGTCAGGCCCGACGGTCACGCTGACCCAGCCGTCAGCCCTGAGGTGGCGGTTCATGGCCGCCTTGATCTGCTCACGGGTAAGGGCCTGAATCTGCCGGTTTTTGTAGTCGAAGGTCAGGGGCTGGTTAAAACGGCCGATGATGGACAGCTCATTGCGCATCTCCAGATTGCTGGCCGTGTGCTGGGGCAAGGCACGCAGCAGGTGCTGCTTGACGTCGTTGAGCTGTATTTCGCTGGGCCCTTCTTCCAGGTACTGGGCAAACAGGGCCTTGATCCGGGCCAGAGCACCCTGGCTGTAGCGTGAGGGGGTATTGAGGCTGATGACCCAGGGCGCCGGGCCTTGTGCGTTGGGAATGTCCGATAGCACGCCGTAGGTGATGCTGCGATCCTCGCGCAGATCGCCGTTGAGAATGTGACTGAACATGATGTTCCCGGCACGGATGGCTGCCCAGTCAGGGTGCTGGGTGGGCACTGCGTTCTGGGCCATCATCAGCAGGGTATGGCTGGCCTCATCTTCGATATGCACGGTTTTGCCGCGGGTAGACGGGGCTGCCACTGCGTGTGGGCGGGTCAGTGCCGGCCCGGCAGGCAAGGCGTTGGCCAGTGAGCGGCTGAGGGTCTGTGCCTGTTGCAGGGTCAGGTCGCCGACGATCACGATTTGTGCGTTGGCGGCGGTATAGGCTCGGCGATAGAAATTCACCAGTTGAGCTTGATCAATGCGCTCAAGGCTCTCGGCCGTACCGTACCTGGAGCGGGCGACCGCTTGCCCGGGGTACAGCTCGTCGTAGATCAATGTGCGCGCCAGGGCGTGGGGGTCGTCGTGGTCTTTTTTGAGCTGGGTGAGCAGCTCGTTTTTTACCCGGCGCTGACCTTCGACGGTAAAGCCCGGCCGGGCGAGCATCTCGGTGAACAGGTGCATGGCCGGTTCGCGGATGTGCGGGGCGCTCAAGCTGCGCAGGGTAAAAAAGCTCTGTTCCTTGCTGATGCCGTTGCCCAGGGCCACGCCCAGGCGATCAAACCCCTCGGCCAGGGCATTGGCGTCCTTGAGTGCCGAGCCTTCGTTGAACAGGCTCAGCACGGTGGCGGCCAGGCCGGGTGAGTCGCCATCCTGGTTGCTGCCGGCGGCAAAGCTGATCTGTAGATCGAACATGGCCAGGTTGTGGTTTTCGACAAACAGCACCCGAGTGCCTTGAGCCAGTTTCCAGGCCTTGATGGCTGGCAGGCGGGTGACGGGGGCCGTGGGGCTTAACTCAAGCATCGATTGCAGCTGTGGCGCGGGCGCCTGCGCCTGTGTGCGAGTACATAGCGTGACCAGGGCGAGCAGCAGGGCGGCGTACAGGGCGCATCGGGCTGCGACAGGCAGGGGCTTATTCAGATTCATGGCGAGACTCCTTGGGCAGCACATGGCTGACGGTCATGCGGTCGCGGGTCAGGAAGGTTTGCGCGGCGTGGCTGATGTCTTCGGGGGTGATTGCCTTCAGGGTCTGCAGGCGCTTTTCGTCGTGCTCCGGTGACAGCCCGGCAATGTCCAGTTCGCCCAGATACAGGGCCAGGCTTTGCAGGTCGTCCCGGTTGAACACCTGCCGGGCAATGATCCGCGTGCGGGCGCGCTCAAGGTCACTGCTGGAGGGCGGTGTGTGTTTCAGTGATTCGAGCACTTCCCAGATACGCGCTTGCACCTCGCTGAGGGTTTTGATTTTTTCGAGGTTGAGGGTGGCGGAAATACTGAGCAGCACATCACCGCGACTGATGCCGCTGTAGTGTGAGTCGATGCTGATGACCATCTCTTCACCGCGCCACAACCGGCTTTTGAGTGCCGAGCTGTCACCGCCTCCCAGCACCTCGCTGAGCAGCTCCAGTGCGGCTGCCGTATGGGGCTCGGTCTGGGTGCTCAGGCTGGGGACGTTGAACGTCATGCTCAGGTTGGGGATTTGATGGTCGATGTACTGGGTGATGCTGCGCTCACCTGGCGCTGCGAGTTCGAGCGGGGGTTTGATTGCAGGCAATTGGCGCTGGGCAATCGGGCCGAAAAAGCGGGTGGCCAGCGCCTTGACCTGCCCGGCGTCGATCGCGCCGACGATGATCAACGTGGCGTTGTTGGGGGCATACCAGCTCTGGTACCAGTGCTTGAGTTCATCGACATGCATGCGTTCGAGATCGTGCATCCAGCCGATCACCGGGCTGCCAGAGGCGCTGGCAGGAAATGCCAAGCGCTGGGGCAACTCCAGGGCCCGCTGCTGGGGGTCGTTGTCGACGCTTTCGCTGCGTTCACTTTTGATGACTTCGCGTTCACCCTCCCAGTGCGCGGCGGACAGATGGGCGGTGCTCATCTGGTCGGCCATCACTTCAAGTGCGACAGCCAGGGCGTAAGGTGGCAGGGTTTGAAAAAAAGTGTGGCATCGCTTTGCGTCGCCGCATTGTCGGAGATGCCCAGGCTTTGAAAGATGTGGTCGGACTCCGCCGGGCAGAGTTTGCTGCTGCCTTTGAACACCATATGTTCCAGGGCATGGGACAGGCCGGACTGGCCCGGCGGCTCATAGCTGGAGCCAACCCGGTACCAGAGTTGGGAATGCACCACGGCGGCGCGGTGGTCTTCGTGGACGATGACCCTGAGGCCGTTGTCCAGGGTGAACCGGTGAGTGGAGGGTTCGCTGCTGGCCAGGGCCGTCAGCGGTTGCAATACAAGGCCGAGAGCCAGCCCGGCGAGGGGGTGTTTCATGGTAGGTGTCCTGACGAGTAAGCGTCAGAACAGATTGGGCTTGGGAGGGGGGAGGTGGGCGTTACATAGATATCGTGGAGCGAAAAAATCTGTAGTCGCTGCCGAAGGCTGCGATAAGGACCGAAAGGTCTTCGCTTTTGAATAAGCGACCCCTTCGGGCTCGATCGCAGCCTGCGGCAGCGGCTACATGTTCGTCAGGCTTGTGTTGCTTCGCGCTGCCACAGGGCGTAGTTCACGCCACCGGCTTTTTGCTCGCGGTGCAGGCGCCAGTTGGCAGGCAAGCCCAGCTCGGACGGACGCAACTCGCTTTCGGTGTAGACCCAGGCGTCTTCGGTCAGCCAGCCGCGTTGCTCGAGCAGATCACAGGCAGGCTTGAGCAGGTCCTTGTTGAACGGCGGGTCGAGGAATACCACGTCAAAGGTTTCGCTCGGCGTGGCATCCAGATAACGCAGGGCGTCGGTCTGCTGCACCTGGCCAACGGTGCAGCGCAGGATGCCCATGTTTTCGCGGATGTTGGAAATCGCATCGCGGTTGCTGTCCAGTGCCACGCCCTTGGCTGCGCCACGGGACATGGCTTCAAGGAACAGCGCACCGCTACCGGCGAAAACGTCCAGTACCCTGGCGCCGCCGATATGCGGAGCCAACCAGTTGAACAGGGTTTCACGCACGCGATCGGGCGTAGGGCGCAGGCCCTCTACATGGGGGAAGTCCAGCTTGCGGCTGCGCCATTCCCCGCCAATGATGCGTAACTGACCCGCACCGGAGTGCGATGTGTTTTTTGGCTTTGCCATTAATGCTCCGGAACCCCAAGAGGTTGCTCTGAAGGTTTATCGGTAGGAGGTGGCAGTGGTTTTTGCGGCACGGTCGGGCCGGCGGTCACTACGACCATTTTGTCGGCGCTCAGGTGCTTGTTCATGGCGTCCTTGACCTGTTCGGTGGTCAGGTCCTGGGACTTCTGCATGAAGGTTTCCAGGTAATCCAGGGGCAAATCATAAAAGCCCATTGCGCCAAGTTGGCCGACGATGGCGGCGTTGCTGGCAGTGGACAGCGGGAAGCTGCCAGCCAGTTCACGCTTGGCATCGTCGAGTTCTTTTTGCGTCGGACCATTTTTCAGGTAGTCGGCCAAAATGTCTTGCGCCAGTTTGAGCGTGCCTTCGCTCAGTTCGGCACGGGTCTGCAGGTTGATCATAAACGGGCCGCGAGCCTGCATCGGGCTGAAGCCGGAGTACACGCCGTAGGTCAGGCCTCGTTTTTCACGGACTTCAGTCATCAGGCGCGTGCCGAAACCGCCACCGCCCAGGATGCTGTTGCCCAGCGCCAGTGCGGCATAGTCGGGGTCGTCACGGTCGATACCCAGCTGCGACAGCAGCAGGTGGGTCTGTTTGGACGGGAACTCGATATGGGTTTCGCCAGCCTTGGGCTCGCTCGGCTGCACGGTCTTGGCAACCGCCGGGCCTTTGGGCAGCGCGGCGGAAACCTGGGCTGCAATGGCCTCGGCTTCAGCACGGGAGAGGTCGCCAACGATCGCGATCACCGCATTGCCAGCAGTGTAGGCCTTGTTGTGGAAGGCCTTGAGCTGGTCGATGGTGATCGAAGTGATGCTTTCAGCCGTGCCATCGCTTGAGTGGGCATACGGGTGGTTGCCGTACAGGCGCTTGAACAGCTCATTGCTGGCCAGTTTGCCGGGGTTCTGTTTCTGGAACTCGAAGCTGGCCAGTAGCTGGTTCTTGATCCGCGCCAGGGAGTCTGCGGGGAACGTGGGCTTGCCCACCACCTCGGCAAACAGATTGAGCGCCGGGGTGCGTTTATCCACATCGCTCAGGCTGCGCAACGAGGCCACGGCCATGTCGCGGTAAGCGCCATTGCTGAAGTCTGCGCCCAGGCCTTCAAAGCCCTGGGCGATGGCGCCGACATCCTTGCCGGCCACGCCTTCGTTAAGCATGGCGTTGGTCAGCAAGGCCAGGCCGGGGGTGTTGTCGTCCTGGCTGCTGCCGGCGGCGAAGGTCAGGCGCAGGTCGAACATCGGCAGTTGCCGGGCTTCGACGAACAGTACTTTGGAGCCTTCGGCGGTTTTCCAGGTTTGCACGTTCAGCGCGCGGTGGCTGGGCGCCTTGCCGTCGAGCTCGGCCAGGGATTCGAGCTTGTGCTCGGTCTTGGCCTGGTCCAGCGCCTGGCTGGCAACCGATTGCTCAGGGTTGGTCAAAAAATAGCCGAGTGCGCCAACCAGTATGGCGGCGCTCAGACCGAGCAGGGCGTAGCGGGGGCCTTTACGCTCACTCATGGGTTTTCTCCTCGGGCAGTACATGCGCAACGCTCAGACGGTCGCGAGTGAAATAGGTACGGGCAGCTTGCTGGATATCGGCCGGGGTGACCTTCTGCAGGTCGGCCAGTTCGGAGTCCATCAGCTTCCACGACAGGCCGACGGTTTCCAGCTGGCCGATCGAAGTGGCCTGGCTGGTGATCGAGTCGCGCTCGTAGACCAGGCCGGCAATCACCTGGGCTCGCACACGCTCCAGCTCTTCAGCGGTAGGCGGGGTTTTTTTCAAGTCGTCGAGCAAGCGCCACAAGCCGGCATCAGCCTGGGCCATGGTGACTTTTTTCTGGCTGTTGGGCATTGCCGAAAGCATAAACAGGCTGTCGCCACGGGTGAATGCGTTGTAGCTGGACGATGCGCCGGAGACCAGTTCTTCACCACGCTCCAGTTGCGTCGGCATGCGTGCGCTGTAGCCGCCATCCAGCAGCGCGGAAATCAGGCGCAGGGCATTGGCGGTGACAGGGTCTTTGGCAGTCGCGATGCTCGGTACGTTAAAGCCCAGCATCAGGCTTGGCAGTTGGGTCTGAACGTGGATCTTGAGCAGGCGCTCACCCGGGGTGGGCAGCTCCAGCGGGATTTTCGCGACAGGGATCTCGCGTTTTTGCACCTTGCCGAAGTAGCGCTGGGCCAGGGCTTTGACTTCGTCCGGTGTCACGTCCCCGACAACCACCAGCGTGGCGTTGTTGGGGGCATACCATTCTTCGTACCAGGCGCGCAGTTCGCCAACGCTCATGCGCTCCAGGTCCACCATCCAGCCGATGGTCGGGGTGTGGTAGCCGCTGGAAGGGAAGGCCATCGCGCTGAACAGCTCGTAGGCTTTGCTCATGGGCTGATCGTCGGTCCGCAGGCGGCGCTCTTCCTTGATGACTTCGATCTCGCGCTTGAATTCTTCAGGCGGCAGGCGAAGGCTGGCCATGCGGTCGGCCTCGAGTTCAAAGGCCACGCCCAGGCGGTCGCGGGCGAGCACCTGGTAATAGGCGGTGTAGTCATCGCTGGTGAAGGCGTTTTCCTGGGCGCCAAGGTCGCGCAGGATCAACGAGGCTTCACCGGGGCCAACCTTGTTGCTGCCCTTGAACATCATGTGCTCAAGGGCGTGGGACAGGCCGGTCTTGCCGGGCGTCTCATAGCTTGAGCCCACCTTGTACCAGACCTGGGAAACCACCACAGGGGCGCGATGGTCTTCGCGAACAATGACCTTGAGGCCATTGTCCAGGCGGAATTCGTGGGTGGGCTGCGGTTCGGCCGCCAGGGCCGAAAGCGGTAATAAAACTGTGCTGAGCAACAGGCCAGCAGCGCGGCGGGCTAGATTCATTCGTTTTTTAACCTGTTGGGCTACCCGTTCGGCCTTAGCGTCTGCGGGTGAGGAGGTGCTAGGATACTGATCCGTTTTACTGGCGGCCACGCCTATCAGGCCTTTGACGATCAGACGACGTTTGATCGGGCAGTATAGGAGCCCGCTTGGAAGTGTGGATGTATCCCGGTAAATTTCGCATTTTTGCCGACTTTCCCGTGACAGACCCGAGTTAAGACGAAGTTTACGAGGTGTGTTTTACCCTCTGACTACAGTTGCGTGCGAACAAGCTGACAAAATTACAGTCTGTTTCACACCGAATATTATTTGCCGAGGCGCCACAGTGGCGCGTCGCTACGATGAGATAGCCGTCCTCCATGTTTGGTTCCAACGACGACAAGAAGAACCCAGCTGCGGCTGGAGAGAAAAAAGGCCTGTTCGGATGGCTGCGCAGAAAGCCGCAGGAAACCGTCGTGGAACAACCCGCGCCTGCGCCCGAAATCACCCCTGAGCCGCTGATTGAGGCCGCCCCGGTGGTGGTCGAGGCCGCGCCCGAAGCGGTCGTGGTGGCCGCCGAGCCTGCAGTTGAGCTGGCACCCGAGCCTGCGCCCTGGCCGCACTTGCCCGTTGCCGAAGAACCGGTGGCGCTGGTGGAGGATGTGCAGGCACCGCATATCGTGCCGCCAATCCCCGAGCCTGTGGTTGAAGTGCCTGAGGTGGTCGAGACTGTTGTAGAGCCAGAGCCAGAGCCAGAGCCAGAGCCAGAGCCAGTTGCCGTTGTGGCACCTGTGGTCGTGCCTGCACCTGCACCTGCACCTGCAGTCGTGGTTGAGGCCCCTGCCCCCGCGCCAGTGGCCGCGCCCGAGCAAAAAACCGGCTTTTTCGCCCGCCTCAAGCAAGGCTTGTCCAAGACCAGCGCCAGTATTGGCGAAGGCATGGCCAGCCTGTTCCTGGGCAAAAAGGCCATCGATGACGATCTGCTCGAAGAAATCGAAACCCGCCTGCTGACCGCCGACGTGGGCGTTGAAGCCACCTCGGTGATCATCAAGAACCTGACGCAGAAGGTCGCGCGCAAGCAGCTGACCGATGCCGACGCACTGTACAAGTCGCTGCAGGAAGAGCTGGCGGCCATGCTCAAGCCGGTTGAACAGCCGCTGAAAATCGAGTCGCAAAACAAGCCATTCGTGATTCTAGTAGTGGGCGTCAACGGTGCGGGTAAAACCACCACCATCGGCAAACTGGCGAAAAAACTGCAGCTTGAAGGCAAGAAAGTCATGCTGGCGGCCGGTGATACTTTCCGTGCCGCTGCTGTTGAGCAGTTGCAGGTGTGGGGCGAACGCAACCATATCCCGGTGATTGCCCAGCACACCGGTGCAGATTCTGCGTCGGTGATTTTTGACGCCGTACAAGCTGCCAAAGCCCGTGGCATCGACGTGCTGATCGCCGATACCGCGGGTCGCCTGCACACCAAAGACAACCTGATGGAAGAACTCAAGAAAGTTCGCCGGGTCATGGGCAAACTTGACGAAGACGCTCCCCACGAAGTGCTGCTTGTGCTGGATGCCGGTACCGGGCAGAACGCCATCAGCCAGACCAAACAGTTCGATCAGACCGTTGCCCTTACAGGCCTGGCGCTGACCAAGCTCGATGGCACGGCCAAGGGCGGGGTGATTTTCGCCCTGGCCAAGCAATTCAATATCCCTATCCGTTATATCGGGGTGGGTGAAGGCATCGATGATTTGCGTGATTTTGAGTCCGAACCCTTTGTCCAGGCTCTGTTTGCGGAGCGGGAGCGTCCATGATTCGTTTCGAGCAGGTCGGTAAGCGCTATCCAAATGGACACGTGGGCCTGCACGAGCTGAGCTTTCGGGTTCGTCGAGGCGAGTTCCTCTTTGTGACCGGCCACTCCGGCGCAGGCAAAAGCACGCTGTTGCGCCTGCTGCTGGCGATGGAACGCCCCACCAGCGGCAAATTGCTGCTGGCAGGGCAGGACCTGGGGCAGATCAGCAACGCGCAGATCCCTTTTTTGCGTCGTCAGATCGGTGTGGTGTTCCAGAACCACCAGTTGCTGTTTGATCGCACGGTGTTCAACAACGTCGCCTTGCCCCTGCAAATTCTCGGCTTGTCCAAGGCTGAAGTCGCCAAGCGTGTCGATTCGGCGCTGGAGCGCGTGGCGCTGTCGGATAAAACCGATCTGTACCCGGGCGACTTGTCCACGGGCCAGCAACAACGTGTCGGCATTGCCCGCGCCATCGTGCATCGCCCGGCCTTGCTGCTGGCCGATGAACCCACCGGTAACCTCGACCCGCGTCTGGCGGCGGAAATCATGGGCGTATTTGAAGACATCAACCGTTTGGGCACCAGCGTACTGATTGCCAGCCATGACCTGGCACTGATCGCCCGCATGCGCCATCGCATGCTGACCTTGCAGCGCGGGCGCCTGATCGGTGACGGGGAGGCCGCGCAATGAGTGCCACCCGCAGCCCCAAAGTGTCCGAACGCGTAGCGCCCAAGGCCGCCGATCCGCAGCCGCCGAAGAAAAAACACGATGATGACGATGGCCCGACCTTCGCCATGTTGTTTCACGCCTGGGTTGAAGCCCACCGTGCGAGCTTGCTCGACAGCCTCAAGCGCCTGGGCAAACAACCGATTGGCAGCTTTTTCACCTGCCTGGTGATGGCGGTTGCCCTGAGCTTGCCGATGGGCCTGTCGTTGTTGCTCAACAACGTCGAGCGCCTGGGCGGTTCCTGGCAGCGCGCGGCGCAGATTTCGCTGTACTTGCAGATGGATGCCAGCAGCGAGCAGGGTGAAAATCTCAGCGATCAGATAAAAGGTATGGCAGGGGTGGCTGACGCAGAATTTATCAGCCGCGAAAAAGCCCTTGAAGAGTTCCAGCAGCAGTCAGGGCTGGGCGAAGCGCTTAAAGAGCTGCCCGACAACCCGTTGCCTGGCGTGGTGCTGGTTACCCCGGCCGAGGTCGATAAAGCCACCCTGGAAGCTCTTCGTGAGCGCCTGGCGCAGTTGCCAAAAGTGCAACAGGCGCAACTTGATCTAGTCTGGGTCGAGCGCCTGGCGGCCATCCTGAAGTTGGGTGACCGTTTCGTGTTTGGCTTGACTGTATTGCTGGTATCGGCTTTGCTGCTGGTTATCGGTAATACGATTCGTTTGCATATCGAGAATCGTCGTATCGAAATCGAGGTCATCAAGCTGGTTGGCGGCACTGACAGCTATGTACGCAGGCCCTTTCTTTATATGGGTGCGCTTTATGGCTTTGGTGCCGGTGTACTTTCGTGGGGAGTTCTGGCATTCGGCCTGAACTGGCTTAACGACGCGGTGGTGGGGTTGGCCGGTTTGTACGGCAGCAACTTTGCCCTGGCGGGCGTGCCGGTAGCCGATGGTCTGTCTCTCTTGCTTGGCGCGGTGCTGTTAGGGTATATCGGTGCATGGATTGCAGTAGCGCGGCATTTGCGTGAGCTTTCGCCCAAGTAGTGTCTTGACACCTGTTGACCTTTTCAGCTTTTTTTGGGAACTTTTTTTCAGGTTTCCGGTCAACTTTCGCAGTGCTGAACTGCACGAGTTATGTGAGACGGAGGTTTTTTCGTATGACCACTTCTTTGCAACCTGCGTATGCGTTGGTCCCTGGTGCGAACCTCGAGGCCTATGTCAATACGGTGAACAGCATTCCACTGCTGACACCGGAGCAGGAGCGTGAACTGGCCGAGAGTCTCTACTATGAGCAGGATTTGGGGGCGGCTCGGCAGATGGTGCTCGCCCACCTGCGTTTTGTTGTACACATTGCCCGTAGTTATTCGGGCTATGGCCTGGCTCAGGCTGACCTGATCCAGGAAGGCAACGTCGGCCTGATGAAGGCGGTCAAACGCTTTAACCCAGAAATGGGCGTGCGTCTGGTGTCGTTCGCGGTGCACTGGATCAAGGCAGAGATCCACGAGTTCATCCTGCGTAACTGGCGGATCGTGAAAGTCGCGACCACCAAGGCCCAGCGCAAACTGTTTTTCAACCTGCGCAGCCAGAAAAAACGCCTGGCGTGGCTGAACAACGACGAAGTGCATCGTGTGGCTGAAAGCCTCGGCGTAGAGCCTCGTGAAGTGCGCGAGATGGAAAGCCGCCTGACCGGTCATGACATGGCGTTCGACCCGGCAGCCGAAGCTGACGACGACAGTGCGTTCCAGTCGCCAGCCAACTACCTGGAAGACCACCGGTACGACCCGGCGCGCCAACTGGAAGATGCTGACTGGACCGATAACTCTACCAGCAACCTGCACGAAGCGCTGGAAGTGCTGGACGACCGCAGCCGTGACATTCTGTATCAGCGCTGGTTGGCTGAAGACAAAGCCACGCTGCACGACCTGGCACAGAAGTACAATGTGTCTGCGGAGCGGATTCGTCAGCTGGAAAAAAGCGCGATGAACAAGCTCAAACTGTCGATTGCCGCTTAATCCGGCCCGACAAATAAACGCCCCGATCTGATCGGGGCGTTTTTGTTTGTGCTGTTTGAGCGCCCCTGGCCAGCCTGCTCTGTGCAGGGTTAGCGGGACGGTTGTGCTTTAAGCTGCTCAGGGTCCACGCCATTTGCCCTGAGCAGGGCATCGACCAGCGAGCGGGACATCTCCACCGAATGCACCAGCGACCATACCAGCCCGCGCTCTATGCCACTGGCATGAACGGTGATTTCATCCGACACCTCTTCTGCACTTTTGAGCATCAGCGACACATGGGACAGGGCCTCTATTGCCCGAATATCAGGTTGCACGGCAAAAGGTGATGTGGCGCTTACCTTGTGCACCCGAGTGGGCTTGAGGTTGGCGAGGGACACCCGCGGGGCCTGCTGCAGGGCCTCAAACAGGCTGCGGGTGGCCTCATCGTGCTGATGATCATCACGGGGAGGGTGACTGGCTTTGGGATCGTCGTGCGTCGTCTTTTTCATGTCTCTTCCACGCGGATCATCGGCGACTGGTGAAGATAGCCTTGCGGGTTTCCGGCCTGCAAGCAGCCCTTGCAGGCGCCACGCTTTCTCGGAAGCGTCTGCCTTTTGGCAGCGTAAATGTCTGACGTGGGCGTCTGAGGAGTGAATTCGCTACACTGGCATACTTTTACGCTGTGCGTTGGCGCCCATGACTGTTCTCAAATACCTCCAGGCTTACCCCCAGACCTTGCAAGAGCAGGTGCGCCAATTGATTGCGCGCGAGCAGCTGGGCGATTACCTGAGCGAGCGTTACCCACAGCGTCATGCGGTGCAAAGCGACAAGGCCTTGTATGCCTACGCTCAGGAACTCAAACAGGAATACCTGCGCAATGCGCCGTCTTTTGACAAGGTGCTGTTTGATAACAAACTCGACCTGACCCACCGTGCGCTGGGCTTGCATACGGCCATTTCACGGGTCCAGGGCGGCAAGCTCAAGGCCAAGAAGGAGCTGCGCGTAGCTTCGCTGTTCAAGGAAGCGGCGCCTGAGTTTTTGCGCATGATCGTGGTTCACGAGCTGGCCCACTTGAAAGAGTCGGACCACAACAAGGCGTTCTACAAGTTATGCGAGCACATGTTGCCGGGTTATCACCAGCTGGAGTTTGATCTGCGTGTTTACCTGACGTGGCGGGATATGCAGGGCAAAACCTGACACTTACTTTGTGTGTGGGAGCGGGCTTGCCCGCGATATGGTCGCCTCGGTACAACTGCCGAACCGCAGCGATTTAATCGCGAGCAAGCCCGCTCCCACGCGCGCCGGGCCCGTACAGGCGGGCAGGAGTTCTGAATGGAAGTCAGTAAAACCAAAAGCAGTTTTTACCGGCGCCTGTATGTGGCCTGGTTGATCGACAGCCAGACCGCCAGCAGCGTACCGGCACTCACCGAGGTGACCGGCATGCCGCGCAGGACCGCGCAGGACACCATTGCGGCTCTGGCGGATCTGGACATCATCTGCGAGTTTGAACAGCAGGACGGCGCCCGCAACCACGCCGGACGCTACCTGATCCGCAGCTGGGGCCCGGTGGACAAAGCCTGGGTCGGCGGGCATCTGGTGCAGATCAAGCAGGTGCTGGGTTACCCCTGAGCCGTCAGGCGCATGCCGATGTGCGGGATGTTGTCTTCCAGGTACATCTCGCCCTGAGCACTGAACCCGTGTTGCTCATAGAAAGGTTGCAGGTGCGCCTGGGCCGACAGGAACACGGGCTGCCCCGGCCAGTATTCTTCGATGTTTTCCAGGGCCTGTTCAAGCAGGGTATGCCCAAGCTTTTGCCCGCGACCCTCGACGGCAACGATCACGCGACCAATGACCACGTCACCGCCCTGGGACTCGGGGTCGAGGATGCGGGCATACGCCACCAGCTGGTCGTCTTGCCAGCCCATCACATGCAGGGTATCGCCCGTCAGGTCCTGCCCGTCGACGTCCTGATAGGCGCATTTCTGCTCGGCGACAAATACTTTGGAGCGTAATTCGAGAATGGCGTAGAGCTGTTCCTTGCCCAGGTCGTTGTGGTGTTTGCAGAGCCAGTCGGTGGTCACGATCTTGTCCTTGTTGGCGAGTTCATGCCCCGATAGTAGGCGCGATACCGACTGGCGCCAAGGCCTAAGGTGCCTTGACCAAATGCGCGGCCAGGGTGCGCAGCGGCCCGAGCTGGCGGCAGATCAGTGCCAGTTGGGTTTGCACCAGCCTCTGGTTCTCATCGATTTCATCCGGCATTTGTTCAAGCTCGCCGGCCAGGGTCTCTTCCTCGTCACTTTGCACCGCAACCGCCTGCTTGGTGGCCAGGCCCTGGGCAATCTGGTCGATGCTGTCGGCAATCTTGCTCCCGGCCCCTTCAATCAACTGTTCGCGCACCTCGGCGGGCAATACGGTGTCGCGGTGGGCGCCCAGACCAGACAGGTAGCTGAGCAAGGTGTGGGACATCACCAGAAAACGAAAGCCCATATCGGCATCCTTACGGAAGTGCCCGGGTTCCATCAGCATATTGGCCAGGGTGGTCGACAGCGCCGCATCGGCGTTGTGGGCGTTACGCCGTGCCAGCCGATAGGCCAGGCTGTCGCTTTTGCCCTGGGCGTATTGCTGCATGATCTGGCGCAGGTACTGGCTGTTGCAGCTCAGGGTATTGGCCAGCACCTGATTGAGGCGACGGCCCTGCCAGTCCGGCAGGAACAGGAACACCGCTGCTGCCGCGATCACGCTGCCCACCAGGGTGTCGAACAGGCGCGGCAGGAACAGCCCGTAGCCATCGCCCACCTGGTTGAAGCAAAACAGGATCATCAGGGTGATGGCCGCCGTGCTCAGGGTGTAGCGCGTGGTGCGGTTGATAAAGAACACCACCCCGGCCACCACGGCAAACATCGACTGCACCAGCGGGTTGGGAAACAGATCGAACAGCGCCCAGCCCACGGCCAGGCCGATGGCGGTGCCGATAATCCGCTGGCTGAACTTGCGCCGCGTGGCGCCATAGCTTGGCTGGCACACGAACAGTGTGGTGAGGATGATCCAGTAGCCCTGGCTCGGGTGAATCCAGTGCACCATCGCAAAGCCGATGCTCAGCGCCAGAGGCAGGCGCAGGGCGTGGCGGAAGATCAGCGACGTTGGCGTCAGATGCTGGCGCAGACGCGACCAGACATCCTTGAGGTTACGCGGCGAACGGTCCAGCAGGCTGCTGTCGGTGGCATCCGCCAGGGTGTCGGGGTTGCTTGCATCGCTCAACAGGCGATCGAGGGTGCCCAGGTTGGCGGCCAGTGCCCGCAGCGAACGCAACAGCCCGCGCCAGGCCGGGTTGCTCTGGATACGCAGGTGTTCGAGGGAGGCATGCAGGTCGCCCAGGGCCTCGGCAAAACTGTCGTCATAGACGAACGGCTGGCGCAGCTTGATCGATTCCGACAGCCGCTGGCAGGCCACGCCCTGCTGGCGCAGCAGGCGCTGGCAACGGAACATCACATCACTGTGGAAGAAGGCATCGGCCAGGGCGTTGTACGGGTAATGGGACGAACTGGCGCGCTCATGGATGTCCTGCGCGAGAAAATACAGCTTGAGGTAGCGGCTGAGCTTGGAGCCTGGCCGGGTGTTGCCGACCCGGTGCAGGATGATCTCCTTGGCGGTGTTCAGCGCTGCCACCACCCGGCCGTTTTGCCGGGCCAGTTCCAGGCGGCCCGCTTCCACGTCCAGCTTGCGGATGGGTTCGAACAGCGCCGACTTGATCTTCAGGTACAGCCCCAGTTCCCAGAACAGCCGGGCCAGGCTCTGTTGCACCGGTTGATTGGAGAACAGGGCCTGCCACAGCACCGACAGTATCCCGTACCAGGCCGCACCGGCCACCAGCAGCAAGGGTTCATGCCAGAAGTTGGTGACTTCGCCGCCGCGCTGGTCCACGCCGATCATGGTGTATACGGCCAGGATCAGTGTGGCCGAGGCAATCGCCCCGTAGCGTTCGCCCAATGCCCCGAGCATGGTCAGGCCGAAACTGGCCAGGGCCAGCGCGCAGACCATCAGCCAGGGGTAGGGGAAAAGCAGCTCGACACTCAGGGCCGAGGCGGTGAAACACACCAGGGTCACCAGCAGGGCGTTGAGGCGGCCCTGCCAGCTGTCATCGGTTTCAGACAGGGCGCTGGCGATAATCCCCAGAAATAGCGGGATCAGCAGCGACATCTCATCCTGATACCAGCAAAAAGCCATGCTGCCGGTCAGGGCGACAAATACCCGCACGCTGTAACTGAACTTGTCCAGTGCCCACAGGCGACGCAAGGAATGCTGAAAGCTTTTCGATGACATGAAGTGGCGGTGCCTGGCTCGTGATTCGCTAACTTGAGCCAGATAAGACGACAGCGCAATGGGGCTGTCACATCGAACCAAAAATATTTATGCAAAGGCCCATCGCGAGCAAGCCCGCTCCCACAGGAACAGCGATATTCCTGTGGGAGCGGGCTTGCTCGCGATGCGGTTGGCGCTGGCTCAGGTCAGACGTACTGCGCCGCCGCATACCCCGAGGCCCACGCCCACTGGAAGTTGAAACCGCCCAGATGGCCGCTGACATCCAGCACTTCGCCGACAAAATACAGACCGGGGCTTTTCAGCGATTCCATGGTCTTGGACGACACTTCGCGGGTATCGACCCCGCCCAGGGTCACTTCCGCGGTGCGATAGCCTTCGGTGCCGGCTGGTACCACTTTCCAGCACGCCAGTTTGTCCGCCACCTGCGCCAGTTCTGCCGGGGTGTACTGCTTCATTGGCTTGGATTCGAACCAGTGCTCGGCCAGCAGGTTGGCCATTTTCTTGGTGAAGATTTCACCCAGCAGGGTTTTCAACTCACTGTTGGGGCGTTCAGCCTGCTGGGTTTGCAGCCAGCTCAAGGCGTCGAGATCGGGCAGCAGATTGATTTCAACCGTGTCGCCCGGATTCCAGAACGAGGAAATCTGCAAGATTGCCGGCCCGCTCAAGCCCCGATGGGTGAACAGGATATTTTCGCGAAAGCTCTGATCATTACAGCTCACCAGGCAGTCCACCGACGTGCCCGACAGCTCGGTGCAGATTTCCTTGAGCTGATCGGTGATGGTGAACGGCACCAGGCCTGCGCGGGTCGGCAGCAAGGTGTGGCCGAACTGTTTGGCGATTTGATAACCGAAACCTGTCGCGCCCAGGGTCGGAATTGACAGCCCACCGGTGGCAACCACCAGCGACTGGCAGTCAACCGGGCCCAGCGTGGTGTTGAGGCTGTAGCCGTTGTCGGTTTTTTCGATCTGCTCGACCGATGTGTCCAGGTGCAGGCTGACGCCCGCCTGTTTGCACTCGTCGAGAAGCATTTCAAGGATGTCGCTGGATTTGTTATCGCAGAACAGCTGGCCGAGTTTTTTCTCGTGATAGGGCACGCCGTGTTTGGCGACCATCTCGATAAAGTCCCACTGGGTGTAGCGGGCCAGGGCCGACTTGCAGAAGTGCGGGTTCTGCGACAGGAAATTGTTCGGCTCGGTGTACATGTTGGTGAAGTTGCAGCGGCCACCGCCCGACATCAGGATCTTTTTGCCGGCCTTGTTGGCGTGGTCGATCAGCATCACCTTGCGCCCGCGGTTGGCGGCGGTCAGTGCGCACATCAAGCCTGCGGCGCCAGCGCCAATAATCACAACGTCGGTAGAGCGCAAAGCGGTGTCCTCACAAAATTTATGGTCAGTGCAAACCTGATGTGGGAGCGGGCTTGCCCGCGATTGCAGCACCCCGGTCATTCAGATGAACCGAGTTGTTTGCATCGCGAGCAAGCCCGCTCCCACATTTGATCGCTGTTGTTCAGGCGATTATTTACAAAACCCGCACGCGCAATACGCGGCCTTTGATTTTGCCTTCGCTCAGGCGCTGGGCCGCTTGCTTGGCGATGGTGCGGTCAACCGCCACATAAGCCTGGAAGTCAAAGATCGCGATCTTGCCGACCTGGGCACCCGGGATACCCGCGTCGCCGGTCAGGGCGCCGAGAATGTCACCTGGACGAACCTTGTCTTTACGACCTGCACCGATCACCAGCGTACTCATGGCCGGCAGCAACGGTGCGCCGCCTTGAGAGGTCAGGGTGTCCAGGGTTTCCCAGTTCAGCGGAGCTTTCTGCAACTGCTCGATGGCCTGGGCGCGGTGCGCTTCGGACGGAGCAACCAGGCTGATGGCCACGCCTTTTTCACCGGCACGGCCGGTACGGCCAACGCGGTGAATATGGATTTCCGAGTCGCGGGCCAGCTCAACGTTGAGCACCATGTCCAGCGCGTCGATGTCCAGACCACGCGCCGCCACGTCGGTGGCAACCAGTACTGAAGTCGAGCGGTTGGCAAACATCGCCAGCACCTGGTCACGGTCGCGCTGTTCCAGGTCGCCATGCAGGCCGACAGCCGAAATGCCCTTGGAGGTCAGGTGATCAACGGTTTCCTGCACCTGCTGCTTGGTGAAGCAGAACGCTACGCAAGACTGCGGGCGGAAGTGGCCCAGCACCTTGGTCACAGCGCTCATGCGCTCTTCAGGCGAGATTTCGTAGAAGCGTTGTTCAATTTGGCTGTCAGTGTGCAGCGCCTCGGCTTTTACCTGCTGAGGGTTGCGCATGAACTTGGACGACAGCTGCTTGATACCGGCCGGATAGGTGGCCGAGAACAGCAGGGTCTGGCGACGCTCCGGGGTTTTGACAATGATGTCTTCGATGGCGTCATAGAAGCCCATGTCGAGCATGCGGTCAGCTTCGTCCAGTACCAGGGTGTTCAGGCCGTCCAGTACCAGCGAACCTTTGCGCAAGTGCTGCTGGATACGGCCCGGGGTGCCGACGATGATGTGTGCGCCGTGTTCCAGCGAACCGATCTGCGGGCCGAACGACACGCCGCCGCACAGGGTCAGCACCTTGATGTTGTCTTCGGCGCGGGCCAGACGGCGGATTTCCTTGGCAACCTGGTCAGCCAGTTCGCGGGTCGGGCAAATCACCAGGGCCTGGCAGCCGAAGAAGCGCGGGTTGATCGGGTTCAGCAGGCCGATGCCGAAGGCGGCAGTTTTGCCACTGCCGGTCTTGGCCTGGGCGATCAGGTCCATGCCTTTGAGGATCACCGGCAAGCTCTGCGCCTGAATCGGCGTCATCTGGGCATAACCGAGGGAGTCGAGGTTAGCCAGCATGGCGGCGGACAGAGGCAGAGTATTAAAAGCGGTGGCAATGGTGGTCACGGGACTGGCCTGCAAAACAAAATGTCGCGCAGTGTACCAGTCCCATGCCCTTTGCCTGAACATTCTGGACGAGATGTCATCCAGTTCTGCTTAAAAAGCAGCTTAATGTTCCAGCTCATGCTCCGAGTTGGCCTTGGGTTTACGCCCGTCCTGGGGTGACAATTGCAGGAAAATCGCCGCTGCCAGCATGGCCATGATCCCCACTGTGAGGAAGGTCAGCTGGAACGCGCCCAGTACGGTGTCTACGCCATCGCTGCCACCATCCCCGGTAAAACCGCCGAGCAATGCCCCGGCGCAGGCCACGCCCAGGCTCAAGGACAGCTGCGCCACCACCGACAGCAAGCTGTTGCCGCTGCTGGCGCTGGCGTCGTCGAGGTCGATCAGGGTCACGGTATTCATGGCGGTGAACTGCAACGAGTTGATCGCCCCCAGCACGGCCAACATAGACAGCAACAGCGGGTAAGGCGTGTGTTCGGTCACCAGGCCCATGCTGGCCAGCATCAGGCCCAGGGCGAAGGTGTTGGCCGTCAGCACCGTGCGATAGCCCACGCGTTCGATCAGCGGCCTTGCCACCCATTTGGCCAGCATCGCAGCCGCGGCCAGTGGCAGCATGCTCATCCCGGCCTGCGACGGGGAATAGCCCAGCGCGACCTGCAACAGCAGCGGCACCAGAAACGGCAGGGCGCCGCTGCCCAGGCGGGCGAACAGGTTACCGAGGATGCCCACCGCGAAGGTCTTGGTTTTAAACAGCACCGGGGAGAACAGCGGGTTGCTGATATTGCCCGCGCGCAGCCAGTACGCTGCCAGGCACGCCATGCCCGCAAACAGCAGCAGCATCACCCGCAGGTGGGGCATATGCAGCTCGCCCAGGCCTTCCATGGCAATGGTGATAAACACCATCGCCGCGCCAAACAGCACAAAACCCAGGCCGTCGAAACGGGTACGTTCGCTGCCGCGCAAATCCGGAATGAAGTGCCATACCGCCCAGCAGCCGAGGATGCCCACCGGCAGGTTGATCAGGAAGATCCAATGCCAGCTCAGGTACTGCACCATCCAGCCGCCCATCGTGGGGCCGATCAGCGGGCCGAGCAGGCCGGGGATGGTGATAAAGCCCATGATCCGCACCAGCTCCGAGCGCGGGTAGGCCTTGAGCACCACCAGCCGGCCGATGGGCAGCATCAGGGCGCCCCCCAGGCCCTGGATGATCCGTGCGCCGATCAGCTCGTTGAGGGTGCCGGAGAGGGCACAGAGCAACGAGCCAAAGCTGAACAGCAGGATGGCGCTGAAGAAAATTTTCTTGGTGCCGAAGCGGTCGGCGATCCAGCCCGAGGCGGGGATCAGCAGGGCCACGGTGAGCATGTAGGCAACGATCACGCCCTGCATGCGCAGCGGGTTTTCCTTCAGGTCGAGGGCCATGTCGGGCAGGGCAGTGTTGAGGATGGTGCCATCGAGCGACTGCATGAAAAACGCGATGGCCACCACCCACGGCAACCAGCGCAGGGTTTCAGGGCTTAGAACCGGGCGTACGGGCATAGGACCTCTTTGTTATTGGATGTGCCTGATGTTCGTAGCAGCTGCCGCAGGCGGCGTCCGGTTGCGCAGCAATCGTAAAACCTGAGAGCACGGTCTGGCAGGATGACCGAGCAACTTGAAATTACGACGACTGCGTCGTCGAACGCAGCCTGCGGCAGCTGCTACAAGACCGGGTTACAGCGTCAGCGTGAGCTTTTTGATCAGCGCTCCCGGCAGCAGGTTTGACGCCGTCTGGCGCTGGTCGTAGGTGCTGGCCGACAGCAGCAGCTCGCGCTCGGCGGTCAGTGCTTCCAGTTGCGAACCCAGCAGACTATAGACGCTGTCATCAAACCGCATGGTGTTGACCGGGGCCTTTATCTCGCCGTTCTCGACCCAGAAGGTGGCAAAGCGGGTCATGCCGGTCAGGCGCGCGGCCGGCTGGTCCGAGTAGTTCAGGTACCACAGGTTGCTGATATACAGCCCGGTGCCCAACTGCTTGAGGATGTCAGCCTGTTCCAGCGTCCCTGCCGCCATTGCCAGCGCGCTCGGTGCTTCGTGTTCCGGCGCGCCGTTGACCTCAAGGCCATACTCGGCGGCACTGCGCGAACTCACCAGTTGCTGCTCGGCCTTGCCGTGCTTGACCAGCGACAAGTCCTGACGCGGGTAGCCTTCGCCGGAAAAGGCCGGGCTCAGGGACTGGCTGACCTGCTCGTCAAACGACACCAGCGGGCTCAGCTGGGCATCCCCTGCGTAGAGCTTTTGCAGCGGGCTGGATTTGCTGGCCAGGGCCTGGGCCGAAAAACCACCCCAGCACAGCATGCTCATCACTTCTTCCAGCGCAGCCGGGGCCAGGTAGGCGCGGTATTCACCGGGCGCCAGGGCGTGCAGCGGGCGATCCAGAAAACCCAGTTGCTCGCGGGCCAGTTGCATGCGCCGGGCGAAACGCTCGCTGTCCCAGTCGGCCCCGGCGTAGCTGGCCTTGACCGCCTGCCCGTTACTGTGGAACAGGCTCCAGTCGAAGTTGAAACTATTGGCCTGATGCCAGCCAAAAGCGCCTTCGGAGCTGGCGTAGCCGTAGCTGATCGGGCCGCTGGCATAAAACCCGACCAGATCGACACCTTTGGATGCACTGCGGATTTCCTCCAGAACCCGGGCCGTGTCCGGCAGGGGCTGGCTCTGCTCGGCATGGCTGTGCCACGGCTGCGGGTTGAGCAGCAGGTACGGGTCGACGGGCAGTAACGGCAAGGTGTCGCGCAGTTGCTGCAGCGCTTCGGCCAGGCGGTGTTTGTCGACATTCGACTCACCGGCCAGGGTAAGGCTCACATCGGCGTGGCGGCCATCGTGGATCAGCTTCAGGCTCAGGCTGGCCTGTTGCACTTGCCCTGCCTGACGCACCTTGCCCTTGTTGAAGCGGATAAATTCCGAGGCTTCGCCGTTATAGCCCAGGGTGAATTGCTCGGGCGGGCGGATCGCCTTGCCCAGCCACTCGACCAACGCCTTGAACTGCCCGGCCTGACTCAATGGGGTACTCATCAGGCATCACCTCCAAATACATCGATTTGACTGAACACACAGGCCGGTGACGCGTGGCCCACGCGAATCACCTGGTTGGGCTCACCCTTGCCGCAGTTGGGCGTGCCCAGCACCTTGAAGGTACTGGCGTCGCCCACGGCGCTGAGGTTGCGCCAGAACTGGTCGGAAATGCCCCGGTAGTTGGGGTTCTTGACCACGCCTTTGAGTTCGCCGTTTTCGATCAACTGGCCCCATTCGCAACCGAACTGGAACTTGTTGCGCGCATCGTCAATCGACCACGAGCGGTTGGTGGCCATCAGGATGCCGCTTTCGATACCGCCAATCATTTGCTCCAGCGACTGGTCGCCGGGCTCGATATTGAGGTTGGCCATACGATCGATCGGCGGTCGGTTCCAGCCGCAGGCGCGGCTGTTGGCCACGCCTTCCAGGCCCGAGCGGAACTGCGACAGTGCGCCGCCCAGCGGGCGCAGCAGCAGGCCTTCGCGGATCAGATACTCCTTGTAGGCCGGGGTGCCGTCGTCGTCGAAGCGGTAGCTGGCGAGTTCCTCGGGGATGGTCGGGTCGAAGGTCACGTTCAGCAATTTTGAGCCGTATTGCAGGCTGCCGAAGTCGCTGGCCTTGACGAAGCTGGTGCCTGCGTAATTGCGCTCGTCACCGAGAATGCGGTCCAGCTCCAGCGGGTGGCCGATGGATTCGTGGATTTGCAGGATCATCTGATCGGGCATCAGCAGCAGGTCGCGCTTGCCCGCCGGGGCATTGGGCGCCAGCAGCAATTGCAGGGCCTGGTCGGCGACCTGGGGTGCGGCGCCGATCAGCCCGCAGCGGCTGATCACATCGGCGCCACCTTGCTGGCCAAAGTTCTCGCGGCCCAGGCTGCGGCTCTGGCTGTCGTTGCCGTCATAGGCGGTGACGCTCATGCCCGGGTAGACAAAACGCTGGGCGCGGCGCAGCTCGGCGCCGGCACTGTTCAGGTAAATCTGTTCGACGTGATTGAGGCCCAGTGAAACTACCCAGCTCACCAGCCTCTCGTCCTTGGGCACAGCGGCTGATTCGGCGCCTAGCAGCTCGAAGCACTCACTCAGTGACGGGAAGGCCTGGTCGAGGTCTGGGGAGAAAAAGTCGGCGCGCTCATGGGACACCGGTTCCTGGCTCAGGTTGAGCAGGGCATGCCCGGCGATCAGTTGGGCCTGGGTTTCGGCGCGATCAAGCGCGGCCTGCAGACCGGCCTGGGACAGGTCATTGGTGGCGGCATAAGCCTCGATACCGCGCAACCGCACGGTCAGCATGGCGCCCTGGTCGTGACTGAATGAGGGAGGCTCTGCGACGTTCTTGCGTACCGACAGGTATTGCCCGGACTCGCGTACATAACGTAACGAAAAGAACTCGGCCCGGGTGCGCAGCGCGTCAAAGCGCTGCTTGAGCTGAGGGTAGAAATCGAACATGCACAGACCTCCTTGGACTTGGTGGGTCTGTGGGAGCGGGCTTGCTCGCGATGCAGGCAGTGCGGTTAACCCGCTGGACCGCGCCGATGCCATCGCGAGCAAGCCCGCTCCCACAGGGGGGCGCGTAGCGTGTTAAACCGGGCAACCCTTGGCGCGCAGGATGGCGTCAAAACGGTCCGGGTCCAGGGTGCCTTCTTCGATTGCCTTGAGCGTCGCCTGTTCACGAGCCAGCAGGTCGTGGCAACGGATCAGCAATTCCGGCAGTTCACTGCGCGAAGCCGCAACTACGCCGTCACCATCGCCAATCATCAGGTCGCCTGGCATTACCAGCATGCCGGCACACGAGATTGGCACGTTGATTTCGCCGCCGCCGTCAGTGCTCGGGCCGCGGTGTACGCCGCCAATGGCGTAGGCCGGCAGTTCACCGGTTTGCCATTCGTCGAGGTCGCGCAGGGCGCCGTTGATCACCACGCCGATAATCCCGGCCTTGAGGGCCATGGCGCGCATGATGCCGCCGAATACGGCACGGGTCAGGTCGGCGCTGCCGTCGATCACCAGCACATCGCCAGGGCGGGCCATTTGCATGGCTTTGAGGATCATCAGGTTGTCGCCCGGGCGTACGCGAACGGTCAGGGCGCTGCCCAGCATCGGCCGATTGCCGTGGAAAGACTTCAGGCCCAGACCGCCGACGTTGCGGCCCAGACAGTCACTGACAGCGGCTGCGGGGATCTTGCTGAATTCGGTAAGCCATTTTGGATCGAGAGGTTCTGCGTTTGGATTAATCAGAAAGCCGGTCGGCCATTTGCTCGAAGAGACAACATCAAACATAGAAAACCTCTTGGCCAGGCAAGGCTGGCATGTCGGGTGGGGCGGGGGGGTGTGGCGCGAAGCGAGGTACTAGAGTAGTGCCTGCGTTGAGGCCGGGGCAAGCGGGGCAAGATGAAACTCAAGAGTTACACAAAATTCGTAGCAGCTGCCGAAGGAACGAGGCTGCGTCCGGTTGCGAAGCGACCGTGAAACCAGATGACGCGATTCATCGGAAGAACCGCGTCACCTGAATTTACGACGGTTGTGCCGCCGGACGTAGCCTCGCTCCGCTCGTCAACTGCTACGGACAGTGCTTACTGCGCGGTACGGCTTACTTCACGCAGTGGCTTGCCGCGCACCGGTGCGTCGCCTGCAACGTAGTAAGCAGCAGTGCTGCGTGGTTCCGGCTGGCGGCCACGGATCTTGTCGGCGATTTTCTCGGCGATCATGATCGTCGGCGCATTGAGGTTGCCGGTGGTGATCAGCGGCATGATCGAGGCATCGACCACACGCAGCCCCTGCATCCCGTGCACACGGCCTTCAGCGTCGACCACGGCCATCTCGTCGGTGCCCATCTTGCACGAGCACGACGGGTGGAAAGCGGTTTCGGCGTGTTCGCGGATAAAGGTATCCAGCTCTTCGTCGGTCTGCTTGTCGATGCCCGGGCTGATTTCACGGCCACGGTAAGCATCCAGTGCCGGCTGCTGCATGATTTCGCGGGTCAGGCGGATGCCGTCACGGAATTCCTGCCAGTCCTGCTCGCTCGCCATGTAGTTGAAGAGGATGCTCGGGTACTCGCGCGGGTCCTTGGACTTCACGTTGATCCGGCCACGGCTCGGCGAGCGCATGGAACCCATGTGCGCCTGGAAACCGTGCTCTTTCACGCCATTGCTGCCGTTGTAGTTAATCGCTACCGGCAGGAAGTGGTACTGGATGTTCGGCCATTCGAATTCTTCGCGGGTGCGAATAAAACCACCGGCTTCGAACTGGTTGCTGGCGCCGATGCCCTTGCCCAGGAACATCCACTCTGCGCCGATGGCCGGCTGGTTCCACCACAACAGTGACGGGTACAGGGAAACCGGCTGGGTGCAGGCGTATTGCAGGTACAGCTCAAGGTGGTCCTGCAGGTTCCGGCCAACGCCCGGCAGGTCGTGAACCACCGGGATGTCGAGGCTGTTGAGCAGTTCGGCCGGGCCGACACCGGAACGTTGCAGCACGGTCGGCGAACCGATGGCGCCGCTGCACAGCAGTACTTCTTTACGCGCCTTGGCCTGGATACGGGTGTCGCTGTCGCCGACCATGTAGGACACGCCTACCGCACGCTTGCCTTCAAACAGGATCTTGTCGGTCAGGGCGTGGGTGACGATTTTCAGGGTCGAACGCTGCTTGGCCGTGTCCAGGTAGCCGCGGGCGGTGCTGGCGCGACGGCCGTTGGGCGTCACGGTACGGTCCATCGGGCCGAAACCTTCCTGCTGGTAGCCGTTCAGGTCTTCGGTGCGCGGGTAGCCGGCTTGCACGCCGGCTTCAACCATGGCGTGGAACAATACGTTGTTGCCGGCTTTTGGCGTGGTCACGCTGACCGGGCCATCGCCACCGTGGTAGTCGTTAGGGCCGATGTCGCGGGTTTCGGCCTTGCGGAAGTACGGCAGGCAGCTGAGGTAATCCCAGTCTTCAAGACCTGGCATTTTTGCCCAGCCGTCATAGTCCATCGCGTTGCCGCGGATGTAGCACATGCCGTTGATCAGGGACGAGCCGCCCAGGCCCTTGCCGCGACCACATTCCATGCGACGGTTGTCCATGTGCGGTTCCGGGTCGGTCTCGAAGGCCCAGTTGTAGCGGCGGCCTTGCAGCGGGAACGCCAGTGCGGCAGGCATCTGGGTACGGAAGTCGAAGCGGTAGTCCGGGCCGCCTGCTTCAAGCAGCAGCACGGTGACGCCCTGGTCTTCAGTCAGACGGGTCGCCAGGGTGTTACCGGCAGAGCCGGCACCAATGATGATGTAATCGAATTCTTGGGACATAAATGCACCCTCTTGGAAGTGATGGCAGAACCCGTGGGAGCGGGCTTGCTCGCGATTCATGCAACGCGGCCTGTCTGGCAGACCGCAGCCATTCCATCGCGGGCAAGCCCGCTCCCACAGGGTTTATGTGGGCCTGTCGGTTTAGAACACCGAAACGTAGTCGCCCAGCTCTACCTGTACCGATTTGACCTGGGTGTACTGAGCCAGCGAGCTGATGCCGTTTTCACGACCGATGCCCGACTGCTTGTAACCGCCAACCGGCATTTTTGCGTCGGACTCGCCCCAGGCATTGATCCAGCAAATGCCCGCTTCCAGTTGGTGAATCACGCGGTGAGCGCGGTTCAGATCCTTGGTCACGACACCTGCGGCCAGGCCGAATTCGGTGTCGTTGGCGCGGCGGATCACTTCTTCTTCGCTGTCGTAGGTGAGGATGCTCATCACCGGGCCGAAGATTTCTTCCTTGACGATGGTCATGTCGTCGGTGCAGTCGCTGAACACGGTCGGTGCCACGAATGCGCCCTTGGCCAGGTCGCCTTCGGTCAGGCGTTCGCCGCCGCACAGCAGGCGGGCGCCTTCTGCCTTGCCCTTGGCAATGTAGCCCAGCACGCTTTCCATGTGAGCAAAGCTGACCAGCGGGCCGAAGTTGGTGTTTTCGTCTTCCGGGTTGCCGATGCGGATGCGCGCAACGCGCTCCAGGATCTTGGCTTCAAACGCCGCTTTCAGGGTTGTCGGGATAAACACGCGGGTGCCGTTGGTGCACACCTGGCCCGAGCTGTAGAAGTTGGCCATCATCGCGGTATCGGCGGCGCGATCCAGGTCGGCGTCGTCGAAAATGATCAGTGGCGACTTGCCGCCCAGTTCCATGGTCACGTCTTTGAGCGACGACTGGGTAGCGCTGGCGGTGACTTTCTTGCCGGTGTCGGTGCCGCCGGTGAACGAGATTTTCTCGATGCGCGGGTGCTCGGTCAGCCAGGTGCCGACTTCACGGCCGCTGCCGGTCAGGACGTTGAACACGCCATCCGGCAGGCCTGCTTCGGTGAAGATCTCGGCCAGCTTGAGGGTGGTCAGCGAGGTGACTTCGCTCGGCTTGAAGATCATCGCGTTGCCGGCAGCCAGGGCCGGTGCGGATTTCCACAGGGCGATCTGGATCGGGTAGTTCCACGCGCCGATACCGGCCACAACGCCTAGCGGCTCGCGACGGGTGTAAACGAAAGAGGTGGTGCGCAGCGGGATCTGCTCGCCTTCGATGGCGGGCGCCAGGCCTGCGTAGTATTCCAGTACGTCGGCACCGGTGACGATATCGACGTAGCGGGTTTCGGAGTACGACTTGCCGGTGTCCAGGGTTTCCAGGGCGGCCAGTTCATCGTTGCGCTCGCGCAGGATTTCCACGGCGCGACGCAGGATGCGCGAACGCTCCATGGACGTCATGGCGGCCCAGATTTTCTGGCCTTTTTCAGCGCTGACAACGGCGCGTTCGACGTCTTCTTTGGTAGCGCGTTGCACTTGCGCGAGGACTTCGCCGTTAGCCGGGTTGATGGCATCGAAAGTAGCGTCGCTACCGGCGTCGGTGTAGCCGCCGTCGATGTAGAGTTTTTGCAGTTCGAAACGGGCCATATATCCTCGCAAGTGCATAAGTGGTTGGGCTAAAAAACTACTGCGCTAGGCAATACTGCGTTGAAAGCCTCCTCGTAATGCTCATTGACTAAAGTCAACTCCGCTTACTCGTCGGCTTTCGCCTTGTCTTGCCGTCGCTCGCTACGTTTTTTGAAGCGCATAGTTCATTAGGTGGCTAGGTTGTTTGAAAGTGCCCTAACTCACCTGTTTCGCCAGTTGTAGATCCATATATTCGTAGCAGATGCGTTGTGCCTGGTCGGTGTCGAAGCCGTCACCGGAAAGGGCACCCCGCAACCATAGACCATCGATCAGCGCTGCCAGGCCCCGTGCTGCATTACGGGCCTGGGCCTGGGGCAGTACTCGGCGGAACTGGCAGCACAGATTGGAGTACAAGCGGTGGTCGTTGATGCGCTGCAATCTGTGCAACGACGGTTGGTGCATGCTGGCGGCCCAGAAGGCCAGCCAGGTTTTCATTGCCGGGCCATTAACCTGGCTGGCGTCGAAGTTGCCCTCGACGATTACCTGCAAATGCGCCCGCGGGCTGTCGTCGGCCAACGCCTGGCGGCGTTCGGTGACGTTGTCGATCAAGACGTTCATCAAGTACCGCATGGTGGCGGCAATCAGACCGTTCTTGTCTTTGAAGTAGTGACTGATGATGCCGTTCGACACACCGGCCAGACGGGCAATCAGCGCAATGCTGGCATCTGCCATCCCGACCTGATCGACAGCCGTCAAGGTGGCTTCGATCAACTGCTGGCGGCGTATGGGTTGCATACCGACCTTGGGCATTTCGTGAATCTCCTTGGGCCGGCGAGCAGTGCAAGAAACATCACTGAACGGCAGCCAGTCTATTTTGTTTTGATTGAACGTTCAATCAACAAAGAATAGTATCTGCGACAATTCGTCGCGATTGATGCCGTTTTCCTAAGCATGAATGGCGCAAAACGACATGGCAAAAGCACTGGAACCCCAGTGGCAGCGGGCTTGCTCGCGAAGGTCTAACGATACGCACACTAACGGATTAGATGCGGTGCCCTTGAGGCCTTCGCGAGCAAACCCGCTGCCTTTGACAGCATTGGTCTGGGCGGGTCCGGTTTTTTAGCGGTGTCTTTATATCATCCGACCGCCGGTCGCTATCTAAGCGATTGGTCGGGTGGTGCCTTGCCTCAAGTTTTTCTCTCGCGCTGCCTGGAGCATCCGTGCCATGAGTTCTGCTTCTCTAATAAAGACCCCACCGCAGAAGGTGACGGTCAACGGTTGGGTGTTTTACACCTCCACTGCCTTGATACTTTTACTGACTGCCATCCTGATCATCGCCCCCGAAGAAGCGGGCCGCATTCTGGGTGTTGCCCAGGAATGGCTGTCGCGCAGCTTCGGCTGGTATTACATGGTGGTGATCGCCGCTTACCTGATCTTTGTGGTCGGTCTGGCGTTTTCGTCCTACGGCAAACTGAAACTGGGGACCAAGCAGGACACCCCGGATTTCAGCTATGGCGCCTGGGCCGGCATGCTGTTTTCGTCCGGTATCGGTATTTCGCTGCTGTACTTCGGCGCTTCCGAGCCGCTGGACCACTACTTCAACCCGCCTGAAGGCGTGTCGGGCAGCCATGAAGCGGCGCGTCAGGCACTGCAACTGACGTTCCTGCACTGGGGCCTGCATGGCTGGGCGATCTACGCGCTGGTCGGCCTGGCCGTGGCCTATTTTGCCTACCGTCACAACCAGCCGCTGGCGTTGCGTTCGGCGTTGTACCCGTTGATGGGCGAGCGTTGGGTCAAGGGCGCAGCGGGCCATGCGGTAGACGGTTTCGGCATGTTCGTGACCCTGCTGGGCCTGGTGACCAACCTGGGCATTGGCTCGATGCAAGTGTCGTCGGGGCTTGAGAACCTGTTCGGCATGGAGCACAGCAATACCAACCTGCTGATCGTGATCATCGTGATGAGCACCGTGGCGACCATCGCGGCGGTTTCGGGCGTTGAAAACGGTATCCGTCGCTTGTCCAACCTGAACATCATCCTGTTCAGCGGCCTGCTGATTTTCGTGCTGTTGTTCGGCCCGACCCTGCACCTGCTCAACGGCTTTGTGCAAAACACCGGCGATTACCTCAACGGTATCGTGATGAAAACTTTCGACCTGTACGTGTACGAAGGCGATAGCAAGAAAACCGAGGGCTGGCTGGGCCTGTGGACCCTGTTCTACTGGGCGTGGTGGATTAGCTGGGCCCCATTTGTAGGGATGTTTATCGCGCGCATTTCCCGTGGTCGTACCGTGCGCGAGCTGGTGGCGGGCGTGTTGCTGATCCCGCTGGGCTTCACCCTGGCCTGGTTGTCGATCTTCGGTAACTCGGCGCTGGACCTGGTGGTTAACCACGGTGCCGTGGAGCTGGGCAAGACGGCGCTGGAGCAGCCATCGATGGCGATTTACCAACTGCTTGAGCATTACCCGGCGTCGAAAATCGTGATTGGCGTGTCGATCTTTGTCGGCTTTGTACTGTTCCTGACCCCGGCGGACTCCGGCGCGGTGATGATGGCCAACCTTTCGTGCAAAGGCGGCGACGTGGATGAAGATGCGCCGCACTGGTTGCGCATTTTCTGGTCGGCGGTGATCACCCTGGTGACCATCGGCCTGCTGTTTGCCGGCAACTTCGCCGCCATGCAAACCATGGTGGTGCTGGCGGGTCTGCCGTTTTCGGTGGTGTTGATCCTGTTTATGTTCGGCCTGCACAAGGCGATGCGTCAGGACACCCTGGTTGAACAGGAACAAGCCGAGCTGGCTGCCCGTGGCCGTCGTGGTTTCAGCGAGCGTCTGACTGCCCAGGACCTGCAACCGACTCAAGCCGTGGTGCAGCGTTTCATGGACAAACACGTGACCCCGGCACTGGAAGACGCGGCGGCACAATTGCGCAGCCAGGGGCTTGATGTGCAGACCCTGCTGGGCAGCGCCAAGCGGTGCATGGGCGTGCGGGTGGAGATGGAAGAAGGCAACCCGTTTGTCTACGAAGTCAGCCTGGATGGTTACCTGGCCGCGCCAAGTGAGTCTGAACAGGATGAAGTGCGCAGCCGTTATTACCGGGCCGAGGTGTACTTGCACAACGGCAACCAGGAGTACGACCTGATGGGCTTCACCCAGGAGCAAATCAGCCGTGATGTGCTCGATCAGTTTGAAAGCCATCGCCAACTCCTTGGCCGTGTTTATAGCTAAGCACTGAGAACTCGTGTGGGAGCGGGCTTGCTCGCGATGCCAGCGACGCGGTGTATCAGGTACACCGCGCTGATGTTATCGCGGGCAAGCCCGCTCCCACAGGACTCGCGGCTATCAGCCCAGATTCTTGCCCAGCAACGCGTGATACAGCTCGGTATCCCCCAGTATCCCCACCACTTTGTGATTGTCGTGCAGCACCAGTTTGTTGCCGGTCTGGTAACGGATCTGGAGTGCATCGCGCATGCCGATACCACTGTCCACCAGCGTCGGCCCGCGGCCAAGCCCTTCTACCGCCTGCCCGGTTTTCCAGTGTTGCAGGTCCACCACGCTGGCACCCTGGCGCACACCCTTGATGGTGTTGCCTTCAGCCAGGTCAATCCACGAATCATCCCCCGGATCAATGCACACCGAGCCGTTGATGCGTTTGCAGTTGTCCAGTGTGCGCATCAGGCTGCGCCCGCACAGCACGTTGAGCGGGTTGGTATGGGCCACAAAGGTGCGCACATAGTCGTCGGCAGGGTTAAGCACGATTTCTTCGGGCTTGCTGTACTGCACGATCTTGCCGTCTTTCATGATTGCAATGCGGCTGCCCAGCTTGAGCGCTTCGTCAAGGTCATGGCTGACGAAAACGATGGTCTTGTTCAGCTTGTGTTGCAGCTCCAGCAACTCGTCTTGAAGGCCCTGGCGGATCAATGGGTCCAGCGCCGAGAAGGGTTCGTCCATCAGCAGGATGTCGGCGTCCATCGCCAGCGCCCGCGCCAGGCCAACCCGTTGCTGCATGCCGCCGCTCAACTCGTCGGGCTTTTTGTTGCGCCATTGGGTCAGGCCCACCAGTTCGAGCTTCTCGTCCACCAGGGTACGGCGTTCCTTTTCCGGGCGGCCCTGCATCTCCAGGCCGAAGCTGATGTTTTCGCGCACTGTCAGCCAGGGCATCAGGGCGAATTTTTGAAACACCATGGCGATGCGTTTGGTGCGCATCATTTTCAGTTCGGCGGGGGTGCATGATGCGATGTCGATCTGCTTGCCTTCGTGCTCCACATACAGCTGGCCACGGCTGACCGTGTTGAGCCCGTTGATACAGCGCAACAGGCTGGACTTGCCCGACCCGGACAAGCCCATCAGCACGCAGATTTCACCTTTGTCGATGTCCAGGCTGGCTTTTTCAACGCCGACGATCTGCCCGGTTTTTTTCAGGATCTGATCCCGCGACAAACCCTGATCCAGAAGGCTGAGCGCTTCACGCGGGTCTTTGGCAAAGATCACGTCCACATTATCGAAACGAATAATACTCATGCGTCGGCTCCTGCTTTGGCGTCCGGCTGCTTGCAGATACGGTCGAGCATGATGGCCAGCAGCACAATCGCCAGTCCGGCTTCAAAGCCCAATGCGATATCGGCCGTGTTCAGTGCGTTGACCACCGGTTTGCCCAGGCCATCGGCCCCTACCAGCGCGGCGATCACCACCATCGACAGCGACAGCATGATGCACTGGGTAATCCCGGCGGCGATGCTCGGCATGGCGTGGGGCAGCTCGATACGGGTGAGCAGCTGGCGCCGCGAACAACCGAAGGCCTTGCCGGCATCGAGCAGCTCATGGGGTACGTCACGGATGCCCAGGTAGGTGAGGCGGATCGGCGCGGCAATCGCAAACACCACCGTGGAGATCAGCCCCGGCACCACGCCCAGCCCGAACAGGGTCAGGGTCGGGATCAGGTAAACAAAGGTCGGCACGGTCTGCATCAGGTCGAGCACCGGCCGCATAAAGGTGTAGAACATCGGTTTGTGCGCCGCGAGTATCCCCAGCGGCACGCCGATGATCACGCACACGAAGGTGGCGAACAGCACCTGGGCCAGGGTTTCCATGGTTTCTTGCCAATACCCCAGGTTGAGGATCAGCAGAAACGACAGCGCCACAAAAACCGTGAGCCCCCATTTGCGCTGGATAAAGTGGGCGAGCAGGGCAATCAGCCCGATAAATACGAAGGGGTTGAACCAGGTCAGGGTGAAGGTCACCGCGTGGATCATGGCTTCCAGTGTGCTGGCGATGGCATCGAAGATATTGGCACCGTGCTGGGTCAGCCATTCGACGAAGCGTGCGATGTAATCACCCAAAGGGATTTTTTGATCAATCAGCATGGTAGTGAACGTCCGCATGCAGGGAAATTGAAACGGAGCCGGGTGCAGTTACCCCCCGGCGTCCGCGATTACTTCGCGAGGCTGGCTTTGACCGCCTCAAGCCCCGGTTTGCCATCCACCGTGGTGACGCCCGCCAGCCAGGTTTCAAGCACTTGCGGGTTCTGTTTGAGCCAGGCTTTGGCGGCCGCGTCGGGTTTGATCTTGTCGTCCAGCACCTTGCCCATCAGGGTGCTTTCCATGTCGAGGGTAAATACCAAGTTTTTCAGCAGTTGCCCGACGTTGCTGCACGCTTCGGTGTAGCCCTTGCGGGTATTGGTGTAGATGGTTGCCTGGCCATAATTGGGGCCGAAGAACTCGTCGCCGCCGGTGAGGTATTTCATTTTGAAGCGGGTGTTCATCGGGTGCGGTTCCCAGCCCAGGAACACCACGTCGGTACCTCGGCGCTGGGCGCGGTCAACCTGCGACAGCATGCCTGCCTCACTCGATTCAACCACCTTGAAGCCGGCATCTTTCAAGCCAAAGGCGTTCTTGTCGATCATGGTCTGGATCATGCGGTTGCCGTCGTTGCCCGGCTCGATGCCGTAGATCTTGCCGTCCAGCTCCTTCTTGAACTTGGGTAAGTCGGAGAAGTCTTTGAGGCCCTTGTTGTAGAGCGCTTCGGGTACGGCGAGGGTGTATTTGGCGTTCTCCAGGTTGGCGCGCACGGTCTCGACGGTGCCTGCGTCGCGGTAGGCCTTGATGTCGTTTTCCATGGTCGGCATCCAGTTGCCCAGGAACACATCCATGTTCTTGCCATCGGCCAGCGACTTGTAGGTGACCGGTACGGAAATCATGGTGGTTCTGGTCTTGTAGCCGAGGCCCTTGAGTATCTCGCTGGTAACGGCGGTGGTGACGGTGATGTCGGTCCAGCCGACATCCGAGAAATTGACGGTGCTGCATTGCTCCGGTTCTGCGGCCTGGGTGATGACGGGCAGACTCAGCAATGCAGCCAACAACAACGATGAGGAATGTTTCATGGATCGACTCCTGTGTGTCCGGGTTGCGGTTTTTCGATCGAAAAGCCGCAGGTATCAGTTGCGGTCGGGCGATGGTCGGCAGGGGACTGTGCCGGCGCATCTTGCAATCGAGTCGGGACTGATCATGTAACAGCGAAAATCAAACGCCTACAGGGGGCGTCGCATCCAGTACAGGCAGGGTCGTATCTGATACCAGCGAGGTCGTATCTGGACGAACGAGGCTCGAAAACTGCCTTTTCCGTGCATCTGCACCCCATAAAACGTCGGGGGCGCTGGCAGGCAAAGGCGGGTCGTAGCTGGACGTTTTTGCCGAGGGCAAACACCCCATGATGCAAGGCATTGACCCCCGAGGCTCGTGCTCATGGCTATCAGCGTGTTTGACCTGTTCAAGATCGGTATCGGCCCTTCCAGCTCCCACACCGTAGGCCCGATGCGGGCGGCGGCGCTGTTTGTGCAGGGCCTGCGCGAGCGCGACAAGTTGCAACGGGTACGCCGTATCGAAGTGCAACTCTATGGTTCGCTGTCGGCCACCGGTATAGGCCACGGCAGCGACAGCGCAGTGATCATGGGCCTGATGGGCGAATGGCCGGACGCCATTGACCCGGCGCTGATCGGGCCGCGCATTGCCGAGCTGCAACACAGCGAAAGGTTATTGCTCGATGGCTACCTGCCGATCCCGTTCGTGTGGGCGCAGGACATGCGCCTGATTGACGAGAACCTGCCGTTTCACCCCAACGCCATGACTCTGGTCGCGCACACCGAAACCGCTGAATTGCATCGCGACACTTATTACTCGGTGGGCGGCGGTTTTGTGGTGGACGCGGCACAGGCCGCCAGCGGTGTGCTGGATATGGATCGCACCGAGTTGCCCTATGACTTCAGCAGCGCCGTCGAACTGCTCGAGCTGTGCCGCACCCATCACCTGAGCGTGGCGGCCTTGATGCTGGCCAACGAACGCACATGGCGCAGCGAAGACGAAATCCGCTGCGGCCTGATCAAACTTTGGCGCGCCATGCAGGACTGTGTAGAGCAAGGCTTGAAACACGAAGGCATCCTGCCCGGTGGTCTTAATGTGCGTCGTCGTGCAGCGCGCTTGCACCGCAGCCTGCAGGAACTGGGCAAACCCAACGTCATCGGCTCGACCCTGAGCGCGATGGAATGGGTCAACCTGTTTGCCCTGGCGGTCAACGAAGAAAACGCCGCTGGCGGGCGCATGGTCACGGCGCCCACCAACGGTGCAGCGGGGATCATCCCGGCGGTACTGCACTACTTTATGAAATTCAGCGATGAAGTTAGCGAGGCCAATGTGGTGGACTACCTGCTGAGCGCAGCGGCGATCGGTATTTTGTGCAAAAAGAACGCCTCGATCTCCGGGGCGGAGGTGGGCTGCCAGGGCGAGGTGGGTTCGGCGTGTGCGATGGCGGCCGCGGGGCTGGCGCAAATCCTCGGTGCCACCCCGGAGCAACTGTGCAACGCCGCGGAAATCGGCCTGGAGCACAACCTGGGCCTGACCTGCGACCCGGTGGGCGGGCTGGTGCAGGTGCCTTGTATCGAGCGCAACGCCATTGCAGCGGTCAAAGCGATCAATGCGGCGCAAATGGCCTTGCGGGGCGATGGTCAGCACTTTATTTCCCTGGACCGGGTGATCCGCACCATGCGCGACACTGGCGCCGACATGCACGACAAATACAAGGAAACCTCGCGCGGCGGCCTGGCGGTCAGCGCGGTGGAATGCTGACCCCCCCCCCCATTATCTGTGGGAGCGGACTTGCTCGCGATTGGATCGCTGCGGTCTGACATCTACACCGCGTCGATGCCATCGCGAGCAAGCCCGCTCCCACAACAAGCCTGTTACTGCTGCATCGGCGCTTTTTCAGCGCACGGCGACCCGTTTTGGCGCACTCGTACTTTTGGTGACATCCTGTAACTGAGCTGCTCCTACATCCTTCCCACAAGTGCTACCGATGTGCTCAACAGCATCGGTCAGCACCTGTGTACCTGCGTTTAACCGGCGTTTTCCCATCACCCGTCCAGACACATTGCGACGTCGTTTTCAGGCTTTGTTGAATAGCCATTCAACTTTAGGCATGGCATTTGCGTTGTCATCTTAAAGCCCCGTGAAACGAGGGTCATAACAAGAGCCTGCGCCTGAGGCCATCACCCGCTTTGTGTGAGGAGATACCGCGATGACGTCGTTCAACTCCGGGGTTCAACCCCAGAACCGTACGCCTCAATCCATCGGCTTTCTGCTGCTGGACAATTTCACGCTCATTTCCCTGGCATCCGCGATAGAACCCTTGCGCATGGCCAACCAGTTGTCGGGCCGTGAGTTGTATCGCTGGAGCACCCTCAGCGCCGATGGCAGCCAGGTCTGGGCCAGTGATGGTCTGCAGGTGACCCCCGACGCCAGCATGCACAAGGCTCCGGCGCTGGATATGGTGATTGTTTGCGGAGGTATCGGTATTCAGCGCACCGTGACCCGTGAGCATGTCTCATGGCTGCAGAGCCAGGCGCGCCAGTCGCGCCGCCTGGGTGCCGTGTGCACCGGCAGCTGGGCCCTGGCCTATGCCGGCTTGCTCGACGGTTTTGATTGCAGCGTGCACTGGGAATGCCTGGCCTCGATGCAGGAAGCCTTCCCGCGGGTGGCCATGAGCACGCGGCTGTTTACCCTCGACCGCAGCCGCTTTACCAGCTCGGGCGGCACCGCACCGCTGGACATGATGCTGCACCTGATCAGCCGTGATCATGGCCGTGAGTTGTCGGCGGCGATTTCGGAAATGTTTGTGTATGAACGCATCCGCAACGAGCAGGATCACCAGCGCGTACCGCTCAAGCACATGCTGGGCACCAACCAGCCCAAGTTGCAGGAAATCGTCGCGTTGATGGAGGCCAACCTCGAGGAGCCCATCGACCTGGATGAGCTGGCGGTTTATGTGACGGTGTCGCGGCGTCAGTTGGAGCGCCTGTTCCAGAAGTACCTGCATTGCTCGCCGTCGCGCTATTACCTGAAATTACGGCTGGTGCGGGCGCGGCAATTGCTCAAGCAAACGCCGATGTCGATTATCGAAGTGGCGGCGGTGTGCGGGTTTGTGTCCACGCCGCATTTTTCCAAGTGCTACCGCGAATACTTCGGCATTCCGCCACGGGACGAGCGTGTGGGTTCCAACACCGCACAGCAGACCACCCTGGTGCAGATTCCGCAGTCGCTGTTGCTGGCGCCGCTGGCCGGGCCGATGTCGGCGTTGAACCAGGCGCGCAATGAGTCGACGTTTGCCAGTGTGAGGCTTTAACAGGCAAAAGCGCCCTGATCCTGGCCCTCTCCTTCCGGGAGAGGGTTGGGGTGAGGGGCTTTTGCTTTTGCCTTACCCGACCTTGCTCTGCTTGAACTGCGCCAGCCCCGGCAGCAACTGGCGGTCAATCGCCTCGCGCACCGCAGGCAAGATGGTTGCGCTGCCGGTGTAGAGCTTTTCAACCAGCCCCTTGAGTGCGCGGGCATTGGTCTCGTTCAGCCCGCACACTGCCGCGGTGCAAGCCTGCTCCGCCGTGCCAGACACTTCAAAGCCCAGCGAGCGCAGTTGGCCAACCAGATCCTGTTCATCAATCAAATCCGCGTGCATCATGACTTTTTATCCTTCTACAAAGCGCGATCGAAGTTTGATTCTGGTAGGGCTTCGGGCCGGGGGCAAGGATGGTTTGGCGGGATGTCCTGCATGCCTAGCTGCAGGTCGTTTTTGGCTAAGTGCCCGGCGCAGGGTTGGGCACACTGGGGGCAGTAACATCCTCGATGGTTTGGTCACCGTCCTGCATCACACGCACTTGGCCCCGAATCTGTCACGGCAGGTTCGGGGCTTTTTTAACCTTTGAGCAACGCCGCACACGCCGCCTTGAACGCTTCATGCTGGTATTTGTTCAGCGAGGCGGGCAGGTCGAAAGCGTGTTTTTTGAACTGTGCGTTGAGGGTTTGCGGGGACAGCAACTGCACCTGGCAATCGTCCAGCAACTGGATGATGCCTTCGATCTTGAACGTGGTCGGGCCACCGGCAAACTCGCCCTTCTTGCTGCGCTTTTTAATGGCGATACGGGTGATGCCGTTGCTTTTCACAAAGGCTGCAAGCTGCGCTGCGAAGGCTTTGACGTTGGCAGCCTCGTCATCGTCGTCCAGGGCAATTTTTTTGGTCGCGACAGCCACATGCTCAAGGTCGGGACCGGCCAGGGCAAAGATGGCTTCGCTGCCTTTGATTTCGATACCGCAAATAGTCATAAAAACCCTGGTTGATAAGTTGAAACTATTCTTGTGGGAAAGGTCAGTCCTGCCCGATCGATTCCAGAAACTCCGAGCGATCGTCGCTGATGCGCGCCATGCAGTCGTTCTGGGCGATGTTGAACGCTTCGGTACCGGCGGTGGCGGGGAACACGGCAATTGCGCAATCGGCGTCGCGCTGGTGCAGCCACAAGGCCTGGGCAGTCTTGATCTTGCTCAGGATGTT
The DNA here is from genome assembly GCF_900105835.1 of Pseudomonas fragi. Lineage (NCBI taxonomy): Bacteria > Pseudomonadati > Pseudomonadota > Gammaproteobacteria > Pseudomonadales > Pseudomonadaceae > Pseudomonas > Pseudomonas fragi. The sequence continues at coordinate 3,556,353 of NZ_LT629783.1, forward strand.
ATTGAGCTGGGTGGCGTTACTGCCGTACAGCGAAGTCATGCGCTCCTGCAGGGCTTCGTAGTTCTCGCTCAACAACTGCTCGGCCGCATTTTTGCTGAACACCGAGCACGCCAGGGTCTGCCGGTCGTTTTCCACCGCGTCGCACGGGTTGTAGTCGGCATTTTCAGCTGCATGGGCGCCGCCGGTGATCAATGCCAAGGCCAGGAGAATCGATTTCATTGCCGCTTCCTAATCCATAGTTGGCGCCGATTCTGGCTCAAGCGTGGGCCAAAGAACAGCCACGGCGTGCAGGTCATGATTTTGCCGCTGCCACGCTTTGTCGTGGTTTGACGCTTTCGGCAATTGCGCTGTCGCTTTTGCACCCGGCTGCTTTTGACCCCGAGCCTATGCTGGCCCCAATAGCGCCGGCAGACGATTCGGCGCAGCAAACGCCAATAAGGGGACGCCTGATGAGCCCAGCCGAGTTGCACGCAGACAGCATCGTTATCGACGGGCTGATCATTGCCAAATGGAACCGCGAACTGTTTGAAGACATGCGTAAAGGTGGCCTCACCGCAGCCAACTGCACCGTGTCGGTGTGGGAAGGCTTCCAAGCCACGATCAACAACATTGTCGCCAGCCAGACCCTGATCCGTGACAACAGCGACCTGGTGATCCCGGTCAAGACCACTGCTGATATCCGTCGGGCGAAGGAGCAGGGCAAGACCGGGATCATCTTCGGCTTCCAGAATGCCCATGCCTTTGAAGACCAACTGGGCTATATCGAGATCTTCAAGCAGCTCGGCGTTGGCGTGGTGCAGATGTGCTACAACACCCAGAACCTGGTGGGCACCGGCTGCTACGAACGCGATGGCGGGCTCTCGGGTTTCGGCCGCGAAGTGGTGGCTGAAATGAACCGTGTCGGGATCATGTGCGACCTCTCTCACGTCGGCTCGAAAACCTCGGAAGAGGTGATCCTGGAATCGAAAAAACCGGTCTGCTACTCCCATTGCCTGCCGTCCGGTCTTAAAGAGCACCCGCGCAACAAATCCGACGCCGAACTCAAGTTTATTGCTGACCACGGTGGCTTTGTCGGTGTGACCATGTTCGCGCCGTTTCTGGCCAAGGGCATTGACTCGACCATCGACGACTACGCCGAAGCGATCGAATACACCATGAATATTGTCGGCGAAGACTCGATCGGTATCGGCACCGATTTCACCCAGGGCCACGGCCAGGATTTCTTTGAAATGCTGACCCATGACAAGGGCTACGCCCGCCGCCTGACCAGCTTCGGCAAGATCATCAACCCGCTGGGCATCCGCACCGTGGGCGAGTTCCCCAACCTCACCGAAACCCTGCTCAAGCGCGGCCATAACGAGCGCGTGGTGCGCAAGATCATGGGCGAGAACTGGGTCAACGTGCTCAAGGACGTCTGGGGCGAATAACGCCAAGGCATCGTTTGCGTAGCAGCTGCCGAAGGCTGCGTCCGGCTGCGAAGCAGTCGCAAACCCATATTGCACATTTTGCCTGTGAAGGCGCGGTGACCGGTTTTACGACCGCTTCGCGCTCGAACGCAGCCTTCGGCAGCTGCTACGGGACTTGATCATCTTCTGGAGTTGTATTCATGGCTAAAATCGCCCCGCAATTGCCTATCGAAGTCGACAGCGAAACCGGCGTCTGGACCTCCGACGCCCTGCCGATGCTCTATGTGCCGCGCCACTTTTTCGTCAATAACCACATGGGCATCGAAGAAGTCCTGGGCGCCGACGCCTACGCCGACATTCTCTACAAGGCCGGCTACAAATCCGCCTGGCACTGGTGCGAAAAAGAAGCTGAATGCCACGGCATCGAAGGCGTCGCAGTGTTCGAGCACTACATGAAACGCCTGTCGCAGCGTGGCTGGGGCCTGTTCACCATTCAGGACATCGATCTCGACAAAGGCACCGCCACCATCAAGCTGGAACACTCCTGTTTTGTCTATGTGTACGGCAAGGTCGGGCGCAAGGTCGACTACATGTTCACGGGCTGGTTTGCCGGGGCAATGGATCAGATCCTGCACGCCCGTGGCAGCAACATCCGCACCGTGGCAGAACAGGTTTATAGCGGATCGGAAGAAGGCCACGACCACGGCCTGTTTATCGTCAAGCCGTTGTAAGTCGAGGATCGGGATATGGCGTTCGAAGCAATGTTTGAGCCGATTCAAATCGGCAAACTGACCATCCGCAACCGTGTGCTCAGCACCGCCCATGCCGAGGTGTATGCCACTGATGGCGGCATGACCACTGAGCGTTATGTGCAGTACTACGAAGAAAAAGCCAAGGGCGGTATCGGCCTGGCGATTTGCGGCGGCTCGTCGGTGGTGGCCATCGACAGCCCGCAAGAGTGGTGGAGTTCGGTCAACCTGAGCACCGACCGCATTATCCCGCACTTCCAGAACCTGGCTGACGCCATGCACAAGCATGGTGCCAAGATCATGATCCAGATTACCCATATGGGTCGTCGCTCGCGCTGGGACGGTTTCAACTGGCCGACCCTGATGTCACCCTCCGGCGTGCGCGAACCGGTGCACCGCGCCACGTGCAAGACCATCGAACCCGAGGAGATCTGGCGGGTGATCGGCAACTATGCCAGCGCCGCCGGGCGCGCCAAAAAAGGCGGGCTGGATGGCGTGGAACTGTCAGCGGTACACCAGCACATGATCGACCAGTTCTGGAGCCCGCGCGTCAATAAACGCACCGATGAATGGGGCGGCAGTTTTGAGAACCGCATGCGTTTTGGCCTTGAAGTGCTCAAGGCCGTGCGCGCCGAAGTGGGCCCGGATTTCTGCGTGGGCATCCGCCTGTGCGGCGACGAATTTCACCCCGATGGCCTGAGCCACGAGGACATGAAGCAAATCGCCAAGTACTACGACGACACCGGCATGCTCGATTTTATCGGCGTGGTCGGCTCGGGGTGCGATACCCACAACACCCTGGCCAACGTGATCCCGAACATGAGCTTCCCGCCGGAGCCGTTCCTGCATTTGGCCGCTGGCATCAAGGAAGTGGTCAAGGCCCCGGTGCTGCACGCACAAAACATCAAGGACCCGAACCAGGCCACGCGGATTCTGGAAGGGGGCTACGTCGATATGGTGGGCATGACCCGCGCCCATATCGCCGACCCGCACCTGATCGCCAAGATCAAGATGGGCCAGGTTGACCAGATCAAGCAGTGCGTGGGCGCCAACTACTGCATCGACCGCCAGTACCAGGGACTGGACGTGCTGTGTATTCAGAACGCCGCGACCTCCCGTGAGTACATGGGCGTGCCGCACATTATCGAGAAATCCACCGGGGCCAGGCGCAAGGTGGTGATCGTCGGCGCGGGGCCTGCGGGGATGGAAGCGGCGCGTGTGGCCGCCGAGCGCGGCCATGACGTGACCCTGTTCGAGAAAAAGGACGCCATCGGCGGGCAGATCACTACCGCCTCCAAAGCGCCGCAGCGTGATCAGATGGCTGGCATCACCCGCTGGTTTCAACTGGAACTGGCGCGCCTGAACGTTGACCTGCGCCTGGGCACCGCGGCCGACGCGGCGACGATCATGGACTTGCGCCCGGACATCGTGGTGCTGGCGGTGGGCGGGCATCCGTTTGTGGAGCAGAACGAACACTGGGGTGCGGCCGAAGGGCTGGTGGTCAGCAGTTGGGATGTGCTCGACGGCAAGGTGGAGCCGGGCAAAAACGTGCTGGTGTACGACACCATTTGCGAATTTACCGGCATGTCGGTGGCCGACTATATGGCGGACAAAGGTGCGCAGGTCGAAATCGTCACCGATGACACCAAGCCCGGCGTGGCCATTGGCGGCACGTCATTCCCCACCTACTACCGCAGCCTGTACCCCAAGGAAGTGATCATGACCGGCGACATGATGCTGGAGAAGGTCTACCGCGAAGGCGACAAGGTGATTGCGGTACTGGAGAACGAATACACCGGCGCCCGGGAAGAGCGGGTGGTCGATCAGGTGGTGATTGAAAACGGCGTGCGCCCGGACGAAGAGCTGTATTACGGGCTCAAGCCGGATTCGCGCAACAAGGGCCAGATCGACGTCGAAGCCCTGTTTGCGATCAAGCCGCAGCCTTGTTTGAGCGAAGCCGGGGATGGCTACTTGCTGTTTCGTATCGGCGACTGCGTGGCCCAGCGCAATGTGCATGCAGCGATCTATGACGCGCTGCGGTTGTGCAAGGATTTTTGACCCGACACCGAACCAATGTGGGAGCGGGCTTGCTCGCGATAAACGATTACGCGGTGCTGTTGATGCACCGCTTCGCCTGAATCGCGAGCAAGCCCGCTCCCACATCAGACCTGCCTGGTCTTTGGGAGCTTCACCATGCTCAATATCGTTCTTCCCATCCTGCTGTTCGCCGCCCTCGCCCTGACGATAGTGGGCGCCGTGCGTCGTATGAACATGTGGCGCCGTGGCCGCCCGGCCAGGGTCGATCTGCTTGGCGGGCTGCTGGCCATGCCCCGGCGCTACATGGTCGACTTGCACCATGTGGTTGCCCGCGACAAATACATGGCCAACACCCACGTCGCTACGGCTGGCGGCTTTGTGCTGGCGGCCGTGCTGGCGATTCTGGTGCATGGCCTGGGGTTGAATAACCGCATCCTCGGCTATGTCTTGCTGTTGGCCACGGCGCTGATGTTTGTGGGCGCGCTGTTTGTGTTCAAGCGTCGCCTCAACCCGCCGTCGCGGCTGTCCAAAGGCCCGTGGATGCGCCTGCCGAAAAGCCTGCTGGTGTTTTCAGCGAGTTTTTTTGTCCTCACCCTGCCGGTGGCCGGTGTGTTGCCCGAAGGCTTTGGCGGCTGGGCGCTGGCGGCGGTGCTGGCGCTTGGTGTGCTGTGGGGCGTGTCCGAGCTGTTCTTTGGCATGACCTGGGGCGGGCCGATGAAGCATGCCTTCGCCGGTGCCCTGCACCTGGCCTGGCACCGTCGCCCCGAACGCTTTGGCGGTGGCCGCTCCACGGGCCTCAAGCCGCTGGACCTGAGCGACCGCAGCGCACCTTTGGGGGTGGAAAAACCCAAGGACTTCACCTGGAACCAACTGTTGGGCTTTGATGCCTGCGTGCAATGCGGTAAATGCGAAGCCGCGTGCCCGGCCTTCGCCGCCGGCCAGCCGCTCAACCCGAAAAAGCTGATTCAGGACATGGTGGTCGGGCTGGCGGGTGGCACCGATGCCCATTTTGCGGGTAGCCCGTACCCTGGCAAACCGATTGGTGAACATGGCGGTAACCCGCACCAGCCGATCGTCAACGGCCTGGTCGATGCCGACACGCTGTGGTCCTGCACCACTTGCCGTGCCTGCGTTGAAGAGTGCCCGATGATGATCGAGCATGTGGACGCCATCGTCGATATGCGCCGCTTTCTGACCCTGGAAAAAGGCGCGACGCCGAACAACGGTGCCCAGGTGCTGGATAACCTGATCGCCACCGATAACCCCGGCGGTTTTGCCCCCGGCGGGCGGATGAACTGGGCAGCAGACCTGAGCCTTGACCTGATGCGCGACAAGCCCGCCGCAGACGTGCTGTTCTGGGTCGGTGACGGTGCCTTCGACATGCGTAACCAGCGTACCCTGCGTGCTTTCGTCAAAGTGCTCAAGGCCGCGCGGGTCAACTTTGCCGTGCTGGGCCTGGAGGAGCGCGACAGTGGCGACGTGGCCCGGCGCCTGGGCGATGAAGCGACCTTTCAGGCGCTGGCCAAACGCAATATCCAGACCCTGGCGCAGTACCGCTTCCAGCGCATCGTCACCTGTGACCCGCACAGTTTCCATGTGCTGAAAAACGAATACGGCGCCTTTGGCGGCGAGTACCTTGTGCAACATCACAGCACTTACATGGCCGAGCTGATCAGTGCCGGCCTGCTCAATCTCGCTGCGGATGCGGGTGGCAGCGTGACCTATCACGACCCCTGCTACCTGGGCCGCTACAACGGCGAATACGAGGCGCCGCGCGCGGTGTTGCGCGCGCTGGGCATTGAGGTCAAGGAGATGCAGCGCTCGGGCTTTCGCTCCCGTTGCTGCGGTGGCGGTGGCGGCGCGCCGATTACCGACATCCCCGGCAAACAGCGGATCCCCGACATGCGTATGGAAGACATCCGCGAGACGGGCGCCGAACGCGTAGCGGTGGGTTGCCCGCAATGCACGGCGATGCTCGAAGGGGTGGTCGAGCCCCGTGCACAAATCAAGGACATTGCCGAACTGGTGGCCGATGCGCTGATAGAAGACTCAGCTGCGGCCAAACCGGCCCGGCGCCCTGAAGCTGAGGTGATCGCATGAGTGACATTATTCGCCGCGACCCGCGTGCCGAGCGGATCGCCCGCAACCGTCTGCATCCGTTGCACGCGGCCATGCAACCCGCGCAGCAGAGCTGGATGGGACCCAATGGCGTAGTGCGCAAAAACGTCCACGGTGTGGGCTTTATTGGCCCCAATGGCATCAAGCGCATAGACCGCAGCGGTGCGCAGCAGGGCGGGGCGAGCAAGCGTCCGGCCCAGGCCGAGGTGCAATTGCCACTGCATCAGATCACGGCTGCAGCTTTTTATATCGCCGTGGTGCCGGACATGGTCGGCGGCCGCCTGAGCAGTCACGACCGCGATCTGCTCGGGCTGGCCCGACAATTGGCGGGCAGCGATGGCGCCGTATTGGCCGTGGTGTTTGGCGAGTGCAAGGAAACGGCCTTTGCCACGGCCGGGGTGGATCGGCTGTTGCTGCTCGACAGCCAGGGTTATGCACCGGAGCAACGGGTGCTGGGTTTGCGCGCTGTGGATAACCAGTTTGCGCCGCGCCACTGGCTGTTGCCTGACAGCCGCACGGGGGGCGGTGAACTGGGCCGACGCTTTGCCGCCAGCCTGGGCGAGCGCCCGGCTACGCGGGTGTGGCAGGTCAAGGACGGCGCCTGTATCGGCCGTGCCGGTGCGGGCCTGCAGGATCTGGCGCAGCCGTTGCGCCGGTTGATTCTGGCGACGGCCGAATGCGCCGAACCGGTCAGTGAAACCCGTCATGAAGCCTTGGTGGTGCAGTTATCCACAGCCGTAGTGCCGTGCCTGGCGCGGATCGAGGATTTGGGCGCGGTGGAGGTCGACCCGGCCGCGGTGCCTATGGCCGAGGCCGAATTTATCCTCAGCGGCGGCAACGGGGTTAAAGACTGGGCGCTTTTCCACAAGGCAGCGGCGGCACTGGGCGCCACCGAAGGTGCGTCGCGGGTGGCGGTGGATGACGGCTTTATGGGGCGTGACCGGCAGGTGGGTGCCAGTGGCACCTGGGTCACGGCGCGGGTCTATGTGGCGATCGGCATCAGCGGTGCGATCCAGCACCTGCAAGGGATTGGCGCGTGCGACAAGGTGGTGGCGATTAACCAGGATGCGGGCTGCGACATGATCAAACGCGCTGATTTGTCGGTCATCGGTGACGGGGCGGCGGTGCTTGAAGCGCTGATCGTGGCTGTGGATAACTGGCGCAACGCAAACTCTGTGGGAGCGGGCTCGCCCGCGATTCAGGCGACCCGGTCTGCCTGATCCACCGCAGTGATCCCATCGCGAGCAAGCCCGCTCCCACAGGATTGAGTTCAGTCTGGAGATTTATAGATGACCATCGCCACCGTTGCACTGGTTTCAATCGGCGCCCATCCCGCTTCAGGCCGCAACCGTCGCGCCGAGCAGGACGCGCGCGCCGTCGAGCTGGGCCTGGAGCTGGTTGGGGATAATCTGCATGTGCTGCATGCGGGCAACCCCCATGAGCCGGCCTTGCGCGCCTATCTGGGCATGGGCCTGGACGAACTGCATGTGCTGGAACAAGCGGACGGCGCCGATGCCGTGCCGGTGTTGCGCGATTACATCCGCGAGGCCGGTGTGCAACTGGTGCTCACCGGCAGCCAGGCCGAAACCGGCGAAGGCTCGGGCATGCTCCCGTACCTGCTGGCCGAGGAGCTGGGCTGGCCACTGCTGGTGGGCGTGGCGCAGATCGAATCTGTCCACAACGGCGTGGCACAGGTGCTGCAAGCCTTGCCCCGGGGCCAGCGACGCCGGCTGCAGGTGCGACTGCCGTTTCTGGTCACTGTGGATAACGCTGCTCCCAAGGCGCGGCAAAGCGCCTACGGCCCTGCCACGCGGGGTTTGGTCAACGCCGAAGTGGTTGAAATCGTCGCCGATGAGTTATCCACAACGGGGAGCCTGCAACCTGCGCGACCACGGCCCAAGCGCTTGAAGGTGATCAAGGCCAAGAGTGGCGCAGATCGTATGAAAGCCGCTACGGCCAAGTCCGCTGGCGGTTCCGGGCAAGTGCTCAAGGGCATCGGTGCCGAAGAGGGTGCCCAGGCCATTTTGAAGCTGTTGATTGAAGAAGGTGTGGTGCGCTGACACTTGCCCACAAAGTCTGTTAGCGCTTATGTGGATAAGTTGTTTGCTATCGTCCGTAAGCCATATAGACCGGGCCTTGCAAGGTTCTGGTCAAAAAACGATCAATCTGCTGTTTTATCCACTGGCCAGCCTTTAAACCCCTGAATAATCGGTTGATTGCGCGGTTTTCCACAGTCTGGGCGGCCAGTGCATAAGTTGCGCACAATCTCTGTTGGTGGATATGTGGATAAGGTGTTCGCGGCTGGCTACAGACCTTTAGAATCGTGGCTTGCAGGGTGTTGTACAAAAAACGCTCAATCGTGATTATCCGCACGACTTGTCCACTTCCCCACAATTGCTGTGGGTGTGCCTGTGGACAAGTTGTTAGCGGAGGGCTGTGGCCCTTGCCGTGCGTGGCGTGTAGAGGTTTGATCGAAAAGTGATCAGTGCTGGCTATGTCCGATTATAAACAACTTGGCCCAGCGCATTTATGAGCGTCATGGGTTCGAGATCGTCCAAACCTGTCAGATAAGCCCCTCAATGTGGGAGCGGGCTTGCCCGCCCCCACAGGTTGATGTGTATTTATTGGGCAACTACACCCTTGAGGTACGCCGCCGGCGCCGCCCCCAGGTTGTTCAGCAGCCGCTCGCTGTACCAGTCGACAAAGTTGACCACACCAAACTCGTAGGTTTGCGAGTACGGCCCTGGTTGGTAGGCGATCGAGTTGATACCGCGCTGGTTTTCTTCTGCCAGGCGGCGGTCCTGGTCGTTGGTGGCGTCCCAGACCTTGCGCATGCGTTCCACGTCGTAGTCCACGCCTTCGACCGCGTCCTTGTGGACCAGCCATTTGGTGGTGACCACAGTTTCCTGCGCGCTGATCGGCCACACCGTGAACACGATGATATGGTCGCCCATGCAGTGGTTCCAGGAGTGGGGCAGATGCAGGATACGCATCGAGCCCAGGTCCGGGTTTTTGATGCGCCCCATCAGCTTTGCGCAGCCTTGTTTGCCATCCAGGGTCATCGACACGGTGCCCTTGAGCAGTGGCATGCGCACGATGCGGTTGCGCAGGCCGAAGCTGGCATGGGCGTAGGGGATTTTTTCGGCGTCCCAGGCGGCGGCCGAAGCCGCGACGTGATCCTTGAATGCCTGGTCGGCGCGCGGGTCGGTGACGTCGTCCCATTCCAGCAGGGTCTTGAGCAACTCGGGGTGCGACGCATTGCAGTGGTAGCACTCGCGGTTGTTTTCCAGCACCAGCTTCCAGTTGGCCTTTTCCACCAGGGTGGTCTGGATCGCCACCTTGGTGTTTTCCATGTCATAGGGTTCCATGTAGTGGTTCAGGGTGGCCAGGAACTCATCGATGGCAGGCGGGTTCTCGGCCAGGCTGATAAAGATGTAGCCGCCCGCCGTTTTGACGTTCACCGGCTTGAGGCCGTATTGCTTCATGTCGAAATCGGCGCCCATCTCGGTGCCGGCAAACAGCAGGCGCCCGTCCAGCTCGTAGGTCCACTGGTGGTAATGGCACACCAGTTTGGCGACCTTGCCCTTTTCGCTGGTACACAGCCGCGAGCCGCGATGGCGGCACACGTTATGAAAGGCATGCACCTGGCCTTCGGCGCCGCGGATCACGATGATCGGGTTGTTGCCCACCTGCAGGGTCAGGAAGTTGCCCTTGGCCGGAATCTCGCAGGTCATACCTGCAATCAGCCACTCCTTCTGGAAGATCTCCTGCATGTCGATCTGAAACAGACGCTCGTCGTTATAGAACGGCTGCGGCAGCGAATAGGTGCGCTCGCGGTTCTGCAGCATCTCGGCGGTGGCCTTGCGTGCGGGTTCCAGTGGATCGCCCAGGCTCAGGTTTGCGGTGACGTCCATCGTTGTAGTCCTCATGGCCATCGGATGTGGCCTAAAAATGGCTGATCAGGGGTGCGACGCAAGGCAAAGCAATACATGCAATGAGTGGCGCTGAGTGTGCGTTCGAAGTGCGTCGGGGCCATATCTGCGGGCGACATGGCCCAATCTGTTCCCGACGCGCAAGCGCCCACTCTCAGGGGCTGGTCGCGATAAGTATGTGGATGTCGCGAATGGATAAATGGCCGCCTCAGGGCATGCGCAGAATCGCCAGCAAGAGGCCGGCTGTCGGCCGTGGAGAAGCGCATGTCCAACAGCTTTCTGAACCCGGTAACCACCCAGACCTGGGCCAATGGCCGACACATCGTGCGATGCGTCAAAGTGATTCAGGAAACCTGGGATGTGCGCACCTTCTGCTTTATGGCCGACCAGCCAATCCTGTTCTTTTTCAAGCCGGGGCAGTTCGTGACCCTGGAGCTGGAAATCGACGGTGACCCGGTGATGCGCTCGTACACCATTTCCAGTTCGCCGTCGGTGCCGTACAGCTTTTCAGTGACCATCAAGCGCGTGCCCGGTGGGCGGGTGTCCAACTGGCTGCACGACACCCTGCAGGAAGGCCAGGAGCTGGCGGTACACGGCCCGGTCGGGCTGTTCAACGCCATCGATGCGCCCAGCCCCAAGGTGCTGTACCTCAGCGGTGGTGTCGGGATTACCCCGGTGATGTCGATGGCGCGCTGGTTCTACGACACCAACGCCAATGTCGACATGGTGTTTATCCACAGCGCCCGTTCGCCCAAGGACATCATTTACCACCGCGAGCTGGAGCATATGGCCTCGCGTATCGACAACTTCAGCCTGCACCTGATCTGCGAGAAGCACGGGCTGGGCGAACCCTGGGCCGGGTATCGCGGCTATCTGAACCACAAGATGCTCGACCTGATGGCGCCCGACTTTATGGAGCGCGAGGTGTTTTGCTGCGGGCCGACGCCTTATATGAATGCGGTCAAGCGTCTGCTGGAAAGCAACGGTTTCGACATGAGCCGTTATCACGAAGAGTCGTTTGGCGCGACGCCGCCCGAAGTGCGGGCCGAGGCGGTGGAACAGGCCGAGCAGGCGGCCGACGCGCCGGAGCTGGACGTGGCGGACTTGAATCAGGTGGAATTCACCGCTTCTGGCAAAAGCATCCGCGTGGGCCCAAGCGAGACGGTACATGCGGCTGCGGCCAAACTCGGGCTGATGATCCCCAAGGCCTGCGGCATGGGTATTTGCGGGACATGCAAGGTGCTGAAACTGGGCGGCGAGGTGGAGATGGAGCACAACGGCGGCATCACCGATGAAGACGTCGCCGAGGGCTACATCCTGTCGTGTTGCAGCGTGCCCAAAGGCGATGTGCGCATTGAGTTTTGAGGTTTTTACCCTCACCCCAACCCTCTCCCTGAGGGAGAGGGAGCTAATTGTCAGTGGTCTTGAAGGCGCGCGCGGTCAGTCCCCTCTCCCTTCGGGAGAGGGTCAGGGTGAGGGGCTTTTGCTGTTTGAAAGGCGAGACCGGGAACAAAGGCTCTAAAGCAGAGTCATTAGGGGTCTGATAAGGCCGGTTGCTGCTAGCTTAGCCGGTGACTTTTCTTTATCGTACGCGCCCTTCGAAACTGCTTGAGAACACCACCATGATTGAGTCATCCCTTAGCAAACTGGAACAACTGGTCAGCGACCTGGTACAGCAAAAACAGGAACTGCTGGACGCCAACGAGCAACTGAACACCGAACTGGCCCAGGCCCGTGACGAAAACGAAAGCCTGCAACTGACCCTGATGGAACAGGAAGAAAAGCAAGGCGCGACAGCCGCCCGCATCCAGGCACTGGTTGAGCGCGCGAGCCCTGTCAGCGCATGAGCCTTGACAGAGACGGAGTAAATGTCGTCTCGATTCTGGGTAACGACTACACGATCAAGGCGCCGGAGGGGGAGCAAAAGACCCTGATGGCGGCCACGGTCATGTTGAAAGCCGCCCTGGCCGAAACGAAAAGAAAGTACCCGAGCCTGATCGGGGACAAACTGCTGGTGCTGGCAGCACTGAATCTGTGTTCACAACAGATTGAGTTGCAACTGAGCCACAAACAGGAACTCGACCGTTATCAAGAGCAAGTCAGCGCCACGGTCGATGTGATTGAACGAACGTTAGGGCAATCCTGACGCTTCGCACTACTCTGCGTAGCAGCTGCCGAAGGCTGCGTCCGATTGCGAAGCGATCGTAAATCCTGACAGCACGGTTTAGCTGAAAGACCGGGTTGGCAGGCTTTACGACGGCTACGCCGCCGGACGCAGCCTGGCGGCAGCTGCTACGCAGTATCAATGCTCCTTCTATTTTACCCCGCCATCACTTCCCGAATATCCGCCGCCAGTTCCCGCACACGGGCTTCTTCGGTGTCCCACGAGCACATGAAACGTGCGCCGCCCTTGCCGATAAAGGTGTAGAAGCGCCAGCCCCTGGCGGTCAATGCAGCCACGGCCGGTTCCGACAGTTGCAGGAACACGCCATTGGCCTCCACCGGAAACATCAGCTCGACCCCCGGAATGTCACTCACCAACTGGCTCAGCAACTGCGCGCAGTGGTTGGCGTGGCGCGAGTGTTTGAGCCAGGCGTCGTTTTCCAGCAGGCCTACCCACGGTGCCGAGAGAAAGCGCATTTTCGAAGCCAACTGCCCGGCCTGCTTGCAGCGGTAGTCAAAATCCACTGACAAGGCATGGTCGAAAAACAGGATCGCCTCGCCCACCGCCATGCCGTTTTTGGTGCCGCCAAAACACAGCACGTCCACACCGGCTTTCCAGCTCAGCTCTGCCGGGGTGCAGCCCAGGAAGGCGCAGGCATTGGAGAAGCGGGCGCCGTCCATGTGCAGCAGCAGGCCCAACTCCTTGCAGGTGTCGCTGATGGCGCGGATTTCTTCGGGGCGGTACACGCTGCCGACTTCGGTGGCCTGGGTGATGGTGACCACCCGCGGTTTTGGATAGTGGATGTCCTTGCGCTTGAGGGCGATTTCGCGGATCGACTCGGGGGTGATCTTGCCGTTTTCAGTGCGCGCGATCAGCAGTTTGGAACCGTTGGAAAAGAACTCCGGGGCGCCGCATTCGTCGGTTTCGACGTGGGCGGTTTCGGAGCAGATCACGCTGTGAAAGCTCTGGCACAGGGACGACAGCGCCAGGGAGTTGGCCGCCGTACCGTTGAAGGCGAAATACACTTCGCAGTCGGTTTCGAACAGTTTGCGAAAGTCGTTGGAGGCGCGCAGCGTCCACTCATCGTCACCGTATGAGCGCTGGTGGCCGTGGTTGGCCTTTTCCATGGCGGACCAGACTTCAGGGCAGATACCGGAGTAGTTGTCGCTGGCGAATTGTTGGCTCTTATCAGTCATTTCCCGGTTCCATGGTCCAATTGTGTGGGTGCACTTTATCCAACATTCAGGCAGGTGCACAGGCACGACGTGAAGTGCGGAAATACCTTACAAAAGAATAGCCCAAAGCCCCATAACAAAATGTGGGAGCGGGCTTGCCCGCGATGGCATCGCCCGGTTTCGCCAGGCAAACCTCGCAGCCAGTATCGCGAGCAAGCCCGCTCCCACAGGGTTATGGGAAACCATGTCGTAAACGCACCATTGCGTGGCGTCCATGGGCATTTGGTCTGCCTGCGCCAGCTCTACCATCTGGCTCAAAGGGCATCAGCCCCACCGAGACCAAAAGGCGCGCTGGCGCTGGGAGAACGCAATGTTCAGCAAGCAGGATCAGATCCAGGGTTACGACGACGCCTTGTTGGCGGCCATGAACGCCGAAGACCAGCGCCAGGAAGATCACATTGAGTTGATCGCCTCCGAGAACTACACCAGCCAGCGCGTGATGCAAGCCCAGGGCAGCGGCCTGACCAACAAGTACGCCGAAGGCTACCCGGGCAAGCGCTACTACGGCGGCTGCGAGCATGTGGATAAAGTCGAACAGCTGGCCATCGACCGCGCCAAGCAATTGTTCGGCGCCGATTACGCCAACGTGCAGCCGCACTCGGGCAGCTCGGCCAACGCGGCGGTGTACCTGGCACTGCTCAATGCCGGCGATACCGTACTGGGCATGAGCCTGGCCCACGGCGGACACCTGACCCACGGTGCCAGCGTCAGCTTCTCGGGCAAACTCTACAACGCCGTGCAGTACGGTATCGACACCAGCACCGGCTTGATCGACTACGACGAAGTCGAGCGTCTGGCTGTTGAACATCAACCAAAAATGATCATTGCCGGATTCTCGGCCTACTCCAAATTCCTCGATTTCCCACGCTTTCGTCAGATTGCGGACAAGGTCGGTGCATATCTGTTTGTGGATATGGCCCACGTTGCCGGGCTGGTGGCGGCCGGGCTGTACCCCAACCCGCTGCCGTATGCCGACGTGGTGACCACCACCACCCACAAAACCCTGCGCGGCCCCCGTGGTGGGCTGATCCTGACCAGGGCCAACGAAGCGCTGGAGAAAAAACTCAACTCGGCGGTGTTCCCCGGCGGCCAGGGCGGGCCGTTGATGCATGTAATTGCTGCCAAGGCCGTGTGCTTCAAGGAAGCGCTGGAGCCGGGCTTCAAGACCTATCAAAAACAGGTCATCGATAACGCCCAGGCCATGGCCGAGGTGTTTATCAAGCGCGGCTATGACGTGGTCTCGGGCGGTACTGACAACCACCTGTTCCTGCTCAGCCTGATCCGTCAGGGCCTGACCGGCAAGGACGCCGACGCCGCCCTGGGCCGCGCCCATATCACGGTCAATAAAAATGCCGTGCCCAACGACCCGCAATCACCCTTTGTCACCTCGGGCCTGCGCATCGGCACCCCGGCAGTGACCACCCGCGGTTTCAAGGTGGCGCAATGCACGGAGCTGGCGGGCTGGATCTGCGACATCCTCGATCACCTCGGCGATGCCGATATCGAGGCCGATGTGGCCCGCCAGGTGACTTCGCTGTGCCAAGACTTCCCGGTTTATCGCTGAGCGCGTTTTTGGAGTAGATCCTATGCAACGGTATTCAGGCTTCGGCCTCTTCAAGCACTCCCTCAGCCACCACGAAAACTGGCAGAAGATGTGGCGCACACCGACCCCGAAAAAGGTCTATGACGTGGTTATCGTCGGCGGTGGCGGCCACGGGCTGGCGACCGCGTACTACCTGGCCAAGGAGCACGGCATCACCAACGTGGCCGTGGTCGAGAAGGGCTGGCTGGGCGGCGGCAACACGGCGCGCAACACTACCATCGTGCGCTCCAACTACCTGTGGGACGAGTCGGCGCACCTTTACGAACATGCGATGAAGCTGTGGGAAGGGTTGTCCCAGGACTTGAACTACAACGTCATGTTCTCCCAGCGCGGCGTCTACAACCTGTGCCATACCCTGCAGGACATGCGTGACTCCGAGCGCCGGGTAAGCGCCAACCGCCTCAACGGCGTAGACGGTGAACTGCTCAACGGCAAGCAGGTGGCGGATGAAATCCCGTACCTCGACTGCTCGAAAAACACCCGTTACCCGATCATCGGCGCCACCGTACAACGGCGTGGCGGCGTGGCCCGCCACGATGCCGTGGCCTGGGGCTTTGCCCGCGCCGCCGATGCCCTGGGCGTGGACTTGATCCAGCAAACCGAAGTGCTCGGCTTTCGCAAGGAAAACGGCGTGTGCATCGGCGTCGAAACCAGCAAGGGCTTTATCGGCGCCAAGCGCGTCGGTGTGGTCACGGCTGGCAACTCGGGGCATATGGCCCGCCAGGCCGGCTTTCGCCTGCCCATCGAATCGCACCCGCTGCAAGCGCTGGTGTCCGAGCCGATCAAGCCGATTATCGACAGCGTGATCATGTCCAACGCCGTTCACGGCTATATCAGCCAGTCCGACAAGGGCGACCTGGTGATCGGTGCCGGGATCGACGGCTGGGTCGGCTACGGCCAGCGCGGCTCGTACCCGGTGATCGAGCACACCATTCAGGCGATTGTGGAGATGTTCCCGGTGCTGTCCCGCGTGCGCATGAACCGTCAGTGGGGCGGCATCGTCGATACCACGCCCGATGCCTGCCCGATCATCTCGAAAACCCCGGTGCCGAACCTGTTCTTCAACTGCGGCTGGGGTACCGGCGGCTTCAAGGCCACCCCGGGTTCGGGCAACGTCTTCGCCGCCAGCCTGGCCAAGGGCGAAATGCACCCGCTGGCCGCGCCGTTTTCCATTGACCGGTTCCACACCGGTGCCCTGATCGACGAACACGGCGCAGCCGCTGTCGCCCACTAACAGGAGAAATACCCATGTTGCATATCTTCTGTCCCCATTGCGGCGAGCTTCGCTCCGAAGAGGAATTCCACGCCAGCGGCCAGGCGCACATCCCGCGCCCGCTCGACCCCGGCAGTTGCACCGACGCCGAGTGGGGCGACTACCTGTTCTTTCGTGACAACCCCCGCGGCCTGCACCACGAACTGTGGAACCACGTCGCCGGTTGCCGGCAGTTTTTCAATGCCACGCGCAACACCGTGACGTACGAAATTCTCGAAACCTACCTGATCGGCAGCAAGCCGCAGTTCACTGAACAGGCGGCGCCAGCGGCCACCACGGCCACCCGCGAGCTGGGAGAAAAAGTATGAGCCAGACCCATCGCCTGCCCAACGGCGGCCGCGTTGACCGCACCAAAGTGCTGAGCTTCACCTTCAACGGTCAGCAATATAAAGGCTACGAAGGCGACAGCCTGGCGGCCGCCTTGTTGGCCAACGGCGTTGACGTGATCGGCCGCAGTTTCAAATATTCCCGGCCCCGGGGCATCTACGCCGCCGGTGCCGAAGAACCCAACGCAGTGCTGCAGATCGGCGCCACCGAAGCCACGCAAATCCCCAACGTGCGCGCCACGCAACAGGCGCTGTACCAAGGCCTGGTCGCCACCAGCACCAACGGCTGGCCCAACGTTAATAACGACGTGATGGGCATTCTCGGCAAGGTGGGCGGCAAGCTGATGCCGCCGGGTTTCTACTACAAAACTTTTATGTACCCGCAGTCGTTCTGGATGACCTACGAGAAGTACATCCGTAAGGCGGCAGGTCTTGGGCGTTCGCCGACCCAGAACGATCCTGATACCTACGACTATATGAACCACCACTGTGACGTGCTGATCGTCGGCGCTGGCCCTGCGGGGTTGGCAGCAGCATTGGCTGCGGGCCGCAGCGGTGCACGGGTGATCATCGCCGACGAACAGGAAGAGTTCGGCGGCAGCCTGCTCGACAGCCGCGAAAGCCTGGACGGCAAACCGGCGATGGAATGGGTGGCCAAGGTTATCGCTGAACTCAAGTCACTGCCGGACGTGATCCTGTTGCCCCGGGCGACGGTGAACGGCTATCACGACCACAACTTCCTGACCATTCACGAACGCCTCACCGACCACCTGGGCGACCGTGCCCCGATCGGTCAGGTGCGCCAGCGCATCCACCGGGTACGCGCCAAGCGCGTGGTGCTGGCCACCGGCGCCTGCGAGCGGCCATTGGTGTATGGCAACAATGACGTGCCGGGCAATATGCTTGCCGGTGCCGTGTCCACCTATGTGCGCCGCTATGGCGTGGCGCCGGGCAGAAAACTGGTGCTCAGCACCAACAACGACCACGCCTACCGCGTGGCCCTGGACTGGCTTGATGCAGGCCAGCAAGTGGTCGCCGTTGCCGATGCGCGCAGCAACCCGCGGGGTGCGCTGGTTGAAGAAGCGCGGGCCAAGGGCATTCGCATCCTCACCGGTAGTGCGGTGATCGAAGCCCGTGGCAGCAAACATGTAACCGGCGCCCGGGTGGCGGCAATTGACGTCAAGGCGCTGAGCGTCGCCAGCCCCGGTGAATGGCTGGACTGCGACCTGCTGGCCACCTCGGGCGGCTACAGCCCGGTGGTGCATCTGGCCTCGCACCTGGGCGGCAAGCCGACCTGGCGCGAAGACATTCTCGGTTTCGTCCCCGGCGAAGCCCCGCAAAAGCGTGTGTGCGTAGGCGGCATCAACGGCGTTTATGCGCTGGGCGACAGCCTGGCCGATGGCTTTGAAGGTGGCGTGCGAGCGGCCAGCGAAGCGGGTTTCAAGGCGGTGGAAGGCGTGTTGCCCAAAGCCCTGAACCAGTTGCAGGAACCCACCCTGGCGCTGTTCCATGTGCCCCATGAAAAAGGTACGGCACGCGCGCCCAAGCAATTTGTCGACCTGCAAAACGACGTCACCGCCGCGGCCATCGAACTGGCAACCCGCGAAGGCTTCGAGTCGGTGGAGCACGTCAAGCGCTACACCGCGCTGGGCTTCGGCACCGACCAGGGCAAACTGGGCAACGTCAACGGGCTGGCCATCGCTGCACGCTCGCTGAACGTGACCATCCCGCAGATGGGCACCACCATGTTCCGTCCCAACTACACGCCGGTGACGTTCGGTGCGGTGGCGGGGCGGCATTGCGGGCATATCTTCGAGCCGGTGCGCTACACCGCGCTGCAAGCCTGGCATGTGAAGCAGGGCGCTGAATTTGAAGATGTCGGCCAGTGGAAACGCCCTTGGTACTTCCCGCGTAACGGCGAAGATATGCATGCGGCGGTCAAGCGCGAGTGCAAGGCGGTGCGCGACAGCGTCGGCATCCTCGATGCCTCCACCCTGGGCAAGATCGACATCCAGGGCCCGGATGCGCGGGAGTTTCTCAACCGCATCTACACCAACGCCTGGACCAAGCTCGACGTGGGCAAGGCCCGCTACGGCCTGATGTGCAAGGAAGACGGCATGGTCTTCGACGACGGCGTGACGGCCTGCCTGGCTGACAACCATTTCGTCATGACTACCACCACCGGCGGTGCGGCCCGCGTGTTGCAATGGCTGGAAATTTACCAGCAGACCGAATGGCCAGAGCTGAAGGTTTACTTCACTTCGGTCACCGACCACTACGCGACCCTGACCTTGTCCGGCCCCAATAGCCGCAAGTTGCTGAGCGAAGTGACGGATATCGACCTGGACCGCGATGCGTTCCCGTTCATGACCTGGAAAGAAGGCCTGGTGGCGGGCGTGCCGGCGCGGGTGTTCCGTATCTCGTTTACCGGCGAGCTGTCGTATGAGGTCAATATCCAGGCCGATTACGCGATGGGCGTGCTGGAAAAAATCGTCGAAGCGGGCAAGCAGTACAACCTCACGCCCTACGGTACCGAGACCATGCACGTGTTGCGGGCCGAGAAGGGTTTCATCATTGTGGGCCAGGACACCGACGGCTCCATGACCCCCGACGACTTGAACATGGGCTGGTGCGTGGGCCGCACCAAACCGTTCTCGTGGATCGGCTGGCGCGGCATGAACCGTGAAGACTGCCTGCGTGAACAGCGCAAGCAACTGGTGGGGCTCAAGCCCGTCAACCCGACCCAATGGCTGCCCGAAGGTGCGCAACTGGTGTTCGACGCCAAACAGGCGATCCCGATGACGATGGTCGGCCATGTGACCTCCAGCTATGCGCACAACTCGCTGGGGTATTCGTTTGCAATGGGCGTGGTCAAGGGCGGCTTGAAGCGCATCGGCGAGCGGGTGTTTTCGCCCCAGGCGGATGGCAGCGTGATCGAAGCGGAAATTGTGTCTTCGGTGTTCTTCGACCCGAAAGGCGACCGGCAGAATATTTGAATGGGTGATCTCATGACCACAGCCAACGTATACCAACAGCGCCCGGGTTCGGGCGCCAAAGCCGAGTCATCGCTGCACCATGCCAACCTCGCCGGCCTGATTGGCAAGGGCCGCAAAAACCCCGGCGTGACCGTGCGCGAGAAAAAACTGCTGGGCCACCTGACCCTGCGCGGCGACGGCAAGGATCCGGCCTTTGCCGAAGGCGTGCACAAGGCCCTGGGCCTGGAACTGCCCGTGGCCCTGAGCCTGGTGGCCAACGCTGATACCTCGCTGCAATGGATGGGCCCCGATGAATGGCTGCTGATTGTGCCCGGCGGCCAGGAGTTTGCCGTGGAACAAGCACTGCGGGCAGCGCTGGCGGGGCTGCATATTTCGGTGGTCAACGTCAGTGGCGGGCAACAGTTGCTGGAACTGAGCGGGCCGAAGGTGCGCGAGGTACTGATGAAGTCCACCAGTTATGACGTACACCCGGACAACTTCCCGGTGGGCAAGGCCGTGGGCACGGTGTTCGTCAAGTCGCAACTGGTGATCCGCCACACGGCTGAAGACACCTGGGAACTGCTGATCCGCCGCAGCTTTTCGGATTACTGGTGGTTATGGTTGCAGGATGCGGCGGCGGAATACGGGTTGAGCGTGGAAGCGTAAACCCGCCTGCTGTCCCCTGTGGGAGCGGGCTTGCTCGCGATGCTGACAACTTGGTACATCTGAATAACCGAGATGCTGCAATCGCGAGCAAGCCCGCTCCCACACCTGTAAGTGCGCATTCCAACAACAACCAAGGACTCCCGCCATGAGCCGCGCCCCCGACACCTGGATCCTCACCGCCGACTGCCCGAGCCTGCTGGGCACGGTGGACGCGGTTACCCGTTATCTGTTCGAGCACCGCTGCTACGTCACCGAGCACCATTCCTTCGACGACCAGCGCTCGGCGCGGTTTTTTATCCGCGTGGAATTCCGCCAGCCCGACGGCTTCGATGAGCACGAATTTCGCGCAGGCCTGGCCGAACGCGGTCAGGCGTTCGGCATGACTTTCGAACTGACACCGCCACACCATCGGCCAAAAGTGCTGATCATGGTGTCCAAAGCCGACCACTGCCTCAACGACCTGCTCTATCGCCAGCGTATCGGCCAGTTGTCGATGGACGTGGTGGCCGTGGTCTCCAATCACCCCGATCTGGAGCCGCTGGCGCAATGGCACGGCATCCCCTACCACCACTTCGCCCTCGACCCGGCCAACAAGCCCGCGCAGGAGGCCAAAGTCTGGCAAGTGATCGAAGACACCGGCGCCGAACTGGTGATCCTCGCCCGTTACATGCAAGTGCTGTCCCCCGAGCTGTGCCGCAAGCTCGACGGCAAGGCGATCAATATCCACCACTCCCTGCTGCCCGGTTTCAAGGGCGCCAAGCCCTATCACCAGGCCTACGAAAAAGGCGTCAAGCTGGTGGGCGCCACCGCCCATTACATCAACAACGACCTCGACGAAGGCCCGATCATTGCCCAGGGCGTCGAGGTGGTAGACCACAGCCACTACCCCGAAGACCTGATCGCCAAGGGCCGCGATATCGAAGCGCAAACCCTGGCCCGAGGCGTGGGCTATCACATTGAACGGCGCGTTTTCCTAAATGGAGGTCGTACGGTGGTGCTGTGAGCCCGCGCCACCTTCTAAGCTGCAAGCAGCAAGTTAATCCCTCCAATAACAACAAGGGTGAATACGATGGCTGACAATCGCGGTGTGGTGTACCTGGGCAACGGTCAGGTAGAAGTACAAAGCATTCCTTTCCCCAAGATGCAGAACCCCCAGGGCAAACCCATCCACCACGGCGTGATCCTGCGGGTGGTGTCGACCAATATCTGCGGCTCCGACCAGCATATGGTGCGTGGCCGCACCACGGCGCAAACCGGGCTGGTGCTGGGCCATGAGATCACCGGTGAGGTGATCGAGGCCGGGCGCGATGTGGAACACCTGAAAGTCGGCGACCTGGTGTCGGTGCCGTTTAACGTGGCGTGCGGCCGCTGCCGCAGTTGCAAGGAGCAGAACACTGGTGTGTGTCTGACCGTCAACCCGGCCCGTCCCGGCGGCGCATATGGTTACGTGGACATGGGCGACTGGGTTGGCGGTCAGGCTGAATATGTATTGGTGCCGTATGCCGATTTCAACCTGCTCAAGCTGCCCAATCGTGATGCGGCGATGGAAAAAATCCGCGACCTGACCTGCCTCTCCGACATCCTGCCCACCGGTTATCACGGCGCAGTCACTGCTGGCGTTGGCCCGGGCAGCACGGTGTATATCGCCGGCGCTGGCCCGGTGGGCCTGGCGGCTGCGGCCTCGGCGCGCTTGCTGGGGGCGGCGGTGGTGATTGTCGGCGACGTTAACCCGATTCGCCTGGCCCACGCCAAGGCCCAGGGTTTTGAGATTGCCGATTTGTCCAAGGACACGCCGTTGCACGAACAGATCGCCGAGTTGTTGGGCGAGCCTGAAGTGGACTGTGCAGTGGATGCCGTGGGCTTTGAAGCGCGCGGTCACGGCCATGACGGGGTCAAGCACGAAGCACCGGCCACAGTGCTCAACTCGTTGATGGGCGTAGTGCGGGTAGCGGGCAAGATCGGCATTCCGGGCTTGTATGTGACCGAAGACCCGGGCGCGGTGGACGCGGCGGCGAAGAAGGGCAGCCTGAGCATCCGCTTCGGGTTGGGCTGGGCCAAGTCCCACAGCTTCCACACCGGCCAGACCCCGGTGATGAAATACAACCGCCAACTGATGCAGGCGATCATGTGGGACCGGATCAAGATTGCTGACATTGTGGGTGTAGAAGTCATCAGCCTGGACGAAGCCCCACGGGGCTATGGCGAGTTCGATGCCGGTGTGCCGAAGAAATTCGTGATCGACCCGCACCGGATGTTCAGCAAGGGCTAAACACCACCACCAACCCTGTGGGAGCGGGCTTGCCCGCGATTGCAGCACCTCGGTTATTAAGGTGTACCGAGTTGTCTGCATCGCGAGCAAGCCCGCTCCCACAAGTGCGTGGATTGTTTTTACAGGCTGGCCAGCGGCCCCTGATACAGCACCGGGCCCGTCGGTTGCCCGGTCGGCGAGCCGCCTTGCGGTTCAAGGCTGACCGCCAGCACCACCGGAATCCTGATCAATTGCTGCTGGGTTTGGCTAAGGGTGATCCGGCCATCGCCATCGCGGGGGATCAGGCCCAGGGACACCGGTTTTCCTTCGACCGGTATCGCCCACAACTCCAGGCTGCGGCCGCCATCCACCGCCGCCAGTTCCAGTGGCCGCACCTTCAGGTAGTCGCTGTGGGCCTCGATGCTCAGGCCCGGCTGCGCCGTACCACTGAGCAGGGTGGCCTTGTACTGCACGCTGTCGCGGTTGTAGAGCAGGCCCACGGTCAGGGCAATCAGCAAGGAACAGGCCAGCGCACTCAGGCGTACCCAGCTCCAGAACGGCCGCCTGGCCGGCACATGCAGGGTTTGCGGTTCGATGCGCGCCACGATGGCCTGCCACACATGGTCGGGCACGGGTTGCTCGACCAAAGGCTCGGTCAACTGGCTGAGGTGGGTGTTCCAGCGCGCCAGTTCGGCGCGCAGCGGCGCATCGTCTTGCAGCAGATGCTCGAAGCGTTTGCGGGCGGTGGGCGGCATCAGGCCGATGGCGTAGTCGGCGGCCAGCGCACGGCGCCGTTCGGGGGTTTGATAGTTCATGATTCCAGGCACCTGCGCAGTCGCTCCATGCCCCGGCGAATCCAGGATTTGACCGAACCCAGAGGCGCGGCCAATTGCTGCGCCAGTTCACTGGCGCTCAGCCCATGAAAATAGGCGATGGTGATGCTCTGGCGCTGCATGCTTTCGAGGCCTTCCAGGCACTGGTTGAGAGCACGGGCCTCGCGGGCGCTGCCCAGTTGGTCGAGGGCGCTGGGGCTGTCATCGGCCACGGCGTCCTGCTGCAGGTCGCTCAATGGCAATTCGCGGTGTTTGCGCAACTGGTCGATGGCCTGGTTGCGGGTGATGGTGATCATCCAGGTCAGCGGTGACGACAAATGGGCCTGGTAACGCGAGGCGTTGTGCCAGATACGCACAAAACTTTCCTGCACCACTTCTTCGGCCAGATCACTGCGCCCCATGCAGCGCAAAGCCACGCTGTACAAGCGCGGGGCCACGCTGCGATAGAGGGTTTCGAAGGCACGCCGATTACCCAATGAGCATTGGGCCAGGAGCTTTTCAAGGTAATCGGTATTGGCAGTTAAAATAGCTGTTCTCCCCTCAAAAAAAGCCAGGACTTCAGACCAGTTGTCGGTTGAGGGTAGTTCAGGGGGTGGGGTTGTTCCAATCATGTGAGGCACCTCGCTACCCGGTATACGCAGGCAAGGGCTCAGCGGATGCACCTGTTTTCAATTAAGATTGCGGGCCGTTTGATCCGATAGTGGCACTTGGGAACATCTGCCCGGGTTTCGGGTCAAACCCATAGTTTTACCGCCCCATTGCGGGCGGCATTTTGGTTCTAGAGGTTGAAGCGATGAAAAAGTTGAGCGGCGTGGCACTGGCAACATTGATGACCGTGGCAGCGAGCCCGGTGTTTGCAGGTTTCAGCCTGAGCGACGTGGCCAACGTGGCTGCGCAAGTGCAGGGCGGCAACGGCAATGGCGCAACCACGGACAAGTCGGCACAAGCCGTGCAAATGCTGACCAAGGTCAACGAGCTGGGCGTCAAGCCTGAGCAGGCCGCGGGCGGTATTGGCGCAATGTTGAGCCTGGCGAAAAACCAGCTGACCTCCAGCGACTACTCCGAACTGACCAAGCAAGTGCCAGGCGTGAACAAGCTGGCAGGCGCCGGAGCCCTGGGCCAACTGAGCCAGTTGGGCGGCCTGCTGGGCAAGTCCAATGGCGTTTCCGAGACCGCAACCAGCGCTGTCAGCAACGTGGCCAACACCGACCAGCTCAACAGCGCCTTTACTGCGCTGGGCATGCAGGACGGCATGGTTGCCAAGTTCGCACCGGTATTGCTGGACTACTTCAAAGGTCAGAACGTCAGCACTTCGCTGCTGAGCAAACTGAGCAGCGCCTGGGGCGTTTAAAGGCTAGCCGCGCTCGGCACGCAAAGTGCTGATGCGCTGGTCTTTCAGGGTCCAGAGCTGGTTGACCCAGCCCTGGACCTGTTCACGGAACACCGGGTCGTTTTCGTAATCGCCTTGCCACAATGCCGGATCCAGTTCGCGGGTCTGTATGTCGACAATCACCTTGGGCACCTGCCCGCTGATCAACTGCCAGAAGCCCGGAATCTTTGCCTGTGGATACACCACGGTCACGTCGAGCACGGCATCCAGTTGTTCGCCCATCGCCGCCAGCACAAACGCCACGCCGCCTGCCTTGGGCTTGAGCAGCCAGGTATAGGGTGACTGTTGCTGCGCGTGTTTGACCGGGGTAAAGCGCGTGCCTTCGAGGTAATTGACGATAGTGACCGGCTGGCGCTTGAACAGCTCGCAGGCGGCCCGGGTGATCTTCAGGTCTTCGCCTTTGAGCTGCGGGTGTTTGGCCAGAAAGGCCTTGGAATAGCGTTTCATGAACGGGTAGTCGAGGGCCCACCAGGCCAGGCCGAGGAAGGGCACCCAGATCAGTTCTTTTTTCAGGAAGAATTTGAAGAACGGCGTACGTCGGTTAAGGCCCTGCATCAGGGCGGGGATATCAACCCAGGACTGGTGATTGCTGATCACCAGATACGAGGTATCACGGCTCAGGCCTTCGGCGCCGCGAATGTCCCATTGGGTGGGCAGGCACAGGGCAAAAATGCGTTTGTCGATTTCGGACCAGGTTTCGGCGATCCACATCACCGCCCGCGAATTGTAATCGCGCAGGCGCCCCGACGATGCCAGTTTGAGCAGGGCAAACAGCATCAACGGCCCGAACAGAATCAGGGTGTTGCACAGCAATAACAGGGTGACCAGACAGCCGGTGAGCAGGCGGCGCATAAGCAACTCTTGAACGTTTAAGGACTGGTCATGATAAGCAGACTGGCGTAGAACGCCAAATCAATGACCCGTCTTTGTGGGAGCGGGCTTGCTCGCGATGCAGACAGCTCGGTGTATCAGACATGGCCGCAGTGATGCTATCGCGAGCAAGCCCGCTCCCACAGAAAAAAGCGTTGTGAACCTACTGCGGGGCCGTGGTCTAACCTGCACTCTTTGAAAGGAAATGCCTGCATGAAGTCTGTTCTTGCGTTGCTGTCTTTATTGGCGCTGCCGGTGATGGCCGCCGAGCCGACCCTTTATGGGCGTTACGAGTACATCAAATTGCCGGAAATCGGCGAGACCCTTAAAGCCAAGATGGACACGGGTGCCTTGACCGCGTCGTTGTCGGCCAAAAATATCCAGACCTTTACCCGTGACGGTGAAGAGTGGGTGCGCTTCCAGCTGGCCACCGAAGGCGCAAGCAGCAAAGTGTATGAACACAAGGTGGCGCGCATCAGCAAAATCAAAAGCCGCGCCGATGAGGATGAAGACCGGGACACCCCCGAAAGCGCCAAGCGCCCGGTGGTGGATCTGGAAATGTGCCTGGGTAACGTCAAGCGTACCGTGGAGGTCAATTTGACCGACCGCAGCAGCTTTAACTACCCGCTGTTGATTGGCGCCAAGGCACTGCGTGAGTTTGGCGCGGCGGTAAACCCGGCGCGGCGGTATACGGCGGACAAGCCGGATTGCTGAGTCAACCCCTGGCCCTCACCCCAGCCCTCTCCCGGAGGGAGAGGGGGCCGATCTTCAGCGTACTCAAGATCCGCGTCACCGCCGACCAAGCCCCCTCTCCCTTTGGGAGAGGGCTGGGGTGAGGGGCTTTCAGGTTAACTGGACCAGGGCGCCTTGCGTGAGTTGTTCAGTGTGGTGAGATAACTGTCGCCACCCAGCTGGTTCATCTGCTGGCGAATCCAGCCGGCGCGGCGGCTGACATAGGTGCTGGGGTGGCTGGCACTCCAGTTCAGCGGGCTGGGCAACACGGCCGCCAGATAACTGGCCTGCTGGCGCGAAAGGTTTTTCGCGCTCACGCCAAAGTGATGCTGCGCTGCAGCCTCGGCGCCGAACACGCCTTCATCCCACTCCGCACTATTGAGGTACACCTCAAGAATTCGCTGCTTGGGCCACAACACCTCAATCAACCCGGTAAACCAGGCTTCCAGGCCTTTGCGCAGCCAACTGCGGCCAGACCACAAAAACAGGTTCTTCGACACCTGTTGGCTCAGCGTACTGGCGCCGCGCAACGTACCTCCCTGTTCGTTGTGGATCAGTGCAGCCTTGATTGCGCCGAAGTCAAAGCCCCAGTGCTCGGGGAATTTCTGATCTTCACCCGCCATGACCGCAACTTTCAGTTCGTCGGATATTTCATCCCACGGCCGCCAACTGCGTTGCAGGTCAATCGGCTGGCCATCAAGCCAAGACTCGACCTTGCGCTCGACCATCAGCGCCGTACCTGGCGGTGGCACCCAGCGAAAAACCAGCACCAGCAATGCGCTGCCCACTGCGAACCAGAGCAGGACCTTGAGAAAGCGATGAACCAGAATACGCAGCATGGATGACTTGGCCGAACCCGTTGAGCGGGCCATTATACAGACCCTGCGCCATTCCATGATCCTGACGGGAGTTACCCATGCTGCGCGTTTACCTGTTGCTGGCCGCCTTTTTCGGCTTTACCGGTGTTGCTCTGGGTGCATTCGCTGCCCACGGCCTGAAAGGCCGCCTGACTGAGCAGTATCTGGCTATTTTTCATACAGGCGTGACCTACCAACTGGTCCACACCCTGGCCCTGTTTGGCGTGGCTCTGCTGGCCACCCACCTTCCCGGGCGCCTGGTGACCTGGGCAGGTATCTGCTTCACCCTCGGGATCGTGCTGTTTTCCGGCAGCCTGTACCTGCTGACCATGACCGGCATCAGCAAGCTGGGGATCATCACCCCCTTCGGCGGCCTGGCCTTTTTGGCCGGCTGGTTGTGCCTGGGGCTCGCCGCCTGGCGCCTGAGCTGAGCCGACAAGATGAATGGCTTGGGTCGACCTGACTGATCGGGCTAGAATGCTGGCCCCTTAAAATGAAGGCAGCGTCGCGCATGCTCATTCAGTTGAACGGTGAATCCTTTGAACTACCGGACGGCGAGACCGTCGCCGACCTTTTGGCCCGTCAGGAGCTGACCGGCCGTCGGGTTGCGGTGGAGCTGAACCTGGACATTGTCCCGCGCAGCCAGCATGCCGAAACGGTACTCAAAGCAGGTGATCAGGTCGAAGTGGTGCACGCCATCGGTGGCGGCTAAGTATTGCCACACGCGTCACGCTCACCCCGCAGTGCACATAATCAAAGAGGATTCCCGATGAGCAACGTTCGCAACGACAAGCCTTTTACCCTGGCTGGCCGTACTTACCAGTCGCGCCTGCTGGTGGGCACCGGCAAGTACCGTGACCTTGAAGAAACCCGCCTGGCCATCGAAGCCTCGGGTGCCGAGATCGTCACCGTTGCCGTGCGTCGCACCAACATCGGTCAGAATCCT
This sequence comes from Pseudomonas fragi, assembly GCF_900105835.1. Lineage (NCBI taxonomy): Bacteria > Pseudomonadati > Pseudomonadota > Gammaproteobacteria > Pseudomonadales > Pseudomonadaceae > Pseudomonas > Pseudomonas fragi. Next base: position 3,584,713 of record NZ_LT629783.1, read on the forward strand.
GGCGAGCCTAACCTGCTCGACGTGCTGCCGCCGGATCGCTACACCATCCTGCCGAACACCGCCGGTTGCTACGATGCAGTCGAAGCCGTGCGCACCTGCCGCCTGGCCCGTGAGCTGCTCGATGGCCACAAGCTGGTCAAGCTGGAAGTGCTGGCCGATCAGAAAACCCTGTTCCCCAACGTGATCGAAACCCTCAAGGCCGCCGAGATTCTGGTCAAGGACGGTTTCGACGTGATGGTATACACCAGTGATGACCCGATCATTGCGCGTGAACTCGAGGCGATGGGCTGTATTGCCGTGATGCCGCTGGCCGGCCTGATCGGCACTGGCCTGGGGATCTGCAACCCCTACAACCTGCGCATCATCCTTGAAGAAGCCAAAATTCCGGTGCTGGTCGATGCGGGCGTGGGCACTCCCTCCGACGCGACCATCGCCATGGAAATGGGCTGTGAAGCGGTGCTGATGAACTCGGCCATCGCCAACGCCCAGCATCCGATCATCATGGCCGAAGCCATGAAACACGCCATTGTGGCGGGCCGCCTGGCGTATCTGGCCGGGCGCATGCCGAAAAAACTCTATGCCAGCGCCTCTTCGCCGCTGGATGGTCTGATCAAGTAAGAGCCACTGATGACTGAATCACTAGACACCCCAATCCCGGAAGAAGGCGAAGATCGCCAACACCGTCGCATCAAGAGTTTTGTGATGCGCGCCGGGCGCATGACCGAAGGCCAGCAACGCGGCCTCGATCAAGGCACGCCGCTGTATGTGCTGCCGCTGGCTGACGCGCCGGTCGATTTCGACCAGGTGTTCGGTCGCTCTGCGCCGCGCACCCTGGAAATCGGTTTTGGCATGGGCCATTCCCTGCTGGAAATGGCCGCGGCTTCGCCTGAACAGGACTTTATCGGGGTTGAGGTTCACCGCCCGGGTGTGGGTGCGCTGCTCAATGGCGTGCTGACTCAAGGCCTGACCAACCTGCGGGTTTACGATTGCGATGCGATCGAAGTCCTGACCCGTTGCGTGGCGGATAACAGCCTTGATCGCCTGCTGCTGTTCTTCCCGGACCCTTGGCACAAGAGCCGTCACCACAAGCGCCGGATCGTGCAAGCGTCCTTCGCGGAACTGGTGCGCTCCAAGCTCAAGGTTGGCGGTGTGCTGCACATGGCGACCGACTGGGAACCCTATGCCGAATACATGCTGGAAGTGATGAACGTCGCGCCGGGTTATCGTAACCTGGCTGAAGACGGCAAGTGCGTGCCACGTCCGCCTGAGCGCCCGGTGACCAAGTTCGAACGCCGCGGCGAACGTCTTGGGCACGGCGTGTGGGATTTGAAGTTCGAAAAACTGGCTTAAGCGGTTTTTCAATCACCGATCTCACCCTGCTTTGGGGTCGGTGAAGTTCGTACGGTATCTGTGGGAGCGGGCTTGCTCGCGATGGCATCACAGCGGTGAATCAGCTGCACCGCGTTGCCTGTATCGCGAGCAAGCCCGCTCCCACAAGATATCCTGGGTGTTCCTCAGCGCCGATCCGCCACCACCCCGATCAACACCAGCACCACCAACAACACTGGCGCCAGGCTGTAGTTGTTGAACTGGCTCAGCCCGCGTTCCACCCACGGCGTGGCGTAGATCAGGGCCGCACCGCTGCCGATCAGGCACAGCAATGCCATCAATGGCACGCGCAAAGCCCCGGCAATACTGCCCAGACGCTGCTCGACCCAGCCCTTGAAGTCGGCACCAAACAGCACCAGCACACAGCCAATCAACGCCAGGGCAATCTCCGAGAGATGGCTGCGGCTCCAGCGCGATACGTTGGCAAGCAGGTCAAGTACCAAGTCCATTCGAGTTCCTTAGATCAAAAAGTGCTGCAACAAGTCGTTGAGAAACAGCTGGCCCCGGGCGGTTGCCGCCAGGCGTGACGGTTCGACCTGCAATAAGCCACTTTGTTCGGCTGCTTTGCGTCCAATGCTCAAGCTGTCCAGTGTCAGCCCGGTGCGCTGAGGGTACAGCGCCGAATCAACGCCGTCGGTCAGGCGCAAGGCGTTCATTAGAAACTCAAAAGGCAGTTCTTCAGCTGTAAGAGTTTTCTCGCCTGCTTGAAAGTTTTTCGCCGGATTCAGGTAGTCCTTAGGCAGGCGGGTTTTCCAGGTGCGCACGATGCGACCATCAGGATGGCTCAGTTTGCCGTGGGCGCCAGCGCCAATGCCGATAAAGTCGCCAAAGCTCCAGTAGTTGAGGTTATGCCGCGCCGGGCGGCCAGGCTGGGCATAGGCCGACACTTCATACTGGGCGTAGCCATGTTCGGCGAGCAGCGCCTGGCCGACTTCCTGAATGTCCCACAGGGTGTCGTCTTCGGGGAGCACCGGCGGCTGGTTCCAGAACACCGTATTAGGCTCCAGTGTCAGCTGATACCACGACAGGTGGGTCGGCTTGAGCGCGATGGCCTGGCGCAGGTCGCTCAGGGCGTCGTCCAGGGACTGATCGGGCAGGCCGTGCATCAGGTCCAGGTTGAAGTTGTCAAAGCCCGCCAGGCGCGCCATACCGGCGGCACGCACGGCTTCGTCACCATTGTGGATGCGGCCCAGGGCCTGCAACTTCTCTTGCTGGAAGCTCTGGATACCGATCGACAGGCGGTTGATCCCCAGCTTGCGGTAAGCCACGAATTTTTCCTGCTCGAAAGTGCCCGGGTTGGCTTCCAGGGTGATTTCGATATCACTGGCAAACGGGATGCGTGCCTCAACGCCCTTGAGCAGGCGCCCCAGCGCTTGCGCGCTGAACAGGCTTGGCGTGCCGCCACCAAAGAAGATCGAGCTCAGCTCGCGGCCATAAACCGCGTGCAGGTCCTGATCAAGATCGGCCAACAGTGCGTCGACGTATTCTTCTTCGGGCAGCACCGGGCTGGCGGTGTGGGAGTTGAAGTCGCAATACGGGCATTTGCGCACGCACCACGGAATATGGATATACAGCGACAGGGGTGGCAATTGGCTCAGCGGCGCACGCGGCGCCTGCTGGGTAAAGCCAGCCGCGCCCAGATAGAGCGGCTGTGGAGGTGTGTCGTGGGTCATTTCAGGCCCAAACGCTGACGCAGCAGAACCATGGCGCGAGCACGATGGCTTAGCTGGTTTTTCTCAGTGGGGCTCAGTTCGGCGCTGGAGCAGTTGCGCTCAGGTACCCAGAACAGCGGGTCATAGCCAAAACCGTGTTCACCACTGGCGGCAGGCAGGATGCGCCCGTGCCACAGGCCCTCGCAGATGATCGGCAGCGGGTCGTCGGCGTGGCGCACCAGTGCCAGCACGCAGACAAACTGCGCGCCGCGCTCGGCTTCAGGCACGTCCTTGAGGGCGTCGAGCAGTTTGGCGTTGTTCGCCGCATCACCTTTGCCGTCCGCGTAACGGGCCGAGTAGATGCCCGGCGCGCCGCCAAGAAAGTCCACCGCCAGCCCCGAATCGTCGGCCAGTGCCGGCAAACCCGAGAGACGTGCCGCATTGCGGGCTTTAAGAATCGCGTTCTCAACAAACGACAAGCCGGTTTCTTCCGGCTCGACGCTGCTGAATTCTCCAATCGAGCGCAACTGCACCGACTCGCCGAGCATGGCCTGAAGTTCTTTGAGTTTGCCGGCGTTGTGGCTAGCCAGTACCAGTTGCGTAAAGTTCATCATTCGATTGGAGCGACCATTTGAGAAAATTGGATGGTTTCAGACGTTGCGCCGCCAGCCTTCACATCCACCTTGAAGGTGAAGGTCTGCGGCCCGGCTACCGGGAACTGGGCCAGGTAATTGATTTCGCCGTTCTTGCCCACCTGACGGAACGTCAGCGGCGTTGGCTTGGCATCGCCGGTCTGCACCGTGCCTTGAACGTTGGCGGCAATGTTCTTGCCGCCCTTGTTCAGGGTGATGTTGAGCACCCCGTTGGTTTTACTGCGGGTGACTTCAAATTCACGCGCGATGTCCGGTGTCAGGAAAGTCGACGGGAACGCGTTGTAATACACCGTTGTATCGCCAAACGTCTGCTGACGCTGGGCAGAGGTGCCGTCAGCGGCAAACGCCTGCATGCCAAAACACATCGAAAGCAGTAGTAATCCAATACGACCCATTGTCACTCTCCTTGAACTTGCCGGTTTAGACCGCGACTTGATGATCCTGAAGGCCAGGACTGCTGACACGATAAATGCCAATCTCGCCCAACAGGTTAGGCCATATCTTGCTCGCCCACCCGTGTCGGTGTTGTTGATCTACGGCAAGGCGGTTGATCACTTGTGCTTCGCGCTCGCGGCACAGCGCTTCGAAGTCTTCGAACGTGCAGAAGTGAATGTTCGGCGTGTTGTACCAGGTGTACGGCAGAAATTCGGAAACCGGCATCCGCCCCTTGCTGGCCAGGTACCAGCGGCAGCGCCAGTGCCCGAAGTTGGGGAAGGTGATGATGCACTGGCGGCCGACGCGCAACATTTCGTCGAGGATCCGGTCGGGGTAATGCACGGCCTGCAGCGCCTGGGTCATGACCACGATGTCGAAACTGTTGCTGGCGAAGTTGCCCAGGCCCTTGTCCAGGTCCTGCTCGATAACATTGATGCCTTTGGCGACGCATTCGGCGATGTTATCCGGGTCGTTTTCCAGGCCATAGCCGGTGACTTGCTTGTTGTCGCGCAGCCAGCTCAGCAGTTCGCCATCACCACAACCGAGGTCGAGCACGCGGCTGCCGGCGGGGATCCAGTCTTGGATGATTTCCAGGTCGGCTCTCATGGCGTTCTCACAGTTCTATGCGGTTCATGTAGTTGCTGAAGGCTTGCAGGTAACGCGGGATCGGGATCAGGAAGGCGTCATGGCCCTGCGGAGCGTCGATTTCCAGGTAGCAGACGTCTTTTTTCGCCGCCATCAATGCATCCACCAGCTCCCGCGAACGGGCCGGCGAGAAGCGCCAGTCGGTGGTGAACGACATCACGCAGAAGCGCGCCTTGGCCCCGGCAAAGGTTTTGGCCAGATCGTCATCGAAGTTGGCGGCCGGGTCGAAGTAGTCCAGCGCCTTGGTCATCAGCAGGTAAGTATTGGCATCGAAACGCCCGGAGAACTCTTCACCCTGATAACGCAGGTAGCTCTCGACCTGGAACTCGACGCTGTGGAAGTCGTAGTTGAGGTTTTCGTTCTTCAGGCCACGGCCGAATTTTTCACCCATCGAGTCATCGGACAGGTAGGTGATGTGCCCGACCATGCGCGCCAGCATCAGGCCTCGCTTGGGAATCACGCCTTTTTCCTGGAACGAACCGCCGTGGAACTCGGGGTCGGTGAGGATGGCCTGGCGGGCGACTTCGTTGAACGCGATGTTTTGCGCGGACAATTTGGGCGCCGAGGCAATCGCCAGGCAATGGCGCAGGCGATCCGGGTAGCTGATGCTCCACTGCAACGCCTGCATGCCGCCCAGGCTGCCACCGATCACGGCGGCCCACTGGTTGATCCCCAGGCGGTCAGCCAGGCGCGCCTGGCTGTGCACCCAGTCTTCAACGGTCAGTACCGGGAAGTCGGCGCCAAACGGGCGACCGGTTTGCGGGTTGAGGCTGCTTGGGCCGGTAGAACCGTTGCAGCCGCCCAGGTTGTTGAGGCTGACGACGAAAAACTTGTTGGTGTCGATGGGCTTGCCGGGGCCGATGCAGCTGTCCCACCAACCGGGCTTGCGATCGTCGGCGCTGTGGTAGCCCGCCGCGTGATGATGCCCTGACAGCGCGTGACAGATGAGCACGGCATTGCTGGCCGTGGCATTGAGCTGGCCGTAGGTTTCGTAAATCAGTTCATAGGCAGGCAGTGAGCGGCCGCAGGCTAGCGCCAGGGGCTCGTTGAAGTGCGCTGTTTGCGGCACGACCAGACCAACGGAATCGGGGGGAAAGGCAGCTGGCATCGACCCTGCTCTCATTTAAATGAGGCGTAAGTCTAATGAGCGGGGGGCGCAGCAGCAAGCAATGGTCTGGGCTGATTTTATGACCTGTAGCCAAACTCGGTGGGAGCGGGCTTGCTCGCGATTGCATCACCGCTGTTTGTCGACAGACCGCGGTGCCAGGATCGCGGGCAAGCCCGCTCCCACAGGTTCAGGGTCGGACCAAACCCGGCAAGTCCGGCAGCTTTTTCGGCGCATGCAAACGCACGCGCTTCTGCCGGTTGAGTTCGCCGCTGATCAGGCTCACCTGGCTTTTGGCAATGCCGAACGCCTTGGCCAGGAAGGCCATCAGGTGGGCGTTGGCCTTGCCTTCTACCGGCGGGGCGGTGAGGCGGATTTTCAGACGGTCACCGTGCAGGCCGGCAAACTCGTCGCTGCTGGCCTTGGGTTGCAGGTGACAGTCGAGAATCAGATCCTCGCCGTCCCACCGGAAGTAGCTCATCAGATCAGGCCGAACAAGATGACCGGCATGCCGACATACATGGCCAATGGCGGGATCACGAAACTCTGGATCAGCTGGATCACCATGAACGCCAGGATCGGCGAGATATCCAGGCCGCCCATGCTTGGCAGGAAGCGGCGGAACGGTGCCAGGGCCGGTTCGGTGATCTGGTTGACCAGTTCAGCGCCAGGGCTGACGCTGCCCGGTGCTACCCACGACAGGATCACGCTGATGATCATGGCGAAGAAGAACACTTTCAAAAACAGCGCAGTCACGCCAATGATCGCCCACAGCAGCAGGCCCAGAATGTTGAAGGACATGTAGCTGAGTGTCAGGACCACGGCGAAAATCACCATCTGCACCAGAATCGCCAGCACCAGCGACGACATGTCCAGGCCGAACACGCTCGGGATGACCCGGCGCAGCGGCTTGAGCAGCGGCTGGGTGGCCTTGACGATGAACTGGCACAGCGGGTTGTAGAAGTTGGCCCGCACCAGCTGCAGGATAAACCGCAGCAGTACGATCAGCAGGTAGAGGCTACCCAGGGTTTGAATCACGAAAATGGCTGCGCCATTAAGTCCGGACATCATGTGCTCCTTTATTGACCCAGTTGTTCGGCCATTTCGGCCGAGCGGTGCGCGGCGGCACTCAATGCTTTTTCGACCGAGGCGGCAAAGCCGTCGGCCTGGAATGATTTGATCGCAGCTTCAGTGGTGCCCGCTGGCGAGGTCACGCGGCGGCGCAGTTCGGCGGCGTCGACATCGCTGGCCACGGCCATGTGTGCGGCGCCCAGCGCGGTCTGCTCGGCCAGTTGCTTGGCCACGTCACGCGGCAGGCCGAGTTTGACGCCGGCGTCGGTCATGGCTTCGATCAGCAGGAAAAAGTACGCGGGGCCGCTGCCGGACACGGCCGTCACGGCATCGATCTGCGCTTCACTGTCCACCCACACCACAATGCCCACGGCACTGAGCAGTTGCTCCGCCTGCTGGCGTTGCTCGGCGGTGACGTCGGCAGTGGCGAACAGGCCGCTCACACCCTTGCCCAGCAGGGCCGGGGTGTTGGGCATGCAGCGCACCAGCGGCTGGCTGCCCAGCCAGTTGAGCAGGCTGGCGCAGGTAATGCCGGCAGCAATCGAGACCAGCAATTGATGGGGCTGCAGATGCGGGCGCAGGTCCTGGCACACGGCTTTCATGGCCTGTGGCTTGACCGCAATGACAATCACGTCGGCGTCCTGGATGGCTTGCGCGTTATCGGCAAACAGTTCGATGCCATGCTCGGCGGCCACTTTGGCCCGCGTCTCGGCACCCGGATCGCTGGCGCGGATCTGTGCTGCATCCAGACCTTTGGCCAACAGGCCGCCGATCAGGCTGGAAGCCATGTTGCCGGCGCCGATAAAGGCAATACGCGTTTTGCTCATAACCGATCCTTATAAAAAATGAGATAGGCCCTTTCAGGCCTGGCCGTAGTCGCGGGCGCCAAATAATGCAGTGCCGATGCGCACCCAGGTGGCGCCTTGGGCAATCGCCGACTCAAGGTCGTGGCTCATGCCCATTGAAAGCGTGTCGAGGCCCATGTTCAGGCGCTCTTGAAGCGTGCGCACCTGCGCAAAAGCAGCATCCTGCTCGGCGCGGTCCTCAGTGGGCTCCGGAATTGCCATCAAACCGCGCAGCTTCAAGCGTGGCAGGGCGCTGATGGCGGCCGCCAGCGCAGGCAAGTCTGCCGGGGTACAGCCCGATTTGCTGGCTTCACCGCTGACATTGACCTGGATGCAGATATTGAGCGGTGGCAAGTCGGCCGGGCGTTGTTCAGACAAACGCTGGGCAATCTTGAGCCGGTCGACGGAATGCACCCACGCAAAATGCTCGGCGATATCACGCGTCTTGTTCGATTGAATGGGGCCGATGAAGTGCCAACACAAGGGCAGGTCGGCCAATTCGATCTGTTTGGCGCGGGCTTCCTGCAGGTAGTTCTCGCCAAAGTCGCGAACCCCGGCGGCATGGGCCTCACGCAGCGCGGCGGCAGGCTTGGTCTTGCTGACCGCGAGTAGATGAATGCTGGTTACATCACGGTGAACAGCCAGTGCAGCGGCACGGATGCGCGCCTCAACCTGGGCAATGTTGCCTGCTATCGTGGACATTCGTTTAAGCCCGCCGTTGTGAAAGTCAGCGGCATTCTACTGGAATTGGCAGGGGGGATGGATATCGCCGGCCTGTCGCCGGGGGAGGGAGCGAAGATTGAAGCGCAGAGGCCGGGAGTTGGCAGCGATAACGCTGTGGGAGCGGCGGTGCTCCCACAGAATCAAAAGCAAAAGCGTTTTTAGCGTTGCACAACCTGCAGCGTGGACTTCTCTTTAGGCAGCACACGTTTGGCGACCACATAGTGGCTCTGCCAGTACGGCTTTTGCAGCGTGTCGATAGTCACCGACTTGCCGCGACGCGGGGCGTGGATAAAGCGGTCGTTGCCCAGGTAAATGGCAACGTGGTTGACCTTGCGGCTCTTGATGTTGAAAAACAGCAGGTCGCCGGGTTTCAAATCCTTGCGCTCGACTTTTTGCCCATGACCACTGGCCATTTCGCTGGAAGTGCGTGGCAAATCAACGGCGGCTACGTCATTAAAGGCGTATTTGACCAGCCCGCTGCAGTCGAACCCTTTACTTGGGCTGCTGCCGCCCCAACGATAAGGGGTGCCTAACACGTTTACAGCGCGGCTCAGGACCGTGCTGCTCTGCTTGTTGGCGGCGGCCAGGGACGCCGCTGCCATTTTGCCCGGGGCCTTGCGGTGGGCTTTACTGGTGGCAGGACGTGCTACGGTCTTGCTGGTAGAGGCAACATAGGGTGCAGCCGCAGATGACTTTGCGGTGTAGCCGGTGAAGCCCGAAGGAAGATGTTGCTCACGATTGGTGGCGTGGGCGGCCAGTGGCAATAATAGGCAAATGGTTAGCCATGTCTTGAATATAGGACGCATTCGGCAGGGCTCAATGGTTATAAACGCGAAACTTTATAACAGCTTTTTTGTCCTTTCTCAGGCCATTTGTCAGGTGGACTGTGGGGTCAATTTCCGCAAAGGTGATGGCAAATTGTCGCATGGCGAGGGTGCAGGTCAGGTAGTACAAGGCTTTGCGCCAATTCTTGTAAGACACTTTTACCTTTTGCACGACAGTAAAAAAGTCACAAAAAACTTCACAATATTTTTCTATCAGCAGCAAAGAGGGCATTTATGAGCGGCTATCGAGACGATGTTCAGCGCGATACTCACAGCAAAGTGCTGGGCTATTTGCTGTGGATTTTTGGTTTTCTGGGTGCGCACCGCTTCTATTACGGCAAGCCGGTGACCGGGACGATCTGGTTTTTCACCTTGGGCTTGCTGGGTATTGGCTGGCTGATCGACTTGTTCCTGATCCCGAGCATGGACCGTGAAGCCGACTTGCGGTTTACCGCAGGTGACACTGACTACAGCGTGTCATGGATTCTGCTGACGTTTCTGGGGGTGTTTGGCGTACATCGCATGTACATGGGCAAATGGATCACGGGGATCATCTACCTGTTTACCGGTGGTTTGTTCCTGATCGGTATCCTGTATGACTTCTGGACCTTGAACGAGCAGATCTCGATCAAGAACGCAGAGCGCCGGTAAAGATCAAAAGCCCCTCACCCTAACCCTCTCCCGGAGGGAGAGGGGACTAAAGGCAAAAGCAGATTTGCGCAACGCATCCAATCAGCTCCCTCTCCCGGAGGGAGAGGGTTGGGGTGAGGGCCGCGCTTAGCCTTCGTAACTGATCCGGCCATCCACCAGCGTGTAACGCACGGCACCCGGCAGGCAATGGCCGAGGAACGGGCAGTTGTCGCCTTTGGAATGCCATTTCTCACCAACCAGGGTCGAGGCCGCCGGGTCAAACAGCACCAGGTCTGCTGCCGAACCCACCGCCAGCTTGCCGGCTGGCAGGCGCAGGGCGTTAGCCGGGCCAGCGCTCAGGCGGCTGAGCAGCGTCGGCAAGTCGAGCAAGCCGTCTTCGACCAGGGTCATTGCCAGCGGCAGCAGCACTTCAACGCTGCTCATGCCCGGCTCGGTCGCGCCGAACGGGGCCAGCTTGGCGTCACGCTCGTGGGGCTGGTGATGGCTGGAGATGGCTTGCACCACACCCGACTTCACGGCCTCGCGCAGGCCGTCACGGTCGGCTCGGGTGCGCAGCGGCGGTTGCACATGGTAAACGCTGGAGAAATCCACCAGCGCTTCGTCAGTCAGGATCAACTGATACAACGCTACATCGGCAGTGACTTTCAGGCCGCGAGCCTGGGCCTGGGCGATCAGGGCCACACCGCGGGCGCTGGTCAGCTGGCTGAAGTGCGCGCGCACGCCGCTTTGCTCAACCAGCAGCAGGTCACGGGCCAAAGCTACGGTTTCGGCGGTTTCCGGAATGCCCGGCAAACCACGGAACGCTGCCATCGCGCCGTCGTGAGCGATACCGCCCTCGGCCAGATCACGGTCCTGGGAGTGGAAGATCACGGTCAGGTCGAACGTGGCCGCATACTCCAGTGCCCGGCACAGGGTGCGGGTGTTGGTGAAGCTGTTGAGGCCGTTGCCAAATGCCACGCAGCCCGCGTCGCGCAGGGCGATCAGCTCGGCCAGTTGCTCGCCGTCCAGGCCTTTGCTCAACGCACCGATCGGGAACACCTTGCAGTTGCCGGCTTCACGGGCGCGGTCAAGGATCAGTTCGGCGACGGCCGAGGTGTCCAGCACCGGTTTGGTGTGCGGCGGGCAGCACAGGCTGGTGACGCCACCTGCCGCAGCGGCGCGGGTCTCGCTGGCGATGGTGCCTTTGCGGCTGTAGCCCGGCTCGCGCAGGGCAACGTTAAGGTCAACCAGCCCGGGGGCGGCCACCAGGCCCTTGGCCTCGATGGTTTGCGTCGGGGTGAAACCGGCTGGCGCTGCACCGATGGCAACGATCTTGCCGGCTTCCAGGTGCAGGTCAGTCACTTGATCCAGCTGGCTGGTCGGATCTATTACGCGGGCGCCGAGAATGCTGAGCTTCACTGGGCGTTCTCCTGTTCGAATTGGCGCTGGGCGGTTTGCCCGCTCATGGTCATGGACAACACCGCCATGCGCACGGCAATGCCGTAGGTCACCTGGTTGAGGATCACCGAGTGCGGGCCATCGGCCACCGCGGACTCAATCTCGACGCCACGGTTGATCGGCCCCGGGTGCATGACGATGCAATCAGGCTTGGCCCCGGCCAGGCGTGCAGTGGTCAGGCCGAACAGGCGGTAGAACTCGCCTTCGCTCGGCAGCAGGCCACCGGACATGCGCTCACGCTGCAGGCGCAGCATGATCACTACGTCGACGTCTTTGAGGCCTTCGGTCATGTCGGTGTAGACCTTCACGCCGTATTGCTCGATGCCGATCGGCAGCAGGGTTTTCGGCGCGATAACGCGAATGTCCTTACAGCCCAGGGTCTTGAGGGCGATCATGTTCGAGCGCGCTACCCGCGAGTGCAGAATGTCGCCGACGATGGCCACCGACAGGTTTTCGAAGCCGCCCTTGTGCCGACGAATGGTCAGCATGTCGAGCATGCCCTGGGTCGGGTGGGCATGGCGGCCGTCGCCGCCGTTGATGATCGCCACCTGCGGGCATACATGCTCGGCAATAAAGTGCGCGGCGCCGGAATCGCCGTGGCGTACCACGAACATGTCGGCGGCCATCGCTTCAAGGTTGCGCAGGGTGTCGAGCAGGGTTTCGCCCTTGCTCGCCGACGAGGTCGACACGTTGAGCGTGATCACGTCGGCCGACAGGCGCTGGGCGGCCATTTCAAAGGTGGTGCGGGTGCGGGTGGAGTTTTCGAAGAACACGTTGCATACGGTCTTGCCGCGCAGCAACGGGACTTTTTTCACCGCCCGGGCGCCGACTTCGAGGAACGAGTCGGCGGTGTCGAGGATTTCCGTCAGCAGCTCGCGGCGCAAACCGTCGAGCGACAGAAAGTGGCGCAGCTGGCCCTGGTCATTGAGCTGCAGCGGGCGCTTGGTGTCAGTCGGCGTCATCGCAATGGTCTCTTAAGGGGCTAGGTCTTGAAGTTCGAGTGTCAGTGGCGCAGGGCCGGACAATTTTACCCGCTCGCTCGGCTTGAGCGACAAGGTCGCGCCCACTACGTCCGGGCGGATCGGCAGTTCGGCGGCGTCAAGGTCCAGCAAGCTGACTAGGGTCACGCTGGCCGGACGACCATAGTCGAACAACTCGTTCAGCGCTGCGCGAATGGTCCGACCGCTCATCAGCACGTCGTCGATCAGCACCAGGTGCTGGCCTTCGATTTCGAACGGCAGCTCGGAAGGGCGCACTTGCGGGTGCAGGCCGTTCTGGCTGAAGTCATCGCGGTAGAACGATACATCCAGCGTGCCCAGCGGTGCATCGCTGCCGAGCGCCTTGAGCAGCGCCTGGGCAACCCAGATGCCGCCGGTGCGGATACCGATATAACGCGGCTCGGTGATGCCGCGACGGGCCAGATGGGCCTTCAGATCAAGGGCCATCTGGGAGATCAGTTCAGCGGGAACAGGCAGGATCATGGTGGCTCCTTAAAAGGCCCGCGCAGCACAACGTGCGGCGGCGGGCGCAAACAATGAGGCGGGTCAATGGTACAAACGCCGGGTCAGTCTTGAGAGTGCGCCGGGTTTTCGTCGAGCCAGCCTTGCAGCACCAGTTTGGCGGCGATGGCATCAACGGGGTTGTCGCGGTAACTGCCGCGCTGGCCGCCCTGGGCCCGGCGTTCGCCCTTGGCCTCGAAGGTGGTCAGGCGTTCATCATGGGTAAAAACCGGCAGATTGAAACGGCCATTCAGGCGATTGGCAAATTTTTGTGCCCGGGCGCAGAAGTCGCTCGGGGTGCCGTCCATGTTCAAGGGCATGCCGACCACCATCGCGTCGGGCTGCCATTCCTTGATCAGTTTTTCGATTTCTTCCCACCTGGGGATGCCATTCTCGGCTTTCAGGTTGCACAGCTCGCGGGCCTGGCCAGTAATCATCTGGCCTACAGCCACGCCGATGGAGCGGGTGCCGTAGTCGAAGCCCAGCAATAAACGAAGGCTGGCCATCAGGAATGGCCTGCTTGGGTGCTTAACAAATTGAGGTTCACTCCGAGGTGCTTGGCGGCCGCGTCGAGGCGCAGCTCGCTTGGGGTATCAAACAGGATATGCGCCGAATACGGGCAGGTCAGCCAGGCGTTGTCGGCCAGTTCGGCTTCAAGCTGGCCAGCATCCCAGCCGGCATAGCCCAGGCAGATCAGGCTGCGGTTCGGGCCGCGGCCATCGGCAATGCTGAACAACACATCGGCAGAGGTGCTCAGGGCCAGCCCGTCGTCGAGTTCGACGGTGGCGTCAAAGTTCATGCTGGCCGGGTGCAGGACAAAGCCACGGTCGATCATGACCGGCCCGCCACCGAAGATCGGTACATGCTGGCACAGCGGTGAAGAAAGTTGTTCCGGGCGCAACTGCTCAAGAACATCCGCCAGGCTCAGCTCCAGCGGGCGGTTGATCATCAGCCCCATGGCACCATTGGCCGTGTGCTCGACGATGTAGGTCAAGGAATGGGCAAAGTTCGGGTCGGCCATATGGGGCATGGCGATCAGGAATTGATGCTTGAGGTAAGTCGGCGCGTGTTTTTTCATGAGTCTTAGTGTGGCGCTGGCAACGTGAACTGACAAGTTGGGCGATCAAGATTCCTGGGTCTTTGTGGGAGCGGGCTTGCTCGCGATACAGGCGGCGCGGTTTAACGTTAAAACGCAGCGATCCAATCGCGAGCAAGCCCGCTCCCACCGTTGCCCTGTGGATCAGTTGCTGGACAGGCGGTCGCCTTCGGCGAATTTCCAGGTGCGGATAATCTCCAGCCGGTCGATATCCGCCAGGTCACCGGTAAACGGCGCAAAAGGTGCCGCCAGGCGCACGATGCGTTGTGCGGCCTGGTCCAGCAGCGGCTGGCCCGAAGACTCAAGCACCAGTACTTCATGCAGCGAACCGTCGCGGTTGATCGACACCAGCAGGCGCAGCTTGCCGTAGATCTTTTCCCGCCGTGCCTGCTCAGGGTAGTTGAGGTTGCCGATGCGCTCGATCTTCTTGCGCCAGTCCTCTTTGTACCAGGCGCCCTTGTCGCGCATGGTCGAGGCCGCGCTCATGCGGTAGATCTTCGGCCGCTTGGCGTACAGCTGTTGCTCGTTGGCCAGTTCGGCCTCGAGGCTGGAAATCTCGCTGGACAGCTGCGAGCTGTCGAACGTTGGAATGCTGGCCTTGGGCGCCGCCTCGGTCTTGACCTTCTGCGGCTGGCTCGGGGCTTTTTTCACTGCGGGTGCCACGGTGGTCACGGCGGCCTTGGGCGCGGTCTGGGTCTGCTCGGGTTTGGCGGCAGGCGGTGGGGTGACTTTTTTGACGCTGTTGTCCTGGAAAGGGGCGACCTCGCTGGTCTTGGGCACGGCTTTCTTGTCCAGCGTGCCGCTGCCCTGCTGGTTGTCCTGGGCCAGAAAGTCGGCTTTTTCCGGGGCTTTCTCGCTTTTGAAGGTGGACAGGGTGATTTCCAGGGTTTTGCTGACCGGTTTGGGCGCTTCCATGCTGAACCCCACGCCGACGATCACGGCGATATGCAGCAGCGCCGCCACAAACAGGGCAAATCCAAGGCGATCGGCCGCGCGCACGCCTTTATGGCTGAGTTCGGGGGGCAGGTCGCTGGGGAGTGTCATGGCAAAAAGACCAACATCGCGGGTTTCACAGGGTGCGCATGATAGCGCAATGTTGGTCTATTACAGGCTGTTGCAGATCAGCGAGCCGCCAGCTTGCGCTCGATTGCATCCATCAGCAGGGCGCCGATATTGGTGCCGAAGGCATTGTCGATCTCGCGGATGCAGGTCGGGCTGGTGACGTTGATTTCGGTCAGGTGCTCACCGATTACGTCCAGACCTACGAACAACAGGCCTTTTTCACGCAGGGTCGGGCCAACCTGGGCTGCAATCCAGCGGTCCTTTTCGCTCAGCGGGCGGGCTTCGCCACGACCGCCTGCGGCGAGGTTGCCACGGGTTTCACCCTGGGCCGGGATCCGTGCCAGGCAGTAATCGACCGGCTCGCCGTCGATCATCAGGATGCGTTTGTCGCCATCCTTGATCGCCGGTAAGTAGCCTTGCGCCATGATCTGCTGGGTGCCGTTGAGGGTCAGGGTTTCGAGGATCACCGACAGGTTGGGGTCGCCCACCCGGTGACGGAAAATCGAGGTGCCGCCCATGCCGTCCAGCGGCTTGAGGATCACGTCACCGTGCAAGGCAGCAAATTCACGCAGCACGTCGGCGCGGCGGCTGACCACGGTCGGCGGCGTGCATTGGGTAAATTGGGTGGCGAACAGTTTTTCGTTGCAGTCGCGCAGGCTCTGCGGCTTGTTGACGATCAGTACGCCATCACGCTCGGCCTGTTCCAGCAGGTAGGTGGAGTAGACGAACTCCATGTCGAAGGGCGGGTCCTTGCGCATCAGGATCACGTCCAGATCGCTCAGGGCCGTGTCGGTCTCGGCGTCCAGCTCAAACCATTTTTCCGGGTTGGCAAACACCTTGAGCGGCTTCATGCGTGCCCGCGCCTTGCCTTCATTCAGGTAAAGGTCTTGCTGTTCCATGTAGAACAGGGTCCAGCCGCGATCCTGGGCGGCCAGCAGCATGGCCAGCGAGCTGTCCTTTTTATAGGAGATGCCCGCAATGGGGTCCATGACAATCCCGACTCGAACGCTCATGGCAAATTCCTCAAATAAAGTGAGTGACGATCTGATCGTGTGGGAGCGGGCTTGCTCGCGATGGCATCACTGCGATTTGCCTGACAGACCGCAGCGCCTGTATCGCGAGCAAGCCCGCTCCCACACAGGGATCGGTATGACCTGAAAAGTGGCGCCAGAGTGGCGCTGAGTGTGGCCTCGGTCAAGGAAAAACCACCGCTTGGACCCTTCGATAGATTGAAGGTCGTGACTGTGCTAAAAAGGCTCGCACAGTGCTTGCAACCCTTGTCCATCAAGGAGTTGGGGTTATAAGCCGCACAGTTGTAACAAAATTGGTCGCCGTGGCGATGGTAAAGCACATATGCAAAAGCATTCCAGCGCCTTGAAGGTGATGGTGATCGATGATTCGAAAACCATTCGCCGCACCGCCGAAACGCTGCTGAAAAACGTGGGCTGCGAGGTCATTACCGCCATCGATGGTTTCGATGCGCTGGCCAAGATTGTCGACCACCCTCCGCACATTATCTTTGTCGACATCATGATGCCGCGTCTGGATGGTTATCAGACCTGCGCACTGATCAAGAGCAACCGGGCGTTCAAGTCGATCCCCGTGATCATGCTGTCGTCCAAGGACGGCCTGTTCGACAAGGCCAAGGGGCGGATCGTGGGTTCTGATCAATTTTTGACCAAACCGTTCAGTCGCGACGAATTGCTGAGCGCGATCAAGGCTCATGTGCCAGCCTTCAATATTCTACCCAGTGCCCAATAACACCCGGCCAGCCGGCCAACCACCTGATAAATGGGGAACACCATGGCTCGCATTCTGATCGTCGATGACTCGCCGACTGAAATGTACAAATTGACCGGCATGCTCGAAAAGCACGGCCATGAAGTGCTCAAGGCAGAAAACGGCGCAGACGGCGTCGCCCTGGCACGACTGGAAAAACCCGACCTGGTGTTGATGGATATCGTGATGCCGGGCCTCAACGGCTTTCAGGCTACGCGTCAGCTTACAAAAGACCCGGAAACAAGCTACATCCCGGTTATCGTAGTGACTACCAAGGATCAGGAAACCGATATGGTCTGGGCCCAGCGTCAGGGTGCCAAGGGCTACCTGACCAAGCCGGTGGATGAAGAGCAGTTGATCCTCAAGGTGAAAAAAGTCCTGGAAGAAAACCCTCCAAAATGACGGTCACCCTATGCCCGGCGCATTGACAGCCTTTGAACTGCTACTTGAGATCGACCAGCGTTGTCGCTCGCTGGCGGCAGGCCTGGTGCCTGCCCAGGCACAGCTCGATACCTGGAGCGGTATTGGTTTTCGCATCGGCGAGCAGTGTTTTGTGGCGCCGATGGGCGAAATTGCCGAAATCCTGCATGAGCCGCGGTTTACCCTGTTGCCCGGGGTAAAGCCCTGGGTCAAGGGCGTGGCCAATTTGCGCGGGCAACTGTTGCCGATCATGGACCTGTGCGGGTTTTTCGGCATTGAGCTGTCACCCTTGCGCAAACAGCGCCGCGTATTGGTGCTGGAATACAAAGACGTGTTTGTCGGCCTGCAGGTCGATGAAGTGCAAGGCATGCAGCACTTTGCCCACGCCGACCTCAATACTGATACACAAACCCTGCCCCATCCGGTGTTTGCGCCTTATGTGCAAGGGCACTTTGCCGCTGAGCAGCTGTGGTGGGTTTTTAGCCCGTTTGCCCTGGCCCGGGCTCCACAATTCTGGGCGGTAGCCGTGTGAACAGGCTTTCAGCTTTAATACGGGATCTCAGGACCTGATCGATGACCACAGCCAATACCGCTAAGCCAATGGAAGGGTCGCGCAGTCGTTCGCAGATCATCGTGCTGTTTATCGCCCTGATCGTGTTCATCATGCTGTTGTTCGCCAACTTTGCGTACCTCAATACCCAGTCCAACTACGACAAGCAGTACATCAGCCATGCGGGCGAGTTGCGGGTGTTGTCCCAGCGCATTGCCAAGAACGCCACCGAAGCCGCTGCCGGCAAAGCCGCCGCATTCAAGTTGCTGATCGATGCGCGCAATGATTTCAGCCAGCGCTGGGGCTATCTGAAAAAAGGTGACCCGGCCACCGGCCTGCCTCCTGCGCCTGCGGCCGTACACAAGGAAATGCAGGCGGTGCAGCGTGACTGGGAGCTGCTGCTCAATAACGCCAACGCCATCCTGGCCAGTGAACAAACCGTGCTGTCGCTGCATCAGGTGGCCGCCACGCTGGCCGAGACCGTGCCGCAGTTGCAGGTTGAATACGAGAAAGTCGTCGAAATCCTGTTGCAGCGCGGCGCGCCAGCCAGCCAGGTGGCCCTGGCCCAGCGGCAGTCGTTGCTGGCCGAGCGTATTCTGGGGGCGGTCAATACGGTGCTGGCCGGCGACGAAAATGCCGCCCAGGCTGCAGGTGCCTTTGGGCGTGATGCCAACCGTTTCGGGCAAGTGCTCAACGGCATGCTTGAAGGCAATGAAGGGTTGCGTATTACCCAGGTTGAAGACAAGGATGCCCGCGCCCGCCTGCAGGAAATTTCCGAACTGTTTCAGTTTGTCTCCGGTTCCGTGGACGAAATCCTCGAAACCTCGCCGCAGCTGTTCCATGTGCGCGAAGCGGCGAACACCATTTTCAGCCTGTCGCAAACCTTGCTCGACGAAGCCTCGACCCTGGCCAATGGCTTTGAAAACCTCGCCAGCGGTCGCTCGCTGGACATTATCGGTGGCTACGTTCTGGGCTTGCTGGCCCTGGCATCGATTATCCTGATCGGCTTGGTGATGGTGCGCGAAACCAACCGCCAGTTGCGTGAAACGGCTGAAAAGAACGAAAGAAACCAGAATGCGATCATGCGCCTCCTCGACGAAATTGCCGACCTGGCCGACGGTGACCTGACCGTGACCGCCTCGGTGACCGAAGACTTTACCGGTGCCATTGCCGATTCGATCAATTATTCCATCGACCAACTGCGCGAACTGGTGGCCACCATCAACCTGACGGCAGGCCAGGTGGCCGCAGCGGTGCAGGAAACCCAGGCCACCGCCATGCAACTGGCCGAAGCGTCCGAGCATCAGGCCCAGCAAATCGCCGAGGCCTCGGGGGCGATCCAGGAAATGGCCCATTCAATCGATCAGGTGTCTGCCAACGCTTCCGAATCTTCGGCGGTGGCCGAGCGCTCCGTGGCGATTGCCAACAAAGGCAATGAAGTGGTGCACAACACCATCCACGGCATGGACAACATTCGCGACCAGATCCAGGACACCGCCAAGCGGATCAAACGTTTGGGCGAGTCTTCCCAGGAAATCGGCGATATTGTCAGCCTGATTGATGATATTGCCGACCAGACCAATATTCTGGCACTCAACGCCGCCATCCAGGCATCGATGGCCGGTGATGCCGGACGCGGCTTTGCCGTGGTAGCCGACGAAGTACAGCGCCTGGCTGAGCGCTCGTCTGCGGCGACCCGGCAAATCGAGACGCTGGTGCGGGCCATTCAGGCGGATACCAACGAAGCGGTGATTTCCATGGAACAAACCACCACTGAAGTGGTGCGCGGTGCCCGCTTGGCCCATGACGCCGGGGTCGCGCTGGAAGAGATCGAAGGCGTGTCGCAAAACCTGGCGGATCTGATTCAAAGCATCTCCAACGCGGCACAAAAGCAGACCACTTCGGCGGCGCAGATTTCCCTGACCATGAATGTCATTCAGCAAATCACCAATCAGACCTCGTCCGGTTCCACGGCGACGGCCGAAAGCATTGGCAACCTGGCCAAAATGGCCAGCCAATTGAGGCGCTCGGTGTCCGGCTTCACGCTGCCTGCTCCGTCCAAAGACCATGAGCCACAGTAATGCGCTGCAATTCTGACTGGAGTCGTTATGGTTGACCGGCACGACTATGTGGCCCTTGAGTGGGTTAAAGGCGAAATTGCCCACACCCTGAAGCAGGCCCGCGCGGCGCTGGAGACCTATGCGCTGCAACCGGCGGCGGCGCCACTGGAACAATGCCTGGCCTGCATTCATCAGGTGCATGGCAGCTTGCTGATGGTCGAGTTCTACGGCGCGGCCTTGCTGGCCGAAGAGATGGAGCAACTGGTGATTGCCCTGCAGCAAGGCCGCGTCAGCCAGGTTGATGAAGCCCTGCGCCTGTTGCAACAAGCCTTCAGCCAATTGCCGCTGTATCTGGACCGCGTCCACAGTGCCCGGCGCGACTGGCCTCTGGTGGTGTTGCCGCTGCTCAACGATTTGCGCAGCGCCCGTGGCCAGGCCTTGTTGTCGGAAACCAGCCTGTTCAGCCCGCCCTTGCAGGAGGTGCCCGCCCTGGATGCAGAGGCCCTGGCCCGTTTGCAGCCTGAAGATTTGCCGCGCGAATTGCGTGCGCTGCGCCATAGCCTGCAGGCCGCATTCCTGGGCTTGCGCCGTGGCGAAGCGGTGCAGGCCAACCTGGAAATCATGGCGGGGGTGTTCGCCAATCTTCAAGGCCTGTGCCAGGGCTCGCCGCTCAATGCCCTGTGGAAAATTGCCGCTGCGCTGGTCGACGGCATGCTCAAAGGCCGGGTGCCCAATAGCCCGGCCCTGCGCAGCCTGCTGAAAAAGTCTGACAGGGAGCTCAAGCGCCTGCTGGCACAGGGCATCGAGGCCATCAATCAGCCAGCCCCCGAAGAACTGCTGACCAGCCTGCTGTTTTATATTGCCAAGGCCGAGCACCCGACCACGAAAATGCTCGCGTTGAAAAATCACTACGAGCTGGACCAGGCCATGCCCGATGCGGCGATGGTCGATGAGGAGCGGGCGCGCCTGGCCGGCCCTGACCGCGACGCCATGCGCTCGGTGGTGGCCGCGTTGTGCGAAGAGCTGGTACGGGTCAAGGAGCGCCTCGACCTGTTTGTGCGCAGTGACCGTCTGCATGTCTCGGAGCTGAGCAGCCTGATGGCGCCGCTGCGCCAGATTGCCGACACCCTGGCTGTGCTGGGGTTCGGGCAACCGCGTAAAGTCATCATCGATCAACTGGCGGTGCTGCAAAGCCTGGCCCAGGGCCAGCGCGAACCCACCGATGCGGTGTTGATGGATGTGGCTTCGGCCTTGCTGTATGTCGAAGCCACCCTGGCGGGCATGGTCGGCAGTGTCGAGCCTTCGCAGCGCGAAGAAAGCCGTTTGCCCACCACCGACCTGATGCAGATTCACCAATTGGTGATCAAGGAAGCGCGCATCAGTCTTGAAGAAGTCAAAGACCTGATCGGCGATTACCTGGCGGCTGACCACGACCGCCAGCACCTGCAGCCCGTGCCCGCGCTGTTGACGCAAATCCGCGGTGCGTTGGCGATGATCCCCCTCAATCGCGCGGCCAGCTTGCTGCAAGCCTGCAATCAATATGTGAACGAGTGTTTGTTGCAAGGCCCCGGCCAGCCCGCGGATGAACAGCTTGATCACCTGGCCGATGCACTGGTCAGCATCGAATATTACCTGGAACGTCTGGCCCAGGACCCTGGCGCTTCGAGCGAACAGGTGCTGGATCGGGCCGAAAACAGCCTGGCCGAGTTGGGCTATGCGCCAGCGGTAAACCCCGTGGCGTTGCCCGATGACAGCCCCGGGCACCCAACGCAACGGCTGATGCCGGACCGGCAGGCACAAAGCCTGGCCGATGCCCTGGCCAGCCCGCTGTCGGCGCTCAACCCGCCGGCGCAACACATGCCTGCCAGTTTGCTGCCACCGCCGGTAGATGAGGCGCCGTTGGACGAAGAACTGCTGGAAGTGTTTCTCGAAGAAACGGATGAAGTCCTGATCACCCTGCACGACTGCCTGCCGCAATGGGCTGCCAACCCGGCGGACAGTGCTGCGCTGGCCGAGTTGCGGCGTGGCTTTCATACCCTCAAGGGCAGCGGGCGCATGGTGCGTGCGCTGGTGCTGGCGGAGCTGGCGTGGGCGGTCGAAAACCTGCTTAACCGGGTGATCGAGCGCAGCGTGGCAGCGTCTGCGCAGATCTTCCAGCTGCTTGAAGACGTGCTGGTCATGCTGCCTGAGTTGATTCAGGCGTTTGCCGAGCAAAGCCAACGCCAGCGCGAAGACGTCGACCAACTGGCCGCACGCGCCCAGCGCCTGGCCAAAGGCGAGCCGCAACCGCTGCTGATCGCCCAGGACTCCAGCAGTTTCGACCCCCAGTTGCTGGATATCTTTCGCCAGGAAGCACAAAGCCACCTGGAGCGCCTCGACCGCTTTCTGGCCCAGGCCCGGGTACATAGGCCATTGCACGCCAGTGACGATTTGCAGCTGGCCATGCATACCCTCAAAGGCAGCGCACATATGGCGGGCGTGGTGCCGATGGCCGAGCTGGCCGCGCCGCTGGACCACCTGGTGCGTGAATACAAGGCGCACACCCTGGCCCTGGGCGCGGAAGAAATTGACCTGCTGCAGGAGGCTGGCACTTTGCTGCATGCGGGGCTCAATCAACTGGACAGCGATCCGCTGGCCGAGATACAGGGCGCGCGGTCACTGATCGAACGCACCGAGCAGTTGATCGCCAGCCGCCTGGATACCTTGCTCAACAGCCCTGCGAGCAGTTGGGTGGCCAAGCGCGACCCGCAGCGCACGGCCGAGTTTCTGGGCGAAAGCATGGACATCCTGTTCGATGCCCAGGAGCTGCTGAAAACCTGGCACCAGAACCCCCATGAGCGCGATGGCCTGGACACCCTGCTGGACCAGCTGACCACGCTGGGCGAGTCTGCCCACCTGCTCGACTTGCAGCCGATGGATGCGCTGTGCGAAGCCTTGCTGGACCTTTATGGCGCGGTTGAAGAAAGCAGCCTGGCGCCCAGCGAGCGGTTTTTCGAGGCGGCCGATGACGCCCATGAAGCGCTGATCAACATGCTCGACCAGTTGGCCGCGGGGCAGGAGATCACCCCACAGCCGCAATTGGTCCAGACCCTGCACGCACTCCTGCACGAGGGGCTGGCGCCCGATGCCACGGGGCTGATTCGCCGTGATGGCGGGCAGGCGACCGAGCTGGGCGCGGCCACCGAGCAATTGGGGGGCGGCCAGGATGAGGACTTCGACGAGGAAATCGTCGAGATTTTCCTCGAAGAGGCGGTGGATATTCTCGAGAGTGCCGCGCAGGCCCTGCAGCGCTGGCTCAGTGCGCCCGACAGCCTGGCATCACTGTCGTCCCTGCAGCGTGACTTGCACACCCTCAAGGGTGGTGCGCGCATGGCCGGCATCGAGCCGATAGCCGAATTGGCCCATGAGCTTGAACACTTGTACGAAGGCCTGCTGGACCGGCGCCTGAGTGACAGCCCGGCACTGGCTCGCCTGCTGGAGCGCAGCCACGAACAGCTGGCGCTGATGCTTGAAAAACTGCTGCACAAGCAAGCGTTGAGCGAGCCCTATGAACTGATCGAAGCCATTCGCGGCTTTCGTTTGTACAGTGCAGCACTGCCAGCGCCCGGCAGTGTTGCCCCGCAAGCGCCACCGAGCAATGAAGATCCGCAGTTGCAGGACATCTTCCTCGATGAGGCCTTCGATATTCTCGAAAGTTCGGGTGCGGCCCTGGCACGCTGGCAAGCCGAGCCGCAGAACCATCTTGAAGTGGAAAACCTGCTGCGCGACCTGCACACCCTCAAAGGCGGAGCGCGGATGGTGGAAGTCGCCGCGATTGGCGATTTTGCCCACGAACTTGAAACCCTTTTTGAAGATATTTCGATAGGCACCATCACCCCCAGCGATGAGCTGTTTGTGTTGTTGCAGCGCTGCCACGACCAGCTGGCGCAGATGTTTGACGCACTGCGTAGTGGCCAGTCGCTGCCTTCGCCTTCGGTGCTGATCGAGAAGATCCGCCAGATTGAGCGCAACGCCCGGCAGGCACCCGCCGCCCCGGTCAAGCCAGAGCCCGCACCGGCGCCGCTGCCCGAAGGTGAGCGCACCGGGCTGGACACCCTCAAGGTGCCGGCCGAGCTGCTGGAAGACCTGGTCAACCTGGCGGGCGAAGCCTCGATCATTCGTGGGCGCGTGGAGCAGCAGGTCAACGACGGTCAGGTCGCCCTCAACGAAATGCAGACCACCCTTGAGCGCATGCAGGACCAACTGCGGCGCCTCGACAGCGAAACCCAGGGCCGCCTGTACAACCGTGCACACACCGAAGCCGATGGCGTGGCTTACGACGAATTTGACCCGCTGGAAATGGACCGCCATTCCCTGCTGCAGCAACTGTCCCGCGCCCTGTTTGAGTCGGCCTCCGACTTGCTCGACCTCAAGGCCACCCTGACGGCACGCTACCAGGACGCCCACGGCCTGCTGCAAAAGCAGGCGCGGGTGAACACGCAACTGCAAGAGGGCCTGATGGGCACGCGCATGGTGCCATTCGAGCGGGTATTGCCGCGCCTCAAGCGCGTGGTGCGCCAGGTGGCGAGCGAGCTGGGCAAACAGGTTGAATTCAGCGTGATCAATGCCGAGGCCGAAATCGATCGCAACGTGCTGGAGCGCATGGTCGCACCCCTGGAACATATGCTGCGCAACGCCGTCGACCACGGCCTGGAACCCGCCGACGTGCGCCATGCCAGCGGCAAGCCGGAGCAGGGGCTAATCAGCCTGGAGCTGTCTTACGAGGGTGGCGACGTGGTCTTTGACATGCACGACGATGGTGCTGGCGTGCCGCTGGAAGCCGTGCGCCGCAAAGCCATCCTGCGGGGCTTGCTGGACCCCGAAGTGAGCATCAGCGACCGTGAGGTGTTGCAGTTCATCCTGCAGCCGGGGTTCTCCACCGCCGAAAAAATCACCCAGATCTCCGGGCGTGGCGTCGGCATGGACGTGGTACACGAAGAAGTGCGGCAGTTGGGCGGCAGCATGACCATCGACTCGGTGGCCGGGCAGGGCGTGCATTTTCAGATTCGCCTGCCGTTCAGCGTATCGCTCAACCGGGCCTTGATGGTGCAGTGCGCAGACGAGCAATACGCCATTGCCCTGGACACCGTTGAAGGCATCGTGCGTGTCATGCCCAACGAACTGGAGGGCTACTACCAGCTCAACCCGCCGCTGTATCACTACGGCGGGCAAACCTACGAACTGCGCTACCTGGGCGAGCTGCTGCAAACCGTGGGCAAACCCAAGCTGGTGGGCGAAAGCCATTCGCTGCCGGTGCTGCTGGTGCATTGCCAGGACCAGCGCGTAGCGTTGCAGGTGGATGCGCTGGCGGGTTCGCGGGAGATTGTGGTCAAGAGCCTCGGCCCGCAGTTTACCGGGGTGCAGGGCCTGTCGGGCGCGACCATTTTGGGCGACGGGCGAGTGGTGCTGATTCTTGATCTGCTGGCCTATATCCGCGCCCATCAGGCGCGCCAGCCGTTGCAGCGGGCGCATCATGAAGCCGTCGGCGCACTGGAATTCACCCCGGCCGTGCGTCCGCCGCTGGTGCTGGTGGTGGACGACTCGGTCACCGTGCGCAAAGTCACCAGCCGCCTGCTCGAACGCAACGGCATGAACGTCATCACGGTCAAGGACGGGGTCGACGCCATGAGCGTACTGGAAGAACACATCCCGGACCTGATGCTGCTGGACATCGAAATGCCGCGCATGGACGGCTTTGAAGTGGCCACCCGCGTGCGCAACGACCCGCGCCTCAAGGACCTGCCGATCATCATGATTACCTCGCGCACCGGGCAAAAACACCAGAACCGGGCGATGGCCATTGGCGTCAACGATTACCTGGGCAAGCCGTATCAAGAGTCGGTGCTGCTGGAGCGCATCGCCTACTGGAGCAACTTCCATGCTTGACCATCGCGTGGGCAGCCTGACCGCCCTGTTGCTGCCCCTGGCCGACCGTTACCTGCTGCTGCCCAACGTCGCCATCGCCGAACTGATCGGCTGGCAGCGCGGCGAACCCAGCAGCGACTCCCCGCCCTGGCACCTGCGCCAGATCACCTGGCGCGACCACCAACTGCCGCTGATCAGCTTTGAAGCCGCATGCGGCGGGCCGCTGGTGATCGGTGAACGGGCGCGGATCGTGATCCTAAACACCCTGGGCGGTGACCCGGATTTCAAATTCATGGCGATGGTGGTTCAGGGCATCCCGCGTTCCTACAAAGTCGACAGCCAACTGAGCTTCGTCGACGTACCGCTGAACCCGCTGGAGCGAGCGGCGGTGCAAGTGGGCGATCATGTGGCGAAAATCCCGGACTTACTGGCGCTGGAAAGGCTGGTGCGGGGCAGCGCGGATTAAGCAGCACTTGTGGGAGCGGGCTTGCTCGCGATGCAGGCGATGCGGTCAGTCAGTTAAACCGCGGTGCTGCTACCGCGAGCAAGCCCGCTCCCACAGCGGTGGTGCAGGTTGCCCTGCTCGACCAACGCCGCATTGCCCTTTAACTTCGCAACCCTGACCCTTATCTCGTAACCATGTGACACAGTCGCACTCTCGGCTTTTGAGGATTTTGCACATGTATCACGGGGAGAAACTCAACGCCTGGACCCACCTGGTGGGTGCCGTGGCGGCAGCAGTGGGCAGTATCTGGTTGTTGGTAATGGCCTGCCTCGATGGCAGCCCGCAGAAGATTGTCAGTGTGGCCATCTATGGGGTCACGCTGGTGTTGCTGTACAGCGTGTCGACCGTGTACCACAGCGTGCGCGGGCGCTCGAAGGTGATCATGCAG
The DNA here is from genome assembly GCF_900105835.1 of Pseudomonas fragi. NCBI lineage: Bacteria > Pseudomonadati > Pseudomonadota > Gammaproteobacteria > Pseudomonadales > Pseudomonadaceae > Pseudomonas > Pseudomonas fragi. The sequence continues at coordinate 3,611,406 of NZ_LT629783.1, forward strand.
AAGTTCGATCACCTCTCCATTTACCTGTTGATCGCCGGCAGTTACACGCCGTTTTGCCTGGTCACGCTGCACGGGCCCTGGGGCTGGTCGTTGTTCGGGATCGTCTGGGGCATGGCGGTGATCGGCATGCTGCAGGAGATCAAGCCACGTTCCGAAACCCGCATCCTGTCCATCGTGATTTATGCCGTGATGGGCTGGATTGTGCTGGTGGCGGTCAAGCCGTTGCTGGCGGCGCTGGGCACCGCCGGCTTTATCTGGCTGGCCACCGGCGGGGTGATGTACACCGTGGGGATCATCTTTTTTGCCCTCGATCACCGTCTGCGCCATGCCCACGGCATCTGGCACCTGTTCGTGATAGCCGGCAGCCTGCTGCATTTTGTGGCCATCGCGCATTATGTGATCTGACTCAGGGCAACTGCGCCTCGGGCTTGGGCTTTTGGGTGTCGCTGCGGATCTGCGCGTGGCTGATCAGGGCAAAGATAAAACTGCCACCGATGATATTGCCGGCCAGGGTAGGGCCGGCAAAGATCAGCCAGAAGTCCTTCCAGGGCAACTCGCCAGCAAACACCAGATACGACACCTCGGCCGTACCGACCACGATATGGGTGAAGTCACCCAGGGCCATCAGGTAGGTGATAAGGATGATGATCCACATCTTGGCGCTTTCCATGGACGGGATCATCCACACCATCGTGGCAATCATCCAGCCCGAGATGATGCCCTTGGCGAACATCTGGCTGGCGTCGTTTTCCATGACCTTGCGGCCGATCTCCAGGAAGGCCTTGTCGGTCTGCGTGTCGAAAATCGGCAAATGCAGCATCACATAAGCCACCAGCAGGGTGCCCATCAGGTTGCCCACCAGCACCACCGTCCAGAGCCGCAGCAGGCGCCCGACGTTCTTGAGCGTGGGTTTGCTCATGATTGGCAGCACGGCGGTCAGGGTATTTTCGGTAAACAGCTGCTGACGGGACAGGATGACCGCCAGAAAACCCGCGCAGTAGCCGAAGCTGGCGATAACCTTGAAGCCTTCAGCGCTGGGCAGGCGCGAATTGAGCAAGCCCATAGCCATCAGCGACAGGCCCATCGTCAGCCCGGCGGCCAGTGCCGACCAGAACAGCGCGGCGATGCTGCGTTCCAGTTCCTGATCGCCCTGCTGGCGGATGATTTCGTGCAGCACCGCGGCGCGCGGTGGCTGGTTCTTGATGACATCGTGCTCTTCTTCAGCCGACAGGTTGGGGGTCTTGCCTGATTTTTGAGTGTCCATAAGGCTCCAGAACCGTTGGCGTGTGCATGTACGACACGCATGGACTGTAGCTGTTCACTATGGAACTCGTAGCAGCTGCCGGAGGCTGCGTTCGATTGCGAAGCGATCGCAGAACCTGAACGCACGGATTTTCAGTAAAACCGCGCCATATGATTTGCGACGGCTTCGTCGGAGTGCCGCATCACGCGAACGCAGCCTCGTTCCTTCGGCAGCTGCTACGGGAGCCCGGCATCAAGCCTGGCTGTCATCCTGGAACTGGTCCTTGACGTATTTGATCTCGGTACGCCCGTGCGGCGCCGGCAGGCCGTCTTCGCCCAGGTTGACGAAGACCATCTTGTCCACGGTCAGGATGCTTTTGCGGGTGATCTTGTTGCGCACTTCGCAGGTCAGGGTGATCGAGGTGCGGCCGAACTCGGTGGCGGTGATGCCCAGTTCGATGATGTCGCCCTGGCGCGAAGCACTGACAAAGTTGATTTCGGAGATGTACTTGGTCACCACACGCTGGTTGCCCAATTGAACGATGGCGTAAATCGCCGCTTCTTCGTCGATCCAGCGCAACAGGCTGCCACCAAAGAGGGTGCCGTTGGGGTTGAGGTCTTCGGGTTTAACCCATTTGCGGGTGTGAAAATTCATATTCGCTCCTGACCGTCGTGACTTGGATGCCGACCATGATGTCAGACACCGGCACTCAGCTCTATTGAGCTTCGACTATGGTCTCGATTAAGCAAATCAAAATGCCGCGGATAAACCCTTGGGAACATCGGCGCGGATGGCTATAATCACCCCCGCTTCAAAACGGTCATATTTACCCAGTACCGTTCCCGCCACCTGTCCGAGGGGCGCTGCAGCAGGTTCAACCTGTCAGGCTCGGATGGGGCGTTGTTTGTTCAGGGCTCCCTGTTCAGGCACTAAACGCACAACGGCGCCCATTCGCGATTAAACGAATGGAGGCTCTTGATGAGCGCTGTAAACACGCCTGCAGGTTTTAACGACTTTAAAGTCGCCGATATGTCCCTCGCCCAATGGGGCCGTCGCGAAACCTTTATCGCCGAGTCCGAAATGCCGGCCCTGATGGGTCTGCGCCGCCGTTATGCCGCAGAACAACCGCTCAAGGGCGCGAAGATTCTGGGCTGCATCCACATGACCATCCAGACTGCCGTACTGATCGAAACCCTGGTTGCCCTGGGTGCCGAAGTGCGTTGGTCGTCGTGCAACATCTTCTCGACCCAGGACCAGGCCGCTGCCGCTATCGCTGCTGCCGGTATCCCGGTGTTCGCCTGGAAAGGCGAAACTGAAGAAGAGTACGAGTGGTGCCTGGAGCAAACCATCCTTAAAGATGGCGAGCCATGGGATGCCAACATGATCCTCGACGACGGCGGCGACCTGACCGAGCTGCTGCACAAGAAATACCCGGCCATGCTGAAAAAGATCCACGGCGTGACTGAAGAAACCACCACCGGTGTTCACCGTCTGCTGGACATGCTGGCCAAAGGCGAGCTGATGATCCCTGCGATCAACGTGAACGACTCGGTAACCAAAAGCAAAAACGACAACAAGTACGGCTGCCGTCATAGCCTGAACGATGCCATCAAGCGTGGTACTGACCACCTGCTGTCCGGCAAGCAAGCACTGGTTATCGGCTACGGTGACGTGGGCAAGGGTTCGGCCCAGTCCCTGCGTCAGGAAGGCATGATCGTTAAAGTGTCCGAAGTTGACCCGATCTGCGCCATGCAAGCGTGCATGGACGGTTTTGAAGTGGTTTCGCCGTTTATCAACGGCCAGAACGACGGCACCGCTGCCAGCATCGACGCTGCCTTGCTGGGCAAGATCGACCTGATCGTGACCACCACCGGTAACGTCAACGTGTGCGACAAGAACATGCTGGCTGCGCTGAAAAAACGCGCGGTAGTGTGCAACATCGGTCACTTCGACAACGAAATCGACACTGCTTTCATGCGCAAGAACTGGGCATGGGAAGAAGTGAAGCCACAGGTTCACAAGGTTCACCGTACTGGCCTGGGCGAATTCGACCCACAGAACGACGACTACCTGATCCTGCTGGCCGAAGGCCGTCTGGTTAACCTGGGCAACGCCACAGGTCACCCAAGCCGCATCATGGACGGTTCGTTCGCCAACCAGGTACTGGCGCAGATCTTCCTGTTCGCGCAGAAATACGCTGACCTGCCGGCCGAGCTGCAAGCCGAGCGTCTGACCGTAGAAGTCCTGCCGAAGAAACTCGACGAAGAAGTAGCCCTGGAAATGGTTCGCGGCTTCGGCGGCGTGGTCACCCAACTGACCAAGCAACAGGCTGACTACATCGGCGTTACCGTCGAAGGCCCGTTCAAGCCAGAAACCTACCGTTACTGATTAAGAAAGGCGGTCAGGCTTGCACTGACCGCCTTTTTTTTGTGTGTGAGTTCAGCGTCAGGGGTTAGTACTGACCCCCTTCGCGTACGCAAGGGTATTCCCATGTCTCAAGACCGTCGTTTCAGCTTCGAGTTCTTCCCGACCAAGACCGATGCTGGACATGAAAAGCTGATGAACACGGCTCGCCAACTGGCGACCTACAACCCCGATTTTTTCTCCTGCACCTACGGTGCCGGTGGCTCGACCCGCGACCGCACGATCAATACCGTGCTGCAGCTGGAGAGCGAAGTAAAAGTACCTGCGGCTCCGCACCTGTCGTGCGTGGGTGACAGCAAGGCTGATTTGCGCGGCCTGCTGGCCCAGTACAAGGCCGCGGGCATCAAGCGCATCGTTGCGCTGCGTGGCGACCTGCCTTCGGGCATGGGCATGGCCAGCGGCGAACTGCGCTATGCCAATGACCTGGTGAGCTTCATTCGTGAAGAAACCGCCGACCACTTCCATATCGAAGTGGCTGCGTACCCGGAAATGCACCCGCAAGCGCGCAACTTCGAAGACGATATCAACAACTTCGTGCGCAAGGCCCATGCTGGCGCTGACAGTGCGATCACCCAGTACTTCTTCAACGCCGACAGCTACTTCCGTTTTGTCGAGCGCGTAGAAGCAGCCGGTGTGATGATCCCTATCGTGCCCGGCATCATGCCGATCACCAACTACAGCAAGCTGGCGCGTTTTTCTGATGCGTGTGGCGCTGAAATTCCGCGCTGGATCCGCAAGCAACTTGAAGCCTACGGCGACGATACGCAGAGCATCCAGGCGTTTGGTGAGCAGGTCATCAGCGAAATGTGCGAGCGCCTGCTCGACGGCGGCGCCCCGGGGTTGCACTTCTACACCCTGAACCAGGCTGATCCGAGCCTGGCGATCTGGAACAACCTCAAGCTGCCACGCTGATCTGCCTTTGTGGGAGCGGGCTTGCCCGCGATGGCATCGCTGCGGTCTGTCAAGGAATCGCGTCGCCTGCATCGCGAGCAAGCCCGCTCCCACAAGGCTTACCGCTCCTGGAGTTGTACATCACCTCCATTAGCCGTTGGGCAGCATGAAATCGGCGCGCCGTGATTGCTCTGTTATACTCCGGGTTTTCCGCCAGGCTTACGCCCGGCCGCTCGTCCTTGTACAAGCCACTCAACCCCGCTACTGCGCAGCTCTTGCCCGCGCGAGCGGTGCGAATGAGCCTTGTGGACTGGAGCAGGACCGGACGGGATTGCGTCATCTTAAACGCCATTCACGCCAGGCAAGACTATCCCTTTGGGCCAAGCCCTAACTAGAACAGGATTTCTCATGTCCTTTGCTTCCCTCGGTCTCTCCGAGGCTTTAGTCCGCGCCATTGAAGCTGCGGGCTATACCGAGCCTACTCCGGTGCAACAGCGGGCCATTCCCGCCGTGTTGCAAGGTCGCGACCTGATGGTTGCGGCTCAGACAGGTACTGGTAAAACCGGCGGCTTCGCTCTTCCGATCCTGGAAAAGCTGTTTCCCAATGGCCACCCGGACAAATCCCAGCGCCACGGCCCACGCCAACCACGCGTGCTGGTCCTGACGCCTACCCGCGAACTCGCCGCCCAGGTGCACGAGAGCTTCAAGCTCTATGCCCGCGACTTGAAGTTCGTCAGTGCCTGCGTTTTCGGCGGTGTGGGTACCAACCCGCAGGTTCAGGCCCTGGCCCGCGGTGTTGACGTACTGGTTGCCTGCCCGGGTCGTTTGCTCGACCTGGCCGGCCAAGGCAGCGTTGACCTGTCCCACGTTGAAATTCTGGTGCTCGACGAAGCCGACCGGATGCTCGACATGGGCTTCGTCCATGACGTGAAAAAAGTCCTCGCCCGTCTGCCGTCCAAGCGTCAGAACCTGCTGTTTTCGGCGACGTTCTCCAAGGACATCACCGATCTGGCCGGCAAGCTGCTGCGCAACCCGGAGCGCATCGAAGTCACGCCGCCGAACACCACGGTCGAGCGTATCGAGCAACGGGTATTCCGCCTGCCTGCCACGCACAAGCGTGCCTTGTTGGCGCACTTGATCACCGCTGGCGCCTGGGAACAGGTTCTGGTGTTCACGCGTACCAAGCACGGCGCAAACCGCCTGGCCGAGTACCTGGACAAGCACGGCCTCAGCGCTGTGGCCATCCACGGTAACAAGAGCCAGAACGCACGGACCAAGGCCCTGGCTGACTTTAAAGCCGGTTCCGTACGCATCCTGGTAGCCACCGATATCGCCGCTCGCGGCCTGGATATCGACCAGTTGCCACACGTGGTCAACTTCGAGCTGCCAAACGTCGACGAAGACTACGTTCACCGTATCGGCCGTACTGGCCGTGCCGGTCGTTCGGGCGAAGCGATCTCGCTGGTGGCTCCGGACGAAGAGAAACTGCTGAAAAGCATCGAGCGCATGACCAAGCAGAAAATCGCCGATGGCGACCTGATGGGTTTTGACGCCAGCAGCGTTGAGGCCGAGAAGCCTGAAGTGCGCGAGCGTCCGGATGTGCGTAACCCGCGCAACCCGCCGCGCGGCCCGCGTGGTGATGGCCCGGGTAATGGCGGCGGCGGTGGCCGCAAGGACAAGGGCAAGGAAAAGAGCAAAGAGAAGCCGGCAGCTGCTCGCAGCGAGCGTCCAGCTCGTGAGCAAAAGCCACGCGAAGCTCAGCCTGCCCGTGAACAGCGTCAGCCAACCCCTCGTGCCGACGCCAACCGCGCGCCGGACGAGTTCCGGGATGACGATGTGGATAACTTTGGTAACCGCGCTGATTACGTCAGCCCGTACCAGAACAAGAACAACCAGAGCCGTGGCCGTCGCCCGGGCGCGCCGGCACAGGGTACAGGCACTGGCGCTGCGCCAGCTGGTCGTACCGGTGGTCGTCAGAACGGTCCGCGTACCGGCAGCGGCGCCAGCACTGGCACTCCGCCTGCCAAGCGCAGCGGTCCACGCAGTGGCGCTCCGCGTGACGGCCAGGCCCGTCGCGAAAACCGCCCGGCCCGTGACGATGCCCGTCAAGAGCCCGCGGTAAAAGGCCCACGCGAGAACCAGCCAAAGATCATGCACAAAGAGTCGAAAAGCGATCGCTTCCCGACGCCTGAGCAGCTCGATCAACTGCCGAACCGTCCTCGTGGCGAGAAGCCAGCGCTGCTGACCCGCAACCGCTAAAAATTGTGGGAGCGGGCTTGCTCGCGATTCAGGCACCTCGGGTTAACGGCTACACCGAGGCGATCCAATCGCGAGCAAGCCCGCTCCTACGACAGCACACAAAAAAACGCCCCGGCTTTCACAAGCCGGGGCGTTTTTTTTAGCCGTATAAAAGCGCTATTACTTGGCTTTCACGCCTTCCAGCGAGATATCCAGGCTCAGAGTCTGGTCCTTGCTTGGGGACTTGATGCCGAAATCCTGCAGGTTGATGGTGGTGGTCGCGTTGAAACCAGCACGCTCGCCGCCCCACGGATCCTTGCCTTCACCGTTGAACGTTGCCTTGAAGGTTACAGGCTTGGTCACACCGTGCAGGGTCAGGTCGCCTGTCACGTCAGCTGTATTTTCGCCAGTCGGCACAACCTTGGTCGACTTGAAGGTTGCTTCCGGGTACTTGCTCACGTCCAGGAAATCTTTGCTGGCGATGTGCTTGTCACGTTCGGCGTGGTTGGAAAACAGGCTGGCGGTTTTCAGGGTCACGTCAATCTTGCTGTCGGCAGGTTTGGCTGCATCCCACGAGAAAGTGCCGCTCCAGTCCTTGAAAGTACCGTGAATGAAGCTGAAGCCCAGGTGGCTGACTTTCCAGTCGATAAAGGCGTGCTGGCCTTCCTTGTCGATGGTGTAGTCAGCAGCCATGGCCTGACCTGCGGTCAGCATTGCAGTACCGAGAGCCAGCGCAGCGAGGGTCTTTTTCAACATGCGTTCTATTCCTTTTGAGTTGAGGTTGAGCATCAGGCTTTGCGCCCCAGCATACGAGTCAGGGTCGCATCACGATCAATAAAGTGGTGTTTCAAAGCAACCAGACCATGAAGCCCTGCAAAAATTACCACGGCCCATGCCAGGTACAGATGCACGACACCCGCCACATCGGCCTGGTCAGGCAGGTTGGAAATCAGTGCAGGCACTTCAAACAGACCGAAAACCGGGATGCCCACGCCTTCAGAGGTGGAAATCAGGTAACCGGCGATCATCACGGCAAACAAACCCAGATACAAAAAACCATGCCCGAGTTTGGCACCGATTCGTGTTGCCCGGCTGTAACTGGCCAGTGCCGGTGGTGCCGGGCTGAACCAGATCCATACAACGCGTAGCAGCATTACAGCGAATAGCGTCAGACCAATGCTTTTATGCAGGTCAGGCGCTTCTTTGCGCCAAGGGCTGTAGTAGTCCAGACCGACCATCCACAAACCCAGTGCGAACAACCCGAACACCGCCAACGCAACAGACCAGTGCATGAAGATGCTGACGGCACCATAGCGAGAAGAAGAGTTACGTAGCTGCATGACCAACATCCTGTAGGAACTTGGGCCTAAGACTAATGGTTTACCTATCGATTGAAAGCTCATTTTTTTGCTGCAAGCTATCGATAAATACGATCTGAAGCCTGAGAGTCAAACGTTAAGCAAACGTTAACAATATTTGTGTTGCCTGTGGGTGCCCAAGGCCGTCTTTGAATACGGAGTAAACGTAATAGGTTGTTACACGCCTGCGCATTGCATAGGCTTGCATTCTTGTTTGCCCGCACACGCCGGGAGCCAGCGCCAGGAGAGTGGAAATGGGCCTGAATAACCAGTGGATGCAACGCGACCTTGCCGTGTTGTGGCATCCCTGCACCCAAATGAAAGATCACGAACAACTGCCCTTGATCCCGATCAAGCGCGGCGAAGGCGTGTGGCTGGAAGACTTTGAAGGCAAGCGCTACCTCGATGCCGTGAGTTCCTGGTGGGTCAACGTGTTTGGCCACTGCAACTCGCGGATCAACCAGCGCATCAAGGATCAGGTCGATCAGTTGGAACATGTGATCCTTGCAGGTTTCAGCCACCAGCCGGTGATCGAGCTGTCCGAGCGCCTGGTCAAGATGACACCTGAAGGCCTGACCCGTTGCTTCTATGCCGATAACGGTTCGTCGTGCATCGAAGTCGCGCTGAAGATGAGCTTTCACTACTGGCTCAACCGCGAGCAGCCGAACAAAAAACGCTTCGTGACCCTGACCAACAGCTACCACGGCGAAACCATGGCCGCGATGGCGGTGGGCGATGTGCCGCTGTTCACCGAGACTTACAAGGCGTTGCTGCTCGACACCATCAAGGTGCCGAGCCCCGACTGCTACCTGCGCCCTGAGGGCGTGAGCTGGGAAGCGCATTCGCGCACGATGTTTTTGGCGATGGAACAGACGCTCGCCGAAAATCACGACACGGTGGCTGCGGTGATCGTCGAGCCGCTGATCCAGGGCGCGGGCGGCATGCGCATGTACCACCCGGTGTACCTCACGCTGCTGCGTGAGGCCTGTGACCGTTACGGCGTGCACTTGATCCTCGATGAAATCGCCGTGGGCTTTGGCCGCACCGGCACTATGTTCGCCTGCGAGCAGGCGGGCATCACGCCGGACTTCCTGTGCCTGTCCAAGGCCCTGACCGGTGGCTATTTGCCGTTGGCGGCCTGCATGACCACGGACGAGGTGTACAGCGCGTTCTACGACGACTACCCGACCTTGCGCGCCTTCCTGCATTCCCACAGCTACACGGGCAATCCGCTGGCTTGTGCAGCTGCATTGGCCACGCTGGATATTTTCGAAGAAGACAACGTCATCGAAAACAACAAGGCCTTGGCTCAACGCATGGCGAGTGCGACGGCGCACCTGGCAGACCATGCCCATGTCTCGGAAGTGCGTCAGACCGGTATGGTGCTGGCCATTGAAATGGTTCAGGACAAGGCCAGCAAAACCGCCTACCCGTGGCAGGAACGCCGCGGGCTGAAAGTCTTCCAGCACGCCCTGGAACGCGGTGCGCTGTTGCGTCCGCTGGGCAGCGTGGTGTATTTCTTGCCGCCATACGTGATCACCCCCGAGCAGATCGACTTTTTGGCCGAAGTGGCCAGTGAAGGGATCGACATCGCGACCCGCAGCGACATCAGCGTGGCCGTGCCGTCGAACTTTCACCCGGACTTCCGCGATCCGGGTTAAACCGGGCCGTACTGTATCTCCTGTGGGAGCGGGCTTGCTCGCGATGCAGGCTGCGCGGTGTGTTTGAATCACCGCGTAGATACAATCGCGAGCAAGCCCGCTCCCACATTAGCACCCGAATTTTCAGAGAATTTAAATGAGATTGTCCCGCTTCTTTATCGACGCCCCCTTGAGTCTCGGTGAGCACGAACTGCCTGAAGCCCAGGCCCACTACATTGGCCGCGTGCTGCGCATGGCCGAGGGCGATGCCCTGCAAGTGTTCGACGGCTCGGGTCAGGAATTTCTGGGGCGTTTGCTGGAAGTCGGCAAAAAACGCGTGCGTGTGCTGCTCGACGAAACCTTTGCCGGGCAAGTCGAGTCGCCCCTGGCCATCCACCTCGGTCAGGGCCTGTCCCGTGGCGAGCGCATGGACTGGGCGATTCAGAAGGCCACCGAGCTGGGTGTGACTGAAATCACCCCGATCATGAGCGAGCGCTGCGAAGTGCGGCTCAAGGACGAACGCGCCGACAAGCGCCTGGCCCACTGGCGGCAAGTGGCGATCAGCGCCTGTGAGCAATGCGGTCGCTCGCGGGTGCCGGTGATCCATCCGCCGGTGCTACTCGGCGACTGGATCAAAACCACCGAAGCCGACCTCAAGCTGGTACTGCACCCGGTATCAGAACCCTTGGCCAGCCACGCCAAGCCTGCGCGCCTGGCGTTCCTGATCGGCCCCGAAGGCGGTCTGACCGACAACGAAATCGATCAGGCCCAGGCCGCCGGCTACCAGCCTGCACGCCTTGGCCCACGGGTGCTGCGCACTGAAACCGCACCGGTGGTAGCCCTGGCCGTGGCGCAGCAGTTGTGGGGTGACTTTTAAGTCAGCCTTAGCCCTTTTTTTATTTTTGTGGGAGCGGGCTTGCTCGCGATTGGATCGACGCGGTTATCCAGACAAACCGCGGCGGCTGCATCGCGAGCAAGCCCGCTCCCACAAAGGCGTGGCCTTCACTCTCGTAAAGCATCCGAGAAGATTTCGCGCCCTTGCACCTTTCAGCTTCACACCTACTCCACCGGGTCACTGACCGGTGTGGCGATGATCTGCTTCAGCTCGGCGGTCATCGGGAACTCCAGGTTCAGGCCATTGGGCGGGATAGGTTGTTCGAACCAGCGCTGGTAAATGCCGGTGATTTCCCCGGACTGATACAGGTCGGCCAGGGTCTTGTTGACCACGGCCAGGAACTGCGGGTCGTCCTTGCGCACCATGCAGCTGTAGATTTCCCGGGATTGCTCATCCCCTACGACTACCCATTTGTGCGGATCACGGGCTTTGGCCCGCTCGCCGTAGAGCAGCGCATCGTCCATATAGAACGCCACGGCGCGGCCGGTTTCGAGCATCTTGAAGGCTTCACCATGATCTTTGGCGCTGATCACGTTCATGCCCATTTTGTGGTCGGCGCTGTAGCTTTTGATAAAGCGCTCGTTGGTGGTGCCCGCTGTTGTCACCACGTTTTTGTCGCGCAAATCATCGAAGCCCTTGATGCCGCTGTCCTTGGCGGTCAGCAGTTGGCCTTTGACGTAAATAAAGCCATAGGAAAATGCCACCTGCTTTTGCCGTTCGGCGGTCACGCCGGTTGAGCCGCATTCCAGGTCGACCGTGCCGTTCTGCACCAGCGGGATGCGGGTTTGCGAGGTTACCAGATTGTATTTGATCTTCAGCGGCTTGCCGCCGACTTGCTGCTGGATGCGCTCGACAATCTTGTTGGCCAGTTCCACCGAATAGCCCATGGGCTTGCCGCTGTTATCGCCGACATAGGAGAACGGCACTGACGCATCGCGATAACCCAGGGTAATACTTCCCGAGTCGGCAATTTTTTTCAGCGTGCCCTGCAGCGGGGCTTCGTTGGCGTGCACGGTATGGCTGATCAACAGGCCCAGAGTACAACCGATCAAGGTCAGTTTTTTCATTGTTGTTTTCCCCTCACTCAGGTTAATGACGAACTGCAATCACGCTGATTTCCACCAATACCTCGGCCCGCGCCAGCTCCGCCTGCAGGGTGGTGCGGGTGGGTGCCTTGCCTGCCGACAGCCAGGCTGACCACACGGCATTCATCGCCGCAAAGTCGCGCTGGATGTTTTGCAGGTAAATGGTGGCGTTAACGATGTGGTCTTTGTCGCTGCCAGTTTCGGCCAGCAGGGCGTCGATCTTGCTCAGCACTTCTTGTGTCTGTGCGGTAATGTCCTCGCTTTGCGTGGGCACCTGTCCGGACAGGAATACCAGGGCTTCAAACGTTGCGGCGGCGCTCAAACGGTCATTGCTGTTGATGCGTTGAATGGTCATCGGGCTTTCCTTCTGGACGGGCTGGCGCACTCAGGCGGCCAGGCCTTGCATGTCAATGGAGGTTTTGCGTTGTGCAATCAGCTCGCTGAGCAAGCGCCCGCTGCCACAGGCCAGGGTAAAGCCCAGGGCGCCGTGGCCCAGGTTGAGCCACAGGTTGCGATAACCGCTGGCACCCAGGATGGGCACGCCGCTGGGGGTTGCAGGGCGCATGCCAGCCCATTCGATCGCGGTTTGATAGTTGCCCGCTTCCGGGAAAGTACTGCTGGCCAGTTGGCGCATTTGCGCCAGGCGCCTGGGGTCCGGCGCGGGGTCGAAGCCGACGATGTCGACCATAGCGGCGATGCGCAGTTGTTCGCCGATACGCGCATAGACAATTTTGCGGTCGTAGTCGGTGATGCTCACATGTGGTGCTTTTTGCGGGTCGGTCAGGGCCAACGTGAGGCTGTAACCCTTGAGCGGGTACAACGGCAAGTGCAGCCCCGGCAGGCGCAGGGCCGGGCTGTTGTGCCCGGCGGCGAGCACCAGTTGGTCCACGGGCAGAACCTCGTTGCCCATTTCTACTGCCTCTACGGCACCGTTGGCGTGACGAAGGCGGGTAACGGTTTTACCCAGCATAAAGGTGCAACGGCCACTGGCCTGCAAGCGGGCGGCCAGTTGCTGACAGAACGCATGGCAATCCCCGACTTCTTCGCTGGGGGTGTAGATACCGCCGACAAATGCCGAGCCTTGCAGGCCGGGTTCCAGGCTGGCGCACTCGCCGGCAGTCAGCGCCTGTTGAAATGAGCTGTGGATAACTTTTTTGCGGGCCTTTTCAAAGTTGCCGCGTTCACGGAACGCCACCAGTTTGCCGTTGCGCTGCCAGGCGAAATCGCCCAGCTGATCTTCTTCGCGCCATTGTTGCAGCGTGGCCTGGCTGAGTAACGCCAGGCGCAGCAAATGTGCTCCATTACGCTGGTTCACCGAGCCACGGCAGGCAGCAACAAACGAGGCGAGCCAGCGCCATTGCGCCGGGTCCATGCGTGGGCGCAGCTTGAGGGGCGAGTCACCGCGCAACATCCAGCCCATCGCTTGCCACGGCACGCCGGCATCGGCCAGCGGTGCTACATAGCGGTAGGAAAGTTGGCCGCCATTGGCGAAGCTGGTCTGGCTGCCCAGGGTCGGCCGGGCCTCGATAAGCGTCACTTCAAAGCCGTCGCGCACCAGGGCATACGCTGTGGCCAGCCCGATGACGCCCCCGCCGATGATGCAAACTCGCTGTGCCATGTCAGTCCTTAACCCTTGTTGTTCGGGCTTCAGAGTAGGGGCAGGTGACAGGCGGCGAACAATGAATAAAGATGGTCATCCCATAAACAAAGGTTATGGACTGCTGCCATGCGCTTGCGTCATATCGAAGTGTTCCAGGCGATTCGCCAAACCGGTTCTGTCAGTGCGGCTGCGCAGTTGCTGCATGTATCACAGCCTGCGGTGAGCAAGGTGCTGCAACACGCCGAGCAGCGCTTGGGTTTCCCTCTGTTTTTACGCGTGCGCGGTAAGTTGCAGCCCACTCCCGAGGCGCTGTTGCTGGAGCGCGAAGTCGACAAGGTGACTGAGAGCCTGCAAGGCGTGCAGCGCCTGGCGCAAAGCCTGCGCCGTGAGCCGGGCCAGCGTTTGCGGATCGGCAGTACGCCGGCGCTGGCGTTGGCGCTGTTGCCGCCGGTGATCAGTGAGTGGACGCGGCGTTACCCCGATATCAACTGTGAGCTGGCCAGTGCCCATAGTCGGGAACTGGTGCAAAACCTGTTGATGCGCGAGCTGGATGTGGCCCTGACCTTCAAGTTGCCTGATCACCCCGGGCTCAAGGCTCGGGCGTTGGCCCACGGTGTGCTGGTGGCGCTGGCCCCGCGGGGCTACTGGGCGGATGAAAGCGAAGGCCTGCCCCTCGCCCTGAATGAGTTGGCGGATGCACCGTTGATCGGGTTGAGCAGTGCCGATCCGCTGTTTGCCCGCCTGGACAATTACCTGCAGGCGGTAGAGCCGCCGCCACGCATCAGCATTGCGGTGCAGACCTATTCACTGGCGCGGGCGATGGTGGAGTCGGGTGCGGGGCTGGCGGTGATCGATCCGTTTACCGCGTTGGGTGCATCGCGGGCGAGTACCGTGATCCGGCCCTTGAGCCCGGCGCTGCCGATTACGCTGTATGCGCTGACCCGGGCCGATGAGGCCCCGGCGCATACGCTGGAAGGGTTGCTGCAACTGTTCGCAGAGCATGCCAGTGAACAGTTGCAGCGGTTGGCGGGTTGATAACGCGAATTAACCTCGTGGGAGCGGGCTTGCTCGCGATACAGACGGCGCGGTTTTATTGTTGAACCGCATCGATACCATCGCGAGCAAGCCCGCTCCCACAGGTGGGGCGGGAGTTACTTCGGCAAGGCGTACACCACCACCTGATCGCCCACCTGATCTTTCAGGATCGAGTTGCCACCCGCCACAAACGCCACGTACTGCCGGCCCTTGTATTCATACACGGCGGGGTTGGCGACTGCAGGGGCCATGACGATATCCGACCACAGCTCCTTGCCGTCATCCAGGGAGTAAGCGCGCACCTTGGCATCCATCGACGCACCGATAAACACCAGGCCGCCTGCGGTCACCGCAGGACCACCAATAGTCGGTGAGCCCATGCTTTCAGGCATGTACCAGCCCCACTGCTGCACGGCACCCATCGGCCGACGCCATTTCACGTCACCAGTGTTCATGTTGATGGCCACGATTTCACCGAAAGGCGGTGCCCAGCACGGCATGCCTGCCCAGTTCTGCGCATTGAGCAAACTCATGCCATACGGCGCGCCGATCTGTGGGTAGAAGCCGTTTTCGTTGCCAGAATCTTTAGGCTGTTTATCGTAGGAAGCACGATCCCACAGCTTGATCATCTGCACGATATGCGAGGTGTTGACGATCGCCACCTGGCTCACCGGGTCAAACGCTACCCCACCCCATTGCACGCCACCGGCACTGTCCGGGTAGGCCAGTACGCCGTTGCCCTTGGTGGATGGCGGCGAGTACATGCCGTTGTATTCCAGGCCGTCCCACATTTTGCTGCACTGGCCGAAACCGACGATATCGGCGATTTTCCAGATGGCCGGTTTTTTCGACTGGTCCAGCAGCGGCGCAGGCTTGGTCGGGAACGGTTGGGTTGGCGAATACACCTCGCCGTCGGCGTCGCCTTTTGGCACCGGGCGCTCTTCGATCGGCCATACGTCTTCGCCGGTGCGGCGGTCAACGGTGAACAGGAAGCCCATTTTGGTCGCTTGCACCAACGCCGCTACAGGCTTGCCATTGACGTTAATGTCCATCAGCGTCGGCGCGGAGTTGATATCGTAGTCCCACAGGTCATGGTGAACCCACTGACGAGACCAGACGACCTTGCCGGTATTGATATCCAGCGCGGTGGTCGAGGTGCCCAGCGGAATCGGTTTGGCCCGGTTGCCGCCCCAGTAGTTGGGCGAAGGCGAGGACACAGGAATGTAGAGCAGGCCAAGGGCCGGGTCATAGGACATCGCGGTCCAGATATTGGCGGTACCGGTTTTGCCGGCCTCTTCATCCGGGATCGGCTTGAACTCCCACTCCAGCTCGCCGGTACGGGCATTGAGGGCAAACAGCGAGCCCGGTGATTCAACTTCGTATTCCCAGTCTTTACCGGCCCAGCCGACGATCAGCTTGTCACCGATAACAGTGGGTGGCTGCAGCTGCGACAACGGCCATTTGGCGTTGACCTTGTTCCACTGGTTGACGTCGACCACGCCGTTTTTGCCGAAGCCTTCGCAGGGTTTGCCGGTATCGGCATCCACCGCGTACAGCTGCGCGGTCATATTGCCCAGGTACACGACCTTCTGACAGGCCACCCCCGCTTGCGGGTTTTTTTCCTGCCAGTAGGCCACGCCGCGTGACTTCAGCGCGGGCTGGGTTTCGGCCACCAGGGGCGACTTGGTGTCGTAGGTCCACTTCTCTTTGCCGGTCTCGGGCTCAAGGGCGATGATCCGGTAGAACGGCGTGCCGACGTACAGCGTGTCATTGGCAAAAATGGGCGTGGCAGACCACACCGATGGCGGGATTTTGCCGGTGCCGGTGGACATGTCGCCGGTAAAATACTGCCAGACCTTGGTCAGCTTACCGACGTTGTCCTTGTTGATTTGAGTCAGGGGCGAGTACTTCTGCGAGCTGAGCTGGCCGTGGAAGCTGTCCCATTCTTTACCGCTGGGGATCGGAATTTTGGCAGCTTCGGCAGATATGCTCGACGGAGCCAGCAACGGCGGCGGTACGGTGTAGGTGTCCTGGGCGTAGGCATTGGATACCCCGGCCAGCAAGCACAGCGTCGGTGCTGTCAAAAAGTGCTTCTTGATCCCGTTCATAGCGCGCTCCTTGATGGCTTGGGGCCAAAGGTTTCGATGACAACACCCACGGCGTAGACCAGCAGGGCGATCACCGTCCACCAACCATGCAGCAGGCTGGCGGCAAAAAGGGTGCCGATGACCCCGGCCCAACCCAGGAACAGGATGAAGTTACGCAAGCCGCCTGCACCGGTCTTGACCAGCAGCACGCCCAGAACGAACAACACTAATTCGGCAAACATCGTAGTCATCGCTCCGCCGGAGCCCGTCACGCCGGACAGGGGCATAAAGAATCGCCCTGCCGTAATGGCCAGGGCGGCCAGAGCCGCGATGATCATGATATGGGCGCCCAGTTGGCGCCTGGGCGGTGCGTAGGCAGCAGAAGTACTCATCCCTTTCTCCTTAGCGATACATGCCCGAGGGCATTACGGAGAGTGAGTGTAGCCAAGGCGGGGGAAATCGCCGGGATGATGCAAACCGCAGGAATCTTTGTGGGAGCGGGCTTGCTCGCGATACAGGCGGCTCGGTCTCTTTGACAGACCGAGTAGATGCCCTCGCGGGCAAGCCCGCTCCCACAGGAAATGTGAGTGTCAGTGCGCCTGCTCAGCCTCCACCGGCGCATCCTTGGTCACATGCTTGACCAGTTTGCCGATGGTCAAACCCTGGAACAGGATCGAGGACAGCACCACGATATAGGTAATACTCAGGATCAGGTCGCGTTCCGGGCCCAGTGGCAAGGCCAGGGCCAGCGCCACCGAAACACCGCCACGCAGGCCGCCCCAGGTGAGGATGCGGATGGTGCCGCGGGGCACGGTGCGCCAGCGACGCAGCAAGACAATGGCCGGTGCAACGGTCAGCAGGCGCGACAGCAAAATGGCCACGGCCAGGCCGCTGGCAGCCAGCAAATGCAGCCACGAGAACGGCAGCAGCAACAGCTCCATGCCAATCAGCGCAAACAACAGGGCATTGAGCATGTCATCGAGCAATTCCCAAAAGCCGTCCATATAGCGACGGGTCATCTCGTTCATGGCCTTGTTGCGGCCCAGGTTACCGATGATCAAACCAGCCACCACCATCGCAATCGGCGCCGAGACATGCAGCTCACTGGCCATGGCCGAGCCACCAATCACCAGGGCCAACGTCAGCATCACTTCGATCTGGTATTGCTCGATGCTCTTGATCATGCGGTACACCAGATAACCGATCAGGCCACCGAACACCACGCCGCCAATGGCTTCATGGGCAAACAGCATGGCCGTGGCGCTCAGGCTCGGGGTTTCACCCAGCTGCACGATACCCAGCAACACGGTGAACACCACAACGGCGGTGCCGTCATTGAACAGCGACTCACCGACGATGGTGGTTTTCAGCGGCTTGGAAGCGTTGGCGGTGCGCAGCACACCGAGCACGGCAATCGGGTCGGTGGGGGAGATCAGAGCACCGAACAGCAGGCAGTACAGGAAGCTGATATGCCAGCCGAACAGGCCGAAAATCCAGTACGCCAGGCTGCCGATCACCGTGGTGGCGATCAATACGCCGACCGTCGCCAGCAGGCCAATAGGCCAGCGATAGCTGCGCACGTCGTTGAAATTCACATGCAGCGCGCCGGCAAACAGCAGGAACGACAGCATCCAGTTCATCAGCAGGTCGCCGAAGTCGATCTGGCCGATAAGCTCCTGCACGCGCTCTTCCAGCCCCGGGTAACCGAGGAAGCTCAAGCCTTGCAACAGCAGGGAAAACATCAGGGCGGTGACCATCACGCCAATCGTCGGCGGCAGGCCGATAAAGCGGAAGTTCACATAAGTCAGTAGTGAAGTCAGGCAGATAAACGCAGCAACAAGCTCAAGCATCCGGGATCCTGTGGTGGCGAGAGTGAATGGAAACCCGACGGGTTCGGGTCATGTTTGGATGCAAAAACGGGCACCAGGGGCACATCCCGGGGGTGTGGCAAAGGGACGCGAAGTGCGAGGTCATTGACCACAATGTAGCTCTGAGGTTGCATGGTGGCGCTTGCGGCTGTCGCAGGTTGATAACAATAAGGAGTCTGCGGTGCTGGCAACGGTATTGGTGTTGGTCGCGGCGGTGTTGCATGCGATCTGGAACACGCTGATCAAGTTCAGCGGTGAGCGTTTGCTGGTGATCGCCTGCATGGACACGGTGGCGTTGGTGGTCGTGGCGGTGCTGGTGGGTTTTGCGCAATGGCCGCCAGCGGATATCTGGCCGTGGATTCTGGCTTCGGTGTTTTTCGAGCTGGTGTACCGGGTGCTGCTGATCCGCGCTTATCGGGTGGGCGACCTGGGGCTGGTGTACCCGTTGATGCGCGGGCTTTCGCCGCTGGTGGTGCTGGCGCTGACCCTGACCTTTGCCGGTGAAGTGCTGAGCGGGCAGCAGATCATTGGCATTCTGCTGATTCCGTGCGGCATGGCCTGCTTGTTGTGGCAGGGCGGTGGCGGTGATCGCCTGCCCTGGTCGATGTTGCCGGTGGTGGCGCTGATCGGCCTGTGCATCGGTTGCTATACCTTCCTGGACGGGCAGGCGATCCGGCGCTGGCCCCATCCGCTGGATTATCTGGTATGGGTCACATTGCTCAGTGCCTGGCCGTTTCCGCTGTTGGCCGTTACCCGCAAGCGTGCTGCGTTCCAGCTGTTCTGGCGCACGCAATGGCGCTTGGGTGTGGCGGTGGGGGTTTGCGTGCTGGCCAGCTATGCGCTGGTGCTGTGGGCCATGCAACTGGGCTCGATTGCCGAGGCGGCGGCGCTGCGTGAAGTCAGCGTGATTCTGGTGGTGCTGTTCGGTATGCGTTACCTCAAAGAACCTTTCGGCGGACCGAGGCTCTTAGCCTGTGGGCTGGTGCTGATCGGCATGCTCGTGATGAAACTCTAAAAAGGAAATTCCAATGACGGTTGCCTTCTGGTGTGTACTGATTGCCTTCTGCCTGACCTATGTGTGCACTGCGTTTGCCAAGTTCAGTGATGGCAAGTTCGGGCCTAAACAGAACCATGATCCGCGTACGTTTCTCGACGGCCTGCAGGGTTTTGCCAAGCGCGCCCACAGCGCCCAGCTCAACAGCTTTGAAGTAACCCCGGCGTTTGCCGCGGCAGTGATCATTGCCGATATCGTGGGCAACGCCCAGCCGGTGACCATCGATGTGCTGGCGGTGTTGTTTGTCACCAGCCGCATGCTCTACATCATCTGTTACCTGGCCGACTGGGCGCTGCTGCGTTCGATCGTGTGGTTTATCGGCATGGGGCTGGTAGTCAGCTTCTTTTTTGTGTCGATGTAAACGCAATCTCCACACTGCCTGTGGGAGCGGGCTTGCTCGCGATGGCCTCGACGCGGTGCATCAGGCGAACCGCATCGTCAGCATCGCGGGCAAGCCCGCTCCCACAAAAGTCGGATTCTATGGCCAGCAGGTGCTCTTACAACGGCAACGCCGCCCCTTTAGGCCACAGCAGCCAGATATTGCCTTTCTGTTTCATGTCGCCTGCAATTTGCCCTGCCTCGGGGCCCGTGCCTACAAAGAAGTCGGCACGCACTTCGCCGGCAATCGCGCCGCCGGTGTCCTGGGCGGCAACCGGGCGCACGATGGGCTGGCCGTTGGCCTGGGTGGTCGACAACCACAACAGGCTGCCCAGCGGGATCACCTTGCGGTCAACTGCCACGCTGTAACCGGCGGTCAGCGGCACGTTCAGCGAGCCGCGCGGGCCTTCGTTGCTGTCGGGGTTCTGAGTGAAGAACACGTAGCTCGGGTTGCTGGCCAGCATCTCGTGGACACGCTGCGGGTTGGCCATTGCCCAGGCGTGAATGGTGCCCATCGTGACGTCTTCTTTCTTCAGTTCGCCTTGCTCGACCAGCCAGCGGCCAATCGGTTTGTACGGGTGGCCGTTCTGGTCGGCGTAGCCGATGCGCAGTTGACGGCCATTGTCGAGCTGGACCCGGCCAGAACCCTGGATCTGCAGGAACTGCAGGTCCATCGGGTCGGTCAGCCACGCCAGTACCGGGGCGTCCAGGCCTTTGCTGTTGATGGTCTCGGCGGTGTCGTAAGGCTTGAGCACGCGACCTTCGAGGCGACCGCGCAGGCGCTTGCCCTTGAGTTCGGGGTAAATGCTGTCCAGGTTGACCACGATCAGGTCAGTGGGCACGCCATAGATTGGCACATTGGCCGCTTGGGTGGGTTTGAGGCTGCCCGGGTAAACGGGTTCGTAATAACCGGTGATCAGGCCCTCACTGCTGCCTTCGGCCGAGCGCAGGCTGTACACGTCGAGGTGGGTTTGCAAGAAATTGCTGATTTCAGCCACGCTCGGGCTGGCAGGCAATGCCGCAGCGTCGGTGCAGACCGGTCCCCAGTTGGCATCCGCCTTGAGGCGGGTACAGGCACTGCGCCATGAGGCGAAGCCGCTTTGCAGGTCACTGCCCGTCACTTCCGGCAGGGCACTCCAGTCGGCTTTGCTGTAGGTGGTGTGCGGCTCAGGCTTGACGGCATTCTTGTCTGCGTCCTTGTCGGTGCCGTTGCATCCGGCCAGCAACATGACAACGGGCAGCGCCCAGGCCAGTGGTTTGAAAAATCTGTTCATTGACGCTGTTCCTTCAAGGCTGCCGAGGTCTGATGGCCGTCAAGGCAAACCGTATATTTAATAAGGGTATTGGTCTTTGCAGGTGACACGAGGATACTGGCGGCCGATTTCCGTGACCTGAAGCCACCATGACTCTTAAACGATTGACTGTTGTAGTGCTGGCCTGCCTGACGCTGACGGCGTGTGGCGGGGTTGATCCCGATTCGCCGCTGGGCCAGCGTAAAGCGATTTTCAAGCAAATGCTAAAGACCAGTGAAGACCTGGGCGGCATGTTGCGGGGTCGAATTCCGTTCGATGGCCCGCGCTTTACCGAGGGCGCGATCAAGCTGGATGCCTTGGCTTACGAACCGTGGAAGCATTTCCCTCAAGTCAAAGAGAGCGATCAAACCAGCGCTACTGATGATGTCTGGCAAAAGCAGGCACGTTTTCAGGAGCTGGCGCGCCAGTTGGAGGCTGCTACGGGTGAGCTGGTGATCGCCAGCCAGGTGCAGCCCTACAAAGCCAGCAACCTGATGCCGGCAGTGCAGAAGGTCGAAGACACCTGCAGTGCGTGCCACAAGGCATTCAGGAATCACTGAGTAAAGTTGAGCCGGTACCCACCTGCTGTGGGAGCGGGCTTGCTCGCGATGCAGGCGACGCGATCTGTCAGGCAGACCGCAGCGATCCCATCGCGAGCAAGCCCGCTCCCACAACGAGCCCGCTCCTACAGGGCGTATTACTTGTCCAGCTGATCCAGCGCTTCCTGCAACTCTTTGCGCGATTCGGCCAGCTTGTTTTTGCGCTTGTCGATTTTTTCCGGGTCGCCTTTCTTCATGGCCTTGTCCAGGTCTGCCTGGCGCTTGCTGACTTCATGCTTGGCTTCCAGCACCTTGTTTTCGCGTTCCTTGCGCAGGCCCGCGTCGGTGCAATGGGCTTGAACTTCGCTCAGGGCTTTTTCAAGACCGGCCACCTGGTTGCTATTGCCGTGGGCACGCGCCTGCTCCAGTTGCAGGGTAATGGCCTGCTTCTTGGCCGCACAGCCGGTCAGTTCCGGGGCTGCATCAGCGGCCATCAGCGGGGCAGCCAACAGGCCGCAAACAGTAAACAGGGCGAGCGGTGAAAGTAATTTCATAAAAAGCTCCATGACCAAAGATGACAATTAAATAAGGCTGAAAAAAACGCTACACAAGAGCGTTTTGGCGGATCCAAACCGTGGATGTTAGCAGCATCCGCACGCAAGCAATCCGTCGGGCGCTGCCCGCCAGCAGCAAAAAGCCCCGAACAGTTGCCTGTGCGGGGCTTTTGGTGCAGCAGGTTTTACTTACAAACCAGCAGCGGCGCGCAGTTCTTCAGCGCGGTCGGTACGCTCCCACGTAAACGTGGTGAAGGTATCGTTGCCCACTGTCTTGGTCTGCGGCGTGCGGCCGAAGTGACCGTAAGCGGCAGTTTCCTGGTACATCGGGTGCAGCAGGTCGAGCATGGTGGTGATGGCGTATGGACGCAGGTCGAACACGTCACGCACCAGCTTGATGATCTTGTCGTCGCTGATTTTGCCAGTGCCGAAGGTGTTCAACGAAATCGAAGTCGGTTGTGCGACGCCGATAGCGTAGGAAACCTGGATCTCGCAACGATCAGCCAGGCCTGCAGCCACGATGTTTTTGGCTACATAACGACCGGCGTAGGCTGCGGAACGGTCAACCTTGGACGGATCCTTGCCCGAGAACGCGCCGCCACCGTGACGGGCCATGCCGCCGTAGGTGTCAACGATGATCTTGCGACCGGTCAGGCCGCAGTCGCCAACCGGGCCACCGATGATGAACTGGCCAGTCGGGTTGATGTGGAACTGGGTGTCCTTGTGCAGCAGCTCGGCTGGCAGCACATGCTTGACGATCAGTTCCATCACGCCTTCGCGCAGGTCTTTGTACGACACTTCCGGGTTGTGCTGGGTCGACAGCACGATGGCGTCGATGGCCACAACCTTGCCGCCTTCGTAGCGGCAAGTGACCTGGGACTTGGCATCCGGGCGCAACCACGGCAGCAGGCCGGACTTGCGGGCTTCGGCCTGGCGCTGCACCAACTGGTGGGAGAAGGTGATCGGTGCCGGCATCAGCACGTCGGTTTCGTTGCTGGCGTAGCCGAACATCAGGCCCTGGTCGCCGGCGCCCTGATCTTCAGGCTTGGCACGGTCAACACCCTGGTTGATGTCAGGGGACTGCTTGCCGATGATGTTCATCACGCCGCAGGTCGCGCCGTCGAAGCCGACGTCGGAGCTGGTGTAGCCGATGTCGGTGATCACGTCACGAACGATCTGCTCCAGGTCAACCCAGGCCGAAGTGGTCACTTCGCCGGCGATGATTGCTACGCCGGTTTTCACCAGAGTCTCGCACGCCACACGGGCGAACTTGTCTTCAGCAATGATGGCGTCCAGCACCGCGTCAGAAATCTGGTCGGCGATTTTGTCCGGATGCCCTTCAGACACGGACTCGGAGGTGAAAAGGGAGTATTCGCTCATCTCGACGGTTTCCTAATATTTACCGATGGTGAGTGTCGCCAGCTGGCCGCTGAAAGTGGCGGACCTGAAGCTGGAAACCATTACGTAAGCCTACATAGAGGCTTTCCCCGGGAACGAGTCCCGCAGCGGTGGCCCAATGGGCCAGATCATCTTGTTCAAAACCCAGCCACAAATCCCCGCAGGCCTCGCGGGCCCACGCCTGATTATGGCTGCACAACTCTGTTACCAGCAGGCTACCGCCCGGTTGCAGCAAGGTTGCCAGTTGCTTGAGTGCCTCGGCCGGCGCGGCGAAATGGTGCAAGACCATGTTCACCACGACGCAATCGACCTGCAGCGGTGCTTCGTGCAACGCGTCGGCCAGGATCAGGCTGACGTTGTTCAGTGACTCGCGCTCACACACCTGACGGGCCAGCTCCAGCATCACCGGGCTGTTGTCCAGCGCCGTGACCTGCTGAAAGCGGCGGGCCAGGTCGGGCAAAAAGCTGCCATCGCCGGGGCCGACTTCCAGGGCCGTGGCCGCCGGACTGAAACTCAGCTTGTCGAGCAGGGTTAAAACACTGTCCCGGTATTGCGGCAAGCCGGCGATCAAATCCTGTTGAGCGCGAAATTTCTCGGCTATGCGTGAGAAAAAGTCCTGGCTGGCGGCTGCACGTTGGCCGTGTACGGCGCTGATGCGCGCCTGTACTTCAGCGGGCAAGGTCAGGTTATCGACCTCTTCCAGCAGTGCTGCATGCAATTTGCCGCCCAGTTGTTCGGTATGGGGCAGGGCGCGGCGATAAAAAATCGCGTTGCCTTCGCGCCGGGTTGCAACCAGCCGCGCCTGGGACAGCACCTTGAGGTGGTGGCTCATGCCGGACTGGCCGGTGGCGAAAATCTGCGCCAGCTCCAGCACACCAAACGAATCGTTGGCCAACGCGCGCAGCACATTGAGTCGCAGCGGATCGCCTCCAGCCTTGCACAGGGCGGAGAGCTCGTCGCAATCGTCATGGCGGATTGAAGGCACGCGTAAGTTCATGGGGCCGCAGTCTAGTTACCCGCTCAAGCCCCCGCAAGTTCAATATCAAAACTTTTTGATATTGGTCGATAAATGGCGCGTTTGTCGGGTCAGATGTGCGTATTAACGAAATGAAATGTCCGATCCTTAACAGATTGGCCGCCTGAACAAAGGAAAAACGTTTCAGCTGACTATCTGTCATTGCCCCGAGGGGGTGGGTGAGGGAAAATGCTCGCCTTTTTTCCGTTTCGATTTAACTTTCAATACCCAGGAGAACAGCGATGCCCAGCCGTCGTGAGCGTGCCAACGCCATTCGTGCACTCAGCATGGATGCCGTGCAAAAAGCCAACAGCGGCCATCCAGGTGCCCCTATGGGTATGGCTGATATCGCCGAAGTACTGTGGCGGGATTATCTGAAGCACAACCCGAGCAATCCTTCGTTCGCTGACCGTGACCGCTTCGTGCTGTCCAACGGCCATGGTTCGATGCTGATCTACTCGTTGTTGCACCTGACCGGCTATGACCTGTCGATCGACGACCTGAAAAACTTCCGCCAGCTGCACAGCCGCACCCCGGGCCACCCGGAGCTGGGCTACACGCCGGGCGTTGAAACCACCACTGGCCCGTTGGGTCAGGGCCTGGCCAACGCCGTGGGCTTTGCCCTGGCCGAAAAAGTCATGGGCGCGCAGTTCAACCGTCCTGGCCATAATGTTGTCGATCACCACACCTATGTGTTCCTGGGTGATGGCTGCATGATGGAAGGCATTTCCCACGAAGTTGGCTCGCTGGCCGGCACCCTGGGCCTGAGCAAACTGATCGCGTTCTACGACGACAACGGCATCTCCATCGATGGCGAAGTGGAAGGCTGGTTCACCGACGACACGCCAAAGCGTTTCGAAGCCTACAACTGGCAAGTGATCCGCAACGTTGACGGTCACGACCCGGAAGAAATCAAGACTGCCATCGAAACCGCACGCAAAAGCGACAAACCAACGCTGATCTGCTGCAAGACCACCATCGGTTTCGGTTCGCCGAACAAGCAGGGCAAGGAAGACTGCCACGGTGCTCCGCTGGGCAACGACGAAATCGCCCTGACCCGCAAGGCCCTGAACTGGAACCACGGCCCGTTTGAAATCCCGGCTGATATCTACGCCGAATGGGATGCCAAGGAAGTCGGTGCTGCGGTTGAGTCCGAGTGGGACAAGCGCTTCGCTGCCTACGCTGCCGAGTTCCCGGAACTGGCCGCCGAGCTGTCCCGTCGCCTGAGCGGCAAGCTGCCAGCTGACTTCGATGCCAAGGCCAACGCCTACATCGCTGAAGTCGCTGCCAAAGGCGAAACCATCGCCAGCCGCAAAGCCAGCCAGAACGCCCTGAACGCCTTTGGCCCGTTGCTGCCAGAACTGCTGGGCGGCTCTGCTGACCTGGCCGGTTCCAACCTGACCCTCTGGAAAGGCTGCAAAGGCGTATCGGCTGAAGACGCCAGCGGCAACTACGTGTACTACGGTGTACGCGAGTTCGGCATGAGCGCCATCATGAACGGCGTTGCCCTGCACGGCGGCCTGGTGCCTTACGGCGCGACCTTCCTGATGTTCATGGAATACGCCCGCAACGCCATCCGCATGTCGGCCCTGATGAAGCAGCGCGTGATCTATGTGTTCACCCACGACTCCATCGGCCTGGGCGAAGACGGCCCGACTCACCAGCCAATCGAGCAACTGACCAGCCTGCGTACTACGCCGAACCTGGACACCTGGCGCCCGGCCGATGCGGTGGAATCCGCAGCTGCCTGGAAATACGCCCTGGAGCGCAACGACGGCCCGTCCGCGTTGATCTTCTCGCGCCAGAACCTCAACCACCAGACCCGTGATGCCGGCCAGATTGCCGATATCAACCGTGGTGGCTACGTGCTCAAGGACTGCGCAGGCGAGCCTGAGCTGATCCTGATCTCGGCCGGTTCCGAAGTGGGCCTGGCTGTTCAGGCCTGGGAAAAACTGACCGAGCAGGGCCGCAAGGTTCGTGTGGTGTCGATGCCATGCACCAGCGTGTACGAAGCTCAGGATGCAGGCTACAAGCAGTCGGTTCTGCCGCTGCAGGTAAGCGCCCGTATCGCCATCGAAGCGTCCCACGCTGACTACTGGTACAAGTACGTGGGCCTGGAAGGCCGCGTGATCGGCATGACCACCTACGGCGAGTCGGCGCCTGCGCCTGCCTTGTTCGAAGAGTTCGGTTTCACCCTGGAAAACATCCTGGGTCAGGCTGACGAACTGCTGGAAGACTGATTCGGCATTAGCGCTTGGCTCCATCGCGGGCAAGCCCGCTCCCACAGGATATGCACTGTCCATGTGGGAGCGGGCTTGCCCGCGATGGCATAAGTGGCATTGATGCTGTGGTGACTGATTCACCCGTAAAAACAAGAGAACCCCCATGCCTCAACCGCGTCCCTACAAAGTTGCACTCAACGGCTACGGCCGAATTGGTCGTTGCGTCTTGCGTGCGTTGTTTGAGCGAGGGGCAGAAGCCGGGTTTGAAATTGTTGCACTCAATGACCTGGCCGATATGGCCAGTCTCGAATATTTGACGCGCTTCGACTCCACTCATGGCCGGTTCCCCGGCGAGATACGGATCGAAGGCGACTGCCTGCATATCAATGGCGACTGCGTGAAAGTGTTCCGCAGTGCCACCCCCGAAGGGATCGACTGGGCCGCGTTGGGTGTTGACCTGGTGCTGGAATGCTCCGGCGTCTACAACACCCGCGCCGACGGCCAGCGTTTCCTGGATGCCGGGGCGCCCGCCGTGCTCTTTTCGCAACCGATGGCCAGCGACGCCGATGTCGACGCCACCATCGTTTATGGCGTCAACCAGCACAGCCTGACCGGCGAAGAACGCCTGGTCTCCAACGCCTCCTGCACCACCAACTGCGGTGTGCCGCTGTTGCGTTTGCTGGATCAGGCCCTTGGCCTTGAGTATGTGTCGATCACCACGATTCACTCGGCGATGAACGATCAGCCGGTAATCGATGCCTACCATCACGAAGATCTGCGTCGTACGCGCTCGGCCTTTCAGTCAGTGATTCCGGTGTCTACCGGCCTGGCCAAGGGCATCGAGCGCCTGTTGCCGGAACTTGCTGGCCGGATTCAGGCCAAAGCGGTACGGGTGCCGACCTTGAACGTGTCGTGCCTGGACATCACCCTGACCACGGCGCGGGACACCGATGCCGCAGAAGTGAACCGCATACTGCGCGAGGCTGCCACCAGCGGCCCGCTCAAAGGCTTGCTGGCCTATACCGAGTTGCCGCACGCCAGCTGTGATTTCAACCATGACCCGCATTCGGCCATAGTCGATGCCAGCCAGACCCGCGTTTCCGGCCCCCGCCTGGTGAACCTGCTGGCCTGGTTCGACAACGAATGGGGTTTTGCCAATCGAATGATCGATGTGGCAGAGCACTACTTGCACGTTACCCACCCAAAATCCGTTCTCTAACATTAGAAACTCAGGAATTGCGACCCATGACCGTGTTGAAGATGACCGACCTCGATCTGCAAGGTAAACGCGTACTGATCCGCGAAGACCTCAACGTCCCAGTCAAGGACGGTGTAGTCACCAGCGATGCGCGTATCCTCGCTTCGCTGCCGACCATCAAGCTGGCGTTGGAAAAAGGCGCGGCGGTCATGGTCTGCTCGCACCTGGGGCGCCCGACTGAAGGCGAGTTTTCGGCTGAAAACAGCCTCAAGCCTGTAGCCGATTACCTGAGCAAGGCCCTGGGCCGTGAAGTGCCGCTGGTCAGCGATTACCTCAATGGCGTCGACGTTAAAGCCGGCGACATCGTGCTGTTTGAAAACGTGCGCTTCAACAAGGGCGAAAAGAAAAACGCCGACGAGCTGGCCAAGCAATACGCCGCCCTGTGCGACGTGTTTGTGATGGACGCTTTCGGCACCGCTCACCGCGCCGAAGGTTCGACCCACGGCGTGGCCAAGTTTGCCAAGGTGGCAGCCGCAGGCCCTTTGCTGGCTGCTGAGCTGGAAGCACTGGGCAAGGCCCTGGGCGCCCCGGCCAAGCCAATGGCGGCGATTGTTGCCGGCTCCAAGGTATCGACCAAACTGGAAGTGCTGAACAGCTTGAGCCAGATCTGCGACCTGCTGATCGTGGGTGGCGGCATCGCCAACACCTTCCTGGCTGCTGCCGGTCACCCGGTGGGCAAGTCGCTGTACGAACCTGATCTGCTGGAAACTGCCCGCGCCATCGCTGCCAAGGTCAACGTGCCTTTGCCGACTGATGTGGTAGTGGCCAAGGAATTCGCTGAAAGTGCCGCTGCAACCGTCAAGCTGATTGCCGACGTGGCTGCTGACGACATGATCCTGGATATCGGCCCGCAAACCGCTGCGCATTTCGCAGAGCTGCTCAAGTCTTCGAAGACTATCCTGTGGAACGGCCCGGTCGGTGTGTTCGAGTTCGACCAGTTCGGCAACGGCACCAAGGTTCTGGCCCAGGCTATTGCTGACAGTGCAGCGTTCTCGATTGCGGGCGGTGGCGACACCCTGGCAGCGATCGACAAGTACGGCATTGCTGATCAAATCTCCTACATCTCCACCGGCGGTGGTGCATTCCTGGAGTTCGTCGAAGGCAAGGTACTGCCTGCCGTCGAGATCCTGGAAAGCCGCGCCAAAGCCTGAAGGTGTTTCAGGCCCTGAAAGGAAGCATGGACATGGTCAAGTTGTTACCGCTGTTGATGATCGCGGGCTTTTTGGCCGGTTGCGCCGGCTCGAGCAAGCCGGCGCCCGAGGCTGCAACCCCTGAAGAGAGTGGTTGCTACCAGGCTGACTGGCAGGCGCAAAGCGTGCCGCTGGTCAATAAACGCTCAGGGCCTGAGGCGCTGGAAAAATACGAGTCGCCCAAGGCTTCACAAGAGCGCGGGTGCCCTTGATTTGAAATGCGGCCCACTTGATGGGCCGCATAGCTATAGCTGAAGCTGTAACGTTTCAGCTAAATCGAACTGGGCAAATCGGGGCAAACCCCCGATCTGCAATAACTTGAATAGCAGCCGCCGCTACGGCAGGCTTGCACGATTAACGACCCTTGTCCGGGAGAGACACACACAATGGCACTTATCAGCATGCGCCAGATGTTGGACCACGCCGCCGAATTCGGCTACGGCGTTCCAGCCTTCAACGTAAACAACCTTGAGCAGATGCGCGCCATTATGGAAGCCGCTGACAAGACCGACTCCCCGGTGATCGTTCAGGCTTCGGCCGGTGCGCGCAAGTACGCAGGTGCTCCCTTCCTGCGTCACCTGATCCTGGCTGCAATCGAAGAATTCCCGCATATCCCGGTGTGCATGCACCAGGACCACGGCACCAGCCCTGACGTGTGCCAGCGCTCGATCCAGCTGGGCTTCAGCTCGGTGATGATGGACGGCTCGCTGGGCGAAGACGGCAAAACCCCGACTGACTACGACTACAACGTTCGCGTTACCCAGCAAACTGTTGCCCTGGCGCACGCTTGCGGTGTATCGGTTGAAGGCGAGCTGGGCTGCCTGGGTTCCCTGGAAACCGGCATGGCTGGCGAAGAAGACGGCATCGGTGCAGAAGGCGTTCTGGATCACAGCCAGATGCTGACTGACCCGGAAGAAGCGGCTGACTTCGTCAAGCGCACCCAGGTAGATGCCCTGGCCATCGCCATCGGTACTTCCCACGGCGCTTACAAGTTCACCAAGCCACCTACTGGCGACGTGCTGGCGATTGACCGGATCAAAGAGATCCACAAGCGCATTCCGAACACTCACCTGGTGATGCACGGTTCGTCTTCGGTGCCACAAGAGTGGCTGGCGATCATCAACGAATACGGCGGCGACATCAAAGAAACCTACGGTGTGCCGGTTGAAGAAATCGTTGAAGGCATCAAGCACGGCGTGCGCAAGGTCAACATCGACACCGACCTGCGTCTGGCATCGACTGGCGCCATGCGTCGCCTGATGGCAACCAACCCGAGCGAGTTCGACCCGCGCAAGTTCTTCGGCGCCACCGTAACTGCCATGCGTGACGTGTGTATTGCTCGTTACGAAGCCTTCGGTACTGCCGGTAATGCTTCGAAGATCAAACCGATCTCCCTGGAAGCCATGTACCAGCGTTACCTCAAGGGTGAGCTGAACGCCAAGGTCAACTAAGACCGGCGCGTACTAAAAAGCCCGCAGCGATGCGGGCTTTTTTGTGGGTGTCAGTTGTGGCCCTCTCCCGGGGGGAGAGGGGAGTGACCGAGTTGATGCAAGGTTGCACTCAATACCGCCAAATTGCGGAGATTCTGAAAAATCCCCGATCGAGCTCCCTCTCCCTCCGGGAGAGGGTTGGGGTGAGGGCAGCGGTCTGGCTCAGTGTTTGAGCAACCCGCGCACACTGATCCACACAGGAATCCCCAAGCCAATCCAGCTCAGCACATCCCAGGCGCCTTCACCCAATAGCGCACTGAACAGCCCCGTCACACTGACCAGCCCGATCGCTAACGGGATGGCAAACACCTTCCAGAAGTTCGACTGACGCGGCCTCATCGTGCGCTCTCCTTGGCTGCGCGTCTGCGCACCCACCACAAGTACAACCCGCTGCCGAGCACCACAATGGTCAGCACGTCGAGAGCCGCCCAGAGGATTTTCATCGGCATGCCGCCGTAGTCGCCAAAATGCAGCGGCTGCGACATGCCCATGGCGTCCATGTACCACGGTCGCCCGGCCACGGCGGTGACCTCCAGGGTGCTGGCGTCAATCAAGACTGGGGTCAGCAGGTGCGAGGTCAGGTGCGTGCTGCCTTTCATAAAGACCGCGTAATGATGTTCGCTGGAGAACCGCGTACCGGGGAAAGCGATAAAGTCCGGGCGCATGCCGGGTGCGGCCCTGGCGGCAATCTCCAGCAACTGGCTGGCCGGGGCCAGGTGGGTCAGCGGCGGGGCATCGCGGTAGGGTTCGATCATGGCGCTGAGGCTGTCATTGCGCCAGGCGGCGATGATCAGGTCGGCACAGGCGCTGATCACCCCGGTCACACCCACTACCAAGGCCCAGGTCAGGGTCACGGCGCCAATCAGGTTATGCAGGTCGAGCCAGCGCAAGCGGGTGGATTTGTCGGTGCGCACGGTGGCGAATTCATGGCGGCGCATAAACGGCAGGTACAGCACTGTGCCGGAGATGATCGCCAGCACAAACAGCAGCCCCATAAAGGCCAATAGCAGCTTGCCGGGCAGCCCGGCGAACATGTCCACATGCAGGCGCAGCATGACCATCATCAACCCGCCATTGGCTGACGGCACCTCAATGGCTTCGCCCGTGCGGGCATCGAGCATAAAGGTGTGGGAAGAGTTGGGTTCGGTGCCGGCGGTGGGCGCCATGATGGTCAGGACGGCATTGGGTTCGTCTTCTTCCCAGCCGAAATACTGCATGACCTCGCCCGGGCGATGGGCTTCGGCGGCGCGTACCAGTTGTTGCAGGTCGAGGGTCGGGGTATCGGCAGGCAGCGCCTTGACCTGCGGCGCATCGCCCAGCAGATGGTCGATTTCATGATGAAAAATCAACGGCAGGCCAGTGAGTGCCAGCATCAGCAAGAACGCGGTGCAAATCAGGCTGGTCCAGGTGTGGATAAAGGACCAGCGGCGGATGGTTTTGCTTTTCATGAAGATCCTGAATGCGTAAACCCCCTGTGGGAGCGGGCTGGCTCGCGATGCAGGCAACTCGGGGTGTCTGAAAAAACCGAGGTGATGCCATCGCGGGCAAGCCCGCTCCCACAGGGGGAAGGTGGTGCAGCCCTTAGCGGGTTACCACTTGTAGTTGACGCTGGCCATGACGTTACGGCGGTCGCCGTAGTAGCAATAGAAACCGTCGCAGGTCGACAGGTATTCCTTGTCGAATACGTTGTTGGCGTTCACAGAAACCGTGGCGCCCTTGAGCGTTGTACTGACCTTGCCCAAGTCGTAATGCACCGCGGCGTCGTAGACGGTGTAAGCGTCGGTGTGGCCATAAGAAGCGTCGGGCACATAAGCCATGCTGCCGATTGCGATGTTGTCGGTCTCGCCAATATAGCGGGCACCAAAGCCGACGCCGAAGCCATCCAGTACGCCTTTGTGCCAGGTGTAGTCCGCCCAGATCGAGGCTTGATGTTCAGGTGTCAGGGGGAGTGGACGGTTCTTGTCCAGCGGGTCGGAGACCTTGGTCATCTTGGTGTTGGCATAGGTGTAGGCAGCGGTCAGTTTAAGGTTCTCGTTGACGTTGCCCACGGCCTCCAGCTCCACGCCGCGCACGTTGGCTTCACCCAGTGGCCGGCTTACACCCAGGGTGTCGCTGAGCACGATGTTTTTGCGGGTCAGGTCATACACGGCAGCGGTGAACAGCATCTCGGTGCCGGGTGGCTGGTACTTGAGGCCCACTTCGTATTGCTTGCCGGTGCCGGGCTTGAACGCTTTGCCGCCAAAGCCACCCGGCTCGGCCTGGAACGATTCGGCATAGGACACATAAGGCGTGAAGCCGGAATCGAACACATAGCTCAGCGCGGCATTGCCAGTGAAGGCACTGTCATCACGTTTGTCGCGTGCGTTGTTCTCGTTGTAGAACGTGGTGTCGGTGTGCAGCCAGTCCTGGCGTCCGCCCAGGGTCAGGCGCCAGTTGTCCAGCGCCATCTGGTCTTGCAGGTAGAGGCCGGTGTCACGGGTTTTCTGGTTGTAGTCGTTATAAGCGGTGTACTTGACGTTGCTGAAATCCTGCCCGTAGATCGGGTTGATGATGTTGCTGGCTGGAGCGGCGCCGTATTGCCATTTGTAGTTAGTGTTGACGCGCTGGTGGTCGAGGCCGATCAGTACCGTGTGCTTGAGGGCTCCCGTGTTGAAGTCCGCCTGGAAGTTGTTATCCACGGCGAACTGGCTGATGTCTTCGTTCACGATATTGGCGCCGCGCTGCACGGTACCGTCGTCGGCAACGGAGCCGTAGTAACCGCCTGCAGTGATGCCCTGAAACGACAGGTCGCTTTTGGTGTAGCGCAAGTTCTGACGGAACTGCCATACATCGTCAAAGCGGTGTTCGAAGGCGTAGCCGAGTGCGTAGTAGGTCTTGTCGTAGAACTCCCACTTCGGGTCACCCAGGTTCTCGTGATACTTCACCTTGCCCGCCGGTGAGTCGACCTTGGTGCCCTGGATCGGCAAGAACTGGCTGGTGATACCCGTGTCGTCACGGTTGAACTGGCTGAGGAAGGTCAGCTTGGTGTCCGGGTCGATGTTCCAGGTCAGGCTAGGCGCGAGGTTGTAGCGCTTGTCTTCGTTGTGATCGATCGCGGTGTTGCTGTCGCGTACCAGGCCGCTGATGCGGTACAGAAAGCGGCCTTCATCATCGATCGGGCCGGTGCTGTCGAAGCTGATTTGTTTGCGCTGGTAGCTGCCGACTTGTACCTGCACTTCATGGCTCGGGGTGTCTTGCGGGCGACGGCTGACCATATCCAGCAAGCCCCCGGCAGGGGTCTGGCCGTAGACCGATGACGCTGGGCCACGGAGCAGGGCTACGCGCTCCAGGTCCCAGGTTTCCAGCTTGGGCATGGTGTAGGAACCCTTGGGCAGCGGCAGGCCGTCGAGAAACTGGGTAGGTTCGAAGCCGCGTACCTTCAGCCACTCTGAGCGGCTGTCGCTGCCATAGCTGCTGGCCGTAACGCCGGGCATGTAACGAACCGCATCATCCAGGTTCTGCACCGCCCGATCCTGCATCTGGCTGCGGGTGGCCACGGAGATGGAGCGGGGGGCTTCAGCCAGCGAGGTATCGGTTTTGGTACCCGACGCCGTACGTTGGGCGAGGTAACCATCCACCGGGCCCCAGGCACTTTCGTAAGTGCCCTGGCCGGAAATGGTCGTTGCGCCCAGGGCCAATGCGCCCTGGGGGATTTCGATCAGCGTGAAGCTGCCCGCACTGCCCGGCACCAATTGCAACCCGCTCCCCTGCAACGCTTCGCGCATCGCTGTCGTGGCTTCGAACGTGCCCTTGACCGGTGCCGAGGTTTTGCCTGCCAGCAAGGACGAGTCGATGGCCAGGGTGATGCCGGCCTGGCTGGCGATCTGGTTCAGGGTGGCCGCCAACGGACCGGCGGGCAGGTTGTAGCTGCGCGCAGAGGATGCCTGCTCGGCGGCCATCAGCGGGGTGCTGGCCAGCGGGGCGCTAAGGGCAATGGCGACAGCCAACAGGCTGGGACGCAAAAACGTGTCGAGGGTGCGGGACATTCGGCGGGTTCCTGAATGGAAATGTTTCTTAATGCCTATCTGCCGCACGAGATTGGAAAAGTGATAGGGCTGATTGAAAATAATTTAGATTCAGTTCGCCGCAGGCTTGGCGCTGACAGTGACCCACCATGGGGTACGTTGCCGGATCTCGACCGGCAAGGTCGGCAGCAGGGCGTTGAGTGCCAGCTCCACATTGTTCAGCGGGAAGCTGCCAGTGATGCGCAGGTCGGCTACTTCAGGCGCTACGCCCAGGTGGCCGCGCTGGTAGCGGTTGAGTTCACCCACCATGTCGGCCAGGCGCACGTTGTCCAGCACCAGCATGCCCCGTGTCCAGGCATCGGCTCCGGGGCTGACGGCATACATCTGGCCCAGACGGTCGCGGTGCATCAGCACTTGCTGACCTTCGCTGTAGATGGTCTGTTCGACGCTATCTTGGGGTTGGGTCTGCACCCGTGATTGCAGCACGCTCAGGCGCGTGCCGTCGTCTTCACGCTTGACCATGAAGCGCGTGCCCAGGGCCAGCAAGCTGCCATCGCGGGTTTGTACGATAAAGGGCCGAGGGTCGCCGTGGCCGGTCTCGACCATGATCTCGCCTTCTTGCAGGACGATGCGCCGGGTGCTGTCGTCAAACTGCACATCGACTGCGCTATGGGTATTGAGGTTGAGCAGCGTGCCATCGGCCAGGCGCAGTTGGCGTTGTTCGCCGGTGGCAGTGCGCTGGTCGGCCATCCAGTAATCGATGGGCAGGTAGCTTTTACCGGCGAACAGGGCCAGCCCGCACACCAGTGCGACACTCGCCAGGCCACTACCGAGCTTGCGTACCCGTTGCTGCACGCCATTGCGGGCATTGAGCAGGGCGTTGCGCGCCGGGATGCCGGTGTTGCTGAAGCGCTGGTCGAGCATGCCCAGTTGTAACCAGGCACGGGCGTGTTCTTCGCTGGCGCTGTACCACTTGGCGAATTCGGCCTGTTCCACGGCGCTGCCGTTGCCGCAATCCAGGCACAGTTGCCAGGCAATGGCGGCGTCCAGCACCTGGGCCGAGACCGGTTTGGTATTGGCCTGGCTCATGTCGGTTCGCCATACAGGGCGATATAGCACTGGCGGATGCCCTGGGCCAGGTATTGGCGCACACGGGGCACCGACACGCCCAGGCGTTCGGCGATTTCGGCGTGGGTCATGCCGTCGAGCCGGCTGTGCAGGAAGGCGGCGCGGGCTTTGCTCGACAGCTTGGCCAGCATGCGGTCGATGGCCTTGAGGTCTTCGAGGATCAGTTGCTGGGCCTCGGGCGAAGGCTGCTCGGCCTCGGGGATCAGCATCAATTCGTTGAGCCAGGCCTGCTCCAGTGCGGCGCGCCGAAAATAGTCAAACAGCAGGCCCTTGGCGATGGCCGCCAAAAAGGCCCGGGGCTCGCGTGGAGCTTGCAGTCCGGTGCGGCCCAGCAGGCGCACGAAGGTGTCCTGGCTGAGGTCTTCGGCCCGTTGCGGGCAGGCCACGTTGCGTCGCAACCACGCCAGCAGCCAGCCGCGATGGTCGCGATAAAGCGCTCCAACCAGCTCACTGTGGGGGTTTTGGACTGACGACAAGGGCATCACCGACTGCAAGTTTTAACTAACGATAATTATTCGCGATTGTGGCAGAGGGAATGGTCCTACGCAATTGACGCTCATCGGATGACTTTTGGACGTTGTTGTCTGTTGCCCTCACCCCAACCCCAACCCTCTCCCGGAGGGAGAGGGGGCTAAAGGCAAAAGCAATTTTGCGCAACAACACAAGTCAGTCCCCTCTCCCTCCGGGAGAGGGTTAGGGTGAGGGGGCTCTTAAAAACCGTGCATCTGCTTGCGCCGCTGCCACTGGTTGAGCCGCTGTTGCAAGGCCAGGGGACTGTCGATGCCCTGTGCCCGGGCGCGGCTGAACAGGATCAGCGCCAGCTCGGCAGTGGCCAAGGCGTCGGCGCTGGCGTTGTGGCGGTCTTCGACCTGCAGGTTGAAGTGATTGATCCACTGGTCGAGCCCGGCTTCGCGCTGATGCACCTGCGGGCACAGCATCGGAGCCAGTGCCGCCACATCCATAAACGGGTGCTGCAAGCGGTAGCCCAGGCTGTCCTTGAGCGCACGGGTGAGCATGTGCTGGTCAAACGGCGCATGGAACGCCAGCACCGGGCTATCACCCACAAAGTCCATGAATTCGAGCAGGGCATCCACCGGGTCACTGCCTGCAGCAATGGCCGCAGGCCCCAGGCCATGCAGCAATATGCTGGGGCTCAGAGCGCTGTCGGGACGCTGCAGGGTACGTTCAAACGCCTGGCCCAGGTCGATCGCACCGTCTTCAATGACCACTGCACCCATCGACAGCACCTGATCGCGGTTAAGGTTCAGGCCGCTGGTCTCCAGGTCCACCACGACCCAGCGTTGCGTGCGCAATGGCGCCTCGCTCAACGCCGGGGCGGGCGCCAGTTGCTGCAGGCGTTGCTGCTGTTCAAGGCTCAGCAGCGGCTTTTTGCGCGGCAACAACCAGGACAACAGGCTCATAGCTGATACCGCAGGGCCAGGCTGCTTTGCAGACGCTGGGCCTGACGCAGCGCTTCACGCAGGATACGGCGGTCCAGCTGGTTGAGGCTGTCGGGGTCGACACGGTTGGAGTACGGGCGGTTTTCCCGGGTTTGCAACTGGTGCTGTTGCATGCGGGTTTGCTGGATAAAGTGATACGCCTCCTCGTAGGCCGCGCCGTCCAGCGCTTCAATCACGTCCAGAGCGACCAGTTGGCGCAAGCGTTCCAGGGTGTTGTTGGCTTCGACACCGTTGGCCAGCGCCAGCAGGCGCGCACCGTCGACAAAAGGCGTGAGGCCCTGGACCTTGAGGTCGAGGGTGGCCTTGTCGCTGCCTTTGCGCTCCAGCACAAATTCGCGAAAACGCCCCACCGGCGGGCGGTGACGCAACGCGTTGTCGGCCATCATGCGCTGGAACAGGCGGTTGTCGGCCACTTGCTCAAGGATGCCGCGGCGCAGCTGCGCGCAGCCCTGTTCATCGCCCCAGACCACGCGCAGGTCGAAATAGATGGTGCTGGCCAGCAGGTTTTCCGGAGTGGCCTCGCGGATAAAGGCGCCAAAGCGGCGCGCCCATTCAGCACGGGACAGGCACAGCTCGGGGTTGCCGGCCATGATATTGCCCTTGCACAGGGTAAAACCGCAGGCCGCCAGGTGCTGGTTGATCTGCTGGGCGATGGGCAGCAGGCGTTGGCGAATATTGGCGGCCTCTGCAGCGTCCCTGGCCTCGAACAGGATGCCGTTGTCCTGGTCAGTGTGCAGGGTTTGCTCGCGTCGTCCTTCGCTGCCAAAGCACAGCCAGGTAAACGGCACGCCGGGGTCACCCTTGTCGGCCAGCACCAGCTCGATCACCCGGCAGACGGTGTGATCGTTGAGCTGGGTGATGATATGGGTGATCTGCGTGGAAGACGCGCCATGGGCCAGCATGCGCTCAACCAACTGGCCGATTTCGCCGCGCAGGTTGATCAGGGTGTCCAGCCGGGGAGCATGGCGGATGGTACGCGCCAGGTGCACCAGGTCGACCCTTTGCAGGGAGAACAGATCGCGCTCGGAAACAACGCCACACAAGCGTTGATCTTTAACCAGGCACACGTGGGCAATATGCCGCTCGGTCATGGCGATGGCGGCGTCGAAAGCGCTGTGGTCGGGGCTCAGGTAGAACGGCTCGGGGGTCATGTGCTGATCGATGGCCTGCGCGAAGTCCTCAATGCCATTGGCCACCACCTGCCGCAGGTCGCGCAGGGTGAAAATCCCCAGCGGGGCCTTGTGCTCGTCGACCACAACAATGCTGCCCACTTGCTGTTCGTGCATCAGCCGAACGGCTTCGCGCAGGGCAACGTCCGGGGCGCAGGTCACGGGATGGCGCATGGCCAGTTCGCCCAGGCGGGTATTGAGCGAGTATTGCGTGCCGAGGGTTTGCGCGGCTTTTTGCTGCACTTGCTGATTGACCTTGTCGAGCAGGCTGCTGACGCCGCGCAGGGCAAAGTCGCGGAACTCGTCAGACAGGGCAAACAGCTTGATAAATGCGGGCTTGTTCAGTTGCAGGCAGAACGTATCTTCGGCGGCGCGGTGTTCGGTGCGGGTGGCGCGCTCGCCCAGCAGCGCGGCCAGGGGGAAGCACTCGCCAGCGGTGATCTCGAAGGTGGTCTGGGCCTCTTCACGGCCTTCGTGGGTACGCTCGCCGACCACGCGGCCCTGCTTGACGATATAGAAATGTTCCACCGGCCCGTCAGTCGGTCGGATGATGCTTTCGCCCGGGGCATAGAAGCGCAGTTGGCACTGCTCGACCAGGTACGCCAGGTGAGTGTTTTCCATTTGGTTGAACGGCGGGAATCGCTGCAAAAACTGCATGGTGCCGTGAATGTTCTGCAACACCGCGGTTTTCCCTGCCTGGAGAAACGCATCCGATTTACTCATTACTGATACCGCGTGGTGGGTTGTGAACCGTTGTTGTTATGACCGGCCAGGGCTGCGCCCTGTGGTGTTTTTCTATCCCTCATGCTCGGCGGTCTGCGTCCGGGTGCCCATTGGACGTAAGTCTAGGGGGCATCAGGCCATGACTGTTTTAGAAAATTCGTACAGGTTTTTTGTGTGTTTCTTGTTCTTATAGGCTTGGAAATACCTACGGCTGAGCGCACATTGGCATTCTGTAATGGATAACCGACTACGCTGTTAGGATATTTCGCCTGCAAGTCCGCTTCCGGGAAGCCTATGACTGAACACGACATTTTGACTGACGCCGAAAAAGAGGCCTTGCAAGAGGTCATGCAGACACCTGCTTCGGCCTCGTCATGTGTGTTGATTGTTGAAGACGACCCCGTGGCGCGGGAGTTGTTGGCCGAGTTTCTGGAGCTCAACGCGATTGAGTGCCTCAAGGCCAGTAATGAAGAGGAAGCGCTGGCGCTGCTGGCAGCGGGCCAGCCGATCAACCTGATGCTCACCGATTTGCGCATGCTGCCCCACGACGGTTTGCATCTGATCCGCAAGGTGCGTGAGTCCGAGCGGGCGGCCTTGCCGATCATCATCATGTCGGGTGACGCCAATGTGCGTGACGCCATCGATGCCATGCACCTGAGCGTGGTGGACTTTCTGCTCAAGCCCATTGATACCGACAAGTTGCTCAAGCTGATCCGCCAGGAGCTGGGCATCTAGGGCTTGTTCCTGCAGGCATAAAAAAGCCCCGAATATTCGGGGCTTTTTTTATTGCTGCGGGTTACAGGCCGTTTTTGGCCTTGAACTCGCGACGACGACGGTGCAGTACCGGCTCGGTATAGCCGTTAGGCTGCTTGGTGCCTTCGATCACCAGTTCGACTGCCGCCTGGAAGGCGATGTTGCTGTCGAAGTTCGGTGCCAGCGGGCGGTACTGCGCATCGTTGGCGTTCTGGCGGTCAACCACCGGTGCCATGCGCTTGAGGCTTGCCATGACCTGGTCTTCATTGACGATGCCATGACGCAGCCAGTTGGCGATGTGCTGGCTGGAAATACGCAGCGTGGCACGGTCTTCCATCAGGCCGATGTCATTGATGTCCGGCACCTTCGAACAACCCACGCCCTGGTCGATCCAGCGCACAACGTAGCCCAGGATGCCCTGGGAGTTGTTGTCCAGTTCGTTCTGGATCTGTTCCGGAGTCCACTGCGGGTTCACCGCCAGGGGGATGGTCAGGATATCGTCCACCGAGGCCGGTGCGCGCTTGGCCAGTTCGGCCTGACGGGCGAACACGTCAACCTTGTGGTAATGCAGTGCGTGCAGGGCGGCGGCGGTCGGCGACGGCACCCAGGCAGTGTTGGCGCCGGCCAGCGGGTGGGCGATTTTCTGCTCCAGCATGGCGGCCATCAGATCGGGCATGGCCCACATGCCTTTACCGATTTGCGCACGACCTTGCAGGCCAGTGCTCAAGCCGACATCGACGTTGTTGTTTTCGTAGGCCGAAATCCACTTCTGGGCTTTCATGTCGGCCTTGCGTACTACCGGGCCGGCTTCCATCGAGGTGTGAATTTCGTCGCCAGTGCGGTCCAGGAAGCCGGTGTTGATAAACACCACGCGCTCGCTGGCGGCTTTGATACAGGCCTTGAGGTTGACCGTGGTGCGGCGCTCTTCGTCCATGATCCCGACTTTGAGCGTATTGCGTGGCAGCTTGAGCACGTCTTCGATGCGGCCGAACAGCTCGTTGGTGAACGCGGCCTCTTCAGCACCGTGCATCTTCGGCTTGACGATGTACACCGAGCCGGTGCGGCTGTTGCTGCGCGTGGCCTTGCCGTTGAGGCTGTGGATCGCCGCCAGGCTGGTGAGCAGGCCGTCGAGGATGCCTTCAGGCACTTCGTTGCCGTCTTTGTCGAGGATCGCGTCGATGGTCATCAGGTGACCGACGTTGCGCACGAACAGCAGCGAACGGCCATGCAGGCTGACGGTGCCGCCGTTGGGTGCGGTGTACTCGCGGTCCGGGTTCATGGTGCGGGTGAAGGTCGTGCCGCCCTTGGACACTTGCTCGCTGAGGTCGCCTTTCATCAGGCCTAGCCAGTTGCGGTAGATCACCACCTTGTCATCGGCATCGACGGCGGCAACCGAGTCTTCGCAGTCCATGATGGTGGTCAGGGCGGCTTCCATCAGCACGTCCTTGACCCCGGCGGCATCGGTCTGGCCGACAGGGCTGGAGGCGTCGATCTGGATTTCGAAGTGCAGGCCGTTGTGCTTGAGCAGCACAGCCGTCGGCGCTGCGGCCGAACCGTGGTAACCGATCAGCTGTGCGGTGTCACGCAGGCCGCTGCTGGCGCCGCCCTTGAGGGTCACCTGCAGGGCACCGCCGACGATGGCGTAGCCGGTGGCATCAGTATGCGAGGCACCGGTCAGGGGCGCGGCCTCGTCGAGGAAGGCGCGGGCGAAGGCAATGACCTTGTCGCCGCGAACCTTGTTGTAGCCTTTGCCCTTTTCGGCGCCGTCGGCTTCGCTGATGGCATCGGTGCCATACAGTGCGTCGTAGAGCGAGCCCCAGCGGGCGTTCGAAGCATTGAGGGCAAAGCGCGCATTCATCACCGGCACCACCAGCTGCGGGCCGGCCATGCGGGCGATTTCGTCATCGACGTTTTGCGTCGTTGCCTGGAAATCTGCCGCTTCTGGCTGCAGATACCCGATGTCCTGGAGGAAGGCCTTATAAGCCACGGCGTCATGGGCCTTGCCGGCCTGGGCCTGGTGCCAGGCGTCGATGCGCGCCTGCAAATCATCGCGTTTGGCGAGCAGTGCTTTGTTCTTGGGTGCCAGGTCATTGATGACCTTGTCGGCACCGGCCCAGAACTGATCGGCGGTGAGGCCGGTACCGGGGATAGCTTCGTTGTTGACGAAGTCGAACAGGACTTTGGCGACCTGCAGGCCACCGACGTGAACGTGTTCAGTCATTGCTTGCCTCACTCATTTTTATTTAAAGCCTGGAGCGCTTCTCAAAACACCGCCAGAGCGGGTTTGTACGGGGATTGCAGACGCCTTGGCAGACCATGTTGCAAATTATGTAGTGGTTGCCGAGGCATACTACATGATCAATTGCAGATGTGAAAATCAGACTGATCACGTCGTTCTGCGACCGTTTTTACGCTAACGGTCACACGCAAGAACAGGATGTTCTCAAGAAACAGGCAGGTTGTTCCAGATAATTCTAAAAACAGTACACAATTTGTGATTTGCAATGGCTTCTGTGGGAGCGGGCTTGCTCGCGATTCGGGCGACGTGGTCTGTCAGGCTAACCGTGGCGAGACTATCGCGAGCAAGCCCGCTCCCACAAAGGAGGGTGTTGCCTATACTCATTCGACCCCCCTAATAAGAGAGCCCCCACCATGAACCATCTTGTGATTACGGTGTTTGCCCAGGACAAGGCCGGGCAGGTCGAGCGTATTGCCCAGTGCATCGCCGAGCATGGTGGTAACTGGCTGGAGAGCCGCATGTCGCGCATGGCCGGGCAATTTGCCGGGATCCTGCGTGTGGGTGTGCCCGCCGAAGCCCACGATGAGTTGGTGGACGCGTTGCAGCGCCTGGGCAAGGAAGGGATTCGGGTATTGATTGCCGAGAGCGGCATCGAGCAGTCCTGCACCTGGAAGCCCATTGCAATGGAACTGGTGGGCAATGACCGCCCGGGTATTGTGCGCGACATTACCCGGGTGCTGACGGAGCAGGGGGTGAGCCTGGAGCGGCTGGTGACCGATGTGCGGCCCGCGCCCATGAGCAACGAGCCGCTGTTTCATGCCGAGGCGATTCTGGCCGTGCCCCTGACCCTGTCCCTGGATGTGTTGCAAAAGCGCCTGGAAACCCTGGCCGACGAACTGCTGGTGGACCTCAAGTTCAGTACCGAGGAGTAAGCCTCAACCGCGCTGGCGCATGCTGAACCAGGCATCGAGGCTGTACACCACCAGCCCGGCCCAGATAAATGCAAAGGCGATCAAGGTACTTTCGGACAAGTGCTCGCCGTATACCCACACCGCCAGCATCAATACCAGCGTCGGCGCGATGTACTGCATAAAGCCCAGGGTGGTGTAGGGCAGATGCCGTGCGGCGGCGTTGAAACTGACCAAGGGAATCAGCGTGGCCGGCCCGGCCAGTACCAGCAACCAGGCTTCTGAGGTGCTCCAGAAATCAACATGAGCACTGTTGGCCTCGGGGTGCAGCAGCAACCAGCCAATAGCCACGGGTACCAGAATCCAGGTTTCGACCACCAGCCCCGGCAGCGCCTTGACCGGCGCCTGTTTGCGGATCAGCCCGTAAAAGCCGAAGGTCAGTGCCAGCACCAACGACACCCACGGCAGGCTGCCCACTTGCCACACTTGCTGGGCCACACCGGCAGCGGCCAGGCCTACGGCAATCCACTGCAGGCGACGCAGGCGCTCGCCCAGCAGCAACATGCCGAGCAGCACGTTGACCAGCGGGTTGATGTAGTAGCCCAGGCTGGCTTCGACCATGCGGTCGTTGTTGACCGCCCACACGTAGGTCAGCCAGTTGGCGGCAATCAGCAGGCCGCTGATGGTCAGCACGCCAAGGCGCTTGGGGTTGTCGCGCAGCTCCTGCCACCAGCCGGGGTGCTTCCACACCAGCAGCAACAGTGAGCCGAACAAGGCCGACCAGAGCACCCGGTTAACGATGATTTCGGCAGCCGGAACACTGGCCAGCAGTTTGAAGTAGAGCGGGAAAATACCCCAGATGACATAGGCCGTGAGGCCTAAAATATACCCGCGACGCGGGTTGGCGGCTTGCATGCAGAATCCTTGCTCAGGCAACTAACAGACACGGAAGAAGCCAAGAGTGTAAGCAGGTTTTGCAGGCGTGTCGTGCAGGAGATCTGCAAGGCGGACATGTTTTTTTGCACCAGCAGCGGCCCCGGTTTTTCTGTGGGAGCGGGCTTGCTCGCGATGCAGGCGCTGCGGTCTGTCAGTTAAACCGCATTCGACCCGATCGCGAGCAAGCCCGCTCCCACAAGAGCCACATAGATGGGGTCAGAACAGCTTCAGCGGCTCTTCATTGAGTGCCGACAGCTGTTCGCGCAACGCCAGGATCTGGTCGCCCCAATAACGCTCGCTGCCAAACCACGGGAAGCTGTGGGGGAACGCCGGGTCGTCCCAGCGCCGGGCCAGCCAGGCGCTGTAATGCATCAGGCGCAAAGCGCGCAGCGGTTCGATCAGCGCCAGTTCGCGGGGGTTGAAGTCATGGAACTCGCTGTAACCGTCCATCAGTTCCGACAACTGCCCCAGACATTCCTGACGGTCACCGGCCAGCATCATCCACAAGTCCTGCACCGCAGGGCCCATGCGGCAATCATCGAGGTCGACGATATGGAACACTTCGTCGCGGCACATCATGTTGCCGGGGTGGCAATCGCCATGCATGCGGATATTGGTGTGCGGGGTGGCGGCGTAGACGTCTTCAACCCGCTTGAGCAGGTCGCGGGCGACGGACTCGTAGGCCGGGAGCAGGCTGCGCGGTATGAAGTTGCCTTCAAGCAGGGTGGTCAGCGAGTCGTGACCGAAATTTTTCACCCCCAGCGCTTCACGGTGTTCGAACGGTTTGGTCGCACCTACGGCATGCAGGCGGCCCAGCAGTTGCCCGAGACGATACAACTGGTCGAGGTTGCCCGGTTCTGGCGCCCGGCCACCCCGGCGCGGGAACAGGGTAAAGCGGAAACCCTGGTGTTCGAACAGG
Organism: Pseudomonas fragi; assembly: GCF_900105835.1. Classification (NCBI taxonomy): domain Bacteria; kingdom Pseudomonadati; phylum Pseudomonadota; class Gammaproteobacteria; order Pseudomonadales; family Pseudomonadaceae; genus Pseudomonas; species Pseudomonas fragi. The sequence continues at coordinate 3,656,399 of NZ_LT629783.1, forward strand.
CTTTGGCCGTTGTGAATCATCGGCGCCACAACCGGGACGTCGCATTCGGCCAGTTCGAAGGTGAAGCGGTGCTCTTCGAGGATCGCTTCGTTGGTCCAGCGCTGAGGGCGATAGAACTTGGCGATCAGCGGCTGCGAGTCTTCTATGCCGACCTGGTACACACGGTTTTCGTAGCTGTTGAGCGCCAGCACGCGGGCATCGCTCAGGAAACCGATGCTTTCGACGGCGTCGAGCACCAGATCAGGGGTAAGTGTTGCAAACGGATGAGACATGCTGACTCCTGCGCGCAGCAGGCTGCCGCGTCCGGCCATGCATGTTAACGCAGACCGGGACCTGGAAGGCGACTTAATCCTGTGTGGGAGCGGGCTTGCTCGCGATGCAGGCGCTGCGGTCTGTCAGTTAAACCCCATCGACCCGATCGCGAGCAAGCCCGCTCCCACAAGGAAAGGTCAGGCGCCGACGATGCCACCGTCTTCACGGCTGATGGCCATGACCGAGGAGCGCGGTTTGCCGTTGGGCAGGTGCTCGGGGAAGGTGGAACCGCCATTTTCGCCGGGGTGTTGAATGCCCACGAACAGGGTCTTGTGGTCGGGCGAGAAGCTGATGCCGGTGACTTCACAGCCAATCGGCCCGACCATGAAGCGGCGGATCTCACCGCTGGCCGGGTCGGCGCAGAGCATCTGGTTATTGCCCATGCCAGCGAAGTCGCCCGCGTTGCTGACATCACCGTCGGTCAGGATCCACAGGCGCCCGGCGGCGTCAAAACCCAGGCCGTCTGGGCTGTTGAACATGTTCTGCGCGGTGATGTTGGCCGAACCGCCCTTGGCCTGCTGGCCGTGAACGGCCGGGTTGCCGGCGACGACGAAAAGGTCCCAGTCGAAGGTGTCCGCGCCGTGATCACCCTTGTGGGCGTTCCAGCGCAGGATTTGCCCGTAGACGTTTTTCTCCCGGGGGTTGGGCCCGCCCACCGGCTGACCGTCTTCGCCGCGTTTGACGTTGTTGGTCAGGGTGCAATAGACCTGGCCGTCCTTGGGGCTGACCACAATCCACTCCGGGCGGTCCATGCGTGTGGCCCCGACGGCGCTGGCTGCCATGCGAGCATGAATCAACACTTCGGCCTGATTGGCAAAACCCTTGGTCGCATCGACGCCGTTTTTGCCGTGGCTCAGTTCAACCCACTGGCCGTGGCCCTTGGGGCGATCGGGGTTGCTGTCACCACCGTCAAAGCGCGCCACATAAAGCGTGCCGTGGTCGAGCAGGTCGCGGTTGGCCTTGGGGTTCTGGTGGTCGATCCTGTCGCGGCTGATGAATTTATAGATGAACTCGCCACGCTCATCGTCGCCCATGTAGACCACGGCACGGCCGTCGCCGGTTTCGGCAAGCGCGGCATTTTCGTGTTTGAAGCGGCCCAGGGCGGTGCGTTTGACGGGCGTGGAAAGCGGGTCGAACGGGTCGATTTCCACCACCCAGCCGTGGCGGTTGAGCTCGTTGGGGTTGAGTGCCAGGTCGAAACGCGGGTCGTGCTGGTGCCAGTTGATGTCTTTGCTGGCAGCTACGGCACCGTAGCGTTTTTGCGCAGCGTCGAAGGCCTGCTTGGGATCAGAGCTGCCAAAGCAGTCCGTGAAGTTTTCCTCGCACGTCAGGTAGGTGCCCCATGGCGTTTTGCCGTTGGCGCAGTTCTGGAATGTGCCCAGGGCGTGGGTGCCCGTGGCGTCGGCCTGGGTGCGCAGCAGTTCGTGGCCAGCAGCAGGGCCACTGAGTCGGATAGGGGTGTTGCCGTGAATGCGGCGGTTGAAAGGCGAGCCCTGGACAAACTGCCAGCCATTGCCCTTGCGCTGAATCTCAATCACCGACACGCCTTCCGAGGCCTGGGCCTTGCGCACTTCTTCGGCGCTGGCAGGCGTGCCCCCGTGGGGGTAGAGGTAGCGATAGTTGGTGTATTCGTTGTTGATTGCCATCAGGGCCCGGTTGGGGTCATCGGGGAAGGCGAACAGGCTCATGCCGTCGTTGTTGTCGCCAAATTGCACTTCCTGCTCGCTGGCCGTGCCGTTGCCGGCCGGGTCGAACGCCGGGCCTGCGGCTTGCAGCGGCTGGCCCCAGCTGATGAGAACCGAAGCGCGGTAGCCAGGTGGCAGGCTGATGGTGTCGGTGGTGGCTGCGTTGATGCTGTCAAAGCCCAGCAAGTTACTGTTGGCAGCGCTGACACCCGCCGCCAGTGCGCTGCGCCCGAGCAGGCCGCCGCCGAGGAACATCGCCGCGCCGCACAAGGCGCCAGCGCTGATAAAGCCACGTCGACTAAGGCCAACCATCTGCTCAAGGTCGGTGGGTTGGTGTTCTTCTAATAGGCTCATGGCTGGCTCGGCTCTGACGGTTTTGGCAGACACCATAAGCAGCGGGTATGACAGGGATGTTTCAGTGTTTGTTTGAAAAGCCCCTCACCCTAGCCCTCTCCCAAAGGGAGAGGGGACTGACCGCACGCGGATTCAAGAACTGCGCAAATCAGCCCCCTCTCCCGATGGGAGAGGGTTGGGGTGAGGGGCCGGACTAGAGCGCTGTCCCCAGCAACACCAGCGACGGCGCGAACTGCACCTGCGCCGCGCTGCCCACGACCAACTTGAGTGTTTCAAGGTGTTGCGGTTCGCTCAGCGCACACAGGGTCTGGCCACCGGGCAGGTTGATGCGCACTTCGCTGGGGCCGTCTTCGGTGTGCAGGATCTGTTCGATGTGCCCTTGCAGGTGGTTGTATTCCGGGCCGGGCGGCTGGGTGGCGTCGATCAGTTGCAGCCAGCCCGCTTTGATCAACGCCACCGCCGGGCTGCCGATGGCCAGTTCCAGGCGCTGGGTGCTGTCGCGGGTAATTTGCGCGCGCAGGCTCAGGCCGCCGGGCAACTCAAGTTCGATCAGGTCGTTGTGGCCATGAGGGTGAATGGCGATAACGCTGCCGTGCAACTGGTTGCGGGCGCTGGTGCGCAACATCAGGCGGCCCAGCAGGTCGAGATCCCGGGCGTCTTCGGCAGCGTCCAGGACCTGGGCCTGTATTGCCTGCAAGCGCTGATAAAGGCGCAGCACCCGCAAGCCTGCCACGGACAACCGGGCGCCACCTCCGCCCTTGCCGCCGATGCTGCGCTCCACCAAGGGGGTTTGCGCCAGGTTATTCAGCTCGTCGATGGCATCCCACGCTGCCTTGTAGCTGATGCCTGCACTTTTGGCGGCGGCGGTGATCGAGCCTTGTTCGGCGATGTGTTGCAACAGGGCGATACGTTGCGGGCGGCGGACGATATGTTGGGCAAGCAGGGCAGGCAGGTGCATGAAGGCAGGTTCGCAAAGCGGGGCGTGCCCGAAAAGTGCCTGCTGCGCGGGTTGGCGTCAAGCAAGCCCGTCGGGTTTTGGTGTGCGTGCCAGGCAATACACATCAACCCGTCGTGCCCCGGCCTTGAGTAGCAGGAGTGCCAGGCTTTGTGCCGTGGCGCCGGTGGTCAGCACGTCATCGATCAGGGCCAGGTGCAAGCCATGCACCTGCACCCCGGATGCGAGGCGAAAGGCGTGGCGCAGGTTGCGTTTGCGGGTTTTGGCGTCCAGACCCTGTTGCGCGGCGGTGTCCAGGGTACGCAGCAGCCAGTGCGGTTGGCAGGGGATACTCAGTTGCTTGCCGAGCCAGTCCCCCAGCATGCCTGCCTGGTTGTACCCACGCTCACGCAAGCGCTTGCGGGACAGGGGGACTGGCAACAGGAAGGCCGGTCGAGGCTCTCCCGAATTGAAGCCATCAAGCAACGATTGGCCAAGAATTTCGGCTAAAAGCCGGCCATAAGGCCATTTACTGTGGTGCTTGAAGTGCACGATCAGGCTGTCTATAGGGAAACCATATACCCAGGGTGCATGCACCCGCGCAAAGGCGGGCGGCTGCCTGATGCAATGGCCGCAAATCAACCCCGCCATCGGCAACGGCAAAGCGCAGCGCTGGCAGCAGTCACCCAGCCAGGGCAGTTCCAGCTCGCAGGCCACGCACAGGGCCAGCCCGGTGTCGGCGCGCAGGTCGCACAACAAACACGATTGATCAGATAATAACCAGTTGTAAACCCGCTTTATCCATTGTGGTTGACAGTTCATGTCACATCCTTAAACATGCCGACATCCGTGCCGTGCCTGAGGATCCGCCCTCAGGTTCTAGTCAAAGCATAAACAAGAGAAACGCCGATGAGCGCCAGCAGCCTTGCCAACTTGCGACATGATTGGTCATTAGCCGAAGTCCGGGCGATGTTCACCCAGCCGTTCAACGACCTGCTTTTCGAGGCGCAGACCGTTCACCGCAGGCATTTCAACGCCAACCGGGTCCAGGTTTCGACGCTGCTGTCGATCAAGACCGGTGCTTGTCCGGAAGATTGCAAATATTGTCCGCAGTCGGGTCACTACAACACCGGCCTGGCCAAAGAGAAGCTGATGCAGGTGCAGAAGGTGCTTGAAGAGGCCCAGCGGGCCAAGGCCATCGGTGCCACCCGGTTTTGCATGGGTGCGGCCTGGAAGCATCCGTCGGCCAAAGACATGCCCTATGTGCTGGAAATGGTCAAAGGCGTGAAGGCCATGGGCCTGGAAACCTGCATGACCCTGGGCAAGCTCGATCAGGAGCAAACCGCCGCGCTGGCCCACGCCGGCCTCGATTACTACAACCACAACCTCGACACCTCCCCTGAGTTTTACACCAGCATCATCACCACCCGTACTTACAGCGAGCGCCTGCAAACCCTGAGCTATGTGCGCGATAGCGGGATGAAAATCTGCTCCGGTGGCATCCTGGGCATGGGCGAGTCGCTGGACGATCGCGCCAATCTGCTGATCCAGCTGGCCAACCTGCCCGAGCACCCGGAATCGGTGCCGATCAACATGTTGGTGAAAGTGGCCGGTACGCCGATGGAAAACGCCGAAGACATCGACCCGTTTGATTTCATCCGCATGCTGGCGGTAGCGCGAATCATGATGCCTTTGAGCCATGTGCGCCTGTCGGCAGGTCGTGAGGCAATGAACGAGCAAATGCAGGCGCTGGCGTTTTTTGCCGGGGCCAACTCGATTTTCTACGGTGACAAACTGCTCACTACCGCCAACCCGCAGGCGGACAAGGACATGCAGCTGTTCAGTCGTCTGGGCATCCTGCCGGAAGAACGTGAAGACCACGCCGACGAGGTGCATCAGGCGGTGATCGAGCATGCACTGCGGGATCAGAAGTCCAGCGAGCAGTTCTATAACGCGGTGGTTTAACCACCGCGTAGACCTGTAGTCGCTGCCGCAGGCTGCGATAAGGTCCGCAGGACCTTCGCTTTCAATACCGAAGCCGGGGCCGCTTCGCTGCCCATCGCAGCCTGCGGCAGCGGCTACAAGGGATTATAGCCAGCATGTCATTTGATCTAAACGCCCGCCTGGCCGTTCGCCGTGCCGAAAATCTTTACCGCCAGCGGCCCTTGCTGCAAAGCCCGCAAGGCCCGCAGGTGCTGGTCGATGGCCAGCCTCTGCTCGCTTTCTGCAATAACGACTATCTCGGCCTGGCCAACCACCCGCAGGTGATCGAAGCCTGGCAGGCCGGTGCGTCGCGCTGGGGGGTGGGCGGCGGTGCATCACACCTGGTCATTGGCCACAGCACCCCCCATCACGCACTGGAAGAAGCCCTGGCCGAGTTCACCGGTCGCCCGCGGGCGCTGCTGTTCAGCAACGGTTACATGGCCAATATGGGCGCCGTCACCGCGCTGGTGGGGCAGGGTGATACGGTGCTCGAAGACCGTCTCAACCATGCCTCCCTGCTGGATGCCGGCTTGCTCAGCGGGGCGCGCTTCAACCGCTATTTGCACAACGATGCAACCAGCCTGGCCAAGCGCCTAGAGAAGGCCAGCGGCAGTACGCTGGTGGTCACCGATGGCGTATTCAGCATGGACGGTGATCTTGCCGATCTGCCCGCGCTGGCCCGTGAAACCAAGGCCAAAGGGGCCTGGCTGATGGTCGACGATGCCCACGGTTTTGGCCCATTGGGTGCCACTGGCGGCGGAATTGCCGAGCACTTTGGCCTGGGCATGGACGATGTGCCGGTGCTGGTGGGCACGCTGGGCAAGGCCTTTGGTACCAGCGGCGCTTTTGTGGCGGGCAGCGAAGAGCTGATTGAAAGCCTGATCCAGTTCGCCCGGCCTTATATCTACACCACCAGCCAGCCGCCGGCACTGGCCTGTGCGACGCTCAAAAGCCTTGAGCTGCTGCGCACCGAGCATTGGCGCCGTGAGCACCTCAACAGCCTGATCGGTCAATTTCGCCGGGGTGCCGAACAGATCGGCCTGCAGTTGATGGACAGCTTCACGCCGATCCAGCCGATCATGATCGGTGACAGTGGCCAGGCCATTCGTCTGTCGCAGATGTTGCGCGAGCGCGGCCTGTTGGTGACCGCAATCCGCCCGCCCACGGTGCCCGCGGGCAGCGCCCGGCTGCGCGTGACCCTGTCGGCGGCCCACACAGAAGCACAGGTGCAGCTATTGTTAACAGCACTTGATGACTGTTGGCGCACGTTGGAGGCCGATCATGCGTGATCGCTTGGTTTTGCTGCCGGGCTGGGGCCTGGGGGTGTCACCTCTGGAACCGCTGGCCGTGGCATTGCGTGGGCTGGACGAGCACCTGCGGGTTGAAATCGAACCGTTGCCGGTGTTGTTGTCCGCCGACCTTGACGACTGGCTCGACGAACTCGACGCCACCTTGCCTGACAACATCTGGCTGGGCGGCTGGTCGCTGGGCGGGATGCTCGCCAGCGAGCTGGCTGCGCGCCGCGGCGATCGCTGCTGCGGGCTGGTGACCCTGGCCAGCAACCCGAGCTTTGTCAGCCGCGAGGACTGGCCAAGCGCCATGCCGGTATCCACATTCGAACCGTTCCTCAGCGGTTTTCGCGATGCTCCCAACACCACCCTGAAACGCTTTTGCCTGCTGTGCAGCCAGGGCTCAGCCGAAGCCCGGGCAATGGCCGGGTTGCTGCTGGGCGGCGCGCCAAAAGCCCAACCCGATACCCTGCTGGCCGGCCTTGAACTGCTGGGCAAGCTGGATACGCGGGCAGCCTTGCAGCGTTTCAACGGGCCGCAATTGCACCTGTTCGCGGGGCTGGATGCCCTGGTGCCGGTGCAGGCGGCGAGCGATGTGCTGGCGCTGTTACCCGATGTCGAAGTGGGCCTGATTGAACAGGCCTGTCATGCTTTTTTACTGGAAGCCCCCCACGAGCTGGCGGCGGCAATCCAGGCTTTTTTACACGAGTCGGGCGATGAATGATTTGAGTATTGCGCTGCTGGCAGCCGGTTTGCCGGACAAGCGTCAGGTGGCGGTCTCGTTTTCCCGGGCGGCCGCCAGTTATGACAGCGTCGCCGAGCTGCAACGGGCGGTCGGCCATGAGTTGCTGGCCCGCCTGCCCCAGGATCTGAACCCGCAGCGCTGGCTGGACCTGGGCAGCGGCACCGGGTATTTCAGCCGTGAGCTGGGCCAGCGCTATGCCCACAGCCAGGGGCTGGCGCTGGATATTGCCCAGGGCATGCTGGCGTATGCCCGGCCCTTGGGCGGAGCGCAGCATTTTATTGCCGGGGATGCCGAAAGCCTGCCGCTGCAATCGAACAGCTGCGATGTGATTTTCTCCAGCCTGGCGCTGCAATGGTGTGCAGATTTTCGTGGGGTGCTCAGCGAGGCCCGGCGGGTGCTCAAGCCTGGCGGCGTGCTGGCATTTGCCAGCCTGTGCGTGGGCACCTTGCATGAGCTGCGAGACAGCTGGCAGGCCGTGGACGGTCAGGTGCATGTCAATCGCTTCCGTGAGTTCCACGCCTATCAGCAACTGTGTGCCGACAGCGGCTTGCAGGTGCTCAGCTTGCACAATCAGCCCCATGTGCTGCACTACCCGCAGGTTCGCCAACTGACCCATGAGCTTAAGGCGCTGGGTGCGCACAACCTTAACCCCGGGCGGCCTGAAGGGCTGACGGGCAGGGCACGGATTCAGGGGCTGGTGGCTGCCTATGAAGCGTATCGTCAGCCGCTCGGGCTACCGGCGACCTATCAGGTGGTCTACGGCATTCTGGAGAAAACGCGATGAACCCTGCGTACTTCATCACCGGTACGGATACCGATGTAGGCAAAACCACTGTAGCGGCGGGCTTTTTATATGCTGCCCGCGCGGCCGGCTTGAGCACGGCGGCAGGCAAGCCGGTGGCCTCGGGCTGTGAGGTCACCCCGCAGGGGCTGCGCAATGCCGATGCACTGGCGTTGATGGCCGAAAGCTCGATCAGGTTGAGTTATGACGAGGTCAATCCGGTGGCATTTGAACCGGCCATTGCCCCGCATATTGCCGCGCGCGAAGCCGGGGTGGTGCTGACGGTGCGCTCGCTGTTGGGGCCGATGCAGCACATCCTGAGTAAACAAGCCGACTTCACCCTGATTGAAGGCGCTGGCGGCTGGCGCGTGCCGTTATCGGGGCAAGACAGCTTGTCGGATCTGGCCCAGGCGCTGGATTTGCCGGTGATTCTGGTGGTGGGCGTGCGCCTGGGCTGTATCAGCCATGCCCTGCTCACAGCCGAGGCGATTGCCCGTGATGGCCTGCAACTGGCGGGTTGGGTGGCCAATATCATCGGCCCGAAAACCTCGCGCCTGGAAGAAAACCTCGCCACCCTGGCCGAGCGCTTGCCTGCACCCTGCCTGGGGCGGGTGCCAAAACTTAAATCGGCGTCGGCACAGTCCGTGGCGCAATACCTGCAACTGGATTTGCTGGACTGAGACACGGCTAAAACCTGTGGGAGCGGGCTTGCTCGCGATGGTCTACCTGACTGTCCGCGCCGCCTTTATCGCGAGCAAGCCCGCTCCCACCCATCACCCCTTCCCCTATCAGAAAAAATCCGACCCAAGACGAACGGACGCTTCGCGCTGCTTGACAATAAATAGGCGTAAACGTATGTTTCAAACACCTGTTTGACCGCCATAACAAATCCACGCGGTTGTTCATCCCCGGTTTCATCAGCAGAGGTTTATCGCTATGCCTGACTACAAGGCCCCCTTGCGTGATATTCGCTTCGTTCGTGACGAACTGCTCGGTTACGAAGCGCACTATCAGAGCCTGCCGGCTTGCCAGGACGCCACTCCAGATATGGTTGACGCCATTCTTGAAGAAGGCGCCAAGTTTTGTGAGCAGGTGCTGGCACCTCTGAACCGTGTGGGTGACATTGAAGGCTGCACCTGGAGCGAGTCCGGGGTTAAAACTCCGACTGGTTTTAAAGAAGCCTACAAACAATTCGTTGAAGGCGGCTGGCCAAGCCTGGCTCACGACGTGGAGCACGGTGGCCAGGGCCTGCCGGAATCTCTGGGGCTGGCGGTAAGCGAAATGGTCGGTGCGGCCAACTGGTCGTGGGGCATGTACCCGGGCCTGTCCCACGGTGCGATGAACACCATCTCCGAGCACGGCACCCCCGAGCAGCAAGAGACCTACCTGACCAAGCTGGTGACCGGCGAATGGACCGGCACCATGTGCCTGACCGAATCGCACTGCGGTACCGACCTGGGCCTGCTGCGCACCAAGGCTGAACCCCAGGCTGACGGTTCGTACAAGATTTCCGGCACCAAGATCTTTATCTCGGCCGGTGAACACGACATGGCCGACAACATCGTGCATATCGTGCTGGCTCGCCTGCCGGATGCACCGGCTGGCACCAAAGGCATTTCGCTGTTTATCGTGCCCAAGTTCAAGGCCAACGCCGATGGCAGCATCGGTGAGCGCAACGCCGTGTCCTGTGGTTCGCTAGAGCACAAAATGGGCATCCACGGTAACGCCACCTGCGTGATGAACTTCGACGGCGCCACCGGTTTCCTGATCGGCCCGCCGAACAAAGGCCTGAACTGCATGTTCACCTTTATGAACACCGCACGCCTGGGTACCGCGCTGCAGGGCTTGTCCCACGCTGAAATCGCCTTCCAGGGCGGCCTGAAATACGCCCGTGACCGTCTGCAAATGCGTTCGCTGACCGGCCCGAAAGCCCCTGAAAAGGCGGCTGACCCGATCATCGTTCACCCGGACGTACGTCGCATGCTGTTGACCACCAAGGCATTCGCCGAAGGCAACCGTGCGATGGTGTACTTCACCGCCAAGCAAGTCGACATCGTCAAATACGGCGTTGATGAAGAAGAGAAGAAGAAAGCCGACGCACTGCTGGCCTTCATGACTCCGATCGCCAAGGCCTTTATGACCGAAGTCGGTTTTGAGTCGGCCAACCACGGCGTGCAAATCTACGGCGGCCACGGCTTTATCGCCGAGTGGGGCATGGAGCAGAACGTTCGCGACAGCCGCATTTCGATGCTGTACGAAGGCACCACCGGTATCCAGGCACTCGACCTGCTGGGCCGTAAAGTGCTGATGACTCAAGGCGAAGCGCTCAAGGGCTTTACCAAGATCGTGCACAAGTTCTGCCAGAGCAACGAAGGCAACGAAACCCTTAACGAGTTCGTCACGCCACTGGCAGCACTGAACAAGGAATGGGGCGAGTTGACCATGAAGGTCGGTATGGCCGCCATGAAAGACCGTGAAGAAGTGGGTGCGGCTTCGGTCGATTACCTGATGTATTCCGGTTATGCCTGCCTGGCTTACTTCTGGGCTGACATGGCGCGCCTGGCCGCTGAAAAGCTGGCAGAAGGCACGTCTGAAGAAGCGTTCTACAAAGCCAAGCTGCAAACGGCACGCTTCTACTTCCAGCGCATCCTGCCGCGCACCCGCGCGCACGTTGCCACCATGCTGTCGGGCGCTGCCAACCTGATGGACATGAAAGAAGAAGACTTCGACCTGGGCTACTAAGCCTCGGCGGGTCATCTTGCAAAGCCGCTTCTCCTTTGGGGAAGCGGCTTTTTTTTGGATTGGCCACATGTGGGAGCGGGCTTGCTCGCGATGGCATCACCACGGTCTTCCTGGAACACCGCATCGCCTGAATCGCGGGCAAGCCCGCTCCCACAAAAAAATCACAGTGACCTAATTTGTATCTTTGGTCACGCAATGACCCTATGTATCGCTATCGTCGTTAAGCTAGACTGGGTTCTACATAAATCGCCGTTTACAGATTACGAGGTTTGCCATGGCTGACTACAAAGCGCCCCTGCGCGATATGCGCTTCGTCCTCAATGAAGTCTTCGAGGTCGCTACACTTTGGGCGCAATTGCCTGCGTTGGCAGAGACCGTCGATGCTGAAACGGTTGAAGCCATTCTTGAAGAAGCGGGCAAGGTCACGGCCAAAAGCATCGCGCCGCTGAGCCGCAGTGGTGATGAGGAAGGCTGCCACTGGGACAATGGCGCAGTGACCACCCCGGCCGGTTTTGTCGATGCCTATCGCACCTACGCCGAAGGCGGCTGGGTCGGTGTAGGCGGCGACCCGCAGTTCGGCGGTATGGGCATGCCCAAGGCCGTATCGGCGCAGGTCGAAGAGATGATCAACTCCTCCAGCCTGTCGTTTGGCCTGTACCCGATGCTGACTGCCGGGGCCTGTGTATCGATCAACGCCCACGCCAGCGACGAACTGAAAGCCACCTATTTGCCGAACATGTACTCGGGTGTGTGGGCTGGCTCCATGTGTTTGACCGAGCCCCATGCCGGTACTGATCTGGGGATTATTCGGACAAAAGCCGAGCCTCAGGTAGATGGTTCCTACAAAGTCAGTGGCACCAAAATCTTCATCACCGGTGGTGAACACGACCTGACCGAGAACATCATCCATCTGGTACTGGCCAAACTGCCGGATGCACCTGCGGGGCCGAAAGGTATTTCGCTGTTTCTGGTGCCCAAGTTCATGGTCAATGCCGATGGCAGCCTGGGCGAGCGCAACCCGGTGACTTGCGGCTCCATTGAACACAAGATGGGTATCCAGGCCTCGGCCACCTGCGTGATGAATTTCGACGAGGCAGTTGGCTACCTGGTAGGCGAGCCCAACCGTGGCCTGGCCGCGATGTTCACCATGATGAACTACGAGCGTCTTGGGGTTGGCATTCAGGGCCTGGCTTCGGGCGAGCGTTCGTACCAGAACGCCGTCGAATATGCCCGCGACCGCCTGCAGGGGCGCGCAGCAACCGGCGCGGTGGCCAAGGATAAAGTGGCTGATCCGATCATCGTCCACGCCGACGTGCGGCGCATGTTGCTGACCATGAAAGCCTCGAACGAAGGCGGTCGGGCGTTTTCGACTTACGTTGCCAACCAGCTGGACATTGCCAAGTTCAGTGAAGACCCCGCCGCCCGCGAGCGCGCTGATGGCCTGGTGGCCTTGCTGACCCCGGTGGCCAAAGCCTTCCTCACCGACCTGGGCCTGGAAACCACCGTGCATGGCCAGCAAGTGTTTGGTGGACATGGCTACATTCGTGAATGGGGCCAGGAACAACTGGTGCGCGATGTGCGCATCACCCAGATCTACGAAGGCACCAACGGTATCCAGGCGCTGGATCTGGTGGGGCGCAAGATCGTGGGCAACCAGGGTGCTTACTACCGTCAGTTTGCCGACGAGATTCGTCAGTTTATTGCCGGGGCCGGCAGTGACCTGAACGAGTTTACCCAGCCACTGGCTGCAGCTTTGGACACACTTGATCAGTTGACAGCCTGGGTACTGGACCGCTCGCAAAACAACCCGAACGAGATCGGTGCTGCCTCTGTCGAGTACCTGCAGGTTTTTGGTTACACAACGTATGCGTACATGTGGGCGTTGATGGCCAGGGCCGCGTTGGGCAAAGAGGCCGATGAAGCCTTCTATGCCAGCAAACTGGGCACGGCACGCTTCTATTTCGCCCGTTTGCTGCCGCGTATCCACTCGCTGAGCGCTTCGGTCAAGGCGGGTAGCGAGTCGCTTTACCTGCTGGACGAAGCACACTTTTAAGCTGTTTAGTGTTTTGTAAGCATTTGCTTACATTACATGCTGACAATCTCCCATATCGGCAGATTGGATCCAGGGGTAATCTACTTTCCATGGACGTAGAGCAGGAAGCTCAAAGCAACAACACGGACACGTAGGATTCTGCCAGGATGGCGGAGTGAAAAGGATGTCAGGGAAACAGTCTGCAAAACCCCGCCTCGGCGGGGTTTTCTTTTTTGTGCGTCAGAATTTTCTCGATTTCCCAGCTCCTGTGGGAGCGGGCTTGCCCGCGATCGCATCACCACGGTGTGCCTGAAGCTCCGCGTCGCCTGAATCGCGAGCAAGCCCGCTCCCACAAGGTGGTCAGCTACAACGCCCCTTCATCGCTCTGCATCACATCCTCAAGCAAGGTGCGCAACAGCCCCAAAGTGGCTTGCTGACGCTGCACATCGCGGCACACCAACCCCACCTTCAGCGGCACACGGGGCTCGCTCAGCGGCTTCCACAGCAGCGCCTTGTCGTCGTGCTGATGGCGCGAGCGCCCAGGCAATACGGTGGCCAGCTTGCTGTGGGGCAGGCTGTCGAGAATCCCCGCCATGGTGTTTAGTTCGGCTTGTACCTGCGGGCGCCGCCCCAGGTTGGCGAGCTGGGTTTGCCAGATCTGGCGTACCTGAAACTCTTCTCCCAGTAGCAGCATCGGCAGCTCTGCCGCCTGGCTTACAGACACCTTCTTGAATTCGCGCAGTGGATGATCTGCCGGGATTACCAGTTGCAGTTCGTCTTCATACAGCAGCATGCCGTGCAGCCCGGGCTGGCGTGGCGGCAGGTAGCTGATGCCAATGTCGAGCGAACCATTAAGCAGGCGCCGTTCGATCTCGATGCCGGTGAGCTCGTAGATCTGCACCACCAAATGGGGTTGGGCCTGGCGCACCCGCTCCAGCATCTGCGGCACCAGGCTGGTATGTACGGTTTGCAACACGCCGATGGCGATGGTGCGCAGGGCCTGGCCCTGAAAATTGTGCAAAGCCTCTTTGGCCCGTTGCAGCCCGTCGAGCAGCGGCAGCGCGTGGTTGTAGAGCGTATGCGCTGCCAGGGTTGGCAGCAGGCGCTTGCTGCTGCGCTCGAACAGGCTCACATCGAGGTTGTGTTCGAGCTGGCGGATCTGCTGCGACAGGGCTGGCTGCGAGATGCAAAGACGCTCGGCGGCACGGCCCACATGGCCTTCTTCATACACCGCGACGAAATAACGCAGTTGCTTGAAATCCATAAGTAATACTTATCGAAATTGCTTAAAAAACGAAATGGCTCAACGGCCTGCTGGCGCCTAGTCTACGCGCATTCCACAAGGCTCATCGAGCCAGAGATGCTGATAGGCAGTGGCGTTTTACATAGGCAGGGCAATAAACCCAATCAGAGGTTTACCTTCTGTAAGAACCGCCGGCAGTTGCAAATCAAATCTGTTTATGGTCACAAGGTCCGCGTGCATGAACCTGTTTAACCTGCGTCGCCATTCCCCCAGTCTTGAAGAGATGGCTGCGCATTCTGCGCCATCCAAGGCTGGCAACCCTCCTTCCCGGGACTGCCTGATGCCCTGCGTTGAGCGTGAGAGCCAAGTGTTTGTGCGAGGTCAGGGATCGTGGATGTGGGACAGCGACAGCCGGGCGTATCTGGACTTTACCCAGGGCAGTGCGGCCAACAGCCTGGGCCACAGCCCGGCAGTGCTGGTCAAGGCGATGACCGAGCAGGCGCAATCTTTGCTGAACCCGGGCGCAGGCTTTTTAAACCGCGGAATGTTGAACCTGGCGCAGCGCTTGTGTGAAAGCACCGGTAGCGATCAGGTGCACTTGCTCAACACCGGGGCCGAGGCCAATGAGGGGGCGATCAAGCTGGCGCGCAAGTGGGGCCAGCTGCATCGCGGTGGCGCGCACCGGATTATCACCGCGAGCCGCAGCTGTCACGGTCGCAGCTTTGGCGCGATGTCAGCCTCGGGCAGCGCCACCCCGGATAACCGCTTCGAGCCGCAGTTACCGGGCTTTATCAATGTGCCGTTCAACGATCTGCCGGCGCTGCATGCAGCAGTCGATGCGCAGACCGTGGCCATCATGCTGGAGCCGGTACAAAGTGAAGCCGGGGTGATTCCGGCGACCGAACATTACCTCAAGGGTGTTGAGCGTTTGTGCCGTGAGCTGGGCATTTTGCTGATCCTGGATGAAGTCCAGACCGGCATGGGGCGTTGCGGCACATTGCTGGCAGAGCAGAATTACGGCATCCGCGCCGACATCATCACCTTGGGCAAAGGCCTGGGCGGCGGTGTGCCACTGGCGGCGCTGCTGGCTCGGGGCAAAGCCTGCTGCCTGGAGCCCGGTGAGCTGGGCGGCACCCATCATGGCAACGCCCTGATGAGCACCGCGGGGTTGGCGGTGCTGGACACCGTGCTGGAAAAAGGCTTTTTGCAGCAGGTTCGCGACGCGGGGCAACACCTGCGCGAGGGCTTGGGCCGGCTGGCCAATAGTTATGCACAGGGTGAATTGCGCGGCCAGGGTCTGCTTTGGGGCCTGACATTGTCGGATAACTCGGCAGATGCTGTGGTCAAGGCGGCCTTGTATGAGGGTTTGCTGATCAGTGCGCCACAGCCTGACTGCCTGCGTTTCACCCCGGCCCTGTGCGTGAGCAAAGGCAATATCGATGAAATGCTGCTGCGTCTGGCCCGGGCGTTTGCCCGTGTGCGCACGGCCCAGTTGCAGTGCCGTCGCGGGGTTGCGGTCTGACTGCAGCGCTCACACCGAATTTTAAGAACCGTCTCGCGGTATAACGCATCGCCCTGTGCCTGTTTTCTTCGGCACGGGGCGTTTTTTTTTGCCTGTGGATAAGTTTGCGCTGAACCTTTGGCTTGCGCCTGGAGTCGATTAGAAGCAGGGCCGGTTCTGGCCCGCCACTTTCAGGGAGCTGCGCATATGGATCTTATTAAAATCATCTTTGCCATTCTGCTTCCGCCGCTGGGCGTGTTTATGCAAGTGGGTTTTGCCGGGGCTTTCTGGCTGAATATTCTGCTGACCCTGTGCGGTTATATTCCAGGGATCGTGCATGCGGTGTGGATTATCGCCAAGCGTTCGTAATGTCGGGAAGATGCCTGTGTGGGACAGGCATCAGCTGCGATGTGGGAGCGGGCTTGCTCGCGATTGCATCACCGCGTTAATCCAGACGGACCGCGTGGCATGCATCGCGAGCAAGCCCGCTCACACAGTTTTTAAGGCGTCTTTGTCAGCAAGTCGCTGTAAAACAACCATTCCTGTTCCAGCGCGTGGGCCTGGTTACTGGCCTTGCGAAAGCCGTGGCGTTCGTCCGGGTAGTAATGGGCCTGGGCCGGGATGCCGTTGTATTGCAGGGCCTGGAGCATGTCGCGGGTTTGTTGCGGCACCACTACGGCGTCCAGCTCGCCCTGGAAGAAGATCACCGGCACGCTGATCTGGTTGGCATACAGCAACGGAGTGCGCGCCGCATAACGGTCAGCGTCCCGTTGCGGGTCACCAATCAACCAGTCCAGATAGTCACCTTCAAACTTGTGGGTGGCTCGCGCCAGCGCAATCGGATCGCTGACTCCGTACAGGCTGGCACCCGCCCGGAATACGTTATGGAATGCCAGCGCGCACAAGGTGGTGTAGCCCCCTGCGCTGCCGCCACGAATAAACGCAGTGCGGGGAGCAATCAGTTCTTGCTCGGTGAGATAACTGACAACCGCGCAAGCATCTTCGACATCCGCAACGCCCCAATTCAGATGCAAGGCCTGACGATAGTCACGGCCATAGCCGGTGCTGCCGCGATAGTTGAGGTCGGCCACGGCAAAGCCGCGCTGGGTCCAGTATTGAATGCGCGGGTCGAGCATCGGGTAACAGGCTGAAGTCGGACCACCGTGGATAAAGACCAGCAGTGGCGGTTTTTTCTCGCCATTCATCGCCGGGTAGAAAAAGCCGTGAGCATGGCCCTCGCCAGAAGGATAGCGCAGGGTTCTCGGGCGGCTGATACGTTCAGGGGGCAGCGGCGCAACGCCTCCAGCCAGTACCTCGACCTTATGGTTGGCGCGACAGATGCGGATCACGGCTGAAGGGCGTATCGGTGATGCGGCGATGCAATAGATAAAGGCCTCATCCAGTGCCAGGCTGCGAAAGTGGCTGTAGTCACCGGTGAAGTCTTCGAGGTTGCCGTCAGCTGTGCGGATGCCCAGGCGACCGAAGCCGTCTTCGGTCCAACTGGCCAGCCAGGCTTGTTCGCCAAGCGGCACAAAGGTGGTGGTGCCCAGTTGCCAGGGGGCCGGGGCGTGATCGGCGCGCGGGCTGGGTGCGGGTACCAGGCCTTCGCCGGACTCGGCCCAGGGCTGCCAGAAACCTGCGCGGTCGGTCAGGCAATGCAGGCGGTTATCTGCGTCGAAGCGAGGCTGTTGCAGCGACTCCTCTTCAAGATCACCGGCCAGGCACTGCGCGGTATTCCAGCGTCCGGCCGTTTGGCCTTCGGCCAGCATCAGGCGGGTAGATGTCCACGGCTGGTGCGGACGGCTCCATTCAATCCAGGCCAGGCGCTGGCCGTCGGGGCTCAGTGCCGGTGCGCCATAGAAGTCGGCACCTTCGGCCAGGATCTGACGTGCAAGCGTGTCGAGGTCGATGCTGACCAGTCGATGTTGATCGCCGGTTTCCTCGACCGCCAGCACCTGCCCGCTGGCAAACTGCACGCCACCGTAACGGCAAGTGCCCTGGGTCAGCACTTGTGGTGCCGAGCCGTCCAGGGGTTGCAGGTACAACTGTTGATCGGCTTCGTTGACGAATACCACCGCGTCATCGCTCAGGCAAAAACTGCCACCGCCATACTCGTAGACCCGGCTGCGCACGCTGAAACCAGCGGGTGTCAGGCATTGAGCCTGGCCTTCGCGCCAGTGCCAGATACGCGAGGCGGCGTCCTGGGGGCGATATTCGTTCCAGAACAGGCCCCGTGGACCGACCCGCAATTCTGCGAAATCGACTCCGGCGGCAACGGCGAGTGCAGCGCTGAAGGGTTCAGCTTTTGGCGATAAGGCGTGAGTTTCGTTCATTTCGGAAGGCCAATTGTTCGATGGTCTGAGTGGCGTGCTCGGCTTCTTCGCGCGCCTTGAGAATCAGGTCGTGCTGGGGCGATTTACTGCACACCGGGTCCGCATTGCTGGCGTCCCCGGTGAGCATAAAGGCCTGGCAACGGCAGCCGCCGAAGTCCTTTTCTTTCTCGTCGCACGAACGGCAGGGCTCGGGCATCCAGTCATAACCGCGAAAACGATTGAAGCCAAACGAGTCATACCAGATGTGCTGCATGCTGTGGTCGCGCACATTGGGGAACTCGACCGGCATTTGCCGGGCACCATGACACGGCAGGGCCGTACCGTCAGGTGTTACGGTCAAAAAGATGCTGCCCCAGCCGTTCATGCAGGCTTTTGGGCGTTCTTCGTAGTAATCCGGGGTCACGAAAATCAGCTTGCAGGGGTGGCCTTCAGCCTCAAGTTTGGCCCGGTACTCATTGGTGATGCGCTCAGCCCGCACCAGCTGCTCCTTGGTTGGCAGCAGGCCGACACGGTTGAGCTGGGCCCAGCCGTAGAACTGGCAGGTGGCCAGCTCGACAAAGTCGGCTTCAAGGGCGATGCACAGCTCGATAATGCGGTCGATCTTGTCGATATTGTGCCGGTGGGTGACGAAGTTCAGCACCATCGGATAGCCGTGGGCCTTGACGGCCCGGGCCATTTCGAGCTTTTGCGCGAAGGCTTTTTTCGAGCCGGCCAGCAGGTTGTTCACTTGCTCGTCGCTGGCCTGGAAGCTGATCTGGATATGGTCCAGCCCGGCTTTCTTGAAGTCGCTGATCTTTTGCTCGGTCAGGCCTATCCCTGAGGTGATCAGGTTGGTATAGAAGCCCAGCTTGCGTGCTTCGCCAATCAACTCGGCCAGATCCTGGCGCACCAGCGGCTCGCCACCGGAGAAACCCAGTTGCGCTGCACCCATCTCCCGCGCCTCGCGAAATACCTTGATCCACTGTTCGGTGCTCAGTTCTTTGCCCTGCTGGGCGAAGTCCAGCGGGTTTGAGCAGTAGGGGCATTGCAGCGGGCAGCGGTAGGTCAATTCGGCGAGCAGCCACAGCGGCAGGCCAACTTCAGGTTTGGGCGGGATACGGCTGTCAGGCAAGTTCGATCCAGTGCTCTGCACGAGCGACCTCCATAAATTGCTCGATATCTGCGCCGAGCTCGGGTACGCCGGGGAACTGTTGGTCCAGTTCGCCAATAATGGCCGCGACGTCGCGCTGGCCGTCGATCAGGCCGCCGATCAGGGCTGCGCTGTCATTGAGCTTGATCATGCCTTCGGGGTACAGCAGCACATGGCCTTTTTGCGCGGGCTCGTACTGGTAACGATAGCCGGTGCGCCAGGTCGGGATTTTGCTGCGATCGAAGCTCATAGGGTGATTCCTTTATGCCAGACACGTTGGCTGGTCACGCTGTGATAGGGCGGGCGGTCCAGTTCGTAGGCCATGGTCATGGCATCGAGCATGCTCCACAGGATATCGAGCTTGAACTGGAGGATTTCCAGCATGCGCTGCTGGCCTTCATAAGTAGTGTAGTGCTGCAGGGTAATTGCCAGCCCGTGTTCCACGTCGCGTCGGGCCTGGCCCAGGCGGGTGCGGAAGTATTCATAGCCGGCCGGGTCGATCCACGGGTAATGCTGGGGCCAGCTGTCCAGGCGTGACTGGTGGATTTGCGGTGCAAACATCTCGGTCAGCGAGCTGCTGGCGGCCTCTTCCCATGTGGCGCGGCGGGCGAAGTTGACGTAAGCGTCCACGGCAAAACGAACGCCGGGCAGGACCAGCTCCTGGGAGCGCAACTGGTCCGGGTCCAGGCCCACGGCCTGGCCAAGGCGCAGCCAGGCCTCGATACCGCCGTCTTCACCGGGCGCGCCGTCGTGGTCGATCATGCGTTGAATCCACTCGCGGCGCACTTCACGGTCAGGGCAGTTGGCCAGGATCGCGGCATCTTTAAGCGGAATATTGACCTGATAGTAGTAACGGTTGGCGACCCAGCCCTGAATCTGCTCGCGGGTGGCGCGGCCTTCGTACATTGCCACCTGGTAGGGGTGGTAGATGTGGTAATAAGCGCCTTTGGCCCGCAGGGCGGCCTCGAATTCGGCGGTGGAGAGTGGGGCTTGGGTCATCAGATGCCTCCGAAAATAATGTGATGCCTTTGTAGCAGCTGCCGAAGGCTGCGTTCGATGGCGAAGCCGTCGTAAAACCTATATCCCGGTTTTACCTGACACAACAAGGTGCCTGGCTTTACGACGGCTGCGCCGCCGAACGCAGCCTCGTTCCTTCGGCAGCTGCTACAGATTCAGCGTTTACAACTCGATACTCATGCCATCAAAGGCCACTTCAACACCCCGGCGTGCCAGTTCGGCGCGCTCGGCAGAGTCTTCGTCGAGGATCGGGTTGGTGTTGTTGATGTGGATAAGTACTTTGCGCTGCTGGGGCAATTGCTCAAGCACTTCGAGCATGCCGCCGGGGCCGTTTTGCGCCAGGTGGCCCATCTCGCGGCCAGTACGGGTGCCCACGCCCCGACGCTGCATTTCGTCGTCGTCCCACATCGTGCCGTCCACCAGCAGGCAGTCGCTGCCCGCCATGATTTCCAGCAAGGGCGCGTCAACCTTGCCCAAACCCGGGGCATAGAACAGTTTGCCGCCCGTGCGCAGGTCTTCGACGATCAGGCCGATGTTGTCGCCCGGGTGCGGGTCGAAACGGTGCGGCGAATACGGCGGTGCCGCACTGCGCAGGGGCAGCGGGCTGAAGCGCAGGTTGGGGCAGGCGGGGATGGTGAATGATCCCTCCAGCTCGATGCGGTGCCAGTTCAGGCCGCCATTCCAGTGCTTGAGCATGGTGAACAGCGGGAAACCGGTGCTCAGGTCTTCGTGGACCATGTCGGTGCACCACACATCATGGGGGCAGCCTTCGCGCAGGCTCAGCAGGCCGGTGGTGTGGTCGATCTGGCTGTCCATCAGGATAATGGCACTGATCCCGGTATCACGCAGGGCACGACCCGGTTGCATCGGGGCGAAGTCCTGGAGTTGCGCACGGATATCGGGCGAGGTGTTGCACAGCACCCAGTTCACACCGTCGTCGGAGATCGCAATCGACGATTGGGTACGCGCCTTGGCGTTTAACGAACCATCACGAAAACCCGCGCAGTTGACGCAGTTGCAGTTCCACTGCGGGAAACCGCCGCCAGCGGAGGAACCTAGAATCTGGACAAACATGGCGTGTTCTCTTGCAAATCTGAAAATAAAAACGCCCCGGCGAACCGAGGCGTTGGGTTGCTCTGCTCAGTGAAGACGCAGATCAACGGCTAGCGAAGTACATGGTGACTTCAAAGCCAATACGCAGGTCGGTGTAAGCAGGTTTAGTCCAAGCCATAACGTGACTCCTTCAGCGGGTGGGTGAGTGGTGTCTCTTAATTAGTCCAGCTCCCGGAGGAGATGTTCAAACGCTTAGGTGGCTATGTTACTAAATTTGACGCTTTTTGAACGCCCGAAGTCGAAGAAAGCTCATTGCACGGTTGGTAACGATCAGCTTCTCCCGGGATAAAACGTTTCAGTTGGCGGGCTTGTGGCCACACACAACCAGCGGCTGTCGGCCTGGCTGATTTGCCGTGCAGCCTTGAGTGTAGTGCCTTGGTCCAGCGCCATAAGGGCGGGATAGAGGGCTGTGAGGTAATCCGACGGGTGGCCGGCCAACGTGGCTTGCCACAGCAATTCACTGGCTTGAGACACGCCCAGGGCCTCGATCGAGAATTGTTGTGCCAGGGCAGCGCGGGCCTGGGTGAAAGATATTTCATCCAGCTCCGACACCAGGTCTGGCAAATGCGCGAGGAAATCCTGAATGTGTTCGAAGATTTGCGTCGTTGAAGTGTGGGGTGATTGCACACCCAATAGCAGGCCGGTTTGACCGTTGATTTGGCGCAGACCGCTGAACACCGCGTAGCCCAGTTGCAGTTCAACCCGCAGGCGTTGATAGAACGGGGTTTGCGCAATGTGGGCGAGCAGGCGCCAGGCCGCTTCGTCGGCCAGTGTTGCCTCGGGAGCCGGGCAAAACAGGAGCAATGCGTGTTCGCTGGAGTCGCAAGGCTCGGTGTACCACTGGCTTTGGGCCGGGAGCCGGGTTTGCTGGGCCAGTTGTGCGTCCGCGGTGCCGGGTACCTTGTTCAGAACGGGGGTGATCAGGGCCTGGGTGGCGCCGGGCAAACCCACTGCCAAACCGTCCCAGCGAGCATTGGCCCAGTCGTGTGGCAGGGTTGCTTCCTCCACCGGCTGGACCAGTTCAGGCAGGCGCTTGAGCAGTTGGCGAATCGGCATCAATGTAGCGTCAGCTGGCGGGGTGGACGGCTCGACGGGAGCGCTGAGTGTGCGCAAGGCCTGCTCTAGAATCGCGGGCATCGGCGCGTGGTAGCCGTGCATTTTCAGCAGCCAGTCATTGCCCAGTGCGTTGAGTGACAGCTCGACGCCGGCATGGCGAGCATCCAGGATCAGTGCACGCAGGCTGTTTTCCAGTGCAGGCAGCGGATTGTTTGCAGGCTTTGCGGGGAAACGCCAACGCAGGTAAACCGCGGCTTCGCCGCCCAGGCTTGGCAGCGCGGTGCTAAAACGCATCGCTGAAAGGTCGCGACGGCTGCGCAAGCGGTCCTGGGCAAAGGTGCGCAAACCTCGGTGAGCGCTGGTTTGCCCACGAATCAGGCCGGCACTGGCGGGCTCCTTCGGCGGTTGCAGAAACGGGTTGGGCGCAGGCAGTTGCCAGACATGTTGCGATGGCTGCAACGCCTCTGGCTGCAGCTGTGCAAGCACGGTCTTGAGGGTTGTTACACCTTGATCCGACAAGCCGGGTACATATTGCTTACAGTCACTTCGAGCCAGCTCCAGAGCGCTGCAGGTATCTTGCTGACGTTGCTGCAGCAGGCGCAATTCCTCGCGTAGCGCCGGCCAATCCTGCTGTGCCCGAAAAAACCCCAGCCAGTCATGGAAGGTGTCGCTGATGAGTGTGGCGTGCGGGGCAATATCAGTGGCTGCGGTGAACTCAACGTGCAGCAGTGCCTGGCCGTTGAAGTGGTAGAGCGGCGTGGCCTTGAGAGTGTCAATCAGCTGCTGCTGGCTTAACTGTGCGTACAGGCCACCGGCTTTGTCGGCATTGATCCAGTGGCACAGGAATTCCAGCGCCTTTTCAGACTCTGCTGGCAAATGTTCCAGGGCAAACACCAGGCTCAGGCGCGGGCCGTCGATATGTTGATAGTGCTGCTGGCCGGTCATCAAGGCAGGCGCATCGGCTTGGGGCACGGCTTTGCCGGGGCGTAACACCGCGCTGCAGTGCTCGGCCAGGGTGATCAGCTCAGAGGGGGCTGACGGGCCGCTCAGGCTTAAGGTCATTTGCCCGGCCTGATAGAACCTTTGGTAGAAATCTTTCAGGGCTTGCTGAAAATTCGCCCGCGGTACGGGCAGGCTGTAACGGTTGCCGGCATGGAATGCCCGAATCGGATGGGTCGGGTTCAATGCCTGGAACAGTTTGATCTCGCGCTGCGCCAAAGGCTCACGGGCCCAGGCGATAAATTCGGCGTGCAGCACTTCACGTTCACGCAGTTGGTCAGCCAGGTTCATGCGCGGGTGGGCGAGCATGTCGCACAAGCGCTCAAGGCCGCCTGCAAAGACGCCCGGTGGCAGTTCGAAAAAGAAGTCGGTATGGCGCTCGCAGGTTTTCGCATTTACCTGCCCGCCGTGGCGCTGCACCCAGGCCATCAGGTTGTCTGCCGCCGCAAAGCGTTCAGTGCCCAGAAACAGCAAGTGTTCCAGGAAGTGCGCGAGGCCGGGCCAGGCAGCGGGCACGTCGTGGCTGCCTGCGGCGACCCGTAGAACGGCCGCGCAGCGCTTGAGGCGCGGCTCATGGCGCACGCAGAGGGTCAGACCGTTTTCAAGCGTCAGACGTTGGGTGTGAGGGTGATTCAGCGCAGGCATGGGCACTTCCGGAAGAGAGAAGCGCTCATGCTAGCGGATTTAACGCTTGCTCAGCTCGCCATATAGCTCGGGGCGACGGTCTGCGAGGTAGAAATTGCCGGTTTTGGCATCAGCCAGCTGTTGGCGTTGCAGCGTTGCAACCAGCAGGGTCTCGTCCTGGCCGGCCAACGCAATCTGCTTGCCGTTGGGTGCAGCGATGCTGCTTTGGCCGCAGTAATGGATCTCGTCTTCATGGCCACAGTAGTTGGCATAGGCCACATAGCACTGATTTTCGAAGGCGCGGCAACGCACGGTGACATCAGCGATAAAGTCGTAGGGCGCCATGTTGGCGGTGGGCACCACAATCACTTCAGCTCCGGCGAGGGCCAGCCGGCGGGTGTTTTCCGGGAATTCGAGGTCGTAGCAGATCAGCAGCCCGAGCTTCCAGCCATTGAGTTCAATGACCGGGAATGAGTCGGGGCCTTTGCTGAACATCGAATGATCAAGTTCGCCGAACAGGTGGGTTTTGCGGTAGTTGCACAGGCTTTGGCCGTGGCCGTCGATCAACTGTGCACTGTTGTAGATATGCCCGTCTGCACCGCGCTCGGGGTAGCCGTAGACGATGGCCATGCCAGTGGCTTTGGCCAGTTGGGCAATCTGCTGTGCGGCGTCGCCGTCGTGGGCTTGTGCGAGTTCGGCTACGGCCTGGGCGCCGATGTTGTAGCCGGTCAGGAACATTTCGGGTAGCACCAGCAGGTCGATGCCTTCGGCTTGTCGGGCGATGTCACGCAAGCGTTGCAGATTGCCCGCAACATCCAATGGCAGAGGCCGGCATTGGTAAAGGGCGACGCGCATGGGGTTCTCCTGGTGTTGACTGTTTGTGTGGCAGGCTGTGAACTCTGCTGGCAACGCATTGCCTGTGGGAGCTGGCTTGCCTGCGATGCAGGCGACGCGGTCTGTCAGATAAACCTCAGCGCTACCATCGCGAGCAAGCCCGCTCCCACTGGAATTAATTCACCCTCCGGCGTCAATCCGGCAGGGCAATCGGACCGATTTCGTGAAACACATCGCCTGGCCCCGGGTTGTCGGCATGGGTGCTGCCGCCAAAGTGCGTCATGATCCCCCACACTGCGTTCAATGAAGTCTGCACTGCGCCTTCGACCCAGGCCGGGGTCCACGACACATCATCACCGGCAATAAAAATACCGCGCTGTTCGCCGGGCATGTCCTGCTGCATGAAATGCGCGTACATCCGCTGGTTGTAGCGGTAATGCCCCGGCAGGGCGCCCTTGAAGGCCCCCAGGAAATGCGGGTCGGCTTCCCACGAAATGGTGATCGGGTCGCCGATGATTCGGCTGGCGATATCCACCTTCGGATAAATCTTTTTCAGCGAGTCGAGGGCCAGCTTCACGCGCTTTTCCACAGGGTGCGGGAGCATTTTCAGCGCATCGCTCATCCACGAGTACGACAGGCAAATAACCCCCGGCTTGTCGTCACCGTTGTCGAACAGGTAAGTGCCGCGGGTCAGGCGATCGGTGAGGGTCATGCTCATCAGGTCGCGGCCGGTTTCCGGGTCTTTGTCTTTCCAGAACGGGCGGTCGACCATAACGAAGGTTTTCGACGATTGCATGTAGCGCGTCCGGTCCAGGGCCATCCACAGTTTTTGCGAGAACAGCGACTCTTCGCATTCGATCTGGGTGGTCAGCAACCAGCTTTGGCAGGTAACCAGCACGGCCTCGTAGGGGCGTGTGACACCAAGAATGTCAGTGACGGAAAACATCCCGTCCGCTGCACGAGAGATGGCCTTGACCCCGGTACGCGGCGCGCCGTTGTGCAGCGAACTCAGGCTGGTGCCTGCAGGCCAGTGGGCACAGCGCTCGGGGGCATGACGCCAGATCCCCAGTGGCACCTGCTCGACACCGCCCACCACCAGATGCTGATGGTCGTCGCAGTTGGTCATCACCACGCGGAAGATTTCCAGCATCGAGTTGGGGAAGTCCGAGTCCCATCCGCCGGTGCCAAAACCGACCTGGCCAAACACTTCGCGATGCTGGAACGACAGCTTGGCGAAGGCCTTGGAGGTGGCGACGAAGTCGTAGAACGTGCGGTCGTCCCACAGTGGAACCAGGGTGTTCCACAGCTCTTTGAGGCGAGGGACGTCACGGTCACGGATGGCTTGCTGAATATCGCCAAAGCGCGAACCTTCCTCCAGAGCGTCAGCCCAGGCGTCAGCCACTTCTTGAAATAGCGCAGGCAAGTCCGCCAGCTTTTGTGCGTAGAACGTCTGGCCTTCGAGGTCGATGACCGTACTGCCCGACGCAGGGGTCAGCGGGTTGGGGAAGGGTTGGGTCTCCAGCCCCAGCTTGTCGACGTAGTGGTAGAACGCCGTGGACGACACCGGAAAGCGCATGCCGCCCAGTTCGGCAATCACCCCCTCACTGCCCTCAAAGGCTTGCGAGCGCAGGCGCCCGCCCATTTTCGAGGCTTCATACACCACGGGTTTGAGGCCCAGCTTCATCAGTTCGTAGGCCGCCACCATCCCAGCCATGCCTGCGCCGACAATCGCCACTTCAGCGCCAAGTTTGTGTGTGGGAATACTGCCCAGGCCAGCGGGATGTTCGATCCAGTCATCGAAGGCAAACGGGAAGTCCGGGCCGAAGATGGTGACGGGTTTTTTACCGTCGACAGGGTGGCGATTATTCTTGTTCATGGCTGACCTTACTGGCGACCCAAGCGTAACCTTGAGTATAGAAAAAGACAGGCACCATGATAGGCAGCGCAGCACACGTAAATAAGACGCAAAGTGTCGTCGTTATGGCTTTTGTTTGGTCAATATGACGAGAGTGGCAGTCGAAATGACTTATCCGCGATCAACTTTGCTGCTGAGGATGATGGAGGTGGTAGTTTTTTCGACGCCTTCGACACTGCCGATTTGATCGAGCAACTGGTCAAGTTGCTCGGGCGAGTCGCTGCGCAACCAGGCCACATAATCGAATTCGCCACTGACTGCGCACAGCTGCTGCACCTGGGCCATTGCGCTCAAGCGGCGCACGACGTCTTTGCCGGAGCGTGGCTGTACGGTAATCCCGACATAAGCCTGCAAACCGCCATCAATCAGGCGCTGGCCCAGGCGAACCCCGTAGCCGGTAATCACCCCGGTTTTCTCCAGCCGCGCCAGCCGTGATGTCACGGTGGTGCGGGCAATCCCCAATTGGCGTGCCAGCATTGCCACGCTTTCCCGGGCATTGAGCTGCAAGGCCGCGATCAATTGACGGTCGATTTCATCCAGTGCAGGGGGGCGGGTGTCAGGCAAGGGTGGCTCCAGGGGCTGCGTGATTGTTGGTTTTAGTCGAGTTTGCTACTCAGTGTCTGATCACCTTGGAGGCTGGCGCCGTACTGAATTTTGTAGCGTGTGCTGCGCCCACTGCCAGGCAGACGAGTGATGCAGCCTTTCGCAAGCAGGTCACCCAGGTGGCGGGTCGCGGTAGCCTTGGAGACTTTGGCCACGGCTTGGTATTGAGCGGCGTTTATACCGTTCTCGAAGCCGCGTTCGCCACCGTCGAGCAGGCGGTTGAGCACCTTGAGCTGTTCGGCTGACAGGGCCTGGTCGCGGTGTAGTTGCCAGAAACGGGCCTTGCTCAATACTCGTTCAATCCGGGCAAGGGCTTGCTCCAGGCTTTCAAGCAGCGTGGCTAGAAACCACTGCAACCATGGGGTGATATCCAGTGTGCCTTTCTGGCTGGATTCCAGAATTCGGTAATAACCGGTGCGGTCATCAAGAATGCTGGCTGACATGGCATAGAAGCGGATGGATTGCTGCTCACTCTGGGCCAATGCCAAATCGGTGATCGTGCGAGTGAGGCGGCCGTTGCCGTCATCGAACGGATGCAAGGTAACGAACCAAAAGTGGGCAATGCCAGCACGTAGTAAAGGATCAAGGCTGACATCGATTCTGCTGTTCTCGAACCAAGTGAGGAAATCGCCCAGTTGCTCTTCCAGCCCGGCACGTGGTGGTGCTTCAAAGTGCACGGTGGGCTGGTGGAGGGGCCCGGATACTACCTGCATGGGTTCATCGCCGCGTAGCATGCCAATGCGTAGTGGGCGGGCCAATAGCTTGTCCTCGCCGGGGAACAGCCAGCAGTGCCACTTATAGAGGCGTTCAAGATCCAGCAAGCGTTGGTGCGCACTTGTGGCATCGAACAACAATTGTGCCAGGCCTTCCGAGCGTGCAGTTGTGCGACCTGTTCCGGTCAGCCCCATGCGGCGAGCCAGGGATGAACGTACAGAGCCTGCATTCAGCTGTTCGCCCTCAATGGCTGATGAGGTGACGATGTTTTGCAGCATGGTGTCCAGGCTGTTGAGCACTTCACTATCACTTCCGACAGCGCCAATCATGCCCAGCAAACGGCCCTGAGCCTGGGTACAGGCACGCAATAGCGGGTTAAGCATCTCAGCTTGCCAGCTAAAGTTTGGCCAGCCGGGCTGTTGCCAGATCCAGGGGGAATCGTTCATGGGCTTTACTCGTGTGTGAGCCGATTAACGAATCTATTCGGCTCATATAATGAGCCGATAATGCCGGCTAATCGGCTCACTGTCTAACGTGGGATGCAGGGTAAGCCGACGAAAGGACTATAAAGCTGGCCTGTGGACGTTTTGTGGACGGAAACCGGTTTTCTGGGCGCTTAGAAAAGCAAAACCCCAAACCCCGGAAACACAAAAGCCGCGCAGTGCGCGGCTTTGAGTATGGTGGGCCCAGTAGGACTCGAACCTACGACCAAGGGATTATGAGTTGCTGGGCGAGCAGGTATGCCTAGAGAAATCGTTCGAAGGTGAACGTAGGTTGGCATAGCTGGAGGCCCCGTAGTACGTGGTATTGAGCGTAGTTTTGAGTAGGTTGCTTAAGCTGGGCATTGTACCGTGGTTGTACTGATTTCGTAGCTCGGCTGCATAAGGAAGTTAAAATTGCCAATAAGTCTGATTGATCGACTTGGAGCTGCCTCTTGCGGAAATCACCTCGATTTGATGGCCACATGTCATTACGTCATCGATAGACATAGATGTAGCTGCCTAGTAGGATCAAATTGCCATCCTCTGCATCCCGTAGTGGAAGCCTCCTGGAGGTCTGCAGGAGCTAACGCCCTAGCCTCCGCTCTGCTCATCAAGGATGAAAAATTTGCAAGCCAAGGATCTCCTTGCTCCCACCTTGCTAGCCACCTGCATCGGTCTATTGGTCGTGCTCGCCATCATGCATTTCGCGCCTATTGGCGAGATACTTATTAGCCACTCGCAGTATGTGCCAACCAAGGACATCAAAGAACTAGATCAATACGAGCAACTTGTGATTGCACGGATGATTAAAGAAAAAACTTTGATTACGGTGGATGCGCTTTGGTCAATGCAAGTATCATTTTATCAGACAATGATCAGCGTTTTGATTGCCTTAAATGCGGCTATCGTAGGTGGCGCTTTCGTTATAATACGAAGTTCATCAAAGGCAGAAGTTGTAAAGGAGTCAAAGGCGCACTTTGATGAGTACTGTAAAGCGGGTGAGTTTACAAAAGTAATTGAAAAAAAGGCAAAAAAGGAGATAGTGAAAATCAATGCTACATATGGAGATATACTTGACGCCTTATCAGATCACGAAGCTAGAATAAACTCTCATAAAGATGCTATACTCGAGGTGAGTGTTCGGCTGGCAGAAATGGATGAGTCCGAAAATTGCTCTGACGGTAATGGCAAGATTAGTGAGTAGGTGAAAAATGGCCTTTATTAGGAAAAACGTTAAGCCTAAGTTACTTGTATCCTCGGATGTAAGTGGTGAAAGCAGCTCCGCTGAAACGTTTACCGTAGCTCAGTTGCTTGAATTGGCTAAGCGTAAGGGTGTCGAAATCTCTCCTTTGGATGTAAAAAAGTTACTGGCGGTTCTTGGCGTCGAGCTGCTTAGTGTTCCTATGAAAGATGAGGTTTCTGGGGTGCTAAGTCGTTTAGATAATGGAGAAGGTTGGGTCGTCAAGGTAAACGCACTTCATCACCCTAACAGGCAGCGCTTCACTATCGCCCATGAGATTGGTCATTATTGCCGTCATAGATGGCAGCAGAGTGAGTTTCAGGATCAGAACTTTTTCCGGAATGGTGATAGCAATCCTATGGAAGCTGAGGCTAACCGTTTCGCAAGTGAGCTCTTGATGCCTGAGCAGATGTTCAAAGAAAAAGTTCGATTATTTACGGGTAGTATCGAGGCTATTGCTCAGTACTTTAAAGTTTCGACTCTTGCTGTGCGAGTTAGAGCAAAGAATTTAGGGATGAAAGGGCATGGATTGGAATAGCTTAATTTATTTTCCCGTACTAAAGACAAAGGATGCAGAGCTTAGGGCTATCTCTGCGGTTGATACGTCTTATAGGCGCAGGATGCTTCCCGTTTATGAAATAACTAAGTCAAGAATAACTAAGAAAAATTCGCTTGGTGATATTGTAAAGCGGTTAGAGCAAATAAAGAATATTCAAGGTGATCTGCCCTATATTTTGGATGTGACAACTGACGCAAAGCAAAAGAATGCACAGATTGAAAGTATACTTTCTCCAATTAATGGCTATGAAAGTTGGAAGGATTGGTTGGATTTAAATTGCAGCTCACATATAGTTCCAATGATCCATATTAACTTTGAATTAGATGAGGATTTGAGTGAGGCTAAATCATTCGTTTCGTCTGTAACCAATAAATATCAAAAAATGGCGCTGCGTCTTCCTGCAGATTTGGAAGACGAAGAATATGAAGATATTATAAATACCGTTACCGCTGAGCTCAAAGGCTCTCGACTATATGTTCTCTTGGATGAGGGGTGTGTTCGAGATAAAGTGAAGAGTGAGGGCTTGGCTGTTGTTGTTGATAGTTATCAAAAGGCCTTTGATAAAATTTCAAGTATGCCTAATTCTGGTAAATGGTTAGAGCGAATAGTCTGCGTTGCAGGTTCCTTCCCGTATCTCGTGTCTCAGGAAGGCAAAGGTGATGAGCATGGAAAGTTTGAGATTTACGAGCACTCTCTTTTTGTTTCATTAAAGCATAACCGGCCTGGGCTTCAGTTCGGAGATTTTGCATCTATCAATGTTAAGCAAATTGAAATGCGCGGTGGAACCTTCGTTCCTCGGATAGATTTTGGTACGGACACCACTTTTTATTATTATCGAAAACGCAGGAATGCTGGATCTTACATATGGTGTGCGAAAAAGGTTGTGGCTGATTCTATTTACTCAACAAACCACAGTTGGGGTGATGTTGAAATAAAAAGTGCTTCAGAAGATACCCCTTCTGGCATTAGCCCATCTTTTTGGATTTCAGTTAGGGCGTGCAACTACATGATTCGGCGAGTGAAACTACTAAGTGCCTAATTTATTAGGTGCTAAGCTTAATGAGTAGACATCGTCCAGCATTATGCTGCCGCTTAGCTCGCCTTGTAGATGAGCGGTTTGAGCTCCATACTTTTGGATGATGTATTGTCTGAAGAATAGCTTTATTTCTTCTCTTTTATAAATTTTGGAAATTCGTTCGCAGACTTCTAATTTGGATCTTGCAACTATTTTAAACTCTCTGCGCAGGCAATCCATTGGTACGGCGTCTAAAGTTGTTATGCTATCAAAGTTTTTAATTTGTTTTGCTTTTCTGACCTTCTTCAATCCAGCTGGTGTGCACAGATAAATTCCAACTCGCTCAGGGCTAAGTTTGCGGATCGCGTTAATGTTTTTGCTGTCGCATACGACATAAACATAATCGAAAAGCTGCGTATAGGAGTTTAACTGTTCTACAAGTCTGTCAATTCGATCGAATGCCGATTTGATCTCATATCCAACAATCATTCCATTTTCCGCGCTAATTAGGTCTGCTCGACGGCGTCCAAAATGAAACGAATACTCAAAAAAAATAGCCTGTGTCGTATTTTCTTTAAGTAAGTGATACGCAAGCATGCGTTTTATATCAATTTCTTTCATGCTTGCGCCATCTCTAAGAGGATCATAGGCTCTAATATATTGGTTTTGCGGGCGGTTGAGAGCCTGAGCAAAGTATAGCATATCGTTTGTTGATGTTGCGTGATCTGCAATGTACCTGTGTGTTTAGCCGTTTTCTGGCGTGAGCGGCATTGTGCCATCATTTTTGTGTTGTTAAGTATCTTTCTGTTGGTGGTACCTGTAATGTCAACGTCATTTGACAGGTATTAGGCGTAGATTCAGGGTTCTTTGCAGTAGGAGTTTTCTTAATGATATTTATCAGGTTTTTGTGAGTGGAAATGGAGAGACTGGGTATGGGGAGGTGCTGCAATAGTTTTTGTCGTAATTATGTCATGATTATTTTCTTCGAATTACAAAGTAGAGTGGTCTAAAACGCCATGTTTGAGAAAGAAACATAAAGTGACTCGGCGGTGAGTCATCGGCGAGTTTTGGAAGTTCGCGCATGATGGACGTTACTTCTGCCCAGTCGAGGACGCGACTGTTGGCAATGCTAGAAATAATCGTTGAATGGTTTGTCGGCTGTATTTGACCATGAAATTTATTAAGCTTTAGCTCCTTATTAATCTCGCAAATAAACCGTAGATCGTCTTCAAGTTTCACCTGGCTGATGTCAAACCAAAGCGATTCGGCTAGAGATTGTTTAAATATATTGTTAGTCAGGGAGATCCCGCATAAGGTTTGAATACCTAATTCAGACGCGCATTTTGCTACTCGAAAAAGTCTTTGGTTGATTTTTCCCTCAATTATTAAGCTTTCTGCTGCATTGATTTTTGGACGTCTTGCAAAAAATGCAACTAGATGAAAGCTCTCTCCATGTAAGGACTCAAACGCTACGTGTGTGTCTTCTCGTCGTGCTGAAAAATATATTGGAACAGCGTCGCCAAGAGGTTCTATGAGAGTCAAGAATTTTGGGGTCAGGGTATATTCGGCAGTTCTTTCAGAATAGAAGCTTGGCAATTTGCTCTCCTCGATGGGGATTAAGTTAATACTTTTGAGTATTGCGCGTGATGCGTCCTATTAACCTGCCGCAGCTCTACCTCTACAACCGGACTCTTAGGTGATCT
The DNA here is from genome assembly GCF_900105835.1 of Pseudomonas fragi. Classification (NCBI taxonomy): domain Bacteria; kingdom Pseudomonadati; phylum Pseudomonadota; class Gammaproteobacteria; order Pseudomonadales; family Pseudomonadaceae; genus Pseudomonas; species Pseudomonas fragi. The sequence goes on from NZ_LT629783.1 coordinate 3,689,336, forward strand.
TCCATCGGCTCAGACTGGCATCCTGGAGTTCAGAAACCAATTCGGTATGACTATAGATATAATTAGAAAGATTCTTTATTTCAGCCGCAGAGATTTTCTGTGTACCGCCTTCATTTAGTTTTTTTGCAATTTGATTCAGATTTCTACCAATGGCCCGAAGCTGTCCCGACGAGTCCCAGAGGGCCTTCGTCGTCTCCATCGTGAATTGGGGCTGGTTAGTCAAACTGGCTCGAACGCAATTGATTACCCAGCGCTGAGGAGAGCATCCCTCGACCTCTGAGCGTGCCACGATCTCGCGGTGCTCACTCGGTGTGAATCGAGCTTCAAGCCTTTGTTTTGGACCTTCGTCGGGTTCGCCTGCGATTTGCCCTGATATCCAACTATGAACGTCTGGGGGCATTTCATCTTTGATGACGTAGCGCATCAGCGCTCGGATCAAGCCGTGCTGGGAGCTACCCTTTTTCTCGCAGTGCGCTTCCCACTCTGATTTCAACTCAGCCGGTATGCGTACCCTGTAAACGGCGCTATCCCTTGTGGCGCCGATGCTAGCTTTGCGCGGCATGTGCATTCCTCATTCGGTATCAACAACTGACCATATCCGTAGTGAACCACAATTTACCGGTGAACGCCTATCCTGCACTAGATCTCCATAGGCCTCAGTACTTGTTCATGAACAAGAGATCTGCTGCTACGGGAGTGCTTTGTCATACGCTTACCCGGCGATTTGCCTATCCTGCATTAGATCTCCATTCATTTTCCCCTTGTTCATGAACAAGCTTTCCGCACAACTCATTGCGTTCCGGATAGCTGAAAGTCGTCGCTGTCAGGACGCATCTTCTGCGAGAGCATCACAAATTCATTCAGGTCGATTTCGCCAGAGATGTAACGCTGACCAAGGTGTTTTATTTCTTCTGAGGTTTCGAATCCAGAAAGGCCGATGGATGCGGTGGCAAATGCGACAGCTTTCTTACGCTCGCTCTGCTCTGCCTCAGAAATCTGATGCTCCGGTCCCTTAGTATCAACGGCTTCAATTTCGTTGCTTCCTTGGTGCTGCGTTTGCTCTTGGTTGTTTGAGGTCATGCGGATTTCTCGCTGCTTGGCTGAACGCGGGATCGCGTTAGCGCCATGTCTGTGGTGCGTAGCAAAGTAGCAAGGTTTTTGCTGGATGTGGTGTCAAGGGCGGCACCGCAAGCCGCATGCGGAGCGAAGCCGAAGGCGAGCACCGAACGGGTGAGGATGCCGGGCGTAGCCGGACCCTTGATGCCACAGTAAGCACTGAGCCTATGGCAAGAGGGAGGTCAAGGGCTCTGCCCGCCGTACCTGCCCCCGCAGCCAGTCCGGCAAGTTCGGACACGGGATGCAACCGAAGGGGTTGCCCAAGCAACGCGCGGAGTTTTCGTAGTCGTTTTGCATTCGTTTTCAGTGGGTTGTGTGTCCGGGGCGGGTTCAATGCGCCTTATGACTGAACATGAATCAGAGGCGCGCTGAAACTGTCTTGTTTTTGTTATTAATCGTTTATTTACAATCGGTTAACGTGTTTGAGAATTGCCCATCCCCCCGCCCTTCCCGCGAGCGGGAAGGGAGCGAGTCGCCCTCTGTCGTCAAGGGTGCAGGGGAGGCCTACGGCCTTGATCCCCTGCGCCCATGACTTGAGCGTTGGTCGCTTCTGCCGCGTCAAGGGGCCGGGTCCTCGTCGCTTCGCTCCTGCGGGCCGCACCAACCCCTTGACCCGTCATACGCTTTTTGAAAGTGCTCAGAAAAAGACCTCGCCGAAGCGAGGTCTGATCAGCCGTGGGTCAGTGGCTACTGATTTACTTTGCCCCCAGTTGCACTTCCCCAATTTTTGCCCATGTTCTGCATGACGTGCTGTCGGTACGCTGGATTCCAGGCTGTGTTCCCAGCCGCGAGGTGGTTCAGTCTTCCAGCTGTGACCATCTGGCCCGACTGCATGTCACGGCGCGTTGACTGTCTGTTGAGGCCCTTTGTGATTGGTGCCATGGCGCCGTTTGCGATTCCGCGCAAGGTCAGTGCCGCACTCGATATACCTCCTGCAAGGCCTCCTGCAACGCCATGAGCTTGATACATCATGTAAAGCACGACGATGGTAGTAACTAATAGCTCCAGGAACGTAGCGATTGGGTAGTCGCCTGGGGTCGCCAATATGCTGGCAGTTATCGAGGAAAAGTATTTGATCCCAAAGCTAAGAACCGTACTAACCAGTGCCGTCTGCATGATGTACGTGATGACCTGGGCAAACCAGCTATCGAACCATTTGGACGTGAACTGTCCGAACAGCAGCATCATGATGAAGACTGGCCCGATTCCGAGCATCACCGAAAGCATTCCTTTTGCTACAACAATCATGGCACCTGCTGGAACTGCGATGAGCAGCGTAGCGGTGTAGACGACGAGGGCGTTCAGGGCATCCCAAATTATCATCCCAATTTCGTAGGAGTGGCGTTGTCCCATTTTCGACAACATATCTGCACCGATCTGCCAGCCGTCCGACATTGCCTTGTCGATGACCTGGAAAACCGAGTCTGAGATTGATGGATCACTCGTCGCTGTGAAAGCGGCCGTTACTCCTGTTTCAAGCCCCCTCAACGCCTCTACTACCCATGACATGTACGTGTCGGCGTTCATGGCCAGGCCGCTGATAAGCAGGAACTTTCCGCAGGTTTTGAGAAAGTGAGAGGCCGACTGCTCAATTGTTCCGGTGATCATCATGTAGCCGACCATCGTCAAATATAGCGTCCCGCCTATCGTGACGGTGAGCGTGAAATCCTCAATCACTCGGCTCGAAGTAATGCTGATAAACGTATGGAGGGTTTGATCCATTGACCCTCCGATCCATTCAAATATTCCTGTTTTGGTCGCCATGTCTATTTTCCCTGAGAAGAGAAATTCGTGGGTTCACGCTGCTTGTACTCCCGGTTCTCAAGCACCAATGCGTTTGCGGCGGTTTTCGCGTTGACGCAGTTCGGTGTCAGAGCAAGCTCGCCGGGATTGGCGTTACACCTTTCCAAAACCTTCAGTCGTTCAGGCGAGTTTGCTTTGTACCAATCAACCGTCTGCACGGGCTCTTGTTTGCCACAGCCTGAGAGGATGGCGGTGACGATCATTAGGGTCACGGGCGTAGTCAGGAGAGATTTCATTTTCCGTCCTTGGATTGAATGACGTTGAGGGTCCGTTCAGCGTGAATTGACTTTGTGTGTTGGTTTACGTGGGCATGGGCGCTATAGCCTAGCTCAGTGGAATCGATAATTTGCAGCGCTGCTATGGTTCGTAGAACGCTTTCCCTTGTACCTGCCCAGCTTCCTGCAAGTCGATCAAGGGTGTTATGCAGGACGGCAACTGAGGCACCTAGGCTACCAACTGCCAAGACGACGCCCAGTAGGGGGGGCATAGGTTCTGATTGCCTGGGAAGGGTTATGCCAAACAAGTCAATGAGCGCCATAGAGACAGGCACCAGTGCAAGGACCGCCGCCATGATGTCGCGTTGTAGCAGCGTGGGTGCGCGTTGGGAGAGTTCGCGCATAAACCCCATGCTATTAGCGCAGATCCAAAATCTACGGATGGATATGATCAAGAATGCGCTCAGGACGAGCATGGGTAAGTAAGCATATGAAATCATGGTATTGCTCCTCAGATTATAGGCAAACGCAGAGCTGTCCGGCGACTCTTCTCATTGAGCTGCTGGTTCCGCCAGATAGGGGTTAATTAAGTCACGTATCTAGTGCACTTTGAGAGCATCTAAAGGATGTGGTCTATACGGCGCATCTTTCCGCAGATTGTCGTTGGTCCCTACTATTGAGCTTCTATTCCCACCGGTCAGAGACTTTACTTTCAGTCCCAGCATCCCGGATGCGTTAGCCAATTTGAAGTATAAATAAAACGGTGATCGTTATTTTTAAGTGGAATGCCAGTGCCTCAGCGGTACCAATGTTTTGTATGTAAAATAATTTTTTCCGAGATGTAAGGAATGTTTGCAAGTTCGTCTAGCACCATTTTAATAGTCCTAAAATAGTGAGGGCGATTATGCTCGCCTGTTATCAAGTGCTCAGAAACCCCATCAGTAACAGTCATTGAAAACCCTCTTGATGCGTGAATGTGTAGAACGACCTGGACGTTTCCGGGTCTATCAAGGCTGTCACAAAAGTCGTCGAGTTCTTTGAGTTGTAGTGCCATGCTTAGCTACTTTTACTGTAGCCAAGATTGGCTAGCACGGATGATACATTTCTAAGGCCATTTGAGTCGTTGTCTGTTGGCAGTCTATTGATATATGTTTCTTCTGTAAATTGGAGCTGTGTTCTTTCCTGTTTGATCCCTTTTCCCGCCGAGGTGAGCTTGAAAATACCTAGCTCGTGATTTTTCATAACTCCAGATAGCCACTGGATAGCACCTTTTTCAATCTTGTTATGGTTCATTGCAGCGGCCATTTCATCCAGAATGTCCTGTGCCTCAGTTGTAGTGATTTTTTCAAGCTGTTTTTTTACTATCAAAAGCTCTTGTTCTTTCAGCTTTGGCGGAAAATAAAGCGTCTCATTTTTTGAGGTGGTGCTGTTAGTTGTTGTATTTATACTTTTACAAGTATTGTTATCGTTACTGTTACCGTCCGAGGTATCGATAGGGCTTTGATAGGGTGTCGATACCCTATCGCTAGGCTCTGGATCAGGGGGGAGGTCGCTGCCCAGTGAAAACTCATCAATCAAAATTTTTCCTGGGTCTTTACTGTCCTTGGGGTCCCGGTATTCATGAAGTTGTGTCAAAAGATCGTCTAGATAATCCATCGTCCAGCTGATTGGCATCGCGCGGATCTGCTTCATCGTTTTTTTACAAAGCGTGGGTCCCATTGCGACCTTGGGGTGATGGTGCTCCCACCATATGCGCACCTACACAAAACATGTATCCGCGTCGTATTTTATAAACCCACCTTCTGCAAGCCGTCTCAGGACTGGCAAAAATTGGGACTCCGTATCCCAGCCTACTTCCGCAGCAGCGATCCTCGGGGTTATTGCGTAGCATCCAATTATGTTGCTTGCCGGGCATGTTAGTAGATAAAAAAGTGCGAAGCGGTCTTCGATTGTGCATCTGGACATTTTCGGGGAGCTCCAGAAGCGCTGATCATTGATGGTGCGTTGTCTGCCCATTTTAGTTATTCCTATCTAGATCTGTCAGGCTTTGTCGCTGTTAGGTGGTACTTCTAGATCTAGTGCTTGGATTACTTGCTGGGTGCGAAAGTAAATACGGCGACCTATACGAATCATCGTAGGTTTAAGTTTTCTTGAAAGTTCTGTGTCTGAGTATAGAGATACCCTCAGTCCATCCACGGATCTACCTAGAAGTTCTGCAAGATCTACAAGGCGCATCAGAGTGCCAAACTTAACGACAAGATATGTTTCAGTGTCGGTCATGATATTTACCTTTGCGTATATTCTTCTCTGGTGGTTGATCGTGCGGTAGGGGTGAGAAGTTAGGTAATTATGAGCGTAAGTTAGTTGCTGTCAAACGTGCACTGGTGCTGTCATTGCCAATATATACTGTTTTGGTATTCAAGTGTAAGTGCTGGGGAGTGCCAGCGTGTAGTGTTTTGGTATGCTTAGAATTTCGCCTCCCCCTAATGAAATAAGGGGGGATGGTAGCTTTCGTATTTTTTTGCGGAAACTTTTGTATTTTTTATTTATATTTTTACTTTTTTTAATTAGCGACTGATTTTGTCTAGGAGATGCTCCAAAAAAAGGGCTCACTCCAGCCCTTTTTTCATCACGCGCTTGCCAACATCACCATATGGCGAGGCACAGATAGGTGATGTCCGTTTCGAGTCGATCTACGACCCCCGTGAAGAGGTAGCTATTGGTCGATTTCTGCCTGTCACCATTGGCTAAAACCGGCCCAAATTAGCCATTCGAATTATCTAAAGAGTTGAGAGAAATTCAACCTATGTGAATTGGGAAGCGCTTAGACTTTGGATTAGCGCACTACTTGTCATAACAGTGGCGCTCCATCACCGCCACCCCCCGACCAATAACCACATGTTTTTATCTTTTTGATATATTTGTCCTAGTCCCCAACCAATCCCTTCTCCTTCAAAATTATAACAATCTCCGCACATGCAGGCCCAGCTAGTTCTATCCTTGATTTTGCAATCAATCATATATCGCTCGTGTTCAAAGGGACATCCGCAGGAATCGCATGCTTTAGGAGTGCCATGAAAAAATTGTTGACGACGCTGCCCCTCTTCGACATTAATATACTCATCAAATGAGCCCTTATTTTGATGCGTTATTTGCCCTTGCTCATCGAATTTTGAGCCTACCTTTATCAGAAAAACTCGGATCAGTTCCGCGTTACTGTCCAGATATTTAATGAAAGCTTCTTCAAACGTGATGGAGTCAGCCGTTCGCCACCTATCATCTTGCCAAGTAAGTGTAGGCTGAATATCTGAAGTCAAATCTTTTCGGAAACTCCGGTATCTGAGTCCTAGATCTTCCAAAATGTCAATATCTCTAGGCTCTCTCCCTCCCCATGTCATTGTTAAAAGCAGCGCTACAGTAGAACTGTAGTAATATTTTTCTAAAAATTCCCAATATGATAGGCAGGAAGCTCCTCCTTGGAGGAAGCCGTAGTAAACTCGCTTTCTGTCAGGGCTGCGTATAGTTATGTGATACTGCGGTATGTATCGCACCCCCTGCTCAGAAACGAGCAGTGGCAGGATCACCGTAAAGGCCCCAGTTGCTGGATTGAATATATTTACATCTAAAGTAGCATCAGGAAAGTCGCATGCCACTTCCTCAAGTATCACTTCAATCTGTCGCCGCCAAGCAGGATTTTGGTTGAGGCACTCGTTAATATCTTTACGCAATGACGCGAAATGAGCGCTATTGCTAATTGAAACTGATCGTGTCAGACGTTGCCCTGTCGTACCGTCGTTGGCGCTTATTTCAGCGAGGATATCTTCATCTGTAAGTATACTGTTACGTGAAAAAATCCCTTTACGGATTATTTTTTCTATTTTAAAACCTCGATCCTCAGTGATGTCAGTGAATTTTGCGGGATATCCAATTTCGAATTGTTGTTGTTTTGTAGCTGGCTCTAAGGCCGATATAGAGCCATGTAGTGAGCAGAGTAAATCATGCTCATCTTCAATTCCTGCGATATCTTCATGCGCTTGCTGCATTTTATCTGGCGATTTTTCCAATATCGCAAAGCACTGATCCTTGGTGAGAATTTGCATTGCAAAGTAGGCGATATAGCTGTAGGTCGGCAGCTCATTAAGCGAAGCTTCCATGCCTGCCACCCGAAGATCTGAGAGCATATTTCTTATCTGGGACTCACGAGCCGAAAAGGTTGGCTTTGCAGTATGCAGAATAACTATTACGAAATCATCGATTCCTTTTTCGCAACATGCATGCTCAATTGAATCAATGCCTTCTTGAAGCTGAAGCTCATCATGATACCAGTAGACTTCATGCCAGGGTGCAATGTAACGCCCTTGCTCAACGTTAATCATATTCTGTTCTGATACATAGATACGCTTATCATTTCCAACGTCTAGTTTGAGAGACGTTATAGCGAGCGTAGTTTCTTTTATGTACCGAGAGAGTGGTACTAGCAGTTCTTTCCAGGTCGTAGAGGCAATGATTACTCGTAATTCACGCTCCTTAACGCCCAGATGACGTTTGACCCCCTCAACATACTTATTTATTTCATGAATGGCATCCCTAACTGCGCTGTCGGATCGCTTTAGCTCAATGAGCACGTGATGCCCATCTTTATCACGAGCATATAGATCAATGAAGCTCTTGGTTCCGATTCTGTTGGGGATGTACTGTTCTTTATTTAAAAGTACTAGGCCGTCCTCTAATACACTAATATCAGCAGCAAGTATGTCGCGAATCTCACTCTCATACATTTATCACCCCCACCTTCCGTTCACCCAATTTATATCAGTTCGTCACGGCCAGAGCTATCACAAGATAGAGGCGGATCAAGGTCGCGCTAAAATACCTAATTCCTTTCTACTTACGATCTATCAGGAGATATCTTTGCGATTTCGATCTCCACCTTTAATTCGTCAATAGGCGTAGCTGTTCCTAAGGTAAATTTGCCCGTTTTTCTCAGGGTCATTCAACTTCAAAGCATAGCCTGAAATGTCTGATTTTTTCCGATTTCTGTCTGTCATGACCGACAGCAATACGCTGTTATCTGCCAGTCACCGCCACGAAGCGTACCGGTCAAAATGCAGTCAGATGGTCACGTGGAGTGCAATTTCGCATACTGAAAAGCTCCGAACGTGAGGGTGAAGCCAAAATCCCCCGTCTTAAATTAGTAAGCTTCACTGCCAGGTCTTGTTATTTTGTCCAGTCTACTGACGAGGTCTTCAGCTCGAAGATGCGTGTAACGCTTGAGCATCTGCATCGACTTATGACCACTGATGGCCGAAACCTCTTGATCGGATAACCCGCCTTCGACAAGCCTACTCACTGCCTCATGACGCAGGTCGTGAAACCTGAAGTCAGGTAGATCGAGCTTCTTCTTTAGCTGTCCCCAAATCTTGGTGAAGGTATACGGCCGACGCTTCCCGTCCTTTCCAGGCTCACCGAAAAACACCAGGTTGCAGTCGATTGGTCGCACCGGGTTATCCATCGCAGCTTTGAATACTTCGGTGGCACGCTTGCTGAGAGGCACGGTGCGCGAGCCGTCGTTCTTTGTGTCTGAGAGACGTATGACACGCTTTGCCAAATCCACTTGAGGGCGACGTAGGGATGAGATCTCAGACGAGCGCATACCCGTTTCCAGAGCGATGCAAACAATCCAGCCCAGCATAGGGTTGCTATGTCGATTCACGGCCGCGAGCAGAAGGCGTTCTTCATCTGGCGATAACCTTCGGTCACGACCATCCCCAGGGCTAGGCTTACGGATGTTCAGCACTGGGTTGAACGTCAGACCCAAACCCCATTCCTGAATCGCTACCGTGTACAGGTGACTCAACAGGGCCAGTTCAAGGCGCACGGTGTTGTTGCTGATGGTCCCGCCACGGCTGGGCTCGTTCAGGCGCTTGTCGCGATAGCCCGCGATGATTTCAGCGGAGAGGGCAGCCATTGAATATTTGCCCAGGTGCTCGATCAGCTTTTTGGCTTTCGAGTTTTCGCCACGTTGAGTGGTTGGCTTCTTGGTTGGGGTTATGTCGCTCAGGTAGCGTTTGAGTGCTACCTCTAGCGTCATTTTTTCCGAGCCGCTGCGCCGGATGTACACGCCACGCACCATTTCTTCTTCGGTACGTCGGGACCAGTCCTCCGCATCACGCTTGGTGCGGAAGGTTTTGGCGACAGTGGGCCAGCCGTTTTTACGAATGAGAGCCTTCCAGGTGCCGGAAGGGGTTTTGACGAGAGTAGCCATGAGAGGGTGCTCCTAGGCGGCTGGCGAACCAGCACTGTACCTAAATTGTACCCTTGGACCATAGGACTGTATCTGAGGTGGCTCCGCCAGAAACGCGAAAGCCGCGCAATGCGCGGCTTTGAGTATGGTGGGCCCACACGGACTCGAACCGTGGACCAAGGGATTATGAGTCCCCTGCTCTAACCAACTGAGCTATAGGCCCTCAGTAGGTCGCGGATTATAACGACGGATTCTAAGTAGTGCTATCCGAAAGATCTGAAATTGCGAGGTGAAGAAAGCTCGCTGCGAAATTTTCGGGCAGCAACGGCGGGCTGACGATCTCGCCCTGGATCAGTTCGCAACCTGCCTGCGCCAGAAAGACCTGTTGCTCCCGGGTTTGAACGCCGTCGGCAATGATGGAGAAGTGCATGCTGTGCCCCAGCGCGATGATGGCATGCACAATGGCAGCATCATGGCTGTCGTCGGGCAAGCCATGCACAAATGACGGGTCGATTTTCAGCGTATCCAGCGGCAAGCGCTTGAGGTAGCTGAGGGACGAGTTGCCGGTGCCGAAGTTGTCGATGGACAGTTTTACCCCCAGTTGCTTGAGCCGGTGCAAGGCGTCAAACGCTTCTTCGGTCTGGCCAGTAAGAAAGGTTTCGGTGATTTTCAGTTTCAGGCTCTCGGGTTTGAGCCTGCAGGTTTCGAGCAGGTGCTGAATGTGCGCCATCAGTCCCGGCTGGTGCAATTGAGCGCTGGCAAGGTTGACCGAAATCGGTCCAAAGGGCTTGTACAGCTGATTCCATGAGCATAATTGCTGACATGCACGTTCCAGCATCCAGTCGCCGATTTGTATGATCATGCCGTTTTCTTCGGCCAGATGAATCAAGCGCTCATGTGAGATTCCTCCGAGTAGAGGGTGGTTCCAGTGCAGCAGTGCTTCGGCGCCCGCCAGCGTGTGGTCGCGCAAGCGGACTTTGGGTTGGTACAGCAGTGATACCTGGCCACGCTCCAGGGCGCGGCGCAGCTCTTGCCCCAGAAGAATTCGGGCGCTGGTCTGGGAGTTGAGGTCGTGGCTGTAGCGTTCGACGCGATTGCGCCCTTTGAGTTTGGAGTGGTACATCGCGATATCGGCATTCTTGATCAGTGTGGCCACGTCATCGCCATCATCCGGGTAAACGCTGATGCCGATGCTGGCGCTGATAAACAGTTCGCTTTCGTCGGTCAGGAAAGGCTCGTTGAAACTGCCCAGCAGTTTTTCGGCAATCATCTGCGCATCGTCCGGGTGTTTAAGCCCAGGCAACAGCACGATAAATTCGTCACCGCCAAGGCGGGCAACCGTATCGATGTCGCGCAGCTGCTCCGTCAGGCGGGTCGCGATGCCCTTGAGCAACTGGTCACCCACTGGATGGCCGAGGCTGTCATTGATGTTCTTGAAGCGATCAAGGTCCAGGAACAGCACGGCGCTGTATTGATCGTTGCGTCGTTGGTCGCTGAGAATCTGGCGCACCCGGCTTTCAAACAGTAAACGGTTGGGAAGGTTGGTCAGCGGGTCGTGGTGGGCCTGGTGATCAAGGCGTTCCTGGGCCTGTTTGAGGGTGGAAATATCAGAAAACACGGCCACAAAATGTGTCACCACATCAGTGTTATTGCGCACGGCGCTGATGGTCATCCAGCTGGGGTAAGTTTCTCCGTTTTTGCGTCTGTTGCAGATTTCGCCCTGCCAGTTGTCAGCGCTCGACAGCTGGTACCACATGGACGCAAAGAACAGTTTGTCGTGCCGGCCAGAGGCCAGGATGCGCGGCGTCTGGCCCAGTACTTCACTTTCGGAGTAACCGGTAATTTCGCTGAAGGCCCGGTTTACAGCCGTAATTTTTTGCTCGGGATCGGTAAAGATGATGCCTTCGGCCGTACTGTCGAATACGGTGGCTGTTTGCAGAAGTTTTTCCTGCATCTGGTGGCGCTCGGTAATGTCGTGGACGATGGTCAAGATGCAGTCGTCGGCGCCGATCAGCAGCGGGTAACTGGAGATTTCACAAAGACGCACTTGCCCTTCCTTGTGCCGGATATGGCAGGTGAAGTCGCGCACAAAGCCGTTTTTTTCCAGGATCGCGAGCAGGTTACGACGCTCCTGGGGGTCGACCCACAATTGCAGTTCCAGCGTTGAGTGGTACAGGGCGCTGGCACTGTCATAGCCGATGAGGCGGCTGAAGCCTTCGTTTATCTCGATAATCAGGCCATCGCTCTGACGACTGAGCAACAAGCCATCAAGGGATGCGTGAAACGCTTTGGCAAACTTTTCTTCGGAAAGGAGCAAGGCTTCTTCGGTCTGCTTGGTTTCGCTGATATTGATCATCAGGCCGCGCACCACGGCCTGTTGGTGGTGCGTCGTGATGCTGGCAATGTCGCGTAACCAAAGGGTGTGGCCCTCTGCGGTGATGACGCGATAGTCGAGGCTGTGATCGTGGCCTGCGCTGATCTCCTTTTTACGCCAGGCCTGGATCCGGGGCAGGTCATCGGGATGAACGACCCGCTTCCAGAATCCGGGGGCTAGCCAGTCGGCGACGGGATAACCGAGCAAGGCTTCGGCCTGCGGGGACACATAGGTGTAGGTGTCGTTGTCCAGGCGCGCTTCCCAGGCGATGGCTGAAAGGCTTTCAATCAAGCCCTTGTAATGATCTTCGCTGCTGCGCAGTTCTTGTTCGAGGGCTGTGCGCTGGGCAATCTCGGAACTCAGGCGTCGGTTAATGCGGATGACCACGATCAGCACGACCACCAGTAGCAGTATGCCGGGCAGGATATACAGCAGCAGGGTGCGCCACAGGGTTCGATAGTCGCTCATATTGCCGACCCAGTGCTGCTGAATGCGCTCGGTTTCACTGGGGCTGATATTGGCCAGTACTTTGTCCAGCAGCCCCAGCAGGACGGTCTGGTCTTTAGGTACGGCCATGGCCAGTTGAAAGCGATAAGGGGTTTCGCCGCTGACGTACAGGCCATCAAGTTTGAGCTGGCGCAGGCTCCATACACTGGAAGCCAGATCACCCACCATCGCATCTACCTGGTCTGTGGCCAAGGCCTGCAACGCCGAGCTGACGTTGGGCAGGGCGACGATGTTGAGGTCGGGGTGCTGGGTGCGCAGCAGCTCGTGCGGGGCGTAGTTCTCGATCACGCCAACCCGCAGGCCGTAGAGTTCCTGGATGTTTTTAGGCGCCGCGCCGCCCTTGTGGGCGAGGATGACAATGGGGAAGTCCAGGTAGGGCCGGGTAAACGCCAGGCGCTTTTGGCGCTCGGGCGTCGACATGATGCCGGGTAGCCAGTCGAGTTTGCCATCCTTGGTTTGCTCCAGCACTTCGCTCCAGTTCGATGCCGCGACCTGCTTGACGCTTACACCCAATTGGTTGGTGATCAGTTTCACATAGTCGGCCGCCAGGCCTGTGTAGATGCCCTGTGCGTTACGGAATTCAAAGGGTGGCCAGGTGGTATCGATGCCCAGGAGCAGTTCAGGATGCTCCTTGAGCCACTGCTGTTCTTCATCGGTGAACGTCAGGGCTTGGGCGCCAGAGGTCCATACGACAAGCGACAGTAGCAGGATGGCCAGTAAGCGTGACATGCGCGTCCCTTCAATACACCTGGATGCATCCAGTGTAGTCGGGCTGTGGCAGAGGGGAGGGGCAGGAAATAATTCGCGCTAAAGCAAAACCCCCGGCAGGGCCGGGGGTTTTGTTGTCACTCGTCGAGGAAGGAGCGTAGATGCTCGCTTCGCGTCGGGTGGCGCAGCTTGCGCAGCGCCTTGGCTTCGATCTGGCGAATCCGCTCACGGGTAACGTCGAACTGCTTACCAACCTCCTCAAGGGTGTGGTCGGTATTCATGTCGATACCGAAACGCATGCGCAGTACCTTGGCTTCACGCGCTGTGAGGCCGCCGAGTACGTCGCGTGTCGCTTCTTTAAGGCTCTCAACGGTAGCTACATCGATTGGCGACTGCATGGTCGAGTCTTCGATGAAGTCACCCAGATGGGAGTCTTCGTCATCACCGATCGGGGTTTCCATGGAGATCGGCTCTTTAGCGATCTTCAATACCTTGCGGATTTTGTCCTCAGGCATTTCCATGCGTTCGCCCAGCTCTTCCGGGGTCGGTTCGCGGCCCATTTCCTGCAACATCTGGCGGGAAATACGGTTGAGCTTGTTGATCGTCTCGATCATGTGCACCGGAATACGGATGGTGCGGGCCTGGTCGGCGATCGAGCGAGTGATCGCCTGACGGATCCACCAGGTGGCATAAGTCGAGAATTTGTAGCCGCGGCGGTATTCAAACTTGTCTACCGCTTTCATCAAGCCGATGTTGCCTTCCTGGATCAGATCGAGGAACTGCAAGCCACGGTTGGTGTACTTCTTGGCGATGGAGATCACCAGACGCAAGTTGGCTTCAACCATCTCTTTCTTCGCGCGGCGGGCCTTGGCCTCACCGATCGACATGCGACGGTTGATGTCCTTGATCTCGGCAATCTTCAGGCCCGTTTCGGCCTCAAGAGCAGACAGCTTTTGCTGGCAACGGATGATATCCGGTTGCAGGCGACCAATGGCTTCAGCGTATTTGCTTTTGCCTTTGGCCAGCGCGTCGCTCCAGCTTTCGTCGACTTCGTTGCCCGGGAACAGGCGCAGGAAATCGGTACGCGGCATGCGTGCATCACGCACACACAGCTGCATGATGGCGCGCTCTTGGGCACGCAGACGCTCCAGGGCGCTGCGAACACGTTCAACCAGGCCTTCGAATTGCTTCGGGACCAGCTTGATCGGCATGAACAGCTCAGCCAGTGCAACCAGCTCGGCAATTGCCTGCTTGCTGCCACGACCGTGCTTTTTCAGGGCCTTGCGAGCGATTTCCATCTGATCGGAAACAGCGCCAAAACGCTGGGCCGCGATGATCGGGTCCGGGCCGCTTTCGACCTCTTCCTCGTCTTCGCTGGACTCTTCCTTGTCGTCCTCTTCGTCATCACCTTCGGCTTTCACCTTGGGGTCGACAGGAGGCGGCACTTCGGCTGCGGGCGGCGCAATACCGTCGTCCGGGTCGATATAACCGCTCAGAACGTCGGACAGGCGGCCACCTTCGGTGGTGACGCGAGTGTACTCGGAGAGAATATGGTCAACCGTGCCTGGGAAGTGCGCGATTGCGCCCATCACTTCACGGATGCCTTCTTCGATACGCTTGGCGATTTCGATTTCGCCTTCACGTGTCAGCAGTTCTACCGTGCCCATTTCACGCATATACATGCGCACAGGGTCGGTAGTACGACCAATGTCGGTCTCTACTGCCGCCAACGCTGCAGCCGCTTCTTCAGCCGCTGCTTCGTCGGTGTCGGCATCGGCCAACATAAGGGCGTCCGCATCCGGAGCACTCTCGTGTACGGGGATCCCCATGTCATTAATCATGCGGATGATGTCTTCCACTTGCTCCGGATCTGAAATATCTTCGGGCAGGTGGTCGTTGACCTCTGCGTAAGTCAGATACTTCTGCTCACGGCCGAGGGTGATCAACTCTTTGATACGAGACTGCTGTTGCGCTTTTCCGGACATAACACCCTATCCACTGAAGGTCTTGGCGGGCAAAAAACAAGCCGAGGATTATACCTTAGCTATGACCTCACGCGCCAGTTGAGGTCGGGTTTGATGCGGGATTATTGCGACTTAGAAGGTCGCGTAACTGATTTTTTTCCTCGCTACTTAGCTCGCCTTGACGTGCTTTTCGAAGAAGTTGTTCAAGATTTCGCTCGCGTTGGCGAGCTGACAAGCTAGTTATGGTGTCGAAAAACTGTTGTTCAAGGTTGTCGGCATCAATTAGCCATTCCTTTTCCAGCAGTCTTTGCAGCAAGCGGCCCTGTTCAGTGCCGTGCCAACGGGACAGTAGCTGAATAGAGCTTAGCTTAGGATTTTTCTGTACGGCCTCGACCAGAGCAATCAGCAGTTGATTGTTAGTCTGGTCTTCTGCAGCAAAGTGCCCGGCATCCTCAACTTTTTTCGCCAGTTGCGGATGGTGCAGCAGGGTGCGCAGGGCCGTCAGGGTAGGGGGTTCAACACCTACCGGGATCCAGGCCTGCTCGCGTTCGCCGCCGCGCTTGCCTTTTTTGTCCCAGGGCTTGTTTTCCCATTTTTTGCCGCCAGCACCCGGCTTTTTCGGAGTCCATTCCTGTTGGGGGATGTACATGTCCGGTTGCTGGAAGTCGCTGTAGTCGGGCATTGCATCGTAATCGATACCCGGATCGTAGGCCGGCTGTGCCTGGGTTTTTGCAGGAGCGCTTTGCGCCAGCTGGCTGACGGTTTCACTGGTAAGGCCGGTGATTTCACTCAGGCGCTGGCGCATCAGGGCCCGCAGGTTGGCGCCCGGTACTTTGTCGATAAGCGGTGCTGCCAGCGTGGCCATGTGGGCCTTGCCTTCGAGCGAGCGAGGGTCGGCTTCTTCGGTCAGTTGCTGGAAAAAGTAATCTGCCAGCGGCTGGGCATGCTGGTTGATGCGGGCCTTGAAGGCGTCGGTGCCTTCGGAGCGCACCAGGGTGTCCGGGTCTTCGCCTTCGGGCAAGAACAGGAAGCGGGCGCGACGCCCGTCCTGCAGGCAGGGCAGCGTCGCCTCAAGTGCGCGCCAGGCTGCATTGCGGCCCGCCTGGTCGCCGTCAAAGCAGAACAACACGCTGGGCACCACGCGAAACAGGCGCTTCATGTGTTCTTCGCTGGTGGCGGTACCCAGGGTCGCGACAGCATTGCGCAGGCCTTGCTGGGCCAGGGCGATGACGTCCATATAGCCTTCCACCACGATGATTTCGTCGAGGCTGCGGTTGAACTTGCGCGCCTCGAACAGCCCGTACAGTTCCTGGCCTTTGTGAAAGACCGGGGTTTCCGGGGAGTTCAGGTACTTGGGCTTGTCGTCGCCCAGCACCCGGCCGCCAAAGGCAATGATACGGCCGCGGCTGTCGCGGATCGGAAACATGACCCGGTCACGAAAACGGTCGTAACGCTTGCCGGTCTCGGCGTTCTCCACCAGCAGGCCGGCGTCGATCATGGCTTTTTGTTGCAGCGTGTCACTGCTCAGGTGTTTGTAGAGGTTGTCCCAGCCTGGTGGCGCAAAGCCCAAACCGAAGTCGCGGGCTATTTCACCGGTCAGGCCTCGGCCCTTCAGGTAGTCCACTGCTGCTTTGCGTGCCGGATGGCTTTTTAGAGCCTGGCGATAAAAGTCAGCGGCGGCAGTCAGAAGTGGGTAGAGCGGTGAGTCAGTCGGTTGCCGTGGTTTATGTGGGCGACCGCTTTCTTCTCGCGGGATTTCCATGCCGGCGGCTTTGGCCAGTTCTTCGACAGCCTGGGGGAAGTCCAGGTTGTCGTGGTCCATGATAAAGCCGAGGGCGTTGCCGCCAGCGCCGCAGCCAAAGCAGTAATAGAACTGTTTGTCGGGGCTTACGCTGAAGGACGGGGTTTTTTCTTTGTGGAAGGGGCAGCAGGCGGTGTAGTTCTTGCCGGCTTTCTTCATTTGCACGCGCGAGCTAACGACATCGACGATATCGGTACGGTTCAGAAGGTCGTCAATAAAGCTCTGGGGGATTAACCCGGCCATGGCGTTCTCGTCATCACTGCGCAGAAGTGGGTCCGTATAAAGAGCTGGGTCGTCGTGCGTGCAGGCGAAAGCTCTGCTCGATCACTCGGTATCTGCTCAATTATTTCGGGGAAGTGTATCTGTCGAAATCCGCTCTACTCATATTAACCAGAGTCGATGGGATCGATAAATGTCACGCTCTGAGTCCGGCACTGACCAATGGCTGGTCTCGGATAGCTCATAAGCAGGCACTGGAGAGGTGCCTTGGGCTGATCGTCTTTAAGGAAAATCAGAGAGGTGTGCGCGTCGGTAGCCTTGGAAGGCTCGTCAGTAAAGACGTGCACCGCTGGCTATTAGGCCAGGTCTGACGTGATGTAACGCTTGTCGCGGTCGCATCTGCGGCCTTGACGATAAAGCATGTAACTTGCAACAACTGCCTACGGCCCGGCTTTAGGCCGGGCTTGGCAGAAGCGTGCAACGAACGTCTGTGTATTAGTACAGACGAACGGCGCGGCGCTGCTCGCGCTGAACTTTCTTCGCGTGACGCTTAACAGCAGCTGCTGCTTTACGCTTACGCTCAGAAGTCGGCTTCTCGTAAAATTCGCGGCTGCGAACTTCAGCCAGAACACCGGCTTTTTCGCAGGAGCGCTTGAAACGACGCAGAGCTACGTCGAAGGGTTCGTTCTCTTTTACTTTGACGGCTGGCATCCAGAGCTACCTTCATTCATTACCGGGGTCAACGTCTCAAGGCAAAATCGCGTTGGAAGACGTCGGTTTTTAAGGGTTGCGGATGTTAACCCCTCATCGCCCGGAATGCAAAGCCTCTGATCGAAAACCGCTGGCCGGGGGCGGGAGTGGCGACTATTATGCGCGCCTTCGAATTTAGCCTCTACAAGGCGTAAACCCATGCTAGTACTGGGATTAGAAACCTCCTGCGACGAAACCGGCGTCGCGCTATACGACAGTGAACGCGGGCTTTTGGCCGATGCACTGTTCAGTCAGATCGACCTGCACCGCGCTTATGGTGGTGTGGTGCCGGAGCTGGCTTCACGGGATCACGTCAAGCGAATGCTGCCCTTGATTCGTCAGGTGCTGGCCGAGGCCGACTGTGTGCCTACGGAGATTGACGCGATTGCCTATACGGCTGGCCCGGGATTGGTCGGAGCCCTGCTGGTTGGGGCTTCTTGCGCCCAGGCGCTGGCATTTGCCTGGGGTATTCCGGCCCTCGGCGTGCACCACATGGAAGGTCACTTGCTGGCTCCGATGCTGGAAGAACAGCCGCCAAAGTTTCCGTTCGTCGCTTTGTTGGTATCGGGTGGTCATACGCAGCTGGTTCGCGTGGATGGCATCGGCCAATACGAGTTGTTGGGCGAGACCCTGGACGATGCTGCGGGTGAAGCGTTCGACAAGACCGCGAAGATGATGGGGCTCAACTACCCCGGCGGCCCTGAGATCGCCCGTCTGGCCGCTCAGGGCGTTGCCGGGCGCTTTGTGTTCCCGCGACCCATGACCGATCGTCCCGGCCTGCAGTTCAGCTTCAGCGGCCTCAAGACGTTTGCCCTGAACACCTGGCAGCGTTGCGTGGCAGAGGGCGACGATACTGAGCAGACCCGTTGCGATATCTCCCTGGCCTTCCAGCAGGCGGTGGTCGAGACGCTGACCATCAAGTGCAAGCGGGCCTTGAAGCATGCGGGCATGAAGCGTCTGGTGATTGCCGGCGGGGTGAGTGCGAACAAGGCACTGCGTGTTTCGCTGGAGAAAATGCTCGGTGAGATGAAGGGCAATGTGTATTACGCCCGACCGGAATTTTGCACGGATAACGGCGCGATGATCGCATTCGCCGGCTGCCAGCGTTTGCAGGCAGGCCAGCACGAAACATTGGCCATCAGCGTGCAAGCACGCTGGCCGATGGAGCAGTTGCAGCCCCTGTGATGACAGGGGTGGGCGCAATGGTGAAGATTTTTCACGGGCAATATTCAGAAATGCCGTTCGCGCCCGGCCATCAGGTCGCGTAAATTGCCGCGGTGGCGCCAGACAATCAGTGCCGTCAAGGCGCTCATGGGCAGCAGCGCGGCAGGCTCTTGCCAGGCCAGCAGTGGCAGGGTCAGGGGGGTGGCGATCAGGGCCGCCAGCGAGCTGGTACGGGTCAACTGGAAGGTCAGCAGCCATGCGGCGACAGCCAGCAGTGCGGCAGGCGGATACAGCCCCAGCAGCATGCCGGCCGCCGTGGCGACACCCTTGCCGCCTCGAAAGCGGAAGTA
Organism: Pseudomonas fragi; assembly: GCF_900105835.1. NCBI lineage: Bacteria > Pseudomonadati > Pseudomonadota > Gammaproteobacteria > Pseudomonadales > Pseudomonadaceae > Pseudomonas > Pseudomonas fragi. The sequence goes on from NZ_LT629783.1 coordinate 3,708,551, forward strand.
GGCAGGGTACATATGGCCTACAACGGCGCAGCCGCCGATCCAGGCCTGGTCCTGGAGAGAGAAATCCAGTTGGTTGGCCAGCAGGACGGGCAAAAGCCCCTTGCACAGGTCGCCGAGCAAGGTCAGGACGGCAAGTTTTTTGCCGGCCAGACGCAACATGTTGGTTGCGCCGGCATTGCCGGAACCACTCATTCGCGGGTCGGGAGTTCCCGTCAGGCGGCTGAGCAAAATGGCAAAGGACAGAGAGCCGAGCAGGTAGGCGAGGATCGCCAGTAACCAAAACATGCTAACTATTCCGGGCGAGGACGCCCTGATTCTAACGGCGCTTTGCGCCCTTGTCGTGCTGCGGAGAAGAGTGCTTGGACAGAGTGTTTATCGAAGGCCTGGAAGTTGACACCGTTATCGGTGCTTATGACTGGGAACGTGGCATCCGTCAGTGCCTGCGCCTTGATCTGAGTTTTGCGTGGGATAACCGCCCGGCCGCGGCTGGGGATGATCTGACGCTGGCCTTGGATTACGCGAGTGTATCCGCGCGCATTCAGGCGTTTGCCGAGCAGGCTCAATTTCAGCTGGTGGAAACTTTCGCCGAGCGTCTGGCCGAAGTGTTGATGAGCGAGTTCAATATTCCCTGGCTGCACCTCAAGCTGACCAAGCCCGGCGCCGTTGCGGCGGCCACTGGGGTGGGCGTGGAGATTGAGCGCGGATGTCGCTAACTCGGATTTATCTTGGGCTGGGCAGTAATGTCGAGCGCGAAACACATCTGCAGGCGGGTCTGGATGCGCTGGCCGGGTTTTTGCTGGGCATGCAGTGTTCGCCCGTGTTCGAAAGCCAGCCGGTAGGGATCAAGAGCGGGCCGTTTTTCAATCTGGTGGTGTCGGCGAAAACCGATTTGCCGCTGGTTGAGCTAAGCCGACGTTTGAAGCTGATCGAGGCGGATAACGGGCGTTACGCCCAAGATCGCAAGGGTTTGCCCCTGGATATCGACGTGTTGTTTTACGGCGATCTGGAGGGTAATTTCGATGGCTTGACCCTGCCGCGTGCCGAAATTCTCAAGAATGCTTTTGTGTTGTGGCCGCTGTCTTTGATAGCTCCGGACAAAATCCACCCGGGTGTGGGCAAGCCCCTTGCGCAGTTGTGGGCTGAGGCGCAGATCGATCAGGTGCTTGCGCCTGCAGCCTTCGAGTGGCGTGGGGAGTCCTTGACGCCGCTGGAGATGCTGGCGGGCTGATAGCCGTTTGAATGGGCGGCAGGTTGCCGCCTTTTTTGTGGGAGCGGGCTTGCTCGCGATGGCGTCGATGCGGTCTGGCTGAAAGACCGTGGTGCCCTGATCGCGAGCAAGCCCGCTCCCACAAGGTTTGCGCTACGCCGCATCCTTGTAGGCCTGCAGTGCCTTGAGTCGTTCGCGCTTGAGCGCTTCGCCCAGTTCAGGGCCTTTGTAGCCCTGCTCCAGCAGCGGCTGCACCGCTACCGCCAGGGCTGCCCGCGCCGCGCCGCGCAGGTAGTCAGCTTGCGGGTACGGGCGATCTTCCAGCCCCAGGCGCCCTTTGGCGTCCATCTCGCACGCCACGACAAACTCCTCGAACCGCTGCGGCCGCCGGTACACGTCAAAACGTTGCAGCAACTCCAGAAGCGTCGAAGCCTTGAGTTCAAGGGCCCGATGGCCGTGCGTGTGGTATTCGCCCACCAGCAGGGCCAGTTCCTGGCAGTCACGCGGCACCTTGTAGCGGTCATTGACCGCCTTGATCAGGCGCAGCCCCTTGTGCTCGTGGGCAATGTGCCTTGGCCAGTCCTTTTCAGGGGTCAGTCCCTTGCCCAGGTCGTGCAGCAGGCAAGCCCAGCGCACCGTTAGGGGCTGTTTGTGCAAGGCCGATTGCTCCAGCACGCTGAGGGTATGCACGCCGCTGTCGATTTCCGGGTGATGGGCCGGGGGCTGCGGCACGCCAAACAGGGCGTTGACCTCGGGCAGCAGCACTTCAAGTGCGTCACAGTTGCGCAGTACTTGAATAAAGACCTGCGGCTGATCTTCCATCAAGGCGCGGGAGATTTCCTTCCAGCAGCGCTCCGGGGTCAAGGCTTGCAGTTCGCCGGAGCGGGACAATTGACGCATCAGCTCCAGGGTCTCGGGGGCGATGCTGAAACCCAGGCTGGCGTAGCGCGCAGAAAATCGGGCCACGCGCAGCACTCTGAGTGGATCTTCGGCGAATGCGGGGGAAACGTGGCGCAAGATGCGGGCCTGAAGGTCGCGCTGGCCATGATAAGGGTCGGTCACGTTGCCGGCCTCGTCCTCGGCCATCGCATTGATGGTCAGGTCGCGACGGATCAGGTCTTCTTCGAGGGTGACGTCGGGGCTAGCGTGAAAAACAAAGCCGCCATAGCCATGACCACTTTTACGTTCGGTGCGCGCCAACGCATATTCATCACCGGTTTTGGGGTGAAGGAATACCGGGAAGTCCGAGCCGACAGGGCGATAGCCAAGGGCCTGCATTTGTTCGGCCGTAGCGCCCACCACCACCCAGTCGATATCGGTGACAGGCTTGCCCAGCAGGCGATCGCGTACGGCACCGCCAACTTTATAGATCTGCATAAAAAACCTCCGTCAGCGCGACAGGATAGCGCGTGTGCCGTGTTAACGGAGGCTTGGGTTACAGGTGAATGGCTCCCATGTCCAGGCGGCCACGGTCAAGATCACCGTGGTCGCCTTTTGGCGGGACATGGTGGACCTTCATGACCTGGTCGCCTTGCAGTGTTTCCAGGTGAATGTCGAAGCCCCACAAGCGGTGCAGGTGCTTGAGAACTTCTTCGGTGGAGTCGCCCAAGGGTTTGCGGTCGTGTTGCTGGTGACGCAGGGTCAGTGAGCGGTCACCACGCCGGTCGATGCTCCAGATCTGGATATTGGGTTCGCGATTGCCCAGGTTGTATTGCGCGGCCAGGGTTTCGCGAATGATGCGGTAGCCGTTTTCGTCATGGATGGCGGGTACCAGCAAGTCGTCTTTTTGATCGTCGTCCATGATGCTGAACAGCTTCAGGTCGCGGATTACCTTGGGTGACAGGTACTGCAGGATAAAACTCTCGTCCTTGAAGCTGGCCATGGCGAATTTGATGCTCGACAGCCAGTCGCTGCCCGCAAGGTCAGGGAACCAGTAGCGATCCTCATCGGTAGGGTGTTCGCAGATGCGCCGGATATCGCAATACATCGCAAAGCCCAGGGCGTAGGGGTTGATACCGCTGTAGTAGGGGCTGTCAAAACCGGGCTGGAACACCACGCTGGTGTGGGAAATGAGGAACTCCATCATAAAGCCTTCGGTGACCAGGCCTTCGTCATAGAGGTCGTTCATCAGGGTGTAGTGCCAAAAAGTTGCCCACCCCTCGTTCATCACCTGGGTTTGCCGCTGTGGGTAAAAGTACTGGGCGATCTTGCGCACGATGCGCACCACTTCACGCTGCCAGGGCTCCAGCAAGGGCGCGTGTTTTTCCAGGAAGTACAGAATGTTTTCCTGAGGTTCTTCGGGGAAGCGGGCGTTGTCCTTCTCGCTGAGTTTGTCTGCGCTTTTGGGGATGGTGCGCCACAAATCGTTGATCTGTTTTTGCAGGTGCTCCTCGCGTTCCTTTTGTCGACGGCGCTCCTCTTCGGCTGAAATCGGATCAGGCCGTTTGTAGCGGTCCACCCCGTAGTTCATCAGGGCATGGCAGGAGTCGAGAAGGTCTTCCACTGCGTCGATGCCGTGGCGCTCCTCGCACTGCATGATGTACTGCTTGGCGAACACCAGGTAATCGATGATCGAGCTGGCATCGGTCCAGGTGCGAAACAGGTAGTTGCCCTTGAAGAAGCTGTTGTGGCCATAGCAGGCATGGGCAACCACCAATGCCTGCATGCAGATGGTGTTTTCTTCCATCAGATAGGCAATGCAGGGGTCTGAGTTGATAACGATTTCGTAGGCCAGCCCCATCTGGCCCCTGGTATAGGATTTTTCAGTGCTAAGGAAGTGTTTGCCGTAGGACCAGTGGTGATAACCCAACGGCATGCCCACCGATGCGTAGGCATCCATCATTTGCTCGGCGGTGATGACTTCGATCTGGTTGGGGTAGGTGTCCAGCGCATAGCGGCCAGCCAGGCGGCCGATTTCGCGGTCATAGGCCTGGATCAGGTCAAAGGTCCACTCTGAGCCGGTGGAGATGGGTTGGCGCTTATTCTCTTTGGCGGTCATGTCACTAACCTGCGCTGGAAGAGTTCACGGAAGACCGGATAAATATCGCCGGCCGAGACCAGTTGCTGTTGGGCGAAGGTGTCGGAAAACGCCTCGCTGATGCGTTCGTACTCGTACCAGAGCGCCTGGTGTTCGCGCGGGGTGATCTCTACATAAGTGTAGTACTGCACGAACGGCATGATCTGGTTGATCAGAATGTCGCGGCAAATGGGGGAGTCGTCGTTCCAGTTGTCTCCGTCAGAGGCTTGGGCTGCGTAGATGTTCCACTCGTTGGTGGGATAACGCTCGGCCATGATCTCCTGCATCAGTTTGAGTGCGCTGGAAACGATGGTGCCGCCGGTTTCCCGGGAATAGAAAAACTCCTCTTCATCGACCTCCCGTGCGCTGGTGTGATGGCGAATAAACACCACGTCAATCTTGTCGTAGTTGCGCTTGAGAAACAGGTAAAGAAGGATAAAAAAGCGTTTGGCGATATCTTTGGTGGCTTGGGTCATGGAGCCTGAAACGTCCATCAGGCAGAACATGACGGCTTTGGAGCTGGGGTTGGGCTGTTTGATCAGCAGGTTGTACTTGAGGTCGAAGGTGTCGAGAAACGGCACGCGATGAATACGCGCGCTGAGTTTCTCGATTTCAGCTTCGATGGTCTTGATATCGCCGAAGTTGTCCGGTTCTTCACGTTTTAACCGCTCCAGCTCAGCCTTGGCTTCGCGCAGTTTTGCCCGGCTGCTGCCGGACAGGGCAATGCGCCGTGCATGGGCGGAGCGCAGGGTGCGGATGATATTGATGCGGGACGGGTTGCCCTCGTTGCTGATACCGGCGCGGACGGTTTTGAACGTGTCGGTGCCGGTCAGGTTGCGTTTGACCAGGTTGGGTAGCTCAAGGTCTTCGAACATGAATTCGAGGAACTCTTCCTGGGTGATCTGGAACACGAACTCATCCATGCCTTCGCCGGAGTTGCCCGCTTTGCCTGGCCCGCCGCCACCTCCCGAGCCGCCTTGAGGGCGTGGAATATGTTCACCGCTGGTGAACTCCTTGTTGCCGGGGTGAACCACGGTTTGCTTGCCACCACGGCCGTGATGCAGCACCGGCTCATCGATATCGCGGCCAGGGATGCTGATTTGCTCGCCATGTTCCATATCGGTAATGGAACGGCGGCCCACGGCCTCTTCTACGGCCTTTTTGATATGGTCACGGTAGCGCCGCAGAAAACGCTGACGGTTAACCGTGCTCTTGTTCTTGCCATTGAGGCGTCGGTCGATCACATAGCTCATTAGGCCCTCCGGGCAGCTTCAAGTTGTGAGCTGCAAGCTGCAAGTCCAAGCAATTGCCCTGCTTGTTCTTGCAGCTTGAGGCTTGAGGCTTACAACTGCCTCACTGCGACTTGCGGACCCGCAGGTACCACTCGGAGAGCAGCCGTACTTGTTTGTCGGTGTAGCCACGTTCGACCATTCGAGTGACGAAGTCGTTGTGTTTTTGCTGGTCCTCTTTGCTTGCCTTGGCGTTGAAGCTGATAACCGGCAGCAGGTCTTCGGTGTTGGAGAACATTTTCTTCTCGATCACCACCCGCAGCTTCTCGTAGCTGAGCCAGGTCGGGTTTTTACCGTTGTTGTTGGCGCGGGCGCGCAGTACGAAGTTGACGATCTCGTTGCGGAAATCCTTCGGATTGCTGATGCCTGCCGGTTTTTCGATTTTCTCCAGCTCTTCGTTGAGAGCCACGCGATTGAGGATCTCGCCGGTTTCCGGGTCGCGGTATTCCTGGTCCTGAATCCAGAAGTCGGCGTAAAGCACATAGCGATCGAAGATGTTTTGCCCGTATTCGCTGTAGGACTCCAGATAAGCGGTCTGGATTTCCTTGCCGATAAACTCGATGTAGCGCGGCGCCAGGTATTCCTTGAGGAAACGCAGGTAGCGCTCACGGGTTTCAGCCTGGAATTGTTCCTGTTCGATCTGCTGTTCGAGCACATAAAGCAGGTGGACCGGGTTGGCGGCAATTTCGTGGGGGTCGAAGTTGAACACCTTGGACAGGATCTTGAACGCGAAACGGGTCGACAGGCCATTCATGCCTTCGTCGACACCCGCGTTGTCACGGTACTCCTGGATGGACTTGGCTTTCGGGTCGGTATCCTTCAGATTTTCGCCGTCATACACCCGCATCTTGGAGTAGATGTTGGAGTTTTCCGGCTCTTTGAGCCGTGACAGTACGGTGAACTGGGCCAGCATTTTCAGGGTGTCGGGCGCGCAATGGGCTTTGGCCAGCGAGCTGTTGAACAGCAGTTTGTCGTAGATCTTCACTTCGTCACTGACGCGCAGGCAATACGGCACTTTGACGATGTAGATCCGGTCGATAAACGCTTCGTTGTTCTTGTTGTTGCGGAAGGTGTGCCACTCCGATTCGTTGGAGTGAGCCAGCAGGATGCCAGTAAACGGGATCGCGCCCAGGCCTTCGGTGCTGTTGTAGTTGCCTTCCTGGGTGGCCGTCAGCAGTGGGTGCAGCACCTTGATCGGTGCCTTGAACATCTCCACGAACTCCATCAAGCCCTGGTTGGACCGGCACAGGGCGCCCGAGTAGCTGTAGGCGTCGGCGTCGTTTTGCGGGAATTCTTCCAGTTTGCGGATATCGACCTTGCCGACCAGGGCCGAAATGTCCTGGTTGTTTTCGTCTCCGGGTTCGGTTTTGGCGACACCGATCTGATTGAGGATCGAGGGGTAGAGTTTAACCACGCGGAACTGGCTGATATCACCGCCAAACTCGGCCAGGCGCTTGGTGGCCCACGGCGACATGATGGTGCTCAGGTAGCGTTTGGGGATGCCGAAGTCTTCTTCGAGGATCGCGCCATCTTCGGTGGCGTTGAACAGGCCCAGGGGCGATTCGAAAACCGGTGAACCCTTGATGGCATAGAAGGGCACTTTTTCAATTAGCTGTTTGAGTTTTTCGGCAAGGGATGATTTGCCGCCCCCGACCGGGCCCAACAGATAGAGGATTTGCTTTTTCTCTTCCAGGCCCTGTGCAGCATGGCGGAAGTAGGAAACGATCTGGTCGATGCATTCTTCCATTCCGTGGAAGTCTTCAAAGGCCGGATAGCGGCGAATCACCTTGTTGGAAAAAATCCGCGATAGCCGTGAATCGGTTGAGGTGTCCAGCAGTTCCGGCTCACCAATGGCCAGCAGGAGCCGTTCAGCGGCAGAGGCATAAGTGCTTTTGTCCTGTTTGCACAGCTCAAGATATTCCTGGAGCGTGAGCTCTTCCTGGCGTGTGGATTCAAAGCGTTGTTGGAAGTGGCTAAAAATACTCATGACGTCACCTCGCTCGATACGTGGAGTCGGCGATAGATCGGTCAGTTCGAGTGCTGGCATGCAGCAGCATGTGTGCTGCTGTGTACCCCCCAGGACACCATCAAGGTGGCTAAACCCTTGAAGTTACTACCGATGATCCATTCGCCGGTGTACCGGCTCTCCCCAGATTTGGATGGCCTGAGGTAAAGGATAGTTGGTAATCCGGGAGGTCAAGGGCGGATGCGTGAAATGTTGCGCCTGACCGTTGGTCAGGCGGGCCGCCAGCCCTCTGATCACGGGGGCTGGGGCAGATAAAAATATTATTCGCCCGGGCTTTGGGCGGTTTCGTCCGGGTAAGTGGCGCGCCACAGCTCGAAGCCGCCATCCAGGCTGTAGACCTCGCTGAAGCCCTGGCCGACCAGATACGCGGCAGCACTCTGGCTGGAGTTGCCGTGGTAGCAGGCCACGATCAGCGGGGCGTCGAGGTCGGCGTTGGCGATGAAGTCATGCAGCGAGTGGTTGTCCAGGTGCTTGGCGCCGCTGATATGGCTGGCGGCAAAGGCCTGCGGGTCGCGCACATCAACGACGACGGCGCCTTGTTCGCGCAGGGCCTGGGCTTGCTCGGGCGGGATACGTTTGAATTCGGTCATGGGGGATTCCTGTGGCCTGACAGCGGGCGCGGTTAGCCGGCGCCCAAGGGTTGGGAAGATGGCTCGGTAGGTGGAGCAATGGAGGGCGCGGCAAGGCCCGGGTCGTCGCAGTCGCAGAGCAGGCGCTGGCCAGTGTCGACATTGAGCAGGGTCATGGCCCCGCCCCAGACGCAACCGGTATCAAGGGCATAGATGCCCGGCTCCTTGCAGTTGCCTTCCAGTGCGGCCCAGTGCCCGAAGATGATCTTGAGGCCCTGGGTCTTGCGTTCTTTATAGCTGAACCACGGCGCGAATCCGGGCGGTGCAGTACCGACGCCTTCTTTGCTTTTGAGGTCGAGTTTGCCCTCTCGGGTACAAAAACGCATGCGGGTGAAATAGTTGGTAATAACCCGCAAGCGGGTCACACCGGTCAGCTCGTTGTCCCACTTGGCGGGATCGTTGCCGTACATGCCGTCAAGGTAAGGCCCTATGAGATTGTCATCACGCAGGGCCTGTTCGACTTCGCTGGCGCATTTGAGGGCTTTTTTCAGCGTCCACTGCGGCGGTATTCCGGCATGCACCAGTGCGGTATCACGCTCTGCATCGTAGTGCAGCAGCGGTTGCTGGCGAAGCCAGTTCAGCAGTTCATCGCAGTCGGGGGCTTGGAGGATTTCACGCAGGGTGTCGCCTTTTTTCAGGCGTTCGATATTGCGCCCCACGGCTAGCAGGTGCAGGTCATGGTTGCCCAGCACGCAGACCAGAGACTCGCGCATACGGTACAGAAAACGCAGGGTTTCCAGCGATTCAGGGCCGCGGTTGACCAGGTCACCGACCAGCCAGAGCTTGTCTTTGGCAGGGTCGAAGGCTACACGTTCGAGCAGGCGTTTGAGCGGCTTGAGGCAACCTTGCAAATCACCCACGGCATACACTGCCATCAGTGCAGGGCTCCGGGTACCGCGAGGCGGAAGGGCGCAATAATGGCTTTGAACTCGTGGCCGTCGTCGGCGTGCATCAGGTAGCTACCCTGCATGGTGCCGACTTTGGTGGTGATCACTGAGCCACTGCTGTAGGTGTGTTCGCTGCCAGGATCGATCTTGGGTTGCAGCCCTACAACGCCTGCGCCGCGAACTTCCTCGACATGACCGTCGCCGTCGGTGATGACCCAGTGCCGGGACAGCAGTTTGGCGGCGACTGAGCCGTTGTTGCGCACCGTAATGGTGTAGGCAAAGGCAAAGCGCTGATGTTCGGGCTGCGATTGTTCTGGCAGGTAACGTGTGACGACGCTGACGTCGACCAGATAGCGGGGATCGTGCATGCGAGAGGCCTTACTTGAAAGCGAAGACACAGTTCGGGATAAAACTGATCCCTGAGTCTAGGCCAAACAACGGGTACCCGGCTAGACATGGCGTCTGGCCGGGTAGCCGTTTTTTCTCGGCAATCAGTCGGCGGCGGGCGCCACGACCGGTTGCTCGCTCAGCTTGTCGGCCAGGCGCACGAAGGCGGCCAGGTCGAGTTGCTCCGGGCGTTTGCTGCCATCGACGCCAGCGGCTTCGATTTCAGCGTTGCTGAGCAAGGCCTTGAGGGTGTTGCGCAGGGTTTTGCGACGCTGGTTGAACGCTTCGCGAACCACGCGCTCAAGCAGGCGATGATCCTTTGCCGGGTGCGGCAGGACTTCGTGCGGCACCAGGCGGACAATCGCCGAATCAACTTTCGGCGGCGGGTTGAATGCCCCCGGGCCTACGTTGAACAGGTGTTCGACGCGGCAGTGGTACTGAACCATGATCGACAGGCGACCCCAGTCACCACCGCCAGGGCCGGCGGCCATGCGCTCGACCACTTCCTTTTGCAGCATGAAGTGCATGTCACGGATCAGGTCGGCGTTTTTCAGCAGGTGAAAAATCAGCGGCGTAGAGATGTTGTACGGCAGGTTACCGACCACGCGCAGTGTGCGGGGTGCAGCATTGAGGCTTTTGAAGTCGAACTTCAGCGCATCACCCTGGTGCAGGGTGAAGTTGCTCATGCCGGCAAACTGGCGGTTGAGGATCGGCACCAGGTCCTTGTCGAGTTCAACGACGTCGAGCTGCCCACCGCTGTTGAGGATGCCTTCGGTCAGGGCGCCCTGGCCCGGGCCGATTTCCAGCAGGCGTTCGCCCGCCTTGGCGTTGATGGCGCGCAAGATGCGGTCAATCACGCCTGCATCGTGCAGGAAGTTCTGGCCAAAGCGCTTGCGCGCCTTGTGTTGGTATTGCTCGTTCATATACGGGTCTCGGCCATCTGGTAGGCGGTTTCCAGCGCGACTTGCAGGCTGCCGGTATCGATCTTGCCGCTGCCCGCCAGATCCAGGGCGGTGCCGTGGTCGACAGAGGTGCGGATAATCGGCAAGCCCAGAGTGATGTTGACGGCGGCGCCAAACCCTTTGTACTTGAGTACGGGCAGGCCCTGGTCGTGGTACATCGCCAGCACTGCGTCGCAGTGTTCCAGATATTTGGGGGTAAACAGAGTGTCGGCAGGCAGCGGGCCACGCAGGTCCATGCCCTCACTGCGCAGGCGCTCCAGGGTTGGTTCGATGATATCTATTTCTTCATGGCCCAAATGGCCGCCTTCACCGGCATGGGGGTTGAGCCCGCACACCAGGATTCGCGGCCGGGCAATGCCGAATTTTTGTTGTAGGTCGGCGTGCAGAATGCGGGTGACCCGCATCAGTCGCTCGGGGGTTATTGCATCGCTGACCTGACGTAGCGGCAGGTGCGTGGTGACAAGTGCCACGCGCAATCCGCGGGTGGCCAGCATCATCACGACCTGTGGGGTATGGGTCAGGTCGGCAAGGAATTCGGTGTGCCCGGAGAACGGGATGCCTGCTTCGTTGATCACGCCTTTATGCACCGGGGCGGTGATCATGCCGGCGAAGTCGCCATCCATGCAGCCTTGTGCGGCGCGGGTCAGGGTCTGCAGCACAAAGGCTGCATTGGCCTTGTCCAGCTTGCCGGCGGTAACCGTGGCATTCAGCGGGGTGTCCCACACATACAGGCTGCCTGCTGGAGCTGGCTGTTCGGGCCAGTTGCCCGGCCCAACCGGGAGCAGGCTGACAGCCACACCGAGCTGCGCGGCCCGCTCAAGGAGCAGGTCGCGGCTGGTAATGGCAATCAGGGGGTGTGGCTGGTGTTGCGAGGCGAGCAGCAGGCACAGGTCGGGACCTATGCCTGCCGGTTCGCCGGGTGTCAGGGCAAAACGCTGTGTTTTCACTGCGCGGCCTGGCCTGCGCTGTCAGTTTCAGTTGCGCCTGGCAGCTTGATTTCAACATAGGCTTCGTCGCGGATCTGACGCAGCCAGGATTGCAGCTCTTCGTCGTACTTGCGGTTACGCAGAGCGTTCATGGCCTGTTGCTCGCGTGCCTGGGTGGTGCTGTCAGTGGCACGACGGCCAAGGACTTCCAGAACATGCCAGCCGTATTGGGTCTTGAACGGCTTGGACAGTACACCTTGCGGGGTGTCGGCCATTGCCTCGCGGAACTCGGGTACCAGCGAATTCGGGTCAACCCAGTTCAGGTCGCCACCGTTGAGGGCGGAACCCGGGTCTTCGGAGTAAGTCTTGGCCAAAGTGGCAAAGTCTTCGCCCGACGAGATGCGGTCGTAGATTTTGGCTGCCAGTTCTTTGGTTTGCGCTTCAGTACGAATTTCGCTTGGTTTGATCAGGATATGACGGACATGGACTTCGTCCACCACCACTGATCCACCGCCACGTTTTGCGTTCAGCTTGAGGATGATGAAGCCGCCTGGCGTGCGTACTGGAGGCGTCACGTCACCCACCGGCATCTCACTGAGCATGCGGTCGAAAGGGGGTGGCAGTTGAGCCGCTTTACGCCAGCCCATGTCGCCGCCTTCCAGTGCCGTGTCGCTGCCGGAGCGGGCGATGGCCATTTGGGCAAAGTCAGCGCCTTGCTTGAGCTTGTTGTAGACATCTTCAGCCTGGCGTGCTGCGTTCTGGACGGCTTCCGAACTCGCGCTTTCAGGCGTCGGGATCAGGATATTGGCCAGGTGATACTCTTCGGACATCTGCATTTTGCCCAGGTCCGAGGCCAGGAAGTTTTTCACTTCCTGGTCCGTGACCTGAATGCGCTCGGCCACGCGACGCTGGCGTACGCGGCTGATGATCATCTCGCGACGTACCTGCTCGCGGGCATCCTCATAGGACAGGCCGTCGTGGGCCAGGGCCTGACGGAACTGCTCGATGGTCATGTTGTTGCGCTGGGCAATGGTGCCAATGGCCTGGTTCAGCTCTTCGTCCGTGATACGGATACCAGAGCGTTCGCCGATCTGCAGTTGCAGGTTTTCGACGATCAGGCGCTCAAGCACCTGCTGATCCAGAACGCTGGCAGGCGGTACGCCCTGGCCGCGCTTGGCGATGGTTTGCTGCACTTCGTGGACACGCTGGTCCAGTTGGCTCTGCATGATCACGTCGTTGTCGACGATGGCCACCACTTTATCCAGGGGCTGTACTGCAGCGCTGGCTGCAGTACCCAGGAACAACGCGCCCAGCATTAGCGGGCGCAGACACTCAGAAAGCTTGATCTTCACGTTCACGATAACCTTGGATGCCTTTGTCGAGGAAGCTCTCTACTTTGGTGCCAACAACGCCACCGAGACCTTTCAGCACAACTTGGAGGAAGAGACCATGGTCGCCCTTCTCGTTTTGAGGGGCTTCCTGGGTGTACTCGTCGTTGGATACCCAGTAACGGCTGATCAGACGAAGCTTCCAGCAGCAGTTGTCGTACTCGAAGCCACCGAAGGCTTCCAGGGTACGGTTGCGGTTGTAGTCGTACTGCCAGCGGCTGATGGCGTTCCATTGCGGCACGATCGGCCAGATAACCGAGAAGTCGTGCTGCTTGATCTTGTAGTAATCCTTGATGTAGCCAGGATCACCCGGGGACAGGTAGTCGCCACCACCCACAGTCCACTTGCCGGTGTACTGGTCGTAACGCACCTGGTCGTTGCGGTAGCGGAAGCCTGCGTTGACCACCTTGTTCGGGTTGTCTTCAGGCTGGTAGTGCATCATCGCACTGCCTGAACGAGGGCTACGGGTTTCCGGGTCCCAGTTGTAGTCGGCAGTCGCACGCCAGTCGCGGTTGAAACGATAGGCGTATTCCAGTGCATACGGCGACATGCTGGAAGTCGCGTCTTTACGGTCGTCGGAAATACCCGGCAACTGAACCTTGCGATCCTTGAAGTAATAGGCCTGGCCCACGCTGATGCGTTGACGCTCAAAGCCGTTGTCTTCGATCAGGCGGCTGGTCAGGCCCAGCGACAGCTTGTTCTCGTCGCCAACACGGTCCGTGCCGCTAAAGCGGTTGTCGCGCCACAGCGAGGAATAGCTGAAGGTGCTTTCGCTGGTGTCGAAAATCGGGATGTCATCCTGATTTTTCTCCGGGACATACAGATAGAACGCACGCGGCTCCAGGGTCTGGCGGTAGTTGGTACCGAACCAGTTGGTGTTGCGGTCGAAATACAGGCCGCTGTCGACGCTGGCGATTGGCACGCTGCGGTTGACCGTACTGTCGAACTTGCCGCCAGCAGCCGCCAACTGAGTCTTGCCAGTGCCATCCAGGTCCAGATCGTACTGGGTGTACATGTACTTGAGGGACGGCGTCAGGAAGCCATAGCTCCAGTTCAGCGGCAGGCTGACACTTGGTGCAAGGTTCATGCGCGTACCGTTGGCACGGGCCAGGCCGGTCACGTTGGTATCCAGGCGTGGTGCGGTAGTGCCATCTTCGTTGGTGTAGTTGCCGTTTTCCAGGCTGCGGTCGAATCGCACCAGCTCGGTGTTATAGGCGAAGTTCAGGCCACCCGGGTGAGTGGGCAGCATGCCATCGAGGGTGAGTTGCGGCAGTTTGTCGTAGGGCGTGATCTGGGTAACGGTGGCCAGTTGATAGGCCTGTACGTTCAGCTTGGCGGTGTAGTCATCGCCACGGTAGCTGACGGCGGCCTGCTGGTTCAGGTAATCACGGCTTTCAACGCCGATCTGGTCGCTTTCCAGATCCTGGAAGTAATACGGATCGCTGATCTTGGTGTAGTCGACTTCGGTCAGTACGCGCGAATCCAGGCCGCCCTTGTGCTGCCAGTTGAGCATGTAGCGCTTGTCGTTGTAGTCGGTCTGGCGCTTGCGGTCGTCGTTGTCGTCGTTGAGGTACGCGGCGCCGAACTGGCCTTCGCTGGATTCGGTCAGGTAGCGGAACTCGCCTTCCATCAACAGGCCGCGCTTGGTCATGTAGCGCGGGTACAACGTGGCATCGTAGTTGGGTGCCAGGTTGAAGTAGTACGGGGTCACGAGCATAAAGCCGGTGTCGGTGCTGCTGCTGAAGGACGGCGGCAGGAAACCGGACTGACGGCGATCGTCGATCGGGAAGTAGATGTACGGGGTGTAGAACACTGGAATGTCCTTGACCCGCAGCGTCACGTTGGTGGCCGTACCGAAACCGGTGGCCGGGTTCAACGTGATGTTGTTGCCCTTGAGCTGCCAGGCGTTGCTGCTTGGTTCGCACGTGGTGTAGGTACCATCCTTGAGGCGGATGATCGAGTCTTCAGCACGCTTGGCATACAGCGCACTGCCGCGGATACGCGACTTGTGCAGCACGTATTCGGCGTTGTCGACCTTGGCCGCACCGGTGTCCAGCTGCACATCGGCGTGGTCGCCGACGATCAGGGCGCCGTTGTCGCGCAGGCGCACCTTGCCATTGAGTTCGCCACGGCTTTCAGCCTGGTACAGGCTGGCTTCGTCGGCTTCGATCTGCATGCTGCCCTGACGCATCACGACGTCACCTGCCAGGGTCGCCACCTGCTCTTCCTGCTCATAGCGGGAGGCTTTGGCGCCGATAAAGGTCGGTGCATCGCTTTTGCTGGTGGGGTCGTTCATGCCCGGACGGATGGGCTCCACGTACGAACCGGAGCAGTACGGGCCGGTTTCGGCCAGTTGGGCTGCGGTCAGCTTGTCCCGGGGGACCCAGTCGAGGTGGCTGTAGTCGTCGCTGCGCGCCTTGAGCCCGCGGCCTTTGGCCTCGGTGACCAGAGGGGCCTGCTTGGCCTGCTCGCTGGTTTCACCGCTGGCACCCACCGACCCGTCGCCATGCGCAGGACGCGGTGGCAGTTGCGCCACGTTGGTTTTTGGTGCGCAATCCCAGCCACCCGTAGCCGACACGGAACAGTCATACTGCTCCTCGGCAAACGCGAACGGCGTGGCGAGAGGTTGCATGGCCAGCAAACTGCCGGTTACCAGCAACGGAAATTTTTTACGAAACGCGGGGGATTTCAATGCCATCTTATTAGTCCGGGCTTCCTGCGTGCCATCAGCCCGCGGTGGGGGACCGCACGCCTATCGATGGTCTGGAAAAGATTCTGGATAATAAAGCATGACCCGCTTGACGGCTAGCGCCGTCGGAGACCCTTGTAATGCCTGACCAAGATGTACGCCTGCAACACCTGAAAGTTTGGCTGGATGAACAGTTGGCAACCGTGTTCGCGAATGAGGGTTGGGGTGCTGTGCCCCCGGCCACGCTGACTGCTGCCAGTAGCGATGCGAGCTTCCGGCGCTATTTTCGCTGGGAGGGTGAAGGGCGCAGTTTCGTCGTCATGGACGCGCCGCCCCCCCAGGAAAACTGCAGACCTTTCGTCGAAATTGCTGATTTTCTGCGGACTTGCCTGATCAATGTGCCGAAAATTTATGCTCAGGACCTCGATCGCGGCTTCCTTTTACTCAACGATCTGGGCAACAAGACCTTCCTGGACGTGATCAACAGCACCAACGCCGACGAATTGTTCAAGGATGCCATCGAAGCCTTGCTGGCCTTCCAGCAACTGCCGATGACCGAGCCTTTGCCCTGCTATGACGTGGCCTTGCTGCGCCGCGAGCTGGAGCTGTTCCCCGAGTGGTATGTGCGTGCTCACCTGGGGGTGGATTTCAATGAGCAGCAGCAGGCCGCCTGGCAACGGGTCAGTGCGCTGCTGATCGACAGCGCCCTGGCGCAGCCAAAAGTGCTGGTGCACCGCGACTTTATGCCGCGCAACCTGATGCTCAGTATTCCCAACCCCGGTGTGCTGGATTTCCAGGACGCGGTGTATGGCCCGGTGACCTACGACATTACCTGCCTGTTCAAGGATGCGTTCTTGAGCTGGCCTGAAGAGCGCGTGCGCAACTGGCTGCAGGATTACTGGCAACTGGCACTGCCGTTGGGCATCCCGGTGCAACGCGACTTTGAAGAGTTCCTGCGTGCCAGCGACCTGATGGGTGTGCAGCGGCATTTGAAAGTGATCGGTATTTTTGCCCGCATCTGCCATCGCGACGGCAAACCGCGTTATCTGGCCGATGTGCCGCGTTTCTTCTCTTATATAGAAGCCGTGCTGGCGCGACGCCCCGAGCTGGCAGAACTGGGTGAACTGTTCGCCAGCCTGGGGCTGACCCGCGAGGTCGATGCATGAAGGCGATGATTCTGGCGGCCGGCAAAGGCGAGCGCCTGCGCCCGCTGACCCTGCACACGCCCAAGCCATTGGTTCGTGCAGGGGGCGTGCCGCTGATCGAGTACCACCTGCGTGCGCTGGCAGTGGCGGGCTTTACCGACATCGTGATCAACCACGCCTGGCTGGGCCAGCAGATTGAAGATCATCTGGGCGACGGCTCGCAGTTTGGTGTCCGCATCCAGTACTCACCGGAAGGTGAACCGCTGGAAACCGGTGGCGGCATTTTCCAGGCGCTGGCATTGCTCGGTGATACGCCATTTGCTGTGGTTAACGGTGATATCTGGACCGATTACGACTTTGCCGCCTTGCGCCAGCCATTGACCGGCCTGGCGCACCTGGTTCTTGTGGATAACCCGGCGCACCATTTGGGCGGGGACTTCAGCCTCAGCGCAGGTCAGGTTCAAGAGGGTGTAGTGGGTGCCGATACGCTGACCTATAGCGGTATCGCCGTGCTCCACCCCGAGCTGTTCAGGGGCTGCACGGCGGGTGCTTTCAAACTGGCGCCGCTATTGCGCAAGGCAATGGCGGCCGGGCAAGTGACAGGTGAACGATTGCAAGGGCATTGGGTGGATGTGGGTACGCACGAGCGGCTGGCCGAGGTCGAGTCGTTGATCAAGGGCGCTCGCTAGCATGTTGTGGCCAGGGACTCTGATCGGAGCCGGAGCCGGCTTTTTCATTGCCAGTATTCCGGGGGCCATGCTTGGCGCTTTATTGGGGCGGGCACTGGACCGGCGCCTGCAACTGCACAGTTGGGCCGATCTGCTGGAGCGCCTGGGCGCCCGGCAGGTGCTGCGCAACGATGAGTTGTTGTTTGTGCTGCTCGGCCGGCTGGCCAAAAGCGGTGGGCAGGTGCTGGACCCGCATATCGCGCAGGCGCGCCAGGAAATGCGTCAGCTCGACATGGCGCCCGCCGCGCAAAAGCGTGCGATTGCCGCCTTCAACCGCGGCAAGTCGGGTAGTGATTCGCTACGCGGTTATCTTAAACGGCTCAAGGCTCAGCCCCATGCGGCGGAAGGGGTATTGCGCGCTTGTTGGCGGATGATCCTGGCCGATGGCCGGGTGGCGCCCCAGGAGCGCGAGCTGATTGTGCTTTGGGGTGGCTGGTTGGGCTGGACCCGGCAACAGGTACTGGCGTTGGGTGGCGAACGTGACGCTCAGCAAAGACCCGTGGCAACCCGCGGCGGTACCTACCTGCAGGCGCTGACTCTGCTGGGGGTGACTGAAGCCAGTGATCCTGAGCAGATCAAGCGCGCCTACCGCCGCCTGCTCAGTCGTCACCACCCGGACAAGGTCGCCGGCAGCGGTGCCGGCCCGGTGCAGGTGCGCGAAGCCACCGAAAAAACCCGCGAACTGCACCAGGCCTACACCTTGGTTCGTCAGCGCCGCGGATTCTAGCGCGGGTTTACTTATCCACAGGCTGAGGGCTGAGCCAGCCGCGCACCCGGCGAAACAACTGCTCCTGTTCGCCTTCCCGGTTACCCGGGGTGGCGAACAGTCCTACCTGTTTGAAATTCGATCCGTTGGCGCGCTTGCTGGCCTGCAGTCTTTGCAGGGCTGCATCGCGGGCCTGGGGTTGGTCTTTGTAGAAGATATCCAGCAGCGCGACGTTGAGGGCCGGGGTCAACTGGCTCAAGTCCGGCTCTGCCAGCACCGGTTTGCGGGCAGACACCATGATCAGCTTCTGAACCTGGGCAGGATGCTTGGTACTGATGTAGCGCGATGCCCAATAGGCCCCGGAGCCGTGGCCGAGCAGAACGACAGTGCGCATGTTCTGGTGCTGGGCAAAGGCAATGGCCGCATCAATACGGGCGAAGATGCGCTCGGCATCGGCCTTGTCCAGATCTTGTGCGCTTTGCGCCGCTTCCGGTTCCGGGCTTTCGGTACCCGCACTGGCCGCTTGCTCGATGGGTTTGGCTGTGGTGCTGGCTGCTTTGCTGCTACTGTCTGTCGCAATTGCTGTAGGAGGTTTCTCTGGTTCGGCTTCCCGCGCCTGGCTGGCTTCGCTTTGCATGTCCGGCAAGCTCAGGCTCAGACTGGCCCAGTTGGCGTCTGGCAGCTTGTTGCGCAGTGGGCCGACGGTCAGGGGCCAGTCAGCGGTTTCACCGGCGCCGGGCACGATAATCACTGCACCTTCGGGGGCGCTGCTGTTGGCGGGTTTCCACAGGGCGAGAAAGTTGTCATTGGGCGCTTGCAGCTGTTGCTGCTCGTGTACGGGGAGTTGTCGCTCAAGGGCTGCGGCGTCTTCCTGGCTGCGCTCGGGCAGTGGGTCGCGCACGGCGGGCTTGGCCGCAGGTTCGGTTTCGGGCTGGGTGTCGCCTGCGAGCACTGGCAGGGCGAACGGCAATACCAGCGACAGGCACAAGGCTGGCAGTGCCAGACGATAAGGAAACATCGGTTATTCCAGGCCAGAAGTAGTCCCGGCAGCGTAATGGGTTGATCAGTATTTGTCAGGGGGTGAGCGTTTAGATGAGACGTTTTTGCTATCTGTGGGTTATCGGCTGGCTCTGGCTGCCCTTGATGGGCCATGCCGCGCCTGTGCCCGCCGCCCAGCTGTCGGCCGAGCAACAGCAATGGCTGGCCCGGCACACAGAGTTGCGGGTGGGCCTGGTATTGCAGGCGCCCTATGCCCGATTTGATCGCCGCCTGCAGCAGTTGTCCGGGGCCAATGTCGAGCTGATGAAGTGGCTGGCGCAAGCACTCAATGTTGAACTGATCTGGCGTAACTACCCTGATCTGGCGCAACTTGAACAGGCCGCCCGTAACGGTGAAATCGACCTGGCCCCCGGGCTGACGCAAACCCCGGCGGGTTTGCGCCTGTGGCAGTTTTCCGATCCTTATATGCGTGTGCCGCAATTGTTGGTGGGCACGCGCAATGGCACCGGCTCGGTTGACCTTGAGCGTGTCGACAGCCAGACCCGCGTCGCGGTGCGCATGCCGAGTGCCACCGCCGATTTTTTGCGCAGCAGCTACCCTGGCCTCAATTTGCAGGGCGTGCCGCTGGAGCGCCAGGCCTTGCAGTTGTTGCTTAGCCAGCAAGCCACCTATGCCGTGATCGACGAAGCCCAGCTCAGTCGCTTGTCGGCCGAGCCCGAGTTTGCCGAGCTGGCGGTGGTGGGTGATGTCGGCTTGCCGCAGTTGTTGCGCGTTGCAACGCGGCGTGACTGGCCTGAGTTGGCCGGTATCGTCGAGCGTGGCCTGCATGCGATCCCGGCGCGGGACATGGAACAACTGCACAGTCGCTGGCTGCAACCCAAATACCCGCACCTTGGCCCGTCGCCCGGCTTTTGGCAGAACCTGAGCTTGCTGATTCTCGCGTTGCTGCTGGCCAGCATGGCGATTGTGGTGTGGCAGCGCCGTCAGCAAACCAGCCTGGAACGGGCCTTGCTCAGTGCCCGCGAAGACCTCGTATTGCATACCGCCAGCGCCGAGGCCCTGCGTCTGAGCCAGTTCTCCATTGACCAGAGCCCCGTGGGTATTCTGTGGGTCAATTGGGACAGCCATGTGCGCTACGCCAACCGGGCGGCCGAAGAGATGCTCGGCTATTCGCCAGGGGCAGTGCTGGAGCGCCCGCTCAGGGATTTTGACCCCGGCCTGACGATGGATCGCTGGTTGAACATGTGGCGCCGCGCGCGCAATCACAAGGAGGGTGTTCACCGCAGTGAAACACTGTGCGTGCGTGCTGATGGCTCGCAGTTTCCCGCCGATGTGACCTTGAGCTTCTTGCGCTTTCAAACCGCGGAATACCTGGTGGTGTACCTCAATGACATCACCGAGCGCCACCAGGTGCAGGCCGCCTTGCAGGAAAGCGATGCGCGTTTGCAGGGGATTGCGGCCAACGTGCCGGGGCTGGTCTTTCGCCTGGAGCGTTCGCTTCTGACTGGCGAACTGGACTTCCCCTATATCAGCGAAGGCAGCGAGAGCCTGGCGGGGTTTTCCCCGGCCACATTGCGCCTGCGCGAAGTGGGCCTGCGCAGCCTGGTGCATCCGGATGACCGGGCGGATTACCATCGGGTGCAGGACCTGGCGCTGGACAGCGACAGTGATTGGTCCTGGCAAGGTCGGATCCTGACCCGCCAGGGCCAGCAGCGCTGGGCCGAGATCAAGGCCATCACCCGTCGCCTGGATGATGGCACGGTGGTGTGGGACGGGATTGTCTGGGATATCAGCGAAAGCAAGCGCATCGAGCTTGAACTGGACAGCTCCCGCGGGCAGCTGCGCGAACTGTCGGCGCACCTTGAAAGCGTGCGCGAAGAAGAAAAGGCACGCATCGCGCGTGAAGTGCATGATGAACTGGGGCAGATCCTGACAGTGCTCAAGCTGGAAACCTCAATGTGCGAGCTGGCCTACGCCCAGCTGGATCCGGGGTTGCATGAGCGACTCAACAGCATGAAAAAACTGATCGCCCAGCTATTCCAGCTGGTGCGCGATGTGGCGACCTCCTTGCGCCCGCCGATCCTGGACGCGGGCATCAGCTCGGCCATTGAGTGGCAGGCCAGGCGCTTTGAGGCGCGTACGCACATTCCGTGTCTGGTGCAGGTCCCTGAGCATTTGCCGCCGCTGGGTGCGTCCAAGGAGGTGGGGTTGTTCCGCATCCTGCAGGAGGCGCTGACCAATGTGATGCGCCATGCCCAGGCGCACACGGTTGAGCTGACCTTGAGCGTGCAGGGGCGGGAGCTGTGCCTGAGCATCAGTGATGACGGCCAGGGTTTTGTGCCCGCAGGCGGGCGGCCGACCTCCTTTGGGCTGGTGGGCATGCGCGAGCGGGTGTTGATGCTGGGCGGAACACTGGCGTTGCACAGTGTTCCGGGGGAGGGAACGACCCTGACGGTACGCGTGCCTTTGGTGGAGAAAAGTGGATGAGGAAGTGCTTGTGATTCGTGTACTGGTAGCGGAAGACCACACCATCGTGCGTGAAGGGATCAAGCAATTGATCGGCCTGGCCAAGGACTTGCTGGTGGTGGGCGAGGCCGGCAATGGTGAGCAATTGCTGGAAACATTGCGCCATGTACCCTGCGAGGTGGTGTTGCTGGATATCTCCATGCCCGGGGTCAATGGCCTGGAAGCGATACCGCGCATCCGTGCCCTGAACAACCCGCCGGCCATTCTGGTGCTGTCGATGCATGACGAAGCGCAGATGGCGGCGCGGGCGCTGAAGTTTGGCGCGGCGGGTTATGCCACCAAGGACAGTGACCCGGCGCTGTTGCTGATGGCCATCCGCAAGGTGGCGGCGGGCGGTCGTTATATTGACCCGGACCTGGCGGACCGCATGGTGTTCGAGGTCGGCCTGACCGATTCGCGGCCATTGCATGCATTGCTGTCCGAGCGCGAGTTTTCGGTGTTCAAGCGCCTGGCCCAGGGCGATAACGTCAACGATATAGCCCAGCAACTGGCGTTGAGCAGCAAGACCATCAGCACCCACAAGGCGCGGCTGATGCAAAAGCTC
The DNA here is from genome assembly GCF_900105835.1 of Pseudomonas fragi. Lineage (NCBI taxonomy): Bacteria > Pseudomonadati > Pseudomonadota > Gammaproteobacteria > Pseudomonadales > Pseudomonadaceae > Pseudomonas > Pseudomonas fragi. The sequence goes on from NZ_LT629783.1 coordinate 3,730,605, forward strand.
AACATCACGTCCCTGGCCGAGCTGGTCAAATACGCAATGGAGCACAAGTTGTTGTAGCGACTTGCACCTTTCCCTGTGGGAGTGGGCTTGCCCGCGATGGCATCGCTGCGGTTTGCTTGACAGACCACGGTGCCTGAATCGCGAGCAAGCCCGCTCCCACAACTTATCTGTTTACGACCCTTTTGGCCTGTCCCCGGGCCATGTTGCCGGAGTTGCCCGGCGCGACCATCCCAATCACGACATCCCTGTAGGGCAATCCCTACCCAAGGCCTTCCAACCGCCTGATGTCAATCTCTCTCGCCCCCCGATTTCTGTGGGGTGGCCGCTTCTTTAGTCTTGGGCTACGGCAGTCCAAAACAAAAGGTGCGGTTATGAGTCAGGTCGGTGCAAGCGCTGGGGCGGATGAGATTCTGGTCAGCTTTCGTGGTGTGCAAAAAAGCTACGACGGCGAAAATCTGATCGTCAAGGATCTCAACCTGGACATTCGCAAAGGCGAGTTCCTGACTTTGCTCGGGCCTTCCGGCTCGGGCAAAACCACCAGCCTGATGATGCTGGCCGGCTTCGAGACACCCACCGCCGGCGAGATCCTGCTGGCCGGGCGCTCGATCAACAACGTGCCGCCGCACAAGCGCGATATCGGCATGGTGTTTCAAAACTATGCCCTGTTCCCGCACATGACCGTGGCCGAAAACCTCGGCTTCCCCCTGTCGGTACGCGGCCTCAACCGCACCGATATCAGCGAGCGGGTCAAGCGCGTGCTGAGCATGGTGCAGCTCGATGCTTTCGCCCAGCGTTACCCGGCCCAGTTGTCCGGCGGCCAGCAACAGCGTGTGGCCCTGGCCCGGGCACTGGTGTTCGAGCCGCAGTTGGTACTGATGGACGAACCCCTGGGTGCACTGGACAAACAACTGCGTGAACACATGCAGATGGAAATCAAACATCTGCATCAGCGCCTGGGCGTGACCGTGGTCTATGTGACCCATGACCAGGGCGAAGCGCTGACCATGTCCGACCGCGTGGCTGTGTTCCACCAGGGTGAAATCCAGCAAATCGCCCCGCCGCGCATGCTCTACGAAGAGCCGAAAAACACCTTTGTGGCCAATTTTATCGGTGAGAACAACCGCCTCAACGGCCGCCTGCATAGCCGGGACGGCGATCGCTGCGTGGTCGAGCTGGGCCGTGGCGAAAAAGTCCAGGCCCTGGCGGTGAATGTCGGGCGTACCGGCGACCCGGTAACCCTGTCGATTCGCCCGGAGCGCATCAGCCTCAATGGCTCCAGTGAGTCGTGCGCCAACCGGTTCTCGGGCCGGGTCGAAGAATTTATCTACCTGGGCGACCACGTTCGGGTACGCCTGGAAGTCTGTGGCATGAACGATTTCTTTGTGAAACAGCCGATTGCCGAGCTGGACCCCGCCCTGGCCGTCGGCGACGTCGTGCCACTGGGCTGGCAGGTCGAACATGTACGTGCGCTGGACCCTCTCTTAGAGGCGAATTGATCGCCCCGGCTTCACCAACCCTGCACAGTGGAGAACAACAATGCATACATCCTTCAAGTTCACGGCCCTGAGTCTGGGCCTGCTGTTCGCGGCCAATGCACTGGCCGCAACCGATCTGACCGTGGTGTCGTTTGGCGGCGCGAACAAGGCAGCCCAGGTCAAGGCGTTCTACGCCCCCTGGGAAGCCAAGGGCGACGGCAAGATCATCGCCGGGGAATACAACGGTGAAATGGCCAAGATCAAGGCCATGGTCGACACCAAAAGCATCTCCTGGGATCTGGTCGAGGTGGAGTCCCCGGAACTGTCCCGCGGTTGCGACGAGGACATGTTCGAACCGCTGGACCCTGCGTTGTTCGGTAACCCTGAGCAATACGTCAAAGGCGCGATTCAGTCCTGCGGGGCGGGCTTCTTCGTGTGGTCTACGGTACTGGCCTACAACGCCGACAAACTGAAAACCGCTCCCACCAGTTGGGCGGATTTCTGGGACACCAAAACCTTCCCGGGCAAGCGCGGGCTGCGCAAAGGCGCCAAGTACACCCTGGAATTTGCCTTGATGGCCGATGGTGTCGCGCCCAAAGATGTTTACACCGTGCTGGCGAGCAAGGACGGTCAGAACCGCGCCTTCAAGAAACTCGACGAACTCAAGCCGAGCATTCAGTGGTGGGAAGCAGGCGCCCAGCCACCGCAGTACCTGGCCTCGGGTGACGTGGTGATGAGTTCGGCCTACAACGGCCGCATCGCGGCGGTACAAAAAGAAAGCAACCTGAAAATCGTCTGGAACGGCGGCATCTACGACTTTGATGCCTGGGCCATCCCCAAAGGCCTGGGCAAAGCCAAGGCCGACGCCGCGAAGAAGTTCATGGCGTTCACCTTGCAGCCACAGCAGCAGAGCGTTTATTCGCAAAACATCGCCTACGGCCCGGCCAACAAGGAGGCCATGCCTTTGCTGCCTAAAGAGGTGCAGGCCGACATGCCAACGGCTCCAGAAAACATCGCCAACCAGGTGCAGATCGATGTCAGCTTCTGGGCGGACAACGGTGAGCAACTGGAGCAACGCTTCAACGCCTGGGCTGCCAAGTAAGCAGCGCTGACATGCGGTGTGCCCGAGAGGGTGCGCCGCCATCGTTTAAAGATTTTCGGAGTTCGCCATGGCCGTCGCCGTTCCCCTGAACGAGGTCTCCAGCCCCACCTTGAAGAAGCGCCTGGCGCATACCGAGCGGGTCAACCGCTGGAAGGCGCAGGCGCTGATTGCACCCCTGGTGATTTTTTTGCTGCTGGTGTTTCTGGTCCCGATTGCGGCCCTGCTTTATAAAAGCGTCGGCAACCCGGAAGTCGTCGACGGCTTGCCGCGCACCGTGGTGGCCGTGCAAGACTGGGACGCCAAGGGCTTGCCCGCGGAGCCGGTGTACCGGGCCTTGAGTGAAGACCTGGCCGAGGCGCGCAAGAATCAAGTCCTGGGCGATTTGTCCAAGCGTCTGAACATGGAACTGGCCGGCTACCGCAGCCTGCTGATGAAAACCGCCAAGGCGTTGCCGTTCAAGGCCGCGCCCGAATCGTATAAAGATGCGCTGGAAGGGATCGATGAGCGTTGGGGCGACCCCGCATACTGGCAGGCGATCAAGCGCAACAGTTCCAGCGTGACCCCGTTTTACCTGCTGGCAGCGGTGGATCACCGCATCGACGATCTGGGTGAGATCGCCCAGGCCACGCCGGACCAGTCCATCTATCTGGACATTTTCGCCCGTACGTTCTGGATGGGGTTTGTGATTACCTGCATCTGCCTGGTGCTGGCTTACCCGTTGGCGTACCTGCTGGCCAACCTGCCGACACGCCAGAGCAACCTGTTGATGATCCTGGTGCTGCTGCCGTTCTGGACCTCGGTGCTGGTGCGGGTGGCATCGTGGATCGTGCTGCTGCAATCGGGTGGCCTGATCAACAGCGCGCTGCTGAGCATGGGCCTGATCGACAAGCCGCTGGAGCTGGTGTTCAACCGCACCGGGGTGTACATCGCGATGGTGCATATCCTGTTGCCCTTCATGATTCTGCCGATCTACAGCGTGATGAAAGGTATATCGCCGACCTATATGCGGGCTGCGATCTCGCTGGGATGTCATCCGTTTGCCAGCTTTTGGCGGGTGTATTTCCCGCAGACCTATGCTGGTGTCGGCGCGGGCTGCCTGCTGGTGTTCATCATTGCCATTGGCTACTACATCACCCCGGCCCTGCTGGGCAGCCCGAACGACCAGATGGTCAGTTACTTCGTGGCGTTCTACACCAACACCAGCATCAACTGGGGCATGGCGACGGCATTGGGCGGCTTGCTGCTGCTGGCCACCGTGGTGCTGTACCTGATGTACAACTGGCTGGTAGGCGCCAGCCGCCTGCGCCTGAGCTGAGGAGAACGCCATGCTGAGCCCCTACATGTCACCCGTTGAACGGGTCTGGTTCTACAGCTTGCGCATTCTTTGCGGGCTGATCCTGTTGTTCCTGATTTTGCCGGTGCTGGTGATTATTCCACTGTCGTTCAATTCGGGGAGTTTTCTGGTGTATCCACTGCAGGGTTTTTCGCTGCATTGGTACCAGGACTTCTTTGCCTCGGCCGAATGGATGCGGGCCCTGAAAAACAGCGTGATCGTGGCCCCGGCTGCGACCGTGCTGGCGATGGTCTTTGGCACGCTGGCGGCGATCGGCCTGACCCGGGGGGATTTCCCGGGCAAGGCCCTGGTGATGGCGCTGGTGATTTCACCGATGGTGGTGCCGGTGGTGATCATTGGTGTGGCCAGTTACCTGTTCTTTGCCCCGTTGGGCCTGGGCAACAGCTATATCTCTCTGATCGTGGTGCATGCGGTGTTGGGCGTGCCCTTTGTGATCATTACCGTGTCGGCCACCTTGCAGGGCTTCAACCATAACCTGGTGCGGGCGGCTGCCAGCCTTGGGGCATCGCCGTTGACGGCGTTTCGCCGGGTGACCTTGCCGTTGATTGCGCCGGGGGTGATTTCGGGGGCGTTGTTTGCGTTCGCCACCTCGTTCGATGAGGTGGTGGTCACCCTGTTTTTGGCGGGGCCGGAGCAGGCGACCCTGCCACGGCAGATGTTCAGTGGTATTCGCGAAAACCTCAGCCCGACCATCGCTGCGGCGGCGACTTTGTTGATCGCGTTTTCGGTGGTGTTGTTGCTGACGCTGGAGTGGCTGCGCGGGCGTAGCGAGAAACTGCGCACGGCGCAGGCCTAGAACCAGCAGGCATCCCACAGGGGGTAATCACCGATCCGCGTGGTCAGTTGGGCGCGGATCGGGTTTTTGATGATGTAGCGGGCTATGTCTTTTATGTCTTCTTCCTTGCGCAAGGCACGGTCGTGGTAGCCCTTTTGCCAAATTCGCTCGCGGGTGTTGGCCCGTTTGTTGACGCTGACGCTGCTGCGTGATTTCACACGGCACATCAACTCCCCCAGTGTTTTATCTTTTAATTCAACCAGCCAATGGAAGTGGTCCGGCATCACGACCCATGCCTTCGATATTACGACTCCGTCGTCATGCGCCTGCCTGAACTGTTCCACCACAAGGCGACCCAAATGGAAGTCTTTGAAAATTGGCTGACGTTGCTGGGTGATAGTCGTTAGCAGATAAAGACGACCGCATTCGGAGTGACGGCCGATACGCAGGCGGTAAGCGTTCTTTGAGATTGGCAATCCATTGCCCTCCGTTACTGTGTTTTCTAAACCTAGATCACTTCCGAACATGCCATTGAAGTAACTATTAACCAGATATTGCGTCTTTCGTAGCAGCTGCCGAAGGCTGCGTCCGAGTGCGAAGCGCTCGTAAATCGGTAACGCATGTTTCTGGAAGATAGGGAGGACGGTTTTACGGCCTTCGGCCGGACGTCGCCTTCGGCAACTGCTACGGGAGGTCGGGTGGTATGGGTGGGCCAATCATCGCTGCTACGGTGTGCGGCACATAGCCAGCGGTATACAATGCGCGCCACCGTGTTTAGCCCACTAAAAGGTGCGTCATGCAGCCCTTCGCTATTGCCCCATCGATTCTTTCTGCCGATTTCGCCCGTCTCGGCGAAGAAGTGGACAACGTACTCGCCGCGGGTGCTGATATCGTTCACTTCGATGTCATGGACAACCATTACGTACCCAACCTGACCATCGGCCCGATGGTCTGCGCCGCCCTGCGCAAGTACGGCGTCACCGCACCCATCGATGCGCATCTGATGGTCAGCCCGGTCGACCGCATCATCGGCGACTTTATCGAAGCCGGCGCCACTTACATCACGTTCCACCCCGAAGCCACCCAGCACATCGACCGCTCCCTGCAACTGATCCGCGAAGGCGGCTGCAAGGCAGGTCTGGTGTTCAACCCGGCAACCCCGCTGGATGTGCTCAAGTACGTGATGGACAAGGTCGACATGATCTTGCTGATGAGCGTCAACCCGGGCTTTGGCGGGCAAAAATTCATTCCCGGCACGCTCAACAAGTTGCGCGAAGCCCGTGCGCTGATCGATGCCAGCGGTCGCGAGATTCGCCTGGAAATCGACGGCGGCGTAAACGTCGGCAATATCCGTGAAATCGCTGAAGCCGGGGCTGACACCTTTGTCGCCGGTTCCGCGATTTTCAACACGCCGAACTACGAAGAAGTCATTCAAAAAATGCGCGCCGAGCTTGCGTTGGCCCGCCCATGAGCCGCTTTGAGCAGCTACTCCAGGGGCAGCTGCCAAAACTGGTGATGTTCGATCTGGATGGCACCCTGATTGATTCAGTGCCGGATCTGGCGGATGCCGTGGAGACCATGCTGCTCAAGCTGGGCCGCCCACCCGCCGGGATCGAAAACGTGCGGTTGTGGATCGGCAACGGCGCGCCCATGCTGGTGCGCCGTGCCCTGGCCGACAATATGGACGGCAGCGGCGTCGATGACGTCGAGGCCGAGCATGCACTGGAGATTTTCATGGACGCCTACGACGGCGGCCATGCACACACCACGGTTTACCCCGGCGTGCGTGAAAGCCTCAAGTGGCTGCAAAAGCAGGGCGTTGAAATGGCCCTGATCACCAACAAGCCTGAGCGCTTTGTCGCTCCCCTGCTCGATGAATTGAAGCTGGGGCGGTTTTTTCGCTGGATCATCGGTGGTGACACCCTGCCACAGAAAAAACCCGACCCGGCTGCGCTGCTGTTCGTGATGAAAATGGCGGGCGCCACCCCGGCCCAGTCGATGTTTATCGGTGATTCACGCAATGACGTACTGGCGGCCAAGGCTGCCGGTGTGCGTTGCGTCGCGCTGAGCTACGGCTACAACCACGGTCGCCCGATTGAAGAAGAGTCACCGGATATGGTGATCGACAATCTGCAAGAGCTGATAGCCGGTTGCTTAGAATCTGCGCCTGAGATAACGTTGGGCAATTCTGTTCCCTCCTCTCGAAGAGATTCCATCGTGGTGGTCACTCGCAAACTCTGGATGAAAGTCATCAAGGCCCTGGCCCGCTGGCGTTGGCGCGCCTGACTTGAATCTGGCCGCTGAGTCGGCACGTTTGCACACCTGACCGTTTTACCCTCAGACCACGAGGCACCTCATGATCCGCGAAGAATTCCTGCGTTTGGCCGCTGCCGGCTATAACCGTATCCCCCTTGCCCGCGAAACCCTGGCTGACTTCGACACGCCGCTGTCGATCTATCTGAAACTGGCCGATCAGCCCAACTCCTATTTGCTGGAGTCGGTGCAGGGCGGTGAGAAGTGGGGGCGTTATTCGATCATTGGCCTGCCATGCCGCACCGTGCTGCGTGTGCATGATCACCAGGTCAGCGTGACCCATGACGGTGTCGAGATCGAAGCCTGCGAAGTGCAAGACCCGCTGACCTTCGTTGAAGAATTCAAGGCCCGCTACAACGTGCCGACCATCGCCGGTTTGCCGCGTTTCAACGGTGGCCTGGTGGGCTATTTTGGTTATGACTGCGTGCGTTATGTGGAGAAGCGTCTGGGCAAGTGCCCGAACCCTGATCCACTGGGCGTGCCGGATATTCTGCTGATGGTGTCGGACGCCGTGGTGGTGTTCGATAACCTGGCCGGCAAGATGCACGCCATTGTGCTGGTCGACCCGGCCCAGCCTGATGCTTATGAAGAAGGCCAGGCCCGCCTTGAAGCGCTGCTTGAACAACTGCGCCAGCCAATTGCACCGCGCCGTGGCCTGGACTTCACTGCACAGCAGGCAGCGGACCCGGTGTTTCGTTCCAGCTTCACCCAGGCTGACTACGAAAAAGCGGTCGATACCATCAAGGACTACATCCTGGCCGGCGACTGCATGCAGGTGGTGCCGTCGCAGCGCATGTCCATCGATTTCAAGGCCGCACCGATCGACCTGTACCGTGCGCTGCGCTGCTTCAACCCGACGCCGTACATGTACTTCTTCAATTTCGGTGATTTCCACGTCGTGGGCAGCTCGCCGGAAGTGCTGGTACGGGTTGAAGACAACCTGATCACCGTACGCCCGATTGCCGGCACACGCCCACGCGGCGCGACTGAAGAGGCCGATCTGGCGCTCGAAGAGGACCTGCTCAGTGATGACAAGGAAATCGCCGAGCACTTGATGCTGATCGACCTGGGCCGTAACGATACGGGTCGCGTTTCAGAAATCGGTTCGGTCAAGCTCACCGAGAAGATGGTGATCGAGCGTTATTCCAACGTGATGCACATTGTGTCCAACGTCACTGGCCAACTGAAAAGCGGGCTGACGGCGATGGACGCCCTGCGGGCGATTTTGCCGGCGGGCACGTTGTCCGGTGCGCCAAAAATCCGTGCGATGGAAATCATCGACGAGCTGGAGCCGGTCAAGCGCGGTGTGTATGGCGGTGCGGTGGGTTACTTCGCCTGGAACGGCAATATGGACACGGCGATTGCCATCCGTACTGCGGTGATCAAGAACGGTGAACTGCATGTGCAGGCCGGTGGCGGCATTGTCGCGGACTCGGTCCCGGCCCTGGAATGGGAAGAGACGCTGAACAAGCGCCGTGCGATGTTCCGCGCCGTGGCCCTGGCCGAGCAAACCCCGCGGGATTGATTGCGCGCCCTGTGCCGTAGCCGCTGGCGAAGGGTGCGTGCGATTGCGAAGCGATCGTAAATTCTGACAGCCCGGTTCATCTGAAAGACCGAGTTGGCAGACTTTACGACGGCTTCGCCGCCGGACGCAGCCAGCGGCAGCTGCTACGAAGAGCTTCTGTTTATCAGAAGTTCAGGCTCACCCCGATAGTGGCGCCCTGTTGCGTTACCCCATCACTCTTTCTCGCGTTATAAGCCGCCCGCAGCACAAGGTCGGCAGTCAATCTGTGGCTGACCCCCAGGCTTACACGGGCAAGGTTGCTGGGTGGTGTATAGCCCTCGAGCTTGAAGCGATTGTCGGGTAGGCTGTTGAGTGCGATGTTCAGGCGCTGGGTATCGCTCTGGAACTCATGTTCATGGGCGGCCTCGCCAAATAACAGCGTTTGTGGGGTGGCCTGGTAACTGGCGAGCAAACCCGCGCCCAAGCGATTTGAAACAAGTGTCTGCTCTTCGTAGTTCAATGCAGTGGAGCGCCGGCCCTTTTCTTCATAGCGGTTAACTTCCACCCGCGAGTAATCGGCGCTGATAAAGGGGGAGAGCTGCCACAGGTCAGATGCCTGTGCGATTTCATAACCCAGGCGTGTACTCAATGCTCGCAAATGGCCTTCAGCCTGGCCTTGCTCCATATCACTACCCACCCCAAGCGCGAATTTTCGTTTCAGGCTGTCGTAATCCAGCCTGCCCAACGTCAGTGCCGCATCCCCCCACCAGTGATTGTGCTGGTATTGGGCAAACACGCTACCCAGATAGCTGCTGAGCTTGTAGTCCGATTTATTAGCCCCGGTTTCCAGGCGTTGCCGGTAAAACCCGCCGGCAATGCCAAATCGCCAGTTGTCATCCAGCCTGTAGCTGGTGCCGATATTGAGGTTATAGCCTTTGCCATCTGCCTTCACGGCCGTGGTCTGCTTGTCGATTTCCAGGCGTTGCCCGCCACCGGCGAGCAGCGTTCGCCACTGGCCAATGGCTTGCCATTGACCGTCGTCGCCAGCCCATTGGTTGCGCAACTGGTCTTGATGGGCGTTGAGCGAGCCTTGGGCCATAACGGGTAACAAGGTCAGCTCCCACGGCACGGCCAGCAATGAGTAGGCATAGTCGGCAATCAGCTGTTGCCCTGTCTCGGTGGGGTGTACCGAGTCGTTGAATAGCAGTTTGGCCGGGTTGGGGGTTGCGCTGTTGAGGCCGTACTGCGGGTTTTCCGTACACTCTTCGCCGTTGAAACAGGTCGCGACAAGGTCCTGCCCCAGTGCCAGGCCATAACGGGCGGGGTCGGCGATGGCTTCACGCAGCAGCAGCGGGATATTGAGGGGAATCACTTCGGCGTCTATCTGCGCCAGTTGCTGGGTTAGCTCATGATTGAACAGGGCGCTCAGGGCGCTGGTGCCAGCCTGGGTGGGTGTACCGTAAACGGCTGGCGTCAGGCCCAGATCGGGCAGCAGCCAGACCATGATGTAGCGTGCCCCTGCCTGTTGCAGGGTGTGGGCGCTTGCCGCCAGGCTTTGTGCGGCTTGGCCTGCCTCGGCGGGGTTGGTGACCTTGCCTTGGAGAAAGTCATTACCGCCGCCTGAAATGAAATACAACGCCTTGGGGTCAGCCGTGAAGCTGTTCTGCACAAGGTAACCAGGCTTGCTGCGCAGGACGTAGCCGCCGACGAAGGACCAGTCATCCGGGATGGCGACCTTTGACTCGGTCTTGATGGAATTGAGAATCTGGTCTGTGCGATAGCCGCCAACCGCCCAGTTGTTGCCGTCGGGCTCCCCTGCAAGAGAGTTGCCCGGCGAAGTGGACGGGCGCAGGTCTGCGGGGGCGATCCCCAGTTGGGTGCCCAGCCGCGTGGGCGTTACTGCAGCATATTCCTCCCCCCGGTAATCCCTGTACGTCGGCCCGGTGCGGTTGGTGAAGCGCATACCTGTGCCGACCCCTGGAAAATGCCCCGAGTCGCTCAGGCTGTCGCCGAACACGATCATGGTGGAATACGGCGAGGGTGCTGCTATGGCACGTTCACTGACGACGGACAGGATGCATCCCGCCAAGGGGATGAGTAGGGAGAGCCTGCGCATGTGATGACCTGTTTTTATTGTTTGGGGCGCAGACATTAGCAAAACAAACTGTATTAAATGTTTCATGTAAAACAATGTCACAAAGTACTTAAAGGGTGTTTTTCCCCGTATTTGCTGCCCCGTGTTGCACCTGTCGCACGGCTACGTTACTGTGCCATGACGTAGAAATGAGACCCTTCCTGTGTTGATCATCAGCAAACTCTTTATGCGAGTTCTCAAGGCCCAAGGCCGTTGGCGTTGGCGCGCCTAATATTTCTCTGCCGGCCCCGCCGGACCTGCCCCCTGCGTTTTCCTGAATGGCTGCCCCCCTCGGTTGGTGTGTTCAATCCAGCAATCGAAACTGCGGGTCATGCATTCTGAAAACAGTTTTGAATGTCAGTGAATTCAGAGGTTTAGCAGCATGTTGCTGATGATCGACAATTACGACTCTTTTACTTACAACGTTGTGCAGTACCTCGGCGAGTTGGGTGCCGAGGTCAAGGTGGTGCGTAACGATGAACTGACCGTGGCCCAGATCGAAGCGCTCAAGCCCGAGCGCATTGTGGTCTCGCCCGGCCCTTGCACGCCGAACGAGGCGGGCATCTCCCTCGAAGCCATCCAGTACTTTGCCGGCAAGTTGCCGATCCTGGGCGTGTGCCTGGGCCATCAGTCCATCGGCCAGGCCTTTGGCGGTGATGTGGTTCGCGCCCGGCAAGTGATGCACGGCAAGACCAGCCCGGTCTATCACCTCGATACCGGGGTGTTTCAGAGCCTGAACAATCCGTTGACCGTCACCCGTTACCACTCGCTGGTGGTCAAGCGCGAAACCCTGCCGGACTGCCTGGAGCTGACCGCCTGGACGCAGCTTGAGGATGGCTCGGTCGACGAGATCATGGGCCTGCGCCACAAGACGCTGAACATCGAAGGGGTGCAGTTTCACCCCGAGTCGATCCTGACCGAACAGGGTCATGAACTGTTTGCCAACTTTCTTAAACAAACCGGCGGCACGCGCTAAGGACTTCACATGGATATCAAGACAGCCCTGAACCGTATCGTCGGGCACCTCGACCTGACCACCGATGAAATGCGCGATGTGATGCGCGACATCATGACCGGTCAATGCACCGAGGCGCAGATCGGCGCCTTTATGATGGGCATGCGCATGAAGAGCGAAAGCATCGACGAAATCGTCGGTGCCGTCACCGTGATGCGCGAGCTGGCAGACAAGGTTGAACTCAATACCCTGGACGGTGTGGTCGATATCGTCGGCACTGGCGGCGACGGCGCGAATATTTTCAACGTGTCCACCGCCTCGGCGTTGGTGATTTCGGCGGCCGGTTGCACGGTGGCCAAACATGGCAACCGCGCTGTATCCGGTAAAAGCGGCAGTGCCGACCTGCTGGAAGCGGCCGGTGTGTACCTGAACCTGACCCCGATTCAAGTCGCCCGCTGCATTGACAGTGTGGGCATCGGTTTTATGTTCGCGCAATGCCATCATGGCGCCATGAAGCATGCGGCCATCCCCCGTCGTGATCTTGGCCTGCGCACCCTGTTCAATATGCTTGGCCCGCTTACGAATCCGGCTGGTGTATTGCATCAGGTGGTCGGCGTGTTCAACCAGGCGTTGTGCCGGCCTCTGGCTGAAGTGTTGCAGCGTCTGGGCAGCAAGCATGTGCTGGTGGTGCATTCGCAGGATGGCCTGGATGAGTTCAGCCTGGCAGCCCCGACCTTTGTGGCGGAATTGCATAAAGGTGAAATCAAGGAATATTGGGTCCAGCCTGAAGACCTTGGCATCAAGAGCCAAAGCCTGTTTGGCCTGGTGGTCGACAGCCCGGAGCAATCGCTGGAACTGATCCGTGATGCCCTGGGGCGACGCAAAACCGAAGCTGGCCAGAAAGCGGCTGAAATGATTGTACTCAATGCAGGTGCTGCTCTGTACGCTGCGGACCTTGCCTACACACTCAAAGAAGGTGTGGAATTGGCTCACGACGCGCTGCATACCGGCCTGGCCCGGGAAAAGCTCGAAGAGCTGGGCGCATTTACCGCTATTTTCAAGCAGGAGAATGAAGCATGAGTGTGCCAACCGTTCTGGAAAATATTCTGGCGCGTAAAGTTCAGGAAGTTGCCGAGCGCAGTGCGCGGGTAAGCCTGGCTGAACTTGAGCGATTGGCGGCTCAGGCTGATCCTGTTCGTGGATTTGCCAGTGCCTTGCTGGCGCAGGCCAAGACAAAACAGCCCGCAGTGATTGCCGAAATCAAAAAGGCTTCGCCGAGCAAAGGCGTGATTCGCGAGCACTTCGTGCCTGCCGAGATTGCCAAGAGCTACCAGGCGGGCGGTGCAACTTGCCTGTCCGTGCTGACCGATATCGACTACTTCCAGGGCGCCGATGCATACCTGCAGCAGGCGCGTGCGGCCTGCTCCTTGCCGGTGATTCGCAAGGACTTCATGATCGACCCGTACCAGATCGTCGAAGCCCGGGCATTGGGCGCCGACTGTGTGCTGCTGATCGTCTCCGCGCTGGACGACGTGAAAATGGCCGAACTGGCGGCTGTAGCCAAAAGTGTCGGGTTGGATGTGCTGGTTGAAGTCCATGATGGCGATGAGCTTGAGCGCGCGCTGAAAACCCTCGACACACCGTTGGTGGGTATCAACAACCGCAACCTGCATACGTTTGAAGTCAGCCTGGAAACCACCCTCGACCTGTTGCCGCGTGTGCCCCGTGATCGCCTGGTGATTACCGAAAGCGGGATTCTCAACCGCGCAGATGTGGAACTGATGGAAATCAGCGAAGTGTATTCGTTCCTGGTGGGCGAAGCCTTTATGCGTGCCGAGAACCCGGGTAATGAGCTGCAGCGTCTGTTCTTCCCGGAGCGTGCTGTAGCAGTGACGGGCTCGACCCTGGATTGACTCAATCCCCGCTCCCACAAGGGCTCAGTGTCTGATAAGGAATCCCATGACACCCATTCAGCAACTCACCGTCGAAGCCGGCCTCAAGGCCGAACAGGATTTACTGGCCTCGGTCTGTGCCGGGGAGTTGCAGGCCGCAGTATTGTTCTGGCAGCCCACTGACCGGGCGCTGGTCATGCCGCGGCGCCTGAGCCGCCTGCCGGGCTTTGCGCAGGCCAGTGTCGAACTGGCTGCCAGTGGCTGGCCGATCCTGCTGCGTGAAACCGGCGGCGAACCCGTCCCGCAATCGGCATCGACCGTCAATATCGCATTGGTGTATGCGCCCTTGCCCAGTGAAGGCGATCACGGTCGCATCGAAATGGCCTATCGTCGACTGTGCGAGCCAATTTGCGATCTGTTGACCGAACTGGGTGGTACGGCCTCATTGGGGGAAGTTGAGGGCGCTTTCTGCGATGGCCGCTTCAACGTCAATCTCAATGCCCGAAAACTGGTCGGCACCGCCCAGCGCTGGCGCCAGAGCAAAGGCGGGCAACGACCTGTCGGCCTGGTACACGGTGCATTGCTGGTGGATAACGAGCGTGAGTCGATGGTGGCTGCGGTCAATCGCTTCAATGTGTTGTGCGATCTGGAGCAACGCTGCCTTGCCGACAGCCATATCGCGCTGCACGAGGCCTTTGCAGCCCCGGACTTCTTTGAGCGCCTGAGTGCCCGTTATCAACAGATCCTGGCGCCCTTGCTCAAGGGTTAACGTGTGCCGAACACCACCATCGTCTTGCCTTTGACGTTCACCAGGTTCTGTTCTTCCAGGCTCTTGAGTACACGGCCGACCATCTCGCGCGAACAGCCAACAATCCTGCCAATTTCCTGACGGGTGATCTTGATTTGCATGCCATCGGGATGGGTCATGGCATCAGGTTGCTTGCACAGTTCCAGCAAACAGCGAGCCACTCTTCCAGTGACATCAAAGAACGCCAGATCCCCGACCTTGCGCGTGGTGTTGCGCAAGCGCTGTGCGATTTGGCCGCTTAAAGCGTAAAGAATTTCCGGTTCTTGCTGTGTGTATTCTCTGAATTTCGGGTAGCTGATTTCAGCAACTTCGCATTCAGTCTTGGCTCGAACCCATGCGCTGCGCGTCTGCTCTTGCCCTGCCTGTTCGAACAAACCCAGCTCGCCGATAAAGTCGCCGCTATTGAGGTAGGCAATGATCATTTCACGGCCTTCCTCGTCTTCAATCAAGACCGTTACCGAGCCTTTGATAATGAAAAACAGGGTGTGCGAAGACTCGCCAGCGCAGATGATATTGCTCTTGGCTGGGTAGCGTTTGCGCTGGCAAAAAGTCAAAAACTTGTCGAGGTTTTTGATCTTGGGTATGGGAGTAAGAGCAACCATGGTTGTTTCCCGGAAAGCTGGCACAGTAAGGGTTAGATCTATTTTTTATATAGAGCGCTCGCTGGCTGGCGCCAGCGATTTGGCGCCAGCTTACCAGACAGGTTCTGTGGGGTTTGCAGAATTTTCGGTATGGCTTGTCGGAGAAACGCTTCAGTGTAGCGACTTATCCGTTTCCGGCCCTGTGCTAAGCTGGCGCCCCTTTTAAAACAGTGGAGTCTGGGCGATGAAGGCACGCATTCAATGGGCGGGAGAAGCCATGTTTCTGGGCGAATCCGGCAGTGGCCACGTTGTTGTCATGGATGGCCCGCCTGAGAGCGGCGGTCGCAACCTGGGTGTACGCCCGATGGAAATGCTGCTGTTGGGCCTAGGCGGCTGCAGCAACTTTGACGTGGTGAGCATTCTCAAGAAGTCGCGTCAGGCGGTGGAGAGCTGTGAAGCGTTTCTGGAGGCCGAGCGCGCCACTGAAGATCCCAAGGTGTTCACCAAGATCCACCTGCATTTTGTGGTCAAGGGCCGTGGCTTGAAAGAAGCCCAGGTCAAGCGTGCCATCGAACTGTCGGCCGAAAAGTATTGCTCGGCATCGATCATGCTCGGCGCGGCGGGGGTTGCCATCAGCCATGATTATGAAATTATTGAACTGGCCTGAGCGGACATTCAATTTTCATAAATGCGCTGCAGACTCTGGCGATCAGTCGCTGACGTCTGCATAATGCGCCACTTTTTTCAGGGTAGTGGCGGGGAATAATCCCGGCCACATGTCCGAACAGATAACCAAAATCGCCATCGCGAAGAGGTGTTAACCGTCCTACGCAGGTGCGTCCCACGCACTTGACGGGCATGCTGGATCACGCGGCCGAGCCGCATCGACATAGAGAGTTTTATAACGGTGAAAAGCAAACTCAAGCTCCACGGGTTCAATAACCTGACAAAGACCTTGAGCTTCAACATCTATGACATCTGTTATGCGGAAACCCCGCAAGACCAGCAGGCATATGTTGAGTACATCAATCAAGAGTACGACGCAGAGCGCCTGACGCAGATCCTTACAGATGTGGTTGATATCATTGGTGCCAACATCCTGAACATTGCCCGTCAGGATTACGACCCACAAGGCGCCAGCGTGACGATTCTGATCTCCGAGCAGCCGGTAATTCCTACCGAAAGCCAGATCGAAGAGTCCCCAGGCCCGCTGCCCGAGACCATCCTGGCTCATCTCGACAAAAGTCATATCACGGTACATACCTACCCGGAGATCCACCCGGTAGACGGTATTGCAACCTTCCGTGTGGATATTGACGTGTCGACGTGCGGCGTTATTTCACCGCTTAAAGCTCTCAACTATCTGATCCATCAGTTTGATTCGGATATCGTGACTGTCGATTACCGCGTGCGTGGTTTTACCCGTGACGTGGAAGGCAAAAAGCACTTTATCGATCACGAGATCAACTCGATCCAGAACTACCTCTCCGAAGACACCCGCGACGGTTACCAGATGACCGACGTGAATGTGTATCAGGAAAATCTGTTCCACACCAAGATGCTGCTCAAGGAGTTCGAACTGGATAACTACCTGTTCGGCGATGCCACCAGCAATCTGTCGGTTGAACAGCGCGCCCAGGTGACTGAGCGGGTGAAGCACGAAATGCTCGAGATTTTCTACGCGCGCAACATGGCGTAAATTCTCGGCACAAAAAAAGGCGGCTACCGTGTGGTAGCCGCCTTTTTTTTGCTTCGCAGCCCCCCTGTGGGAGCGGGCTTGCTCGCGATGGCCTCACCACGGTTCGACACGAAGGCCGCGACGCTTGAATTGCAAGCCAGCCTGCTTGCACAAAGGTTGTGCTGTCAGATCCGGTAGGTGCTTTTGGTCATGACCTTGGCCATCAGGCTCATGCCGAACTTCACCGGGGCAGGGAAGCGAAAGCCTCCGGCATTGAGCGCAGACTCGGCGTGCTGTTCTTCGTCGATGCGCATTTGCTCAAGGATCGCCCGGGACTTTTCGTCCTCCGGCGGCAGTTGCTCAAGATGCTCGTTCAGATGCTTGCACACCTGGTCTTCAGTCGCAGCAACGAAGCCCAGGCTCACCTTGTCACTAATCAGCCCTGCGGCGGCGCCGATCCCGAAAGACATGCCGTAGAACAACGGGTTCAGCACGCTGGGATGGCTGCCCAGCTGGCGGATGCGCTGTTCGCACCAGGCCAGGTGATCGATTTCTTCTTCAGCAGCATGCTCCATCGCTTCACGCACATGGGGCAGCTTGGCTGTCAGCGCCTGGCCTTGGTACAAGGCCTGGGCACACACTTCGCCGGTATGGTTGATGCGCATCAGGCCGGCAACATGACGCTTGGCCTGTGGGGCCAGCGGGTTTTCAGGCTTGACGATGGCCGGTGACGGCCGATGCGGCTGGCCGCTGAAGGGCAGCAACGTGCGCAAGGCGGTGTCGGCTTGTAACAGAAGACGGTCAATCGGCGAGTAGTGACGTTGGGTAGTCATGCTTACCTCCGGAAAAAATCACGGCGGTCAGTTTACCCCAATCGGGCGGTCGGGGTTTGCGTTGGATCAGGGGGTAACGCGAGAGCCGCGGGGCTCGCGCGTCGGGATCCGCGGTCAATCAGCCCGGCGGCCAGTTCATCTGGCGTTGACCCAGCACATGCATATGAATGTGGTAGACGGTTTGGCCGCCCTTTTCATTGCAGTTCATTACCACGCGGAAACCGTCTTCGCAGCCCAGTTCCTTGGCCAGGCGCTGTGCCGTGAACAAAATATGACCTGCCAGCGGCTTGTCTTCTTCGGTCAGGTCGTTAAGCGTGCGGATCGGCTTTTTCGGGATAACCAGAAAGTGGATCGGTGCTTGCGGGGCAATGTCGTGAAAAGCCAGCACTTGATCGTCTTCGTAGATGATCTTGGCGGGTATTTCACGGTTGATGATCTTGGTGAACAGAGTATCCAAAGCTGTGTCTCCGTGAGTGAAGTCCGGTCTGAGTGTACTCAGGGCAGCCAGTTACGCCCAGCCTCGTTAACGAGGGCAGTAGGATTTGTTAACGGAGGCGGCAATTTTTCGCGTCATCCAGCGTGAGAGCAAGCGCGGCAAGCGCGTGATCCAGCGGTTGCGCCGCCCGGGAATAATGATCGCCTTGTTCTTGTCGAGTGCTCGCACCGTGTAGAGCGCCACTTCTTCAGGGGTCATGGCGCTGGTGCTTTGCTTGATGGCATCGGTATTCATCTTGGCCGCATCAAAAAAGCGGGTGCGGGTGATGCCGGGGCAAAGTACTGACACCTTGATGCCGGTTTTTTTCACTTCCTCGCGCAAGCCTTCGGAAAAGTGCAGCACATAGGCCTTGCTGGCAAAGTAGGTGCTCAGCCACGGCCCGGGCTGGAAGGCGGCGATCGAGGACACATTGAGAATCTGCCCGCCGCCCTGAACGGCCATCATGTTGCCGATGGCGTGGCACAAGCGGGTGAGTGCCAGTACGTTGAGTTCGATCAGGTCTTGCTCTGCGCTCCAGTCATGGGCCAGGAACGGGCCGCAAGTGCCGATGCCGGCACAATTGACCAGCAGGTCGATCTGGCGGTCGCCTTCTTCGAGTTCCAGTAAAAAGCCGGACAGGCGCAGGGGCTCGCCAAGGTCACAGGCACGGAACAACACTTCGACACCGAAACGCTGGGTCAGCTCAAGGGCAATGGTTTCCAGCGCATCCCGTTGGCGGGCCACCAAAATCAGGCTGCGCCCACGCCGGGCCAGGGCCTCGGCCAAGGCCAGGCCAATGCCGCTGGTGGCGCCAGTGATTAAAGCGTAACGGGTCATGCTGTTCTCCATTGCAACGGTACAGTCCGGTGACAATGATGTCCCTGGCGTTAACTCGTTCATTAAGGCTGGCAGTCTACAGGCTGTTGCCGTTGACTGCGTTGATCACTGCAGTCATCAGGCCCAAAGCAAGGAGCGCGGCCATTGCGCAAATGCCCAATCCAATCAAGAAGATGGTGATCGCGGCCAGTACGTTGACAGCCCGGCTGTTGGGCGGTGGCGGCGGGCCGTACTTGTTGGGGCCGGGCGTGCCGGGCATCAACAGCATCAAGAGGGTCAGCACCAGGTTGGCCACCGGTACCAGATGCAACAACAGCATCCAGGCGGACCAGTTGAGGTCATGCAAGCGCTGGGCGCCGATTCTCAGGCTGACAATGAAGTAGGCCAGAGTGAGGGTTGCACCGCAGGTCATGCCAAGCGTGGGGGAGACCTTGACCGCGAGCAGCACCAGAAGTGATGTCACCGCGGCGATAATACTGATGACCATGCTCCAGGCCAGCAGCCGCAAACGCCCGATCCGGCCACTGAAGCCCACAGGGTCCAGTGGTGCGTACTGCTCTTGAGGTGTCTTGTCCAGGCTCAGCTCGGGCATGGTGGCTTCCTTGTCCGGGTGTGTTCAACAAAAGCCCGCCGGGATTGGCGGGCTGGTTACTGTCAGTGATGGGGCCACTGTTGGCCCAGCCTCGACGTGAGGTTGAGCGCTTTGCGGTATTCCTCATCAAGGCGTGCGATCAATTGATCGGTGGTTGGCAGGTCGTGGATTTCTCCTACGCCTTGCCCCGCAGACCAGACGGTTTTCCATGCTTTGGCTTCGTCGGTCAGCGGTTTGAGCTTGGTCTCGCTTTTGCCCTGCAGCGCCGCGAGGTCGAAACCTGCGTTTTCCAGGCTTTGGCGCATAAAGCTGGCGGGCACCCCTGACACGGCAGGGGTGTGGATAATATCGGCCGCGCGTGAAGCCAGCAGCATCTCTTTGTAGGCGTCAGGCGCATGGCTCTCTTGGGTCGCGATAAAGCGCGTGCCGAGGTAGGCAAGGTCGGCGCCGATCATCTGTGCTGCCAGGATTTCGTGGCCGTGGTTCAGGCAACCGGAGAGCAGCACGGTTTTGTCGAAGAACTGACGGATTTCGGCCACCAGTGCAAACGGGCTCCAGGTGCCAGCATGGCCACCGGCACCGGCGGCAACGGCAATCAGCCCGTCGACCCCGGCGTCTGCAGCTTTTTCGGCATGCCGGCGGGTGGTGACATCGTGGAACACCAGGCCGCCATAGCTGTGGACGGCATCCACTACCTCTTTGACGGCGCCCAGGCTGGTGATGACGATGGGCACCTTGTGCTCGATGCAGATCGCCAGGTCCGCCTGCAGCCGAGGGTTGCTGTTGTGCACAATCAGGTTCACGGCGTAGGGCGCAGGGTTATCCAATGTGGCGAGGCCGGCTTCGATTTCTTCCAGCCAGGCCTTGAACCCGCTGCTCTCGCGCTGGTTGAGTGCCGGGAAACTGCCCACCACGCCGTTGCGACAGCAGGCCAGCACCAGTTGCGGGTTGGAAATCAGGAACATGGGCGCGGCAACTACCGGCAGGCGCAAGCGTTGTTCAAGCAGGGCGGGCAGCGACATTGGATAACCTCGGATCGTCAGGACGTGAGTTTAAAACGGTTTGACCACCACCAGAATTACGATAGCGAGCAAGAACACCACCGGCACTTCGTTGAACCAGCGATAGAACACATGAGTGCGCGTGTTTTCGCCGCGGGCAAAGCGCTTGACCTGCGCGCCGCACATATGGTGATAGCCGATCAGCAGAAACACCAGTGTCAGCTTGGCATGCATCCAGCCCTGGCTGAGAAAGCCGGGGCTGAGCCACAACAGCCAGCCGCCGAAAATCAGTGTGGCAATCATTGCCGGGCCCATGATGCCGCGATACAGCTTGCGTTCCATGACGCTGAATCGCTCTTTGCTGACAGAATCTTCGCTTTGTGCGTGGTAAACAAACAGGCGTGGCAGGTAAAACAGGCCAGCAAACCAACAGACGATGCTGATGATGTGGAAGGCTTTTAGCCATAGATAAAGCATTTTTAGTTATTCCCAGGTTCACGGTAGATCAAATAGTAGTAGTAGAGCGCCTGTGAGTCACCTTGGCGGTTGTCGCAGGGGCGCGCTGACCCTATTATCGAAGGCTTTCCAGTGGTTTCGTTGAGGGCAGGTTATGGTCAAGGTCGGTATTGTCGGCGGCACGGGTTACACCGGGGTCGAATTGCTGCGTTTGCTGGCACAGCATCCGCAGGCTGAAGTGGTTGTCATCACTTCTCGATCCGAGGCTGGCCTGCCAGTTGCCGACATGTATCCCAACCTGCGCGGCCACTACGACGGCCTCGCCTTCAGTGTGCCGGACACGCAAACCCTGGGTGCGTGCGATGTGGTGTTCTTTGCCACTCCCCACGGCGTAGCCCATGCTCTGGCTGGCGAACTGCTGGCTGCAGGCACCAAGGTCATCGACCTCTCGGCCGACTTCCGTCTGCAGGACGCTGAAGAATGGGCCAAGTGGTACGGCCAGCCGCACGGCGCACCAGAACTGCTGGATGAGGCTGTCTACGGACTGCCGGAAGTCAACCGCGAGCAAATCAAGAAGGCCCGTTTGATCGCCGTACCTGGCTGCTACCCGACTTCAGCCCAACTGGGCTTCTTGCCTTTGCTGGAAGCCGGTCTGGCCGAGACTTCGCAGTTGATTGCTGACTGCAAGTCGGGTGTGAGCGGTGCTGGCCGGGGTGCCAGTGTCGGTGCCTTGTATGCTGAAACGTCAGAAAGCATGAAGGCGTACGCTGTTAAAGGTCATCGTCATTTGCCAGAAATTCGTCAGGGTCTGCGTCGCGCAGCTGGTAAGGATGTGGGGCTGACCTTTGTTCCTCATTTGACCCCGATGATCCGTGGTATCCACTCCACGCTGTATGCCACCGTGACCGATCGCTCGGTTGATCTGCAGGCCTTGTACGAGAAGCGCTACGCCAATGAGCCTTTCGTCGATGTGATGCCGGCCGGCAGCCATCCGGAAACCCGTAGCGTTCGCGGTGCCAACGTGTGCCGGATTGCGGTGCATCGTCCACAGGACGGCGACCTGGTGGTGGTGTTGTCGGTCATCGACAACCTGGTCAAGGGCGCGTCTGGCCAGGCCGTGCAGAACATGAACATCATGTTCGGTCTGGATGAGCGTCTGGGCTTGTCCCATGCCGGGATGCTGCCTTAACGGCGACGGGGTTTCACCCTTCAAGCGGCAAGTGGGCAGAGGCTCACTTGCCGTTGCTACTTATGAATAGTTGACCGCTTTTCTAGGAGAAGCGGATAATGCGCTTCATCACGCATTATGGCGGCATAACGCCGGGAGATAGTCAGCATGAGCGTCGAATCCTTCACCCCCATGGCTTTGCAATTCACCGAAGGTGCTGCGCACAAGGTGAAGAGCCTGGTCGATGAAGAGGGTAATGATCGTTTGAAATTGCGCGTATTCGTTACGGGCGGCGGTTGTTCCGGTTTTCAATATGGCTTCACCTTCGATGAAGAAGTGGCCGACGACGACACCCTGGTTGAGCGCGAAGGCGTAAGCCTGGTGGTTGACCCGATGAGCTTCCAGTACCTGGCGGGTGCCGAGGTGGATTACCAGGAAGGTCTGGAAGGCTCGCGCTTCGTGATCAAGAACCCTAATGCCACCACCACCTGTGGTTGCGGCTCGTCGTTCTCGATCTGATCCCATCGAACAGGCTTCAAGCTCAACGCCGCGTAACTACGCGGCGTTTTGCTGTCTGGGGTTTGGTGGGGAGCGTCAGGCGGGGTAAATGGCGCCCAGCACGCGAAGGCCGCGTGCGCCGGTAACGCTGGGGCGGTTGGTGGGGATGCCTTGCAGGCAACAGTGAGCAAGCCAGGCAAAGGCCATTGCTTCAACCCAGTCAGGGTCCACGCCTTTGGCCTGGGTGCTGCTTACTCGAGCGGGTGCCAATAATTCGCCAAGGCGGGCCATCAAGGCCGCATTATGGGCGCCGCCACCGCATACCAGCAGTTCGTCCGTGTGGGGCTGGGCAGTGCGCAGCGATTGCACGATGGTCTGTGCGGTAAGTTCCAGCAGGGTTGCCTGAACGTCTTCGGCAGGGAAGGTGGGCAGGTTGAACAAATGCTGTTTCAACCATGCGAGGTTGAACACCTCACGACCCGTGCTTTTGGGGCCCTTGGTCTGGAAGAACGGGTCGCTGAGCAGGGCGTTGAGCAACAGTGGCTCAACCTTGCCACTTGCAGCCCAGTCACCATTGCGGTCATAAAGCTCGCCGCGTTGTTCCTGTATCCAGGCATCCAGCAGGACATTGCCCGGGCCGCAGTCGAAGCCGGCAACGGGAGTAGTAGCTGTTATCAGGCTTAAGTTGCTGAAACCGCCTACGTTGAGTACTGCTCTGTTGCCGCTCTCATCGGTAAACAAGGCTTCATGGAAAGCTGGAACCAGAGGCGCGCCCTGGCCACCGGCAGCCACATCACGACGTCGAAAGTCACCGACGACGCAGATGTTGGTCAATTCGGCCAGCAGCGCCGGATTACCGATCTGCACGGTAAAGCCCCGGGCGGGCTCATGGCGAATGGTCTGGCCATGGCTGCCTATCGCGCGGATGTCTGCCGGGGACAGATGCTGTTGTGCCAGGAGCGTGTTGACGCCCTGCGCGGCCAGTTCGACCCAGTGGTTTTCCGCGATTGCACAGCGAGCCACTTCATCCTGGCCGCTGGCGCACAAGCCAAGCAGCTCGCTACGCAGAGCTTGCGGCATGGGGATGTAATGAGTAGCGCGTAGTTCGATGCTATGGCCCAGCTCGATAAGGGCGATGTCCATACCGTCCAGGCTGGTTCCGGACATCACACCTATATAGAGGGCCATGGCTTAGCGCTTGCTCGAGGCCAGAAGGGTGGCCTTTTCCTGGTTCATGCGCGCCATCAATGGCTGGCTCTGCTGCA
Organism: Pseudomonas fragi; assembly: GCF_900105835.1. Taxonomy (NCBI): domain Bacteria; kingdom Pseudomonadati; phylum Pseudomonadota; class Gammaproteobacteria; order Pseudomonadales; family Pseudomonadaceae; genus Pseudomonas; species Pseudomonas fragi. Next base: position 3,754,301 of record NZ_LT629783.1, read on the forward strand.
GGAAGCGAGTGCGCTCTGCTTTGGCGATAGGGTCGGCCATCGGCAGCTTCTGGCCCAGAGGGTCAACGTGTACGCCATTTACCTGGAACTCGTAGTGCAAGTGCGGGCCAGTCGAAAGGCCGGTGGTACCGATATAGCCGATTACCTGACCCTGCTTGACCGAACCGCCGGTCTTCACGCCCTTGGCAAAGCCTTGCATGTGCCCGTAAAGCGTACGGTAAGTGTTGCCGTGCTGAATGATGATGGTGTTGCCGTAACCGCCGCGACGGCCGGCCAAAAGCACTTTGCCATCTCCGGTCGCCTTGATCGGGGTACCGCGCGGCGCAGCGTAATCCACACCTTTGTGGGCGCGGATCTTGTTCAGGATCGGGTGCTTGCGGCCCGAGGAGAAGCGCGAGCTGATGCGGGCAAAATCTACGGGTGTGCGGATAAATGCCTTGCGCATGCTGTTGCCATCAGCGGTGTAGTAATTGCTGATGCCCTGCTTGTTGGTGTAACGCACGGCAGTGAAGGTTTTGCCGCGGTTGGTGAAGCGGGCAGAGAGGATATTGCCGGTACCAACGGTTTTGCCGTTGATCACTTTCTGCTCGTAGATCACTTCAAACTGGTCGCCTGGGCGAATGTCCTGGGCGAAGTCGATGTCGTAGCCGAACACCTTGGCCATATCCATCGTGGTGCTGTGCGGCAAGCCCGCGCGCTGGCCCGAAACAGACAGGGAGCTGCTGATCACGCCGTGTGCATACGCCGAGCGCATGGTTGGCTGGGCCGTTACGCGGCGAAAGGTATAGCCTTTGGCGGTTTTGTTGAGGGTGATGGTCTCAAGGTCGCTGACCTGGCTGTGCAGCTTGTTCAGCTGCTGGCCGTCGGGGCTCATTTCAAATTCGAGTTTCTGGCCGTGCTTGAGCTGGCTGAACTGCTTGGCTTGTTTGTCGCTAGCCAGTACTTCGTGGACGGAGGTCGCGGGCAGGCCGACCTTCTGGAACAGGGTTGAGAGCGTATCACCCTTGCTGACAATCACTTCGCGGTGGCTGGGGGCGGGGGCCGCTTCAGGCTCGACCGTAGCGGTCGCTACCGGTGCGCTGTCCTGCTGTTCGATCTGGGCAAATGGCGATGGATTCGCTTCATTTGTGGCTTGAACGAGCTCGGAAGCGTCTTGTTCTTGTGTCAGTTGTTCTGCCGGGGTTTCCAGCTCCAGATTCAGGGTCGTTCGTTTGGCTTCTACTTCGCTGGAGGGAAATACCAGCAAGGCCAGGCTTAAGAGGGCGGCGATACCACTTGCGGCAAGCAGGTGGGTCTTCGGATAAAGCGGTGGCGCTTTAGGCGGTTGACTGGTCATAGATGATTTTGACTTTGAGATAAGGATGAATTGGAAAAGATGACTGACACATTGAATATGAAATAACTGTATAAAATATAACCAAATCGCCCTTGAAGCAAGTCTGCGAGCTATTCGCGCGCGGATAGTCAGCCGTATGCCCGCCGGAACTTGTAATTAGTCCCTGATCTTGTATCGTTGGTTCCCTTTGAATTTGAGCCTTACGGGTCTGATATGAAGTCGGTTGAAGAGCAGCTAGCGCTAATAAAGCGGGGTGCCGAAGAGGTACTGGTCGAGTCTGAATTGGTCGAGAAACTCAAGCGCGGCCAGCCGTTGCGTATCAAGGCCGGATTCGACCCTACGGCGCCCGATCTGCACTTGGGTCATACCGTACTTATTAACAAGCTGCGCCAGTTTCAGGAGCTGGGCCATCAGGTGATCTTCCTGATTGGTGATTTCACCGGAATGATCGGTGATCCAAGTGGCAAAAGTGCAACGCGTCCACCGCTGACGCGTGAGCAGGTGCTCGAGAACGCCGAGACTTACAAGACTCAGGTGTTCAAGATTCTTGATCCGGCAAAAACCGAGGTGGCATTCAACTCCACCTGGATGGATCAAATGGGGCCTGCCGACTTCATTCGCCTGACTTCCCAATACACAGTTGCTCGCATGCTTGAGCGCGACGACTTCGACAAGCGCTATACCACCAATCAGCCTATCGCCATTCACGAGTTCCTTTATCCGCTGGTACAGGGCTATGACTCGGTTGCGCTCAAGGCGGACGTCGAGTTGGGCGGTACTGACCAGAAGTTCAACTTGCTGATGGGGCGCGAGTTGCAGCGCGGTTACGGTCAGGAAGCGCAGTGCATTGTGACCATGCCTTTGCTTGAAGGCCTGGATGGCGTGAAGAAGATGTCCAAGTCCCTGGGCAACTATGTCGGAATTCAGGAAGCGCCAGGCGTGATGTACAGCAAGCTGGTTTCCATTCCTGATGCCTTGATGTGGCGCTACTTTGAATTGTTGAGCTTCCGTTCCATGGACGAGATCAACGAATTCAAGGCGCAAGTCGAGGCCGGTGCCAACCCTCGCGATATCAAGATCAAGCTGGCCGAAGAGATTGTCGCCCGTTTCCACGGTGAAGAGGCTGCTGCCAATGCCCACCGTGGTGCCGGTAACCGCATGAAGGATGGCGAGCTGCCTGATGATCTGCCGGAGATCGAGCTGACGGCTACTGAGGATATGCCGATTGCAGCTGTCCTTAATAAGGCAGGCCTGGTGAAGAACTCGGCAGTGGCCCGCGACCTGCTGGGTTCGGGTGGTGTGCGTATCGATGGTGAGGTGGTTGATCGCACCTATATATATGCACTGGGTTCGACCCATGTGTGTCAGGCCGGCAAGAAGGCTTTCGCACGAATCACGCTGAAAGCCGAGTAAGGTCGGGGTTTGGGGGTTAATTGATAGGCTTGCTCAATTAACCCTTGACTCGCATTTGTAACTGTCTATAATTCGCCCCACTTCCGGCGCAGTCGAAACGGAAAACTCCTTGAGTTTCAATGAGTTGGATGAGTTTTCGGCGGTGCCAGCTTCAAGTCATCGAAGCAGGAAATGAGGTGTTGACAGCAGCGTGTAACGCTGTAGAATTCGCCTCCCGCTAACGAGAGATCGAAAGCGCAAGTGGTTGATGTTACAGAGGAAACTTTGAAAACATCTTAAAATAACCGCTTGACAGCAACAGAGGCTGCTGTAGAATGCGCGCCTCTGTACAGCGAAAGCTAAACCAACCGCTCTTTAACAACTGAATCAAGCAATTCGTGTGGGTGCTTGTGGAGTCAGACTGATAGTCAACAAGATTATCAGCATCACAAGTTACTCCGCGAGAAATCAAAGATGTAACCAACGATTGCTGAGCCAAGTTTAGGGTTTCTTAAAAACCCAAAGATGTTTGAACTGAAGAGTTTGATCATGGCTCAGATTGAACGCTGGCGGCAGGCCTAACACATGCAAGTCGAGCGGTAGAGAGAAGCTTGCTTCTCTTGAGAGCGGCGGACGGGTGAGTAATACCTAGGAATCTGCCTGATAGTGGGGGATAACGTTCGGAAACGGACGCTAATACCGCATACGTCCTACGGGAGAAAGCAGGGGACCTTCGGGCCTTGCGCTATCAGATGAGCCTAGGTCGGATTAGCTAGTTGGTGAGGTAATGGCTCACCAAGGCTACGATCCGTAACTGGTCTGAGAGGATGATCAGTCACACTGGAACTGAGACACGGTCCAGACTCCTACGGGAGGCAGCAGTGGGGAATATTGGACAATGGGCGAAAGCCTGATCCAGCCATGCCGCGTGTGTGAAGAAGGTCTTCGGATTGTAAAGCACTTTAAGTTGGGAGGAAGGGCATTAACCTAATACGTTGGTGTCTTGACGTTACCGACAGAATAAGCACCGGCTAACTCTGTGCCAGCAGCCGCGGTAATACAGAGGGTGCAAGCGTTAATCGGAATTACTGGGCGTAAAGCGCGCGTAGGTGGTTTGTTAAGTTGGATGTGAAATCCCCGGGCTCAACCTGGGAACTGCATCCAAAACTGGCAAGCTAGAGTATGGTAGAGGGTAGTGGAATTTCCTGTGTAGCGGTGAAATGCGTAGATATAGGAAGGAACACCAGTGGCGAAGGCGACTACCTGGACTGATACTGACACTGAGGTGCGAAAGCGTGGGGAGCAAACAGGATTAGATACCCTGGTAGTCCACGCCGTAAACGATGTCAACTAGCCGTTGGGAGTCTTGAACTCTTAGTGGCGCAGCTAACGCATTAAGTTGACCGCCTGGGGAGTACGGCCGCAAGGTTAAAACTCAAATGAATTGACGGGGGCCCGCACAAGCGGTGGAGCATGTGGTTTAATTCGAAGCAACGCGAAGAACCTTACCAGGCCTTGACATCCAATGAACTTTCTAGAGATAGATTGGTGCCTTCGGGAACATTGAGACAGGTGCTGCATGGCTGTCGTCAGCTCGTGTCGTGAGATGTTGGGTTAAGTCCCGTAACGAGCGCAACCCTTGTCCTTAGTTACCAGCACGTAATGGTGGGCACTCTAAGGAGACTGCCGGTGACAAACCGGAGGAAGGTGGGGATGACGTCAAGTCATCATGGCCCTTACGGCCTGGGCTACACACGTGCTACAATGGTCGGTACAAAGGGTTGCCAAGCCGCGAGGTGGAGCTAATCCCATAAAACCGATCGTAGTCCGGATCGCAGTCTGCAACTCGACTGCGTGAAGTCGGAATCGCTAGTAATCGTGAATCAGAATGTCACGGTGAATACGTTCCCGGGCCTTGTACACACCGCCCGTCACACCATGGGAGTGGGTTGCACCAGAAGTAGCTAGTCTAACCTTCGGGAGGACGGTTACCACGGTGTGATTCATGACTGGGGTGAAGTCGTAACAAGGTAGCCGTAGGGGAACCTGCGGCTGGATCACCTCCTTAATCGACGACATCAGCTGCTCCATAAGTTCCCACACGAATTGCTTGATTCATTGTAGAAGACGAGAACTGCAGAGTTGATCTGCGGTTTGTCTGTCGTAAAGCTTAGAAATGAGCATTCCATCAGATGATGGTGAATGTTGATTTCTGATCTTTTGATTAGATCGTTCTTTAAAAATTTGGGTATGTAATAGAAAGTTAGACTGGATAGCACTTTCACTGGTGTTTATTCAGGCTAAGGTAAAATTTGTGATTGCTCTTAATTGAGCGGCGAATTTTCGGCGAATGTCGTCTTCATAGTATAACCAGATTGCTTGGGGTTATATGGTCAAGTGAAGAAGCGCATACGGTGGATGCCTTGGCAGTCAGAGGCGATGAAAGACGTGGTAGCCTGCGAAAAGCTTCGGGGAGTCGGCAAACAGACTTTGATCCGGAGATGTCTGAATGGGGGAACCCACCTAACATAAGTTAGGTATCTTAAGCTGAATACATAGGCTTAAGAAGCGAACCAGGGGAACTGAAACATCTAAGTACCCTGAGGAAAAGAAATCAACCGAGATTCCCTTAGTAGTGGCGAGCGAACGGGGACCAGCCCTTAAGCTGTATTGATGTTAGCGGAACGCTCTGGAAAGTGCGGCCATAGTGGGTGATAGCCCTGTACGCGAAAACATCTTTGCAGTGAAATCGAGTAGGACGGAGCACGAGAAACTTTGTCTGAATATGGGGGGACCATCCTCCAAGGCTAAATACTACTGACTGACCGATAGTGAACTAGTACCGTGAGGGAAAGGCGAAAAGAACCCCGGAGAGGGGAGTGAAATAGATCCTGAAACCGTATGCGTACAAGCAGTGGGAGCCCACTTTGTTGGGTGACTGCGTACCTTTTGTATAATGGGTCAGCGACTTATTTTCAGTGGCAAGCTTAACCGAATAGGGGAGGCGTAGCGAAAGCGAGTCTTAATAGGGCGTCTAGTCGCTGGGAATAGACCCGAAACCGGGCGATCTATCCATGGGCAGGTTGAAGGTTGGGTAACACTAACTGGAGGACCGAACCGACTACCGTTGAAAAGTTAGCGGATGACCTGTGGATCGGAGTGAAAGGCTAATCAAGCTCGGAGATAGCTGGTTCTCCTCGAAAGCTATTTAGGTAGCGCCTCATGTATCACTGTAGGGGGTAGAGCACTGTTTCGGCTAGGGGGCCATCCCGGCTTACCAAACCGATGCAAACTCCGAATACCTACAAGTGCCGAGCATGGGAGACACACGGCGGGTGCTAACGTCCGTCGTGAAAAGGGAAACAACCCAGACCGTCAGCTAAGGTCCCAAAGTTATGGTTAAGTGGGAAACGATGTGGGAAGGCTTAGACAGCTAGGAGGTTGGCTTAGAAGCAGCCACCCTTTAAAGAAAGCGTAATAGCTCACTAGTCGAGTCGGCCTGCGCGGAAGATTTAACGGGGCTCAAACCATACACCGAAGCTACGGGTATCATCTTAGGATGATGCGGTAGAGGAGCGTTCTGTAAGCCTGTGAAGGTGAGTTGAGAAGCTTGCTGGAGGTATCAGAAGTGCGAATGCTGACATGAGTAACGATAATGGGTGTGAAAAACACCCACGCCGAAAGACCAAGGTTTCCTGCGCAACGTTAATCGACGCAGGGTTAGTCGGTCCCTAAGGCGAGGCTGAAAAGCGTAGTCGATGGAAAACAGGTTAATATTCCTGTACTTCTGGTTATTGCGATGGAGGGACGGAGAAGGCTAGGCCAGCTTGGCGTTGGTTGTCCAAGTTTAAGGTGGTAGGCTGGAATCTTAGGTAAATCCGGGATTCTAAGGCCGAGAGCTGATGACGAGTGTTCTTTTAGAACACGAAGTGGTTGATGCCATGCTTCCAAGAAAAGCTTCTAAGCTTCAGGTAACCAGGAACCGTACCCCAAACCGACACAGGTGGTTGGGTAGAGAATACCAAGGCGCTTGAGAGAACTCGGGTGAAGGAACTAGGCAAAATGGCACCGTAACTTCGGGAGAAGGTGCGCCGATGGAGGTGAAGCATTTACTGCGTAAGCCCCTGTCGGTCGAAGATACCAGGCCGCTGCGACTGTTTATTAAAAACACAGCACTCTGCAAACACGAAAGTGGACGTATAGGGTGTGACGCCTGCCCGGTGCCGGAAGGTTAATTGATGGGGTTAGCTAACGCGAAGCTCTTGATCGAAGCCCCGGTAAACGGCGGCCGTAACTATAACGGTCCTAAGGTAGCGAAATTCCTTGTCGGGTAAGTTCCGACCTGCACGAATGGCGTAACGATGGCGGCGCTGTCTCCACCCGAGACTCAGTGAAATTGAAATCGCTGTGAAGATGCAGTGTATCCGCGGCTAGACGGAAAGACCCCGTGAACCTTTACTATAGCTTTGCACTGGACTTTGAATTTGCTTGTGTAGGATAGGTGGGAGGCTTTGAAGCGTGAACGCCAGTTTGCGTGGAGCCAACCTTGAAATACCACCCTGGCAACTTTGAGGTTCTAACTCAGGTCCGTTATCCGGATCGAGGACAGTGTATGGTGGGTAGTTTGACTGGGGCGGTCTCCTCCTAAAGAGTAACGGAGGAGTACGAAGGTGCGCTCAGACCGGTCGGAAATCGGTCGTAGAGTATAAAGGCAAAAGCGCGCTTGACTGCGAGACAGACACGTCGAGCAGGTACGAAAGTAGGTCTTAGTGATCCGGTGGTTCTGTATGGAAGGGCCATCGCTCAACGGATAAAAGGTACTCCGGGGATAACAGGCTGATACCGCCCAAGAGTTCATATCGACGGCGGTGTTTGGCACCTCGATGTCGGCTCATCACATCCTGGGGCTGAAGCCGGTCCCAAGGGTATGGCTGTTCGCCATTTAAAGTGGTACGCGAGCTGGGTTTAGAACGTCGTGAGACAGTTCGGTCCCTATCTGCCGTGGACGTTTGAGATTTGAGAGGGGCTGCTCCTAGTACGAGAGGACCGGAGTGGACGAACCTCTGGTGTTCCGGTTGTCACGCCAGTGGCATTGCCGGGTAGCTATGTTCGGGAAAGATAACCGCTGAAAGCATCTAAGCGGGAAACTTGCCTCAAGATGAGATCTCACTGGAACCTTGAGTTCCCTAAAGGGCCGTCGAAGACTACGACGTTGATAGGTTGGGTGTGTAAGCGCTGTGAGGCGTTGAGCTAACCAATACTAATTGCCCGTGAGGCTTGACCATATAACACCCAAGCAATTTGCTTAGAAGCAAGTTGCGGTGTGTGAAGACGATACAAACCGAAAGTTTGCGGTTCACAAAACACCAAATCTATTACATACCCATTCGCTGGAGCGTGCGCCGTAAGGCAAACGACCTGGCTACCGAATTTCTTGACGACCATAGAGCATTGGAACCACCTGATCCCATCCCGAACTCAGTAGTGAAACGATGCATCGCCGATGGTAGTGTGGGGTTTCCCCATGTGAGAGTAGGTCATCGTCAAGATTAAATTCCAAACCCCCTGTCTGCTAACGCAGACAGGGGGTTTGTTTTTGTGCGCAGAAAATTTTGGGCAGCGGCCCTTTCTTGTTAACGTCATTGAGTGCGCGTTCTGGCTTGTGGTGACTCGGGGTTTCTATGCAATGGCTCCGCTCATGGCTATTATGCGTGCCTCATTGTGAGGCGATACTTGCATGCTGACGTTGTTGAAACTCCTCAAAGATGGTCGATTCCATTCAGGGCAAGCGCTTGGCGCAGCACTTGGCGTTAGTCGCAGTGCTGTGTGGAAGCAGCTGCAGCACCTGGAAGCGGATCTGAACCTGTCGATTCATAAAGTTCGTGGTCGTGGCTATCAGTTGGCTACACCGCTTGAGCTTCTTGAGCAGGAGCAGTTGGACTCCAGTCCCTGGCCTGTCTTGATTCATCATTCACTCGATTCCACCAATGCCGAGGCATTGCGCGCGATTGACCGTGGGGCTGCGGCGCCGTTTGTGGTCACGGCGGAGCGGCAAACGGCCGGTCGTGGACGCAGAGGCCGCAAATGGGTCAGCCCATTCGCAGAAAATATCTACTACAGCCTGGTCCTGCGCATGGACGGGGGGATGCGTCAGCTTGAGGGGCTTAGCCTTGTGGTTGGCCTGGCAGTGTTGAGCGCGCTTCGGGGTGTCGGTATCACCGATGCAGGCCTCAAATGGCCGAATGACGTGCTGGTGGGCAACAAGAAAATTGCCGGCATCTTGCTTGAGCTGGTCGGGGACCCGGCGGATGTATGCCATGTGGTGCTGGGTATCGGCATTAACGTCAATATGCGCCTGGCCAGCGAGGTCGATCAGGCCTGGACCTCGGTATATCTTGAGTCAGGTCATCTGGTAAACCGCAATGCACTGATTACCAGGCTCAACGATAGCCTGCTTGAGTATCTCAAGCGCCATGCTACCGAGGGTTTCTCGGCGATACAGGCGCAGTGGGAGCAAAATCATTTGTGGCAGGGGCGTGAAGTATCCCTGATAGCTGGCGTGCATCAGGTAGATGGCACTGTCCTGGGGATTGATCAGCAGGGCGCACTGCGCATGAGAGTCAATGGTGAAGAAAAAGTGTATAGCGGTGGTGAGCTGAGCTTGAGGTTGCGCCATGATTCTTGAGATGGACTGTGGCAACAGTTTTATAAAGTGGCGCGCCCTTGACGCTGGAGTGGCTGTAGGCGGTGGTGTGGTCGACTCTGATGCTGCGCTGCTGGCCGCGGTATTGGCCATTCCAGGGTTGGACATAACCCACTGCCGCTTGGTGAGTGTGCGCAGTGATGATGAGACATCGAGCCTGGTCGCCTCCATCATCACGACCTTCGGGGTTGTTGCGCAGTGCGCACAACCTGCAAGAAGTGTGGCTGGTGTCAGCAACGGTTATGAAGAATTTGCCCGTTTGGGGCTCGATCGCTGGCTTGCAGTCGTAGGCGCTTTTGAACTGGCCAAGAGTGCGTGCCTGGTACTGGATTTCGGCACGGCGGTAACGGCGGACTTCGTTGCGGCTGATGGTCAGCACCTGGGCGGGTTTATTTGCCCGGGCATGCCCTTGATGCGCGATCAACTGCGTACCCATACCCGACGTATCAGGTATGACGACCTGTCTGCCGAGCAGGCGTTGCTCCAGCGTAAACCTGGGCGAACGACAGTCGAGGCGGTGGAGCGCGGCTGCTTGCTGATGATGCGGGGCTTTGTGCTGACCCAGCTGGAATTGGCGCGCGAGTACTGGGGGGAGGATTTTGAGGTTTTCCTGACCGGAGGTGACGCAAGCCTGGTGAGGGATATGGTTCCAGACGCTCGCGTGGTGCAAGACCTGGTATTTGTCGGTTTGGCGGTAGTGTGTCCCCTTCCTTGAGGTTTCTATGCGTTGGCTGTTTCTGCTGCTGGTTGTTCTGAATGTCTTTTATTACATATGGCATCAGCAAGAGGCGCCGCTGAGGGCCAAAGAAGTGGTTTCCTTGTCTTTGTACAAGGGCAGTCACCAGGGTATACGCCTGCTTAGCGAGGCGCGACCTGCAGTTGGTGAGACTACATCCCCTGTTGTTCAGGAGCAGGGTGCGCAATGCCTGTTGCTCGCCAATTTACCAACTGAAGAACAGCTGCACAGCCTGCAGCGCAGGTTATCTGATATGGGGGTGCAGTCTGTGCAAGTTGAAGCGCAGCAGCCTGAAATGCCGGGCTACGCCCTCAGGATTGGCCCGCAAGCCACTCCTGCGGCGAGTGAAATGCTTTTGCAGAACCTTGTTAATGAATTCAATGGCTTAAAATACAAAAAAATGCGCTGTGAGGGCTTGCAGGTACCCGATAGTTTGCATAGAATGGCGCCCGCTCCACAGTGAACGCCAAACAGGCTACTAGGTGTGAAGCGAGTCAAGTTGCTAACTTCCTGATTTAATTGAAGAAAGTGGTTGACACCAGGTTAGAATGATGTAGAATTCTAGCCAGCTCAGGAGGGGTTCCCGAGCGGCCAAAGGGATCAGACTGTAAATCTGACGTCTACGACTTCGAAGGTTCGAATCCTTCCCCCTCCACCATATTCAAGCTAGAGCAGCAAGATTTGCGGGTGTAGTTTAGTGGTAGAACCTTAGCCTTCCAAGCTAATGATGCGGGTTCGATTCCCGCCACCCGCTCCAGTCTAGCTGTTTTCGCAACGTGTTTTGCTCTTGTAGCTCAGTTGGTAGAGCACACCCTTGGTAAGGGTGAGGTCAGCGGTTCAAATCCGCTCAAGAGCTCCATATAACAAGGCAGATATGAAAATATCTGCCTTTGTTTTAACAGGCTTAATAGCTTGTCTGGGGTGTTTGCTGGTGGTGCCGATTCTGGTGCTGCTGCTCCGGTTCGTAATTGCTGTCGTGGGTCGCTTGCATACAGCTTCCTGCAGTGTTGATTGATCTGTTTTTGGGTTGTCGGCAAAAGTAATTGCATTGATGGTTGAAAAGTCTCTCTCGGGTCGGCATAATCGGCGGCTCGATAATGTTTTAGGTCAGTAGCTCAATTGGCAGAGCGACGGTCTCCAAAACCGTAGGTTGGGGGTTCGATTCCCTCCTGACCTGCCAGATTCGCCTCACTGCGTCTGGCTTTCTTTTCACAGGATCCTCTTAGATGACTCCCAAGGCTGAAGTTCAAGGCTCTCGCTTCGATCTCCTCAAGTGGCTTGTAGTGGTTGCTCTTGTGGTGGTTGGCGTTGTTGGGAATCAGTATTATTCTGGTTCGCCGATCCTGTATCGCGTCATTGCACTTCTTGTGATTGCTGCTGTTGCTGCCTATGTGGGCTTGCAGACGGCAAAAGGCAAGTCGTTCGCTGTCCTGGTAAAGGAAGCTCGTACTGAGATTCGTAAAGTCGTATGGCCAACTCGCCAAGAAACTACGCAGACCACGTTGATCGTGGTGGCTGTTGTTCTTGTTATGGCGTTGCTGTTGTGGGGTTTAGATTCCCTGCTCGGCTGGCTCGTTTCCTTGATTGTTGGCTAAGGGTGTCCCGTGGCTAAGCGTTGGTACGTAGTGCATGCTTATTCGGGTTACGAAAAGCATGTTATGCGCTCTCTGATAGAGCGTATTAAGCTGGCAGGCATGGAAGAAGGCTTCGGCGAAATTCTGGTTCCCACTGAAGAAGTGGTTGAAATGCGTAATGGCCAGAAACGCAAAAGCGAGCGCAAATTCTTCCCTGGTTATGTGCTGGTTCAAATGGACATGAGCGAAGGGACTTGGCACTTGGTCAAGGACACTCCGCGCGTCATGGGCTTCATTGGTGGTACTGCTGATAAACCGGCACCGATCACTGATAAAGAAGCAGAAGCAATTCTGCGTCGCGTAGCCGATGGCAGCGACAAGCCCAAGCCGAAAACACTGTTCGAGCCGGGCGAAGTTGTCCGTGTTACCGACGGTCCGTTTGCCGACTTTAACGGCACGGTTGAAGAAGTTAACTACGAAAAGAGCCGCATTCAAGTGGCGGTGCTCATTTTCGGTCGCTCTACTCCGGTAGAGCTAGAGTTTAGCCAGGTCGAAAAGGTCTAGTTAAACACGAATCCCAACCCCATGGCTTCGGCTGTGGGGTTTTGTCGTCACTGGGATAAACGCGCAAGTAACCGGGGAGCCTCTTTAGGCGATTGAACCCGTAATTGGAGTGCCTCATGGCTAAGAAGATTACCGCTTACATCAAGCTGCAAGTGAAGGCCGCTCAGGCCAACCCAAGCCCACCTGTTGGCCCGGCTCTGGGTCAGCACGGCGTGAACATCATGGAATTCTGCAAAGCTTTCAACGCCCGTACTCAGGGTATTGAGCCAGGCCTGCCGACTCCAGTGATCATCACTGTATACAGCGACCGTAGCTTCACGTTCGAAACCAAGTCGACCCCTGCTTCGGTTCTGCTGAAGAAGGCTGCTGGTCTGACTAGCGGTTCCGCTCGTCCAAACACCGTTAAGGTTGGCACTGTAACTCGTGCTCAGCTGGAAGAAATCGCGAAAACCAAAAACGCGGATCTGACTGCAGCTGATATGGAAGCAGCCGTGCGTACTATCGCCGGTTCTGCTCGTAGCATGGGCCTTAACGTGGAGGGTGTGTAATGGCTAAGCTGACCAAGCGTCAAAAGGCAATCGCCGGTAAAATCGAAGCTGGCAAGTCTTACAATTTTGTAGACGCTGCTGCTTTGCTGGCTGAGCTGTCGACTGTAAAATTCAGCGAGTCGTTTGACATCGCCGTTAACCTGGGCGTAGACCCACGTAAATCTGACCAGGTTGTTCGTAGCGCTACTGTGCTGCCACACGGCACTGGCAAGACTGTACGTGTAGCTGTGTTCACTCAGGGTCCAGCTGCTGAAGCTGCTCTGGCTGCTGGCGCTGATCGCGTTGGTATGGACGACCTGGCTGCCGAAATGAAAGGCGGCGACCTGAACTACGACGTAGTTATTGCATCCCCGGACGCAATGCGTGTTGTTGGTCAGTTGGGTCAGATCCTGGGCCCACGCGGCCTGATGCCTAACCCTAAGGTTGGTACTGTAACTCCAGACGTAGCCACCGCTGTTAAGAACGCGAAGGCTGGTCAGGTTCGTTATCGCACCGACAAAAACGGTATCATCCACACTTCCGTTGGCAAGATCGGCTTCGACGCCGTTCAGCTGAAGGAAAACGTTGAAGCCCTGATCGCTGATCTGAAGCGTATCAAGCCAGCTTCTTCGAAAGGTATTTATGTTAAGCGCGTAACCCTGAGCACCACTATGGGCCCGGGCCTGGTCATCGACCAGGGTTCCCTGGACGCGTAAGACAACATTGGCGCAGTCAAATGCGCCAATTGAAAGATTGGGGTCCCTGCCTGGCGGGGGCTATCCAAGACCGTAGGCGACGCAAGTCTTAAACCTCAAGCCTACGCAGATGGTGCTCCCGGTTCCTTACCGAATCAGACACCAAAACGACATCGGGCCTCGGCCAGATGAAACGGTAACAAGCAGGAGTTAAACCCGTGGCAATTAAACTCGAAGACAAGAAGGCCATCGTCGCTGAAGTCAACGAGGCTGCCAAAGTTGCCCTGTCCGCTGTTGTGGCTGATGCCCGCGGTGTGACAGTAGGCGCTATGACCGGACTCCGTAAAGAGGCTCGTGAAGCTGGCGTTTACGTACGTGTTGTACGTAACACCCTGCTCAAGCGCGCTGTTGCTGACACTGAATACAGTGTTCTCAACGACGTGTTCACTGGCCCGACCTTGATTGCTTTCTCGCAAGAACATCCGGGCGCTGCTGCTCGTATCTTCAAAGAGTTCGCAAAAGGTCAGGATAAGTTCGAGATCAAGGCAGCTGCGTTCGAGGGCAAGTTCCTCGCAGCTAATCAGATCGACGTACTGGCAAGTCTGCCGACCCGTGACGAAGCAATTTCTCAGCTGATGAGCGTGATTCAAGGCGCTACCAGCAAATTGGCTCGTACTCTGGCGGCACTTCGCGACCAGAAAGAAGCTGCTGCAGCCTAAGGCTCGGCTACTCCTTTCAGCGTTTATTGTTTATTTCGATGGCCGCGTAGGCTGTCACCCCAATACAGGAATTTATAGTCATGTCTCTGACTAACGACCAAATCATCGAAGCAATCGGCGAAAAATCCGTTCTGGAAATCGTTGAACTGATCAAAGCAATGGAAGAGAAGTTCGGCGTTTCTGCTGCTGCTGCTTCTGCTGGTCCTGCTGCTGCCGCTGCTGTTGTTGAAGAGCAAACTGAATTCAACGTTATGCTGCTGGAAGCTGGCGAGAAGAAAGTTAACGTGATCAAGGCTGTTCGTGAACTGACTGGTCTGGGCTTGAAAGAAGCCAAGGCAGTAGTTGACGGCGCTCCAGCTATGGTCCTGGAAGCTGTTGCTAAAGAAGCAGCTGACAAAGCCAAGGCTACCTTGGAAGAAGCAGGCGCTAAAGTCGAGCTGAAGTAAGCATCGACCTTGCGTCTCCAGCCCAAGCGTTAAGCTGAGGCTGATGGCTGGTGGCTCTTGCCACCGGCCTTTTTCCGTTATTGGCAGCCGACTAGGTTGGTGCCTTTAACGTGCTGTAACCACCCTGTGCGGTGGAGCAAACCAAGGGGTTTGCACGATTTTCTGGCTGCTCCCGTCGGGAGAGGCCAAACAAGCAGGTGACCAAGCTGGGGAACGCTGATGGCTTACTCATATACTGAGAAAAAACGTATCCGCAAGGACTTTAGCAAGTTGCCGGACGTCATGGATGTGCCGTACCTTCTGGCAATCCAGCTGGATTCGTATCGTGAATTCTTGCAGGCGGGAGCGACTAAAGATCAGTTCCGCGACGTGGGCCTGCATGCGGCCTTCAAATCCGTTTTCCCGATCATCAGCTACTCCGGCAATGCTGCGCTGGAGTACGTCGGTTATCGCTTGGGCGAGCCGGCATTTGATGTCAAAGAATGCGTGTTGCGTGGCGTAACGTACGCCGTACCTTTGCGGGTAAAAGTTCGTTTGATCATTTTCGACAAAGAATCGTCGAACAAAGCGATCAAGGACATCAAAGAGCAAGAAGTCTACATGGGTGAAATCCCCCTGATGACTGAAAACGGTACCTTCGTAATCAACGGTACCGAGCGTGTAATTGTTTCCCAGCTGCACCGTTCCCCGGGCGTGTTCTTTGACCACGACCGCGGCAAGACGCACAGCTCCGGTAAGCTGCTTTATTCCGCGCGTATCATTCCTTACCGTGGTTCGTGGTTGGACTTCGAGTTCGACCCGAAAGACTGCGTGTTCGTGCGTATTGACCGTCGTCGCAAGCTGCCTGCATCGGTATTGCTGCGCGCGCTGGGTTATACCACTGAGCAAGTGCTGGACGCGTTCTACACCACCAACGTGTTCCACGTTCAAGGTGAAAGCATCAGCCTGGAGCTGGTTCCACAGCGTCTGCGCGGTGAAATCGCGGCCATCGACATTACCGATGACAAAGGCAAGGTGATTGTTGAGCAGGGTCGTCGTATCACTGCTCGTCATATCAACCAGCTGGAAAAAGCCGGTGTCAAAGAGCTCGTTATGCCTCTGGACTATGTCCTGGGTCGCACAACGGCCAAGGCTATCGTGCATCCGGCTACCGGCGAAATCATTGCTGAGTGCAACACCGAGCTGACCACTGAAATCCTGGCAAAAGTTGCCAAGGGTCAGGTTGTCCGTATCGAGACGTTGTACACCAACGATATCGACTGCGGTCCGTTCGTCTCCGACACGCTGAAGATCGATTCCACCAGCAACCAACTGGAAGCGCTGGTCGAAATCTATCGCATGATGCGTCCAGGCGAGCCGCCAACCAAAGACGCTGCCGAGACTCTGTTCAACAACCTGTTCTTCAGCCCTGAGCGCTATGACCTGTCTGCGGTCGGCCGGATGAAGTTCAACCGTCGTATCGGTCGTACCGAGATCGAAGGTTCGGGCGTGTTGTGCAAAGAAGACATCGTTGCCGTGCTGAAGACCCTGGTCGACATCCGTAACGGTAAAGGCATCGTCGATGACATCGACCACCTGGGTAACCGTCGTGTTCGCTGCGTAGGCGAAATGGCTGAAAACCAGTTCCGCGTTGGCCTGGTACGTGTTGAGCGTGCGGTCAAAGAGCGTCTGTCGATGGCTGAAAGCGAAGGCCTGATGCCGCAAGACCTGATCAACGCCAAGCCAGTGGCTGCGGCGGTGAAAGAGTTCTTCGGTTCGAGCCAGCTGTCCCAGTTCATGGACCAGAACAACCCGCTGTCCGAGATCACCCACAAGCGCCGTGTTTCTGCACTGGGCCCGGGCGGTCTGACGCGTGAGCGTGCCGGCTTTGAAGTTCGTGACGTACACCCGACTCACTACGGCCGTGTATGCCCGATTGAGACACCGGAAGGTCCGAACATTGGTCTGATCAACTCCCTGGCTGCCTATGCGCGCACCAACCAGTACGGCTTCCTCGAGAGCCCGTACCGTGTGGTGAAAGACGCACTGGTGACCGACGAGATCGTTTTCCTGTCCGCCATCGAAGAAGCTGATCACGTGATCGCTCAGGCTTCGGCCACGATGAACGACAAGAAAGTGCTGATCGACGAGCTGGTAGCTGTTCGTCACTTGAACGAATTCACCGTTAAGGCGCCGGAAGACGTCACCTTGATGGACGTTTCGCCGAAGCAGGTTGTTTCGGTTGCAGCGTCGCTGATCCCGTTCCTGGAACACGATGACGCCAACCGTGCGTTGATGGGTTCCAACATGCAGCGTCAAGCTGTACCGACCCTGCGCGCTGACAAGCCGCTGGTAGGTACCGGCATGGAGCGTAACGTAGCTCGTGACTCCGGCGTTTGCGTCGTGGCTCGTCGTGGCGGCGTGATCGACTCTGTTGATGCCAGCCGTATCGTTGTTCGCGTTGCTGATGATGAAGTTGAAACTGGCGAAGCCGGTGTCGACATCTACAACCTGACCAAATACACCCGCTCCAACCAGAACACTTGCATCAACCAGCGTCCGCTGGTTCGCAAGGGTGACCGTGTACAGCGCAGCGACATCATGGCTGACGGCCCGTCCACCGATATGGGTGAGCTGGCGTTGGGTCAGAACATGCGCATCGCGTTCATGGCCTGGAACGGTTACAACTTCGAAGACTCCATCTGCCTGTCGGAACGAGTTGTTCAAGAAGATCGCTTTACCACGATCCACATCCAGGAACTGACCTGTGTGGCACGTGACACCAAGCTTGGGCCTGAAGAGATCACTGCAGACATCCCGAACGTGGGTGAAGCTGCACTGAACAAACTGGACGAAGCCGGTATCGTTTACGTAGGTGCTGAAGTTGGCGCTGGCGACATTCTGGTCGGTAAGGTCACTCCGAAAGGCGAGACCCAGCTGACTCCGGAAGAGAAGCTGTTGCGTGCAATCTTCGGTGAAAAAGCCAGCGACGTTAAAGACACTTCCCTGCGTGTACCTACCGGTACCAAAGGTACTGTTATCGACGTGCAGGTCTTCACCCGTGACGGCGTTGAGCGTGATGCTCGTGCACTGTCGATCGAGAAGACCCAGCTGGACGAGATCCGCAAGGATCTGAACGAAGAGTTCCGTATCGTTGAAGGCGCTACCTTCGAACGTCTGCGCTCTGCTCTGGTTGGCCGCATTGCCGAAGGCGGTGCCGGTCTGAAGAAAGGTCAGGAAATCACCAATGAAATCCTGGACGGTCTTGAGCATGGTCAGTGGTTCAAGCTGCGTATGGCTGAAGATGCTCTGAACGAGCAGCTTGAAAAAGCTCAGGCCTACATCATCGATCGCCGTCGTCTGCTGGACGACAAGTTCGAAGACAAGAAGCGCAAACTGCAGCAGGGCGATGACCTGGCTCCAGGCGTGC